>MPND01000005.1 GCA_002238855.1 SAR202 cluster bacterium bin90
GGCGGCGGCGAGCATGGAAGTGGCAGCGGCGGTGAAGCAGGCGGCAGTGAGTCGGGCGGCGAACACAGTGGCAGTAGGGAATCCGGCGGCGAGCACGGTGGTCGCGGTGAGCGCCGCGGAGGTGGCTGAGCCAGTCGAAGTCGGTAGAAAGGAGATGCAAGAATCCCAAGTGATGTAAGCTGACCGCAAGACTACCCCAATAGATGGACGCGATGCCTGAATATAGGCACCGCGTCCATTGGTGTTTGCTTCAGTGTTTCGTCCCGCCCGACCAGTGCCTGACGCCGGAGGATTCTCTCTGCGCCTTTGCTACTTGATATAACAGGATCCGGCCCTGACTTCCGACTCATCCACATGAGCCTCAGCGATTATTTCCTTGATTTTCCTGACCACATCCGGGTTGGCTCCGGCCATGTTTCTCATCTCACCGGGGTCGTCAGTCAAGTTGAACAACTCCATGGACCTCCAGCTGTGATGGATTGCCTTCCAGTCTCCCCATCTGACTGCCTTCTCGACAACGAGTCCTATATTCGAACCCCAGAGCCGATTCCAATAAAGGTATTCGTGCTCGGGCTGTTCACCCTCGCCAAGGAGTGTTGGCACCATGGAAATACCGTCGCCGTCTTCCGGCGCCATAGCGTCCAACTCCGGCGTCTTGATAGTGGCCTGACCGTATGAACCCAGATCTCCGTAGCCCAAGTCGTCAGCCATGATAAGTATGATATTCGGCAGGGACAGAGAATCGATGTCGCTGTCAGTGACCAGCCTGCAGTCGCTGATGTCAGGGAATCTGTCCATTATGTCGTCCTGCTCGTCTTGCGGCTGTTCGCAAAGGCGTGGGTCCACAGCGTAGTCCAGCAACAACGTTTCTATGCTGGTTAAATCCGCGAACAATCCCGCAGGCAGCGTGGTCAGTTGGTTATGCTGCAGGTCCAGCCCGTTGAGGTTGGAGAGGCCGTCAAAATCGCCGGCCTTTAAGGTGGTGATGCCGCGGCGTTCCAATAGAAGGTCTCCGTTAACCGCAGCCAGGTCATCTTCGGCAACACACGCACAGTCGAGGAGTCATCCTGGATAATGGTCAAGGAGAACGTTGGCGCGTGACTTCGAACTCTTCTTTGTTCGTAAGTGTAATGATTTCTTTGGGCTCGTAAATCGATGGAGGAGATTGTCGATGGGAGGCATGTGGGCATGGCATGCGCAGTTGGAAGGGATGCAAGTTTTTGCGGTATTTCCTTACACATGGAATGTCGCGCTCTCTTGCGTACAGGAGTTACCTCGCGATGGCTGATGAGCCATTCGAGTCCACACAGGTGATAGGCACCGAGGCTGAGGCCGAGATTCCCCTTGCCCGCTCTCGCCCAAGGCCAACAACCGGTAGGCGAACCCGGTGCGCGGACTCCCGTTGCTCGTCATCCGGCGTCGCCGTGCGTGAGTCAGCGATTGATGGTTCACCGGTTCTCGTTGATGTTGGTCTATCTATAGGGGGATCACCGTAGGACAGTGAAGTTCAGAGAATTGGAGTGTTTCCTACCGTCCACTGTGCAGATGGCGCCCTGAATCTCACAGTCCGTTGTGGCAGGCAATACGAGTCTTATGATGGCGTTGGCGGCGTCCGGCCTTACGGTTATTCGCTAGCTGATGTTGCTGGGCTTGTCAAGGCGCTGGGCCATGACCACCGTACATCCCATCACCGTGAACACATGGTCACGGAGGGTCTCTGAGCTCAGCTTGACCTCCTCGCTGAAGTGCAGATCGAAACTGAAGGGACGCCACCCATCATACTCGGCGGGGACACTCTCGAAGCTCGCCGTCAGCGGAGTCGGCTAATCTACGTCGGTGATGGTTACCGTCACGTTCAGCGTCGCGTCGTTTGTTCCATCGGAGGCGGTGATGGTCACAGAGTAGGAACTCTTCGTCTCGAAGTCCGGAGGCGACTTGAATTTCAGCACGCCGTCGGTGAAGGTGAAGCTGGCCGCATCCGTCCCGCCCAGGCTCAGCGTGGCAGTCTCCCCTTCTGGGTCCGTCGCCGTGTACTCGCCCACGGCGGCGTTGGAGTTCTCCGCGAAGTCCACCGCCGACAGCCCCTCGATCACCGGCGCTTCATCCACATCGGTCACCGTGATGGTTACTGGCAGCTCCGTTGTCAATGTCCCGTCGGAGACTTGCAGGATGACGCTGAATACACCGTCCTTATCGGCGTCGATGGGCTGTTCGTAGTCAGGTTCGCGACCATAGTGCAGCAGGTTCAGCGCCGCGTAGCAAGTCGTCCCTATAATTTGGAAATGCTCATAGGTGACCGCCCAGCTATCTTCGCCCGTCAGGGAAAAGGTCATCGTATTCCCCTGAGGGTCTGTGGCGCCGAAGTCGTACAAATAGTGCGCATAGCCCTCCTCCACGAAGAGGGCTTCCTTCTTCTGGACAAAGTAGGGAGCATCATTGCCATCGGTGACCGTAACGGTAACCGCCCGGGTGTCGCTAACTCCGTTTGCCGTCGCCTTCACCGTCGCCAGATAGGTGTTGTTGCCGTCGGCGTCGCCGGGCGAATCGAAGTTGGGCGAGGCCTTGAATCTGAGAGCGCCGTCGGCACTGATGGTGAACTTGGCCGAGTCCGTGCCCTCCACCGACCAGACGATAGCGTGGTTTTCATGGACCGTCGCCGTGTACGTCGCCACAACTGGCTGCGTCGTGATCCACGGAGCTGGGAGCCCGGAGGGGTGGCAGAGTCGTCCCTCCTGGCAGCACTGATTGCCTTTTGTGCCGTATTCAGCGAAGCTGAGCACGGTGGGGCCGCCAGTGATCGTCGGCGCAGCCCAGTAGGTGAGGAACTCGCCGCTCACCGACGCCGACAGTCCATCGGGGTCGGTGGCAGTCAGCGTCACCGTCGTCGCCAGCGGGTCCGCAAGCGCCGGCGTGACGCTTCCCCAGTCGCCGTCGGCGTCCATCCGGATGAACACCCGCTGGATTTCCTCCTGGATGTACACCGTGTCCACCAACCCACTGCGGTCCTCGGGAACGGAGACCGTGTAGGTCAGGATATCGCCGTCCGGGTCGGAGAAGATGTCGTCGTAGACTTTGCTGACCAGAATCCCACGCGGGGCCCAGCCCGCGTCTACGAAGGAGGCGTGCTGTTCGGCTTCCTCATCCACCACTGGCGCCCGGTTGGGCTGCGGTTCCACCACAACGTTTCGGGTGCTCTGCGGACCGCAGCCGGCGTCGTTGCACGCCTCCACCCGCACTACCCAATTGCCGTAGACGGTGACGGTGATGACGGTCGCGGAAGACGTGGTGGCTATACCTTCGTTCAGCGGATTGCCCGGGCCTTGCAACCGCCAGCGCACCCGGTATTCGTCGGCTCCCTCAACGTCGTCCCAGTCCACGGACACATCCAGCGAACCGGCAGTGGTGGATACCTGCAGACCCGTGGGTTTGGCGGGCGGTTCAGGTTCGGGAGTAGGCGTAGACGTGGGTGTAGCAGTGGGCGTTGGCGTAGACGTGGGTTCAGAAGTGGGTGTGGGCGTAGACGTGGGTGTAGCAGTGGGCGTTGGCGTAGACGTGGCATCAGGAATAGGCGCGACAGTAAATCTCCGCGCCGATCCCGACCCGCAGCCGGCGTCGTTGCACGCCTCGACCCGCACCACCCACTCGCCGTAGCCGGACACGGTGATGACGGCTTCGGAAGAGGTGGTGGTTATCCCTTCGTTCAGTTCCTGGTCCGGGCCTGCCACTCGCCAGCGCAGCCGATATTCGTTGGCTCCCTCAACGTCGTCCCAGTCCACGGACACATCCAGCGAACCGGCAGTGGTGGATACCAACAACCCGGTGGGTTCGGCCGGAGGCTGCCCCCCCTGGAAGGCGTTTGCCGGAGAATGAGATATTAAGTTAATTGAAACAGCGAGCGCGACCACTAGCGCCAGGGCTGCCAGTATCCCGATGACGAGTTTCATGTTCAATGTACTCCTTTTTCTCTGCTTCGAGTCAGGGCCGCGACGGCAATTGGCGCAAAGCGCGGCGCAGAGATATGGCCTAAAGTGAAAGAATTGGCTAGTTAAATGGCACGCGCCTTAGCTCTCGGACTGAAGGCTAGCTATTTGTGAAAACTGGGAGGAGGGGCAAAAGATGCGCCATTGCCGGCGTGGAGAACGCCGGCGTCTACAGCAGGCGGCTGCGGGCAGGGCGTTGGCGTCTGTGCCATCCGGTAGTCCAATGGGACTCCCATAGTCTAGCCGCCCCGCATCAATACCACCTGTTCCCCGACTACAAAAGTGATGGACATTCTCTTTCTGCGCGCATGGAGGTGCGACTCCATCGCTCCGCTTCTGTTTATATTTGTGTAATCTGAAATGGAGAAAACCTAGTAAACTAATTTGAGGCACTCTAATATAGCACGATTCCGAGAGTATATGTGTAATATAAGCATAAGATTATTTCGTTATTTATAAGAAATGAAATACAATTCTGTGACTGCCGCCGGTCTGTGTTGCCGGAGGCTAATCAGTCCCGCAAATGGTGGTCAGGGTGTCGGAGTTTGCTTTCTTTCGAGCGTGTTCGATGGTCTGCGGGCTAAGCGGTAGTGGTATGGGCAGGCGGATCGGACAGGCTGCTTATGCAGCAGGACTGGGCGAGGGGGTTCAGCGGACTCTCGCCGCGTGTGGGAATGGTGCGAAACCTGGTGCTCACCTAGGATGCCCTCGCTGTACGCGCGCAACGAGACAGTCGCTCGCGGAGCGGTGGCGCACTGCTACGGCTGTCGAGATGCGTTCGGGCGGCGTCGAAGGGGGCGGCTCAAGAACACGAAAGGGACGACCTGCGCGAGGACTGCGTAGATTAAACCGGTGTGTTCGGTATCTGAGGCCGCCGGCGAAGCTGATGTGTGCCGTATAAGGATATTTATCGTACATTTGAGTCGGCGACCAGCTAGTGCATTTGACGCCAATCAGTGAGCCTTCTCGCGTTCACCTATCTCTAGGTAGGCGAGTGCCCTATCGACATAGGCTTCAGGTTCAGTCTTATCTCTGCGAGAGATTTCTTTATCGTCGTCAGCATAGAACCAGTCTGGTTCTGAACCCACAGTAGCACCGTCAAATGGCGCCAGTTCACCAACCCGCATGCCGGTATCGAGCGGTACGGCAAGAATAGCGTATTCACGCTGGCCGTTCGTGGAACGCAGTATGGGCGTTATCCCAGGGGAGCTGAGTATGAGCGGAAGTTTCCGCCTCATCACCGGTACGGATACGTCCGACATTAGGGTCCCGAATCATCTCCCGATGATCGGCGTGATGAATTCAAGCATAACTTCCACGCATTGATCAGGCTTTTCCAGTTGCAAGAAGTGCGTGGCGTCGGGCAGGAAGTCATAGCCGACGGTGAAGACATCGCTGAGATCGAGGGTCGGCAGGTATGAGAACGGCAAAGTCGGGTCGGCTCCGATGACCTTTGTCGGGCAGACCTGTGATTCGAAGTCCACAAGCACCGCGAATGCGCCTGCGTACTCAATTATCTGTGCTTCATACTCAGGCGGGCAGCATAGCTCGTAGAGTTCTTCGCGATCGTTTTCCCGGAGGGTTGTCATCGCAAAGAGATCGTGGCCGCCCGGTACGATTAGCTCAAAGACCGGGAAGAATGAAAGGAGAAATGCGAAGTCTTCCCTGTTTTTGAACCGTGCCATTCGGCTGCGAGAAATAGAGGACAGAGTACTTGCCGCTTCTTCAAATTCCCGGTGGTCGCGACCAGGCTTGCATAGCGGCGGGTCAAACAACACACGCGCCGCAAAGTCTCTGCCTTTCCTGGGGGACAGAAGTGAGATCAGCGCCGAGACGGAATGGTATATGCCTACCTTCGGCTTATCACCATAGTGCAGATCAATCGCGTCCATGATCTTATCGTGATCCTGGACCAGAGTTGGAATATTATGGCTCTGCAGAGAACTGATGTCATTCCAGCCATGGTTCCGCAGGTCATACAAAATCAGGTCGAAATCGTCTGCCAGGAGCGACCAGAACGGGTAATACAGATCGATTGCCAGACCGTTGCCATGACTCAGAACGAGTCGAGGGCCATCCGGGTTTCCGTGCCGCCGCAGTGTGATAGCCGTATCATCATCCACCTGCACATCATGCGTAGAAAGCGGCTCAGGCACCTCCCAATCGGTTTCTGAGGTCATCGGCACACCTTCGCTCTTCGATTCGCACTTTGTTCTGAGACATCGTCATTGCCAGTATCAGCAACGTTATGAATCATACATCATAGACGAGTGCGGCGGCGAAATCCTTATTGCCAATGTCCTCAACTTGCCATTGGACCGCAGGAACCATTGGGAATCGGAAAGTGCCGCTGATCGCCCCCCGGCGCATTGCCTCCGGCGCCTCGAATGTTGCAGGATCGAGCGAAAGACCCGTGCCAAGAGCCTTGATCAGCGCCTCTTTGACCGTCCAGAGTTTGAAGAATAGATGGACCTCGCCGCGCGCACGTTCCAGCTTCAGATCAGCCTGTTCGTTGGGGCCAAAAGCGGCGTCTATCAGCCGGTCGAAGTCGCGGCGGTCCGTGCGTTCTTCGATGTCCACGCCCAATCGTCCATCCTGGGCGAGGGCGATAATCCCGTGATCACCGCTGTGACTAACGTTGAAGCTAAAGTATGCCGGTGACTGGTCCACCAGAGCAAACGGCTTGCCATGGCGGTGTTCGCCAAAAGTGAGCATCTCGTTGCGACAGTCCAATGCTCCGCAGAGTATAGCGCGCAGGGCGGCGCGGCATAGCAGGAACCTGCGGCGCGCACCGGGATGCTCGAACTTCTGCCAGCGCGATCTCTCTACATCATCAAGCCATGAAAAAGCGAACGCCTCACGCGTAGCATGAGGCGTCAGATCGACGTGTAAGACCTCGACATTGCCGAGTTCCCTAAAGGGACTCCACCAACAATGCGTTGTGGAAGCTGTCATTGTACGCCGTTCGCTTCCACGTACGGAATGTTAGGCCGCGTTGGCGTCAAGGTAATCAACCAGCTGCCCAATTGTCTGGAGCTCGGTGCAATGCTCTGGGGCGAACCTGATGCCAAATTCGTCCTGAATGACTCGCGCGAATGAGACCACATCCATGGAGGATACTCCCGCATCACTCAGGCTGGAACCCAAGTCAATAGACGCATCTACAGCGCTACCATCTACCTCCAGATTCTTAGATATAAGCTGTCTTACCCGGTTTTCAGTTGATGCCATTGAATGTCTCCTCTATGAGTTACTTCTTGCATATCGCACACAATATATTACTCAGCTTTTACATTGAAGTCAATATATAAAACATCGGATATGCGCTCATTGAGGTCTGATTATCATGGAAGGACATTTTTGTACTTTTTAGTAATATATTCATACCTCATACCAGTGCGTTGAACCCCGTAATATCGCGCCCGAGTATGAGCGTGTGGACATCGTATGTCCCCTCATAGGTGTCCACGGTTTCCAGGTTGAGCATGTGGCGAATTGTGGGATGCTCCAGCGTGATGCCGCTGCCCCCCAGAATCTCTCTCGCGCTTCTCGCGGCGTTTAATGCGACACGTACATTCCGCCGCTTCGCCATCGACACATGCGTATGATGCATGGTGCCAGCATCCTTGAGCACGCCAAGCCGCCACGCAAGCAGCATGCCGTTGGTATGATCGGTGACCATGTCCACGAGCTTCGTCTGAACAAGCTGCCTCGATGCGATGGGCTTGTCGAATGTGCTGCGGCTCTGTGAGAACGACAGCGCATCTTCGTACACAGCCTCAAGGGAACCGAGAGCGCCCCACGCGATGCCGTAGCGCGCCTGTGTCAGACAAGACAGGGGAGCGGAAAGCCCGCGAGTCTCAGGAAGCATCTGCGACGCCGGTATCCGCACATCGTCCATCACGAGTTCGCTCGTAACGGACGCGCGCATGCTCATCTTATGCTTGATGGCGTTTGCCTGAAAGCCCGGTGTGTCGGTCGGCACCACAAAGCCACGAACCACATCGTCGTCGTCCTTTGCCCAGATGATGGCGATGTCTGCGATGTTGCCGTTCGTAATCCACATCTTCACACCATTGAGGATGTATGATTCGCCATCCCTGCGGGCGCGCGTCTTCATCGCGCCGGGGTCGGAGCCGCCATCGTGTTCCGTCAGGCCGAAACAACCCACCATCTTGCCGGCAGCAAGCTGCGGCAGGTACTTGCGCTTCTGCTCCTCTGAGCCGTATCGGTATATCGGGTACATGACCAGTGCGCCCTGTACGCTGGCGAAGCTGCGGAATCCGGAGTCTATTCGCTCTAGCTCGTACATGATAAGGCCATAGGCGACGTTGCTCACGCCGCTCGCCCCGTACTCAGTTGGCAGATTCGCCCCCAGGAAGCCCATCTCGCCCATCTTGGGCACGAGCTGCTTCGGGAACTCACCGCTCTCCCACCAGTCGAGCACGCTGTCCGCGGCTTCTGCCTCTAGGAAATCGCGCGCCACGGTCTGAGTCTGCCTGTCTTCAGGTGAGAGCGCTTCCGCTATCTGAAAGTAGTCGAGCATTTGCAAATCCCCCTCTTGCGTCCGTGTTGACAGAGCATCTGCCAGT
Source organism: SAR202 cluster bacterium bin90 (assembly GCA_002238855.1). GTDB lineage: Bacteria > Chloroflexota > Dehalococcoidia > Lucifugimonadales > JADFKI01 > Bin90. The sequence continues at coordinate 8,573 of MPND01000005.1, forward strand.
GATGGTAATGTTTAACAGTCAAAAATGGTATCACACAGCAACCGGTAAGCGTGAGTAAAGGAGCGCATAAATGGCAGCGTATGTAATCGCGGATGTTGAAGTTACGGATGAGGCGAAGTTCGAAGCGTACCGGAAGCTGGTTCCGGCAACCGTCGAAGCTTATGGCGGCAAGTACATTGTGCGCGGCGGGGAGTCAATGGTCGCGGAGGGCGAGTGGACGCCGCATCGCACGGTCATAATCGAGTTCGAGAACTTCGAACAGGCCAAGGCGTGGCATGGCTCCGAAGAGTACGCGGGACCCAAGCAGATGCGAATCGACTCCACGAACAGCAGTGTAATTATCGTGGACGGCCTCTAGACATCATCAGGATTCCATCAGGAATTCATTCGCTCAGAGAATTCGCAACCTCACGCGCTTGTACCGCGCCGCGCTCGGCAAAGAGTCTGCACGCGCCCGTGTACGCCGTGGGATCGAGAAGCGCCTGAATCTGCTCGGGGGTCATCCGGGCGCTGACATCGGGCTCTTCTGCCAGGCAATCGGCAAATGACTTGCCCTCGATGAAGGACGCCTGCGCCGCTTCGTACACCGCGTCGTGTGCCTGTTGCCTGCCTATCTGCCTACCGAGTTCCAGCATTATGGCTTCAGACATTATGAGGCCGCCGCTCAGATCGAGATTTTCACGCATCCTCTCTGGGAAGACGCGGATGCCCGCGAACAGGTTGACCATGCGCTGCAGTATGTCCCCGGTGAGGATGCAGGCTTCGTTGAGTGCCTTGTCCATCATCACGCTGGTTGTACGGTCCGCCTCATGCTCGGTCTGCATAGCTTCAAGCGCGAGTGGGACCAGGGCACGCACCTGGGCCGCTCCGGCGACAATGTCCTGAGCAAGCTTCGGATTGCGCTTCTGGGGCATGGTGCTGCTGCCGACCGTGCCTTCCGGGACGGGTTCTTCAACCTCACCGAACTCCTGCTTCATCTGAGTATAGACTTCCCTGCCAATCTTGCTGCAGGTGGCGGAGAGAAGTGCGAGGATGGTGATGTATTCGACGAGGTGGTCGCCAATGGTGCGGCTGGGATTCGACATCGAACCCATCCCTAGTCGCTCGGCAATACCGTCCTGAATGTCCAGTCCAATTTCGCCGAGCGATCCGAGAGTGCCCGCGCCGCCGCCAAGCATAGCGACGAACACACGGCTTTCGCAGCCGCGCATTCGCTCAACATGGCGGCAGAGTTCATCTATCCAAACGGAGACTTTGTAGCCGTAAGTGGCGGGTACGGCGTGCTGCCCATGCGTGCGGCCGGGCAGAGCGGCATCCTTGGTGGTTTCGGCGAGGTCGGCAAGCAGTGTGCAATTCTGCTACCTGGCTCAGGAACACGCCGTGAGCGCTTCGTAGGTTGAGGAGCTTGCCGGTCTGGGTGATGTTCTGCGTAGTTGCGCCCCAGTGGATGTAGCCTCCCGTATCACCGTCGCAGATGCGGTCGAGTTCCCAGACCATCGGAACGAGGGGATGCCCGGTTCGCGCCAGACCTTCACGGATGTTGTCCATGTCCAGGTATTCGTAGCGCGCCTTGCGCTCGATCTCCTCGGCAGCGTATCCGGGTATGACCCCAAGTTCTGCCTGTGCTTGGGCCAGCGCGACTTCCACATCGAGCCACGCCTGAATGCGGGATGCTTCGCCGAAGATGTCGCGGATGCCGGGGTCGCCGACGCGGAATGAGGTGGGTTCGTTTTGCATTGATGTTCCTCCGAATTTTCTGGGACAAGATGTCAGGGCAAAGTGAAATGGACGAGGGACTGCGTAATCCAAGATATGCTACCACACCGCTCAGACAATGCTGACACAAAGCAATTGTCTTGCAATTTCCTCTGGTATGTATCAGCATTAACCAGACAAAATACTTCATGGATATTATGCAGAGCCTGTATATGACATCAAGTCTCAATAAAGACTACCCGATGAGAAAAGTCCAGCGAGCTGCACATTTGCCATGATCGCTATCTACTGGGTTAAATCGCTACTAAGAATGAATGGAGAAAGCTGAATTGCGCAGTGTGATGAGTATCAGAAATTGGAAATCAGCATTATTTGTGGTTGCGTCAGCTACCGTGGTGACAGTACTGATGCTTCTGATGCTGACAGGCGGCGATCCGGCGAGGGTACAGGCGCAGACACCCGATGACGAAACGCCGAAATACGCGAATATGGACGCGATGCTCAATGAAATAGTCGAGCAGCATGAGATGGGCGCGTTTACAGCGAGCGCCGCGGGGGCCAGCGGCTCTACGAGTAGCGGCGGCTCAATCGGCGTAATCTTCCTGACCGAGTCGGACGAAACCGAAGGGGTAAGAGAGTTTCTGGCGGAGAATGGCGCGTCGCCCGGCCCCGCGTTCGATGGTTTTGTCGGGGCTGATGTTCCTGTGAGCCTGCTGGCGAGCGCATCAGAGCAGGATGGCGTCGAGTGGATGCAGGCAGACATTCCGCCACGTGTCGCGCAAACGGAGGGACCGCCCACAGCTGCGGAAGACCATGGCGCAGACGTGTGGCATGCTGCTGGTCTGAGAGGCGAAGGTGTCAAGATTGGCGTGATTTCTCACGGCTTCGAGGGCTTTCAAAGTTCTATTGAAGCGGAGAAACTGCCTGCTTCGGTGGAGGCGAGGTGCTATTCCAGATACGGGCTGTATTCCACGGACATCTCGAATTGCGTTGGACGCTACTCCGCCGACGATGTGGGTCCAGGGACGGTGATAACGGAAGCAGTGTATAGCATCGCTCCCGACGCCACCTACTACATCGCTAGTGTCCACAGCTCAATAGATTTATTTGCAGCCACCAGGTGGATGGTTGAGAACGAGGTGGATGTCATAGAAAGTTCTGTGTTGTGGTCATGGTCAGGGCCAGGTGATGGTACATCTCCCCTGCCATTGAGTGCTCTCAACACCGTTGACGACGCAATTGCAGGCGGCGCTGTATGGGTTTCGCCGGCGGGCAACGACGGAAAAGCAACTTGGTTCGGCGCCGGAAGCTTTACTGAAGGCGCTGATGGCAGGAAATTTCACTACTTCGATGCTGAAGACGAATGCAATGGTGTTGAAATTGAGAGTGGCACGTTCTACTACGCATTGCTCAGGTGGGAAGGCGAATGGGGCGAAGATGCAGACGACACGAACCTGAATATGTACCTGGTGGACGAAGAAACGTCAACTACTATCCGAAGGAGCTTTCACAGATACTGGGACCGCAACAACAGGTTGCCATTAGAATACCTTTATTTCTACAACTACGGTAGCGAGGACGGGATATATTGCCTAAGGGTGGAGCTCAATGAGGGCGACGCCCCCGACTGGATTCAGTTGCAGTCATTCTATGGCGAGGTACTGGAGCACCACACGTTCCATGGCAGCATCGCCAGCCCGTCGGAGAGTGCCAATCCGGGACTACTATCCGTTGGCGCGGCTTCCCTGGAAGACCCCAATGTCATCTGGGAACTCAGCAGTCGCGGGCCCGCTCCCGACGGCAGGCTAAAGCCCGAACTCGTCGGCGCGCAGCATGAAAGTGAAGCAGCGCTGCATGGGCTAGAGGCTGAAGAGGGAGATGATGAGTATGTGCCCGGGACGAGCCACGAGGCGGCAGATGTGGCAGGCCTTGCGGCCCTGGTGAAGCAGCGTTTCCCGGAATATGGCCCTGAAGAGATTGCAGAGTATCTGAAGTCTAACGCACAGGACCGCGGTGAGCCTGGACCGGACAACACATGGGGTTACGGATATGCATACTTGCCGGCCTCGGATGTGGAACACTGCATAGCGAGTATTGAAGAGGAGGATCAGGCCATCGAAGGAACCTGGGACGAGTACTGCTTGTCCGAGAACAGACCGAACGATGGCATTGGACCGGGTTCCGGGGACTACTACGCACGCTTCTACACAGTCACACTAGGAGCCAACAAGAAAATAGAGGTTAGCCTGTCGTCAGAAGAGGACACATACCTGTACCTGATGAGAGGCGCAGGTAAGGACGGCACCATCGAAACGCTGAATGATGACATCGCACCGCGTGTCAATCTAAACTCGCGCATCGAGTTCGAGAACAGCGAAGCCGGCGAATTCACAATCGAGGCGACAACGTACGGCAGAGAAACCAGTGGGGAATTCACATTAGCTATTGAAATTACGAATATCGGTGGAGAACCTGAGCCAGAACCGCAGCCCACCCCGTCGGCGAGCGGCCCGTTCATCGATTTCAGTCGCGGCACGGACCATGTCTGCGCACTGAGCACCAGTGGAGTCATATACTGCTGGGGCGACGACTACGATCAGGCAGACACCCCGTCAGGGCAGTTCAGCGCTCTCAGTAGCGGCGAGGGCGGCAGTTGCGCGCTGCGTGACGACGGCGCGGCGTTGTGCTGGGGCAGTTTCGATGTCAGTCCTTCTTCTGACCACTCGGCATCGGGCCCGTTCACCGACATCAGCCGCGGCAGCGACCACGCTTGCGCGCTTGATTCGGACGGCGCTATCACCTGCTGGGGCGATAACGACCACGGACAGGCATCACCGCCACCGGGCGAGTTCAGCGCCATCGGCAGCCACGAAGGCGGTAGCTGCGCGTTGCGAAACGACGACGCGCTGGTCTGTTGGGGCGGCGTAGAGGTCAGTCCGTAGCGGAACTGAAGGCGACGATTACAGCAAGCGGGCGCTGGGTGAATTCACCCAGCGCCCGTTTCTCATGTCGGTTACTTATAAATAAAGCGAATGCGTATTAGCGGCGGAACTCGATGCGCTTGAACGCCTCAGCGTGCTGAATGCCCCTGCCCTTGGCGCGCTCGCGCTTCCACTCGCCCATGCGCTCGCGAGCCCAAGCTTCGTCGCGACCGTTCATCTGGGACTTGTGCTCCATCAGCGCCTTGACGGAAGTGTCCATGTGATTCGTCACGTCAACATAGTGGTCGGGCTCAGGGTGGCCCATAATCCAGACTTCCGCGACTTTGTGCGGCTCGAAGCCCGCCTCCAATAGGTCGGGGAATGTCATGTGATCGCGGGCGGTTGGGAATACTGCCTGTAGCGCCGCTTCGCCCGCTGCCATGTGGTCGGGATGGCCGATGCCCCAGCCGCCATTCAGTGAGCGCATCGGGTACATCGTGATCAGCACATCCGGCTTGTACCGCCGTATCTCGCGCGCGATGTCCTTGCGAAGTTCGAGCGTGGGCTGAAGCATGCTGTCTTCATAGTCCAGAAAGACCACATCCCTGAGTCCGAGCACTTTGCCCGCGTTTATCTGCTCCTCGCGGCGTATTGCAGATAGTTCAGCTTGCGTAATCTCGCGGTCGCTGCTGCCCTTGCTGCCGTCCGTACACATCACATAGACCATCTCCCAGCCCTCCGCGCACAGCTTCGCCACCGTGCCTGAGCAGCCAAATTCGGCATCGTCCGCGTGTGCCACGACCACCATTCCGCGCGAAAATTTTTCGTCCTGATTGTCTTCTGTTGTCATGCTCTTCCACTTGCTCCAGAGTTCTTGTTGTATTCGTCCATCATTTGAGTTTATCCAACAGAGCGCACCTTAGTCCAGTGAAATAGACTTGGGCAACATGAGAAAGCAGCAGACAGGTTCATTCTGGCGACTCCCCTGCTGCACCCTCCCTCCGGAGAGCGCGTACCCTGTTGGCCTCTCGTGTTACAAGACGACCTGCGGGTCTGCGCGATCTTCTGACCGTACCCAATTGGCACTCTTGACACTTGAAGCGGCGTTGGGTCATATTTGTGCTGCTTAAATTGAGCATGGTGCAGGCATGGGTCTGAATTTCACTCACATCGTTCTGGGCGTGCTGGTGGTACTTGCAATTGCAGGTGGAGTTGTGTTGACTGTATGGTCCAGCACTTCGGCAGGCGACATTCGTGTGGTAGAAGTTGCGCCAACTGCCTCACCGGCGCCTACGAGCACTCCAACGCCGTCTGACGCGCAGGTGGGAGTATACTTGAGCGGCGCGGTGATGAATCCGGGCGTGTATATAATGAACCCGGGCAGCCGCCTAGCGAACGTGCTGCTGCTCGCAGGTGGAGCGACCGCTGAGGCTGAATTGACAGCCGTGAACCTTGCGGCAGTCGTCCAGGACGAAGACCACTGGCACATCCCGAAAGTGGGAGAGGTTGCGCCACCCAAGCAGGGGCAGGCTGTCTCAGCGTCCGGCGCCGGTCAAAAGAGTTCGGCACTGGCAAATGGGCGCGGAAGTGGTAAGGTCGATCTGAACAGCGCAGATGTGGAACTGCTGAAAACCTTGCCGGGTATCGGGGACGTAAGGGCGGGCGCAATCGTGAGTTACCGCGAGGCGAACGGCGATTTCGCCAGCTTGGATGAGTTGCTCGATGTGGATGGCATAGGCATCGGGACCGTTGAAAATATACGCGACCTGGTGACAGTGGAGTGATCAACGGCCAACTTGACATCGGTGGATGGGACGGCAAGAATTCTCCGTGTGTTGGCCATTCCACACTTGCACAGTTTCCTGAAGGGTTCCCGGAGATTACACATTCCCTAGGAGATAGGAATTAGATGCTACCGCCGCTTATAACCCAGTCGGAATGGGGAGGGCCACTAAGCGCCGCGATTGTGTTTGCGATTTTCCTGATCGCGTCCGGCGCCGTGAATGTAATCCTGCGCGTGATCATCAGGCGCTGGGCAAACAGAACGCCGGGTACGCTGGACGAGGAGATGCTGGGCGTTGTGCGGGGACCTTTGGTGCTGTTCATCGCGCTAACCGGGCTGTTCATCGCGCTGCTGATTCTTACTAATCTCGATAGCCCGCGCTTTGCGCTGATAACGGGGTATGACGACCTGGTCCGAAGAGCGTGGCTGGTGGTGGTCATCGCAGAGGTAGCGTACCTCATCTACCACCTGCTGGACGCGGCTCTGACCTGGTACATCCAGAAGGTGGCGGTGACGACGGAGACGGAGCTGGATGACAGGCTGCTGCCGCCGCTAAAGCGCATCATGCCGCTCGCGGTGTACTCGCTGGGCTTTCTGATGGCGCTGTCGGTGCTGAACATCCCGATAAGCCCGATACTCGCGGGACTGGGCATTGGAGGTCTAGCAGTGGCGCTCGCGGTGCAGCCGACGCTAGCCAATTTCTTTGCCGGCACCTATGTAGTGACGGAAGGCGAACTGAATATCGGGGACTACATAGAGCTGCAGGGCGGGCCGTCGGGGTATGTGGTGGAGGTGGGATGGCGCAGCACGAAGATCAGGTCGATGCACAACAACCTGGTGATAATCCCGAACTCGCAGATGGCGAACAGCATCGTTACCAATTACTACAGCCCTGAGCCAGCGATGAATGTGCTCGTGTACTGCGGGGTGAGCTACGACTCGGACCTTGAAGTTGTGGAGAACGTGGTGCGCGAGGCGTCGCAGAAGCTAGTTACCGAATCTGAGCACGCGGTGGATGGCGAGCCGTGGTTCGGCTTCGAGGAGTTTGGGGACTCCAACATCAGTTTCTGGGTGTTCGTGCAGGCAACCGACAGGCTGGGCAGCTTTTACCTGACGAGCGACCTGGTAAAGGTGATTCACTCGCGGCTGACTGCCGAGGGGATCGAGATCAACTACCCGGTGCGGAAGCTGGTGTTCCCGTCAGAAAACGGGACCGGGCCGGAGGTGCCGCCGATTCCGCCTGTTGCGCCGCCGCCTGCGAGGTAGAAGTTGCTCGGATATCGGAGCGCTAGTCGTGGGACAGTACCCGAATGCGTCCACCGTCCGGAATAAGCAGGATGTAGCCGCCGGGCGCGTCCGAGATAGTCTGCAAGAGTTCGGCTGCTTCTTCGTCGGAAAGTGTGGACGTGGCGGCGTCCGCGTCTGCCCATTGGAGCACGCTTACTTCGTAGCCGAGCGCAGCCTGAAGCTGGGCTGCGAGCGCGCCGCCGTCGGAGGCGAGCAGCGTTACGGGCTTGCGGCCAGCCTGTGGTTCAGCAGGGGTAGCGACGGGCTCCGGCTCTAATTCAGGCATGGCGTCCTGGTCCTGACGATAGACTCCCCAGTAGTACGGCAGGAATGTCGCGGCCGCGGCGATTATGGCAACCGGCTCCGACAAGTCGTTTAGCGTGTCGAGGGAGAGGGAGGCGTCGAGCAGGTCGCGCAGGAAGAAGAACAGCACGGCGCTGACGCTGCCGAGAAGTGCAATCACGCCAATGCCGAGCGCAGCAAAGAGGAAGATACGTCGCGAGATTGCCTGCCTCTCATCCGTGCCCAGGTCAATGGTGCGGTGCTGGATGTTCTGCCAATAGTATCCCCAGAGAGGAGCGCCGAGAACCGCAAGCGTAATGATGTTTGCCAGAGGACGCTTCCACTGATCGCCACCGACTACTACGTCGCCAAAGCTCGCCAGAATTAGCTTGAGTGCCGCGCCGACTAGCATGAATACAGCAACGGCGAGTGCCCCTGTCCCTATCGCGGTGAGGATGTAGGTGTATGCGCGGCGGGCGGAGAGCGGCGTTCCGGCGGACATGCCGGCTTCGAGGCGAACCTTGTACCAGTGGTATGCCCAAAGTGCGGCGCCGACAGCGAGCGTGGCGACGGAGCCGGGAAGGAACTCGAAGTGCTGTGCGGTGGTGTCTGCGCTGACGGTGCCGAGAATCCATACCAGAATCTCGTGGATGATGATGCCGAGTGCGACAAGCGTGACCATCACGCCGCCGAGTATGGCGAAGATGTAGAGATACACCTGACGCAGCACGCTGTTGAAGTCGCGGCGGGCTACGTGCAGCCATTGAAGCCACCATACCAAAGCGCCAACGATACCGATCGACAGCATCTCGCGCATTGCGTGCCGCCAGAGGCCGGCATCGCCGCTCAGCACCGGCGTTGATGCCAGGGCGTTGTAGCCCTCAAGCAGAACAAAGTAGATGACGCGACCCGCCCCGAACGAGAGCATCACGAGGCCGACAAGTGACGCGATGTAGATATACAGACGGGAAATTGCCCTTGTTTCGAGAGTTGACTGACCTTCATGCTGCTCAAGTCGCCAGTGGAACGCATAGACCGCCCCCCAGATAACCAGAGCGGCGGGGTTGTACCCGCTGAAGTCTTCAGTCTGGAATATCCAGTTCAGCAGGTCAACGGCGGTGTAGATTAGGATGCTGCCCGCGACCGCATGCGTGATGTAGATGTATATCTTGCGTAGTATGGAGCGTGTTTCCACAGGCTGTTCGGCAACGACTCGCTGTATGTAGCGCCAGTGGAAGAACCAGAGTGGCGCGCCGACTATCAGGAGCGATACGCCAGCAGCGAGCCTGGTGGTGGAGTCAGAAATTACGGCGCCGCCAGCGATGCTGTCCAAGATGAACTGGATGAGGAGCACGATACCGGTCGCCGACATCATCAGGGAGACGAATGCGACGAAGTAGAAGTAGAGACGGCGCACGGTGCCGATGCCCGTGTCCGGCTCGTTCTCTTGTGAGTTCGTTGACGCGCGGCGTCTCCAGACGATGATGCCGTAAACAATCAGGCCTATGATCGCGATAGGTATCAGAGAGCCGAGGATGCCGAGTACGAATAAAAGGGCGTCTGGCATATTTGTGAGCCTTTCATCAGGGGCTAGCAACGGGATATACGGATGGGCAGGATGGAATAGAAGGTGAACTCTCGACCTGAGCCAGACTTACTCGTCGGATTCGAGGCAGTAGTCGTAGGGCCAGGGATATTCGGTGAACTTCCATTCGCCGTCTTCCTGCCGGAGGTCGTAGCTCCGACCGTAGGTTGACTCGCCGGTGTCGAAGGGACCGCTGTTGCGGAACCGCGTTACCTGCACGTCCACTACGGTGGTGGTACCAACTAGCCTAGTGTCGCGCAGCGTGGCGCGGATGTCGCGGTCGTCCCTGGAGCGGTATCTGCCGCCGTCCGCGAAGTTCTCGAGCTCACACTTCTGCTGAAGTTCCTGCGACAGCATGGCGTACGCTGTCTCCAGGTCGTCGCCCTCAGCAGCGCGCAAGAGGGTCTGTACCGCGTGTTCCGGAGTACCGGGCGCGAACTGTGCCTCTTTGGAAGTGAGCGCGAGCACGATGCTGACGATAAGCAGCACGGCTAGGAACGCTGCCGCGCCGATGAGCCACCACTTTGTCATTGGACGGCCCCCTTAGGGATAAAAGAATATTTATGATATTCTACCAGACATTTAGAAGTCCGCCGTAGCAAGTGAAGCTGAAATACACGAGAACGCGCTCTGCATTTCCTGCATGCGCATAATAAGAATGCGCCAGAAAACTGCGCCCGCCTCACCCGGGGAAGGGGGCTAATGTACGGACTTGCCAGGGAATCAATGTACCGGCCTTCTATCAGGCGATTCGCTTACGCTGGCTGCGGAGATAGTCCACCATCACATAGCGTCCGAGCTGGCTGGGGTCTGTGTAGAAGGCGCGCCCCTTGTTGATGCGCGTCATCTTGTCGATGAAGTCCATCAGGTAGTAGTTGGCTTCTAGCATGAAGGTGTTGATGGTAATGCCTTCCTGCGTGCAACGCTTGACCTCTTTAAGCGTTTCCTCGATGGTGCGCCAGCTTGGCGGGTAGCTGAAGTACGCGCGTCCGTGCTCAAGGTGTGCTGTTGGCTCGCCGTCGGTAATCATCACTATTTGCTTGGTGGCGACCTTCTGTTTCGACAGCGCCTGCCGCGCGAGCATGAGTGCGTGCTGCATGTTTGTGCCGGAGACCCATGCGTTCCATGTCAGGTCGGCGAGGTCGTCGGTGGCGATGTCCATGCCGTAATCCGAGAATCCGATGATGTAGAGGTAGTCGCGCGGGTACTGGCTATGGATGAGCCAATAGAGCGCAAGTGCGACCTTCTTCGCGGCCGCGAAGCTACCGAACATGCCCATGGAGCGACTCTGGTCTATGAGCAGCGCCGTCGCGGTCTGCGTCATGTGCTCGGTGTGGTGAATCTCGAAGTCCTCGGGGCTGATGCGCAGGGGCGTGCCGGGTCCGTTCCGCAGCGTGGAGTTGAAGAGCGTGCGATGCAGGTCGATGTCGAAGGGATCGCCGAACTCGTAGGGCTTGGTCTCGCCGGTGCGCTCGCCGCCGTCGCCGCGCGAGTAGATTTCGTGGCGTCCCATGCGGTCCTTCTTCAGCTCGGAGAAGACCTCGCGGAGCGCCTGCTGCGCGAGCTTGCGGATGCCGCGCGGGGTGAGTTCGAGGCGGTCGCCCTGCCGCTTGAGGTACCCTGCCTCTTCTAGCTGCTGGATCAGCCTTTGAAGCTGCTCAAGCTGGCGGCGGGCGTCCTCGCCCATTATCTGTTCAACATTATCGAGGTCGAGGTCTTCGATGTTGCCGTTGCGCATGACCTGCTGGACTTGCTGCTCAAGCTGGTCCATGTCGCGCAGTTCGCCCATGAGTTCCATCGCGGAATCGAGGGTCATGGATTCTTCGCCCATGAAGGGATACTCGCCCGCCATGTCGTCGAAGGGGAACATGTCGTACATCATTCCAGCAAGCTCGGAGAGCTCGTCCATGAATTCGGGGTCTATCGCCGAGCCGAGCATGGACTCAAGCTCGTTACGCATCTGGGGGGACATGCTGTCCATGAGAGACTGCATCGCCGCCATCTGCTGCTGTAGCTGCTCGATAAGCTCGTCGAGGCTTGCGGGGCGGTTCGGGTCGAAGTATTCACCGTACTGCTCCATGAAGCCTTCGAAGTCCGGGTCCTCGCCCATAGCGCGGTCGCGCAGCATCTGGTTGAGGGCTTGGATCATGTTCTTGATGCCCTCCATGTCCTCCGGCGACATCTCCTGAAGCTGCTGCTTCATATCCTGGAAGAAGTTCTGCATCATCTGCTGCTTGAGGGCATCCAGCAGCTCGTTGAACTTCTCGCGCGCTTCGGGATCCATAAAGTCGTAGTCCTGAAGTTGCTGGATCTGACCGCCGGGGCTGTTCGGCAGCGAGTCAAGCGTATCGGTATTGCGCTGGGCGCGGTCCTGCAGCATCTCCATCGGCGCTTGCAGGTGCTCGGCGTCCTCGCCGGCTTCCTGTAGCTGCTGCTCGGCATCCCGGAGGCGGCTCTCGATGCCCTTACGCTCGGTGTCTATGACATCCTGCAGCTGCTCCTTGATATCATCCATAACGGAATCGAGATTATAGCGCTCCAGCTGCTGCTGGCGCTGCTGGCGCAGGCGGTCGAGGAGATCACGCAGGCCTGGGGCGTGCTGTCCTTGTTCATCGTCGATGCCGCGCTGGAAGAGGCTGCGCAGGGCGCGCTCTGGGTCGCCATGTTCGAGGATGTCGTCGGCGATGGAGTTCATAAGGTCGTCGGCGTCCATGCTGAAGACCTGCTGGCTGCCGTCCCAACGATAGTATCTGTAGGTGGTCATAGCGACATCTCCAGTGGTCCGACTTGGATATACAGCATAGACGGGAAATCTAGCGCTTGCTACCGCCTATGATACATCAGGTTGGGCATTGGCGTGCGGGCATTCTGCCTCCTATGAGAATATATTCGCCACCTATTGAAACCCGTGAGGTTGGTGTATAGTTTGCAATCAACATAGTTAGGCAGATTTCGGGAAGGAGGTTAAAGATGGCTTATCGTCCATATGACTCCGGGGAAATGGCATCGGAAGAGCCTGCGACGGAGCTCGCGAGCCCCTGGGCGCGCTTGGCCGCCTGGATTATTGACGGCTTGCTCTATTTCGCGGTGATTGTCGTTGCCTTGTTTATAGGTTTTGCAATTGCCGGTGTCGGTCTCTCTGACCTAATAGACTTTGATCTTGAGTTCTTTCTTGGCGCGCTTGCGATAGTTGTCGCCCTCGTCTTACTCGCGTTCCTGAGCCTATTCATAGTTCAGTTGGTGCTTCTGGCGACGCGCGGGCAGACGATTGGCAAGATAGCCATGAAGGTTCGTATTGTCGATGCAAAAACGGGAGCACACCCGGGCTGGGCACGCCTGATACTCCTCAGAACTATTGTGAACTCAATCATCATTAGCGTCCTGAATGTACTGCCGGGCGCGGGTGGCGCATATTTTCTCGTAGATTCGCTGTTCATATTCAGGGCAGACCACAGGACAATCCACGACTTCATTGCCGGAACGCGCGTGGACAGGGTTGGCTGATGCGCTTGTGGCGGCGCCATTCTGATGCAGATATGATACGCGGATGTAACATTTCTGCTGTATCATGAATGTGAATGTTAGGCGCAGAATGTAAGTCGCCTATCAGATTCTGTTAATATGGCAGCGCACGCGCCAACCGGAGGCAGGAATGGCACACTTACCCGGACATGACGAGGCAACGGTGAGCGAATATCGCACCGAAACCGGCGAGGTCCGACCGATCTACGAGGACTTGATGCAGTCGCTTGACGAACTGGGCGAGGAGGACATGCGCCGGCGCTGGCAGCACGCCAGGCGCGAAGTCGAGCTGGACGCCTTCTCATTCGCGATGGACCCGAAGGAATTCCGCCCGGTGCCGACCGACTGGATCCCCCGAATCATCGAATTCGACGAGTGGCGCAACATCAAGGCAGGCGTTGAGCAGCGTCTGAAGGCGCTGAATATGTTCCTCCTGGACCTGTACGCCGGGGAGCAGGGCGTCGTACCGGATGACGTCGTATATTCCTGCCAGTACTTCTACCCGGAGTTTCAGGGCTTTCGTCCGGCAAAGGACGTGTTCGTGCACATCTACGGCATCGACCTGGTGCAGCAGCGCGACGGCAAGTACGTTGTGCTTGAGGACAACCTGCGGATTCCGTCCGGAATAACCTACCAGCTGAAGTCACTGGAGATGGCGCGGCAGTTGTTCCCTGAACTGTGCGAAGCTTATGATGTCGTGCCCTACGACATACGAGACACATATCTTGATCTCTTCACATCCCTGTGCGACAACCCTGAGCCGACCTGCGTGCTGCTCACGGACAGCAAGTTTGGCTCTGCGTTTTTCGAACACCGATACCTGTCCGAGCTGCTGGGCATCCCGCTGGTGGAGGGTGGCGACCTGTGCATCGGGCACGATGGCGACGTCCGGATGAAGACGCTTGATGGCGATGTGCATGTTGACCTCATCTACCGCCGCGTCGAGGACCTCGAGATATTCGTTCCCGGCCTCACGGACGCATACCTCAAAGGCAAGGTGGTGCTGGTGAACGGCATGGGCACGAGCGTGGCAGACGACAAGCTGGCATTCCTGTGGGTGCCGGACATGATACGTCACTACCTCGACGAGGAGCCGATTCTGGAGCAGGCTGTGAGCTACGATCTTGACGACAGTGCAAGCCGTGCCTATGTGCTGGAGAACCTGGACAAGATGGTGCTGAAGACGCGGCAGGGATACGGCGGTCTGGGCGTGTACATCATGCCGGACCTTGGAGGAAACTACCGCGCGCCGCTTGCGAGGCAGATAATCGAGAATCCGCGCGCGCTGATAGCGCAGGAGACGATAGACTTCTCCAAGCATGTCATTTACGACGACGAGGCAGGGGAATACGACGAGCGCTACATAGACTTGCGCGTCTATGCGGTACAGAACGGGCGCGGCGAAGCCACAGCGTTCCCCGGGGGACTGACGAGGGTATCGCAGGCGGGTAATCGTGTCACGAATAATTCATCTGGTGGCCTATGCAAGCCAACCTGGGTAGTCCGGTAAGCGACACGGGCCTGCAGGTCAGTTACACCTACGGCGCCCGTTATGCCTATACCGACACCGTCATCCAGAACGACAATTTTCTTCGCCTCTCAGCATGCGTGGACACATTCCAGACGCCCATGTCATCGTCCGTCCTGACGGTTCCCGCCGCGCGGCCCGTGCAGTACATGGACAGCCAGGGCAATCCGACTCACCGCGTCCGTCTCACAATGCCGCACAATGAACTGACCATCCTTGCCGTTGGCAACGTCCTTCTCACCAGCCCACCCTGGGCTATCGAAGAAATGTCAATGGATTCGCTCGCATACGATGTTGAAGCGACTGAGTATCTTTTGCCAACGCCTATGATCGACCCGGAGAGTGTGGCGTATGCAGCACGAGATATCGCGGGTGGGTGCGGTGGTCTGCTGGAGGTGGTGGACAGCGTGGTCAGTTGGGTCTATGCGAATATCACCTACATTCGCGGCAGCACGACGGTCGCTACTACAGCGGAGCAGGTGCTGGAGACGCGAAAGGGCGTGTGCCAGGACATGACGCATCTGGTGATGGGAATGCTGCGGTCGCTGGGCATACCTACGCGCTATGTGAGCGGCCTGATGAGCGGACAGGTGGGCGAGACGCATGCGTGGGTGGAGTTTCTGCACCCTACGCTTGGCTGGTTGCCGTCCGACCCGACGCGCGGGCAGACCATAGCCAGAGGCACGGACCTCGTGAAGTTCGCCGCCGGGCGTGACTACACGCAGGCGTCGCCCGTCGAGGGTTCGTTCGTATCCAAGGGCGCGGGCTGGCTGGATGTGGTGGTGGCGCAGGTGACGCCGTCGTTAGAGACCCTGTCTTTCGACGACGCGATGAGCCTTATCGAGAACGCAAAGTCGGCATAGCAGTGGGTTCATCAAGAAACAAGATACTAGAGGCGCGGCAGAAGTTAACAATCTGATAACACTTTTCCGCGACCATGAGCGTAGAATTAATACACCACGAAAATTTTCCTAACATACCAATCCTTTTCGACGGGAGCGAGGAAGTGCGCTCCGTGCCGGAGAAGATGCCTGCTTCGGAGGCTGAAGAGTGATTCAGACGATGGAAGAGCCGCGATCCCTGAGCGTCGCCAGGGACAACTGGCTGACGGAATCGAGGGCGTACAATCTAATCTGGCTGGGCCGCTGGCTGGAGCGGGCGGAGAGCATTGCGCGGGGCATGGATACCGCCGCGAAGCAGGCGCTGCGCGAGGGCGGCGGCGGCGACACGCTGCTGGACTGCCTTGGCAATCTGGCGAGTTCGCTCGGCGCCTCGGTCGAAGTCAGGGAGGAAGTGGCTGCGGAACTGCTGATGCGAAACTCCGGGTCGTCTGTATTGCAAAGCCTGGTCAAGGCACGGCTATCGGCCACGCAGGTTGCGCCGGTGGAGCTGATGCGCTCCCTCACTGAAGCAATTCTTGAGGTGGAGTCGCTATCCAACGAGGCAATCGAGACGCCGCAACAGATTATCGATGTGGCAACCGCGGTAATAGACAAGATCGCGGACGCCGGCCAGGTAATCGAGGACGAGTGGTTCGGGCGAGAGTCGCTGTCCGACGAGGAGATGTACCACCGTTTCGCGCAGCAACAGCAGCAATAGCAGATGTGCAGCTAAATTAGGCACATATACAAACGACAATCAAATCGCCCCTGCCGAATAACTTCGGTAGGGGCGATACTAATTCCAGATTATCTATCCACCTGTTGGCATTCTACTCGCTGTCAGCGATTGCCTTCGTTACCGACTGCGGGTTCATGGGCAAGTCGTACATTCGGACGCCAACTGCATCATGAATAGCGTTGGCAAGCGCGGCGAGCGGCGGGACGATGTTCGCCTCGCCGACGCCCTTGACACCGTAGGGATGCGCCGGGTTCGGCACTTCCAGCACGACTGCGTCAATCATCGGCAGATCGAGCGCGGTGGGCATGCGATAGTCGAGCAGGCTGCTGTTGAGCATCGCGCCATCGTCGCTCATGTAATACTCTTCGTTGAGCGCCCAGCCGATTCCCTGCACCGTGCCGCCCTGTATCTGCCCTTCGACATAGCTGGGATGCACTGCGATGCCCACGTCCTGGAACGCGGTGAAGCGCAGGATTTCGACCTTGCCGGTCTCAGGGTCAACCTCGACATCCACAATATTCGCGGCGTAAGAGCCTGCCGATCCGCCGGGATTCAGGTTTGCCCTGCCGACGATAGGTCCGCCGGTCTCTGGCATTCGTGATGCCAACTCCTTGAAGGGCATGGTGAGTTCGGTGTCGGACTTGTGGCGCAGTTCGCCATCTACGTACTCGACATCGTCTTCGTCAGCCTCCCAGAGCATTGCCGCGCGCTGGATGAACTGGCGCTTGACATCGTTCGCTGCCTCGTATGCCGCGAAGCCTGACTTGTACGCGACGCCGCTACCGCCGGATGTGGATGTGAAGCCCACCGAGTCGGTGTCGCCTACGGTGGGGATGACATCCTCGATTGGTAGTCCGAGCGTCTCTGCGAACATCTGGGCAATTGCTGTGCGCGAGCCACCGATGTCCATGCTGCCCTCTATAAGGCTGACACTGCCATTGGATAGCACGTTGGCAATGGCAGAAGCCATGCCGGAGTTGTTGCGGCAGAAGCCCATCGCGATGCCGCGCCCGCGGTTGGGGCCCTCCAGCGCGGTGTTATAGTGCGGGTGCGCCTTGATCGCGTCCATCGTCTCCCTTGCGCCAATGGGGCCGTTCACGACGCCGTCCGCCCTGCGCGTGCCGGGTGTCGCCACATTCAGCAGGCGGAAGTCCACCGGATCCATATCGAGCGCCTGCGCGATTTCGTCTAGCAGGCTCTCAGACGCGAAGCAGACTATCGGCGCGCCGGGCGCGCGGTAAGCCGCCGTCTTGGGCTTGTTGGTCATAATGTCGTAGCCGTCGATCTGCACATTCTCGATGAAGTACGGCGCGAAGACTGCAGCACAAGAGCCGGGAAGCGGTGCGCCGGGATATGCTCCACCCTCGAAGGCGAAGTAAATCTGCGCCGCGGTGATGCGTCCCTCGTTGGTTACGCCAATCTTGCACTTCAGGTGGCCGCCGGCGGTGGGGCCGGACGCTTCCAGAACCTCGATGCGCGTCATTGTTGACTTCACAGGCTTGCCGGTCTTCTTAGATAGAACGGCGGAAACCGCTTCCAGATATGCAAGCGTCTTGCCGCCGAAGCCGCCGCCGATTTCCATCGGCACAACCTTGATCTGCGAGTTGGGAATGCCGAGCACCGCAGCGGTGCTGTCGCGCATGGCGAAGTGCCCCTGGCTGCTGCTCCAGATGGTGAGGCGGTCGTTGGGCGCGCCGTCCGCCGCCCAGAATGCGGTGGCGGTGTGCGGCTCAATGTAGCCCTGATGTACCGTCTTAGTGGTGTATTCGCGCTCGAAGACCTGGTCCGCTGCCGCAAAGCCTGCCTCGATGTCGCCCAATACATGCTGCTCGTGGTCGGCGATGTTCTTGCTTGCGGCGATGTAGTCGCCTCCGCCGCGCTCGATCCAGTGCTCATGCAGCACGGCCGCGCCGGGTTCAAGCGCTTCCATGACTGTGGAAACGCTGGGCAGCACTTCGTACTCGACATCTATGAGTGCGAGCGCCTCTTCCGCGACATGCGCGTTGACCGCGGCGACCGCGGCTATCGGATGTCCCTTATAGAGAACCTTGTCCTTTGCGAGGATGTTCTCGCCGATGGGAACGCCCTGTCGCGCGACCTGCGGTATCGGAGACATCGGCGCGAGGTCGGCGGAAGTAACGACAGCCTTGACATCGGGGTGCGCCTCAGCCCTGCTGGTGTCGATGGACTTGATGCGGGCGTGCGCGTGCGGGCTGCGCAGCACCTTGCCATGAAGCAAGCCGGCGAGGTTCATGTCGGCGCCGTACAATGCGCGGCCCGTTACCTTGTCAACGCCGTCGTGGCGCACTGGGCGCGTGCCGACAACCTTATAATCTTCCTTTGGGAGCATTGTCACCATCTGTATCACCTCTTAGTGGGTTAGGTTGTGGGTTTGGATTGATTTTTGCACCCGCTAATATTACCACAGGACTTTCGAACATGGATTAACGATGTGTAAAGGGCAGGAATGAGACTTATTTCATGAATCCCACCTGCCCGTCATGTTAGTATCTGACTGGTCAGAAATCTTATCAGGAGAGGTTGTTATGGCAGACAGTGTAATCACACCGGAAATTATCGAACGGTACAAGAATGTGGCAGGGGCGACCGTGTACAGCGCGGTGCGGGCAATGGGCTACGAGCCCTGCTTCATGCGCGATGTGCATGCGTTCACGCCGGGCGGCATGCTCGTCGGACGGGCGAAGACGCTGCGTTTCGTCCCGCCGCGCAAGGACATCATCGCCGAGACGCACCGCGGCGCGGACTCGCCGGAGTACCAGGCGATGGGGTCGTGCGAGCCGGGCGATGTGCTGGTGATAGACGGCATGGGCAAGAAGTACGCGGCAATCGGCGGTGATGTGAAACTACTGCAGTTGAAAATACAGGGCGCGGCCGGACTGGTCACGGACGCATCGATTCGCGACCTGGCTATCGTAGCCGACTACGGGCTGAAAGTCTTCGCCGGCGGCAGGACGCCGATGGGCGGAGCGGACGAGATAGACCCATTCGAGGCGAACGTAACCATCGGCTGCGGCGGTGTCGCCGTGCGCCCCGGCGACCTGATAGTGGCAGACGACGACGGCGTTGTGGTGGTGCCGGAGTGCATCGTGGAACAGGTCATCGACTGGGTCGAAGAGCACGAGTGGGCGGAGGAGCACATCAAGGGGCTGATAGAGGCTGAGGGCGTTGCGCCGGGCAAGTATTACCCGCCGCAGGAGGATGTGCTGAAGCTGTATCCGGGGCGTGGGAGCTAACATAGATCAACAGGATGGGTGGGATAGCTCTAGGCAAGGGTGGTATTGACCGTCCTGTTTACGTCTAAGGGAGACCCCTATAACTCTATGCTGTCTTGCTCGCATCTGCATCACCATAATCGTCGTGAAGTATATACTCGATGCTTGATACGTTGGTGGTGTTCAGCAGCACTCCACCGCCTTCATAGTCACTAAATTCCAATTCGATGGGTGAATCGGTATTTCCGTTTGGATAAAGCACCGAGTTTCCCAATCTAACATCTTTTGACGCCTCCGAATCAGGCAAAATCGGATATGTGTGCAGCGCACCTCTATAAATGTCCCCATTCTTCATACGCACTGAAATCAGTATGTTCAGTTCTTTTTCGTCTCTTCTTCTGTCCAAATTCAATGCACTGTACCATACAGGTTCATCACCTGTAGGTTCGGGAGCTAGTCTCATTTTGTTCGCCGTCCAGCCTACACCAATAGTCAATCTTGAAGGCAAGTCAATCACTCCTGATAATGTGGAGCCGATTATCATCCATACGCTATAAATGCCAAATATGGCTAATGCGGTTCCAGGGGAATTCTTCGTGAACTCGGCTGGGCCGTCAGTCAGTATCTGGTCGACGTGAAGTGTATTTAGGAAGTAGTTTTGAAATATGAGTCCAATACACGAGAAAATTGCAAATCCGATGACATGCACTGTCACTGCATGGTAGAAGAGCAAACCCCAGGCCATAACGGTTGACTTGTCAACAATGCGTGGGTAGTAACGCTGGTTTGCGCTTACGGATATCCAGCCTGGCAACACCACTATTGCCAATATTATGAGGGAATTGACCATGTGACAGGTCTACTACTGCGGATGATTGTCGTTCTGCGCGGAATGCTTCTTACTCGACGCGCTTCTCTCTTGCATTTCCAAAAAGAGGTCTCTGAATTTTCCCTTCGGCTGTGGAACCTTGTCGTATGTATCAGTAACATAAGCTCTCTTGACAGGCTTGCGCCCTTTCGTGTTGGCTTGTTTAGAATTATCACTCATAAGAAGTGTCTCCCTTACAACCGTCTGAATAAGTTCTGCAAACGATATATATTGGCAAGTTACATCTATATTAACAGTCTTTCTCCCAGCCATTCGGGGCAGTAAACACCAACAAGCGATTGTTTGGCCCCACCTCGGGAAGACGACCATCACCAGCAATTATATATAAGTATGGAATCAATCAATAGGCGATTACTTTTTTGAAGTATCTTGCCTTGAAGAACTCCTCTCGTTCTTAGCAGCACTTTTGGCGCGCATTTCCTCAAAGAGATCCTTAAACTCGCCCTTCGGCTGCGGAATTTCGTCGTAAGTGTTTATAAATCTATCTCGTCTCACAGGCTTGCTCTTTTGAGACCTGCCAGCCATAAGCATATTCCTCCAGTCTGAAAATATCCAACAAATTTAGCATACCATAAAAACACCCCTCTACCTTCGCGGTAGAGGGGTGCACTAATCCCGTTGCTAACCTCTAATTCCTGTCTATCCTGTCCACCGATGCTAGCTACCGCTAGAGCGTCATCACCGACTTGATGACCTCGTCCTCGCGGGCTTCGTACATGTCGTAAGCCTTCTGTACATCGTCGAACTTCATCAGATGCGTCGCCATCTCGCCCGGGTCCCACCAGCCGCGCTCCTTCAGGTCGATCATCGTCTCGATGTGCGTGATGGGATCGCCGCTGGACGCGCCCTGCGTCGGGATGATAGTGGGCGCATTTCGGAGGAAGAGCGATGTGTCGAGCAGTCCCCTCTCCTCGGATGCGTTCTCCTGGATGCCGAAGATGATGGTCTTGCCTAGGTTCCGCACGTTACGGAGCGCCGCCTCGAGCGTGTCTGCGTAGCCCGCCGCCTCGACGGTGATGTCCGCGCCTACACCGCCTGTGAGTTCCTTGACCGCTTCGTCGAGGTTCTCCTTGCTGGGGTTGATGGTGTGGGTCGCGCCGAATCGCTTTGCGAAGTCGAGCCTGTAGTCGAACAGGTCGGCGGCGATGACCTTGCGCGCGCCCGCGCGGGCGCATATCGCCGTGAAGGACAGGCCTATGGAGCCTTGTCCCATCACCAGCACGTCCTTGCCGAGAATCGTGCCCATTTGCTGGCAGGAGTAGAGGACGGTGCCTGACGGCTGGCACATCACCCAGCTTGTCAGGTCGCCGTGGTCGGGCAATGCCGCCATGCGCCCTTCGTCACCGTTGATGTATTCCACAAGTCCGCCGCCGGTTCTCGGTCCGGGCAGCACGATGACGCGCTGGCCGACGGAGAACTTGTCTGATCGGCTTTCGACGATGGTGCCCGCTGCCTCGTGGCAGGGGCCACCGACGCGCATCGGGTAGTCTTCTTCAGGATGGACGGGGCCGTAGGCGTGGCGGATGTCGCTGCCGCAAACCGACCATGTTTCCAGCTTGATCAGACATTCGCCGTCAATTATGTCGGGAACATCCACTTCTTCGATTTCAAATCTCTTGGGGCCCGCAATTCGTGCTGCTCTCATGGTGTCGTTACCGTCCCTCCTAAGGTGCTGCTACCTATGACTACCATAGGCGTCTGTTGTGAAATGCCGCACTATACATTACGGCAGAAGCGCACCGATGACAAGTGATTGCTGGATTATCAGGCTTTGCCAGTATGGGCGCCTGCCTGCGCCTGTGCGCTGCCATCAGAATCTGTTGAGTGTCGGCGGGATTTTTGGATTGACGCTGCTTGCCGCGAAAAGATAGAATTAGGGCGAAATAAGATTGACTGCGCAGCAGAGAACGAATTGGCTCAAATGCTGGCTATATTAGGAGGGCACTCTATGGACTCAAGCCTCGTAAGGAAGATGGAAAAGGCCAAGGACTACGCCGCACAGGAAGGGCGAGTCGTACTTATGAATTGTCAGGCGACATTCAGGGGCGACAATTCTGACCATGAAATCTCTTACGAGTCAGGGGAATGGAGTTGCAACTGCTATTACTTCACCAGTCGTGGTGAGTGCAGCCACACGATGGCGATGCAGTTGATGCTGAGCGACATGGTGAAGGAAGCCATCGCAAATTAGCGCCAATCGACACGGTCAGATAAGAATTAGGGGATGACTTAGTCATCCCCTAACTTTTTGCAATTTCTGCAATGATTTCAAAAGAACTGTGTCGGCAGCGCCCGACCGCTATTCGTCTGTAAACGCCTTGAACACCACGCAGGCGTTCTGTCCTCCAAAGCCGAAGCTGTTAGACAGCGCCGTGTTTACCTGCGCCTGCCGGGCTTTGTTCGGCACATAGTCCAGGTCGCAGTCCGGGTCGGGGGTCTCGTAATTTATCGTCGGGTGAATGACGCCGTCCTGAATCGACTTGATGCAGGCGATCGCCTCCAGCGCACCGGCGCCTCCCAAAGCATGCCCGATCATCGACTTGGTTGAGCTGATGGGTACGCTATACGCGCCTTCGCCGAATACCTTCTTAATTGCCAGCGTCTCCACCATGTCGTTCTTGGGCGTCGATGTTCCGTGCGCGTTGATGTAGTCGATGTCGGCCGGCTTCATCCCTGCGTCCTCGATTGCCCAGCGCATCGCTCGCGCCGCGCCTGCCCCATCCTCGTCCGGCTGAACTGCGTGGAAGGCGTCCGAGGAAACGCCATATCCCGCTACCTCAGCAAGAATATCCGCGCCTCGGTCCAGTGCATGCTCCAGGCTCTCTAGCACGAAGATAGCTGCGCCTTCCGCGGGCACGAAGCCGTCACGGTTGGCGTCAAAGGGGCGGCTTGCCCTTTCAGGCGGCACATCGCTTCGACTGAGCGCCTTGATTACATTGAACCCACCAAGTCCGAGCTGGCATATTCCAGCCTCGCAGCCGCCGCCTAGCACGACATCCGCCACGCCGCGACGAATCGCCTCAGCAGCCTCTCCAATGCCCTGGGTGCCCGCCGCGCACGCCGTTATGACAGTTGATGTATAGCCTTTCAGCCCGTATAGGCGGCTCACATTGGCCGCCGCCATGTTCGGCAATATCATTGGAATGAAAAAAGGGCTGACCCTCATGCCGCCACGTTTTACCAACGTGCGCGCATTGTCCTCTGTTGTAGGAAAGCCGCCGTTACCGTTCCCCATTACGACGCCCATGCGCTCTTCGTCTTCGGCGGACAGGTTGATGCCGGAGTCCTCCACCGCGAGCGCAGCGGCCGCCACCGCAGTCTGAGAAAATCGCGCCATGCGTCGCGCCTCACGAGGGTTCATGTACTTGCCGGGGTCGAAATCCGGTATTTCTCCGGCGACCTTGCAAGGGTATTCCGTAGGGTCTGCAAGCGTCATCGGCACAATGCCGGACTTACCCGCAACTAGGCTAGACCAGTATTCGTCTATCGAGTCACCGAGCGGCGTAACCGCCCCCATCCCCGTAACGACGACTCGCCTTCTTCCGTTGTACATTGCCATTCACCTCGGATTCACGGCTTACATGTAATGGAATCACCGGAGTTTCTTCTTGTACATCCAAGCAAGATTCAGAGCGTATCCTTCATTGTACACCTGTTGACGCAGTGATTGGCACTATTAGCGACCTACCGAACTGCGGCCGCGCTGCCCATTACCGTCGAGGCATGCTCATGTACGGATACAACTCCGGCGGAATGTCCTGGACCTCTTCCGTAACTTCGGCAGCTACGGAGAGTGATCCCGTGCCTAGCACAAGGTCGTTCTCAGTCGCCATCGCAAGGGCATGCCGTGTAGTTTCACCAACGTTCTCCGAAGTGAACACGACATCCATGCCAAGCTCGGTTGCGACTTGCGCCACCGTTGTGCCGGATGCGGAGCGCGGGTGGCGTGAGTGCGTCGCAAGCACCTGAGGCGAGAGGGGCACGAGCGCGCGCAACATGCCTGCTGCGCTGTGTCCACTCAGAGCGCCGAAAATGAGAATGAGCCGCTGATATGAGAAATTCGAGCGCAGCGTCTCCACAAGCCGTTCCATGGAATAGGGATTGTGCGCGCCATCTACGACGAGCAGCTTACTCCCCTCTTCAGGTGTTTCGAGTACCTGCAATCGCGCGGGCCAGTGCACTTCGCGGACACCTCGCACGATGCTGGAGTCGTCCAATTCAACGCCCTGCTCTCTCAGCGTCTCCGCTACGGCAACGGCGGTTGCGACATTCTCCATCTGGTAGTCGCCAATAAGCGGAGTCTCCAGCTCGTATGCACCGTCAGGCGTTGTGAGCGTGAACGCCTGCCCGCGCATGTCGGAGCGCCGCTTATTCCATGAAAAGCGCTCTGTCACGGAAAGCAGAGGTGCGGCGCGCTCATACGCTACATCCGTTATGACCGCCATCGCCTCTTCAGTCTGAGGCGCGACGACGACTGGCACGTCCTCTTTGATGATGCCCGCCTTCTCGAATGCAATCTTGGCAATCGTGTCGCCCAGAGTGGCAACATGGTCCAGGCTTATGGAAGTGATAGCGCATACGCGCGGCTGCACGATGTTCGTGGAGTCCAGCCTGCCGCCCAATCCAACTTCCATGACCTGAAAGTCGGCTTCGATCTGCCGAAAGTGGACGAATGCCATCGCGGTCATCGCTTCGAATGTGGTGACGCCGCCGAATCCGCCCGCTTCCCCGATGCGCTCAACGACGGGCCAGATACGGTCAACAACGGCCTCAAACTCCTGCTGGGTTACAGGCAGTCCGTCAACGCGGATGCGCTCGGTGGCGCTGTGCAGATGTGGCGAGGTGTACAGCCCTACCTTATATCCATGCGCTGTCAGTATCGCGGCAGTCAGCGCAGAGGTGCTGCCCTTACCCTTAGTGCCCGCGATATGCACCGTCGGCACCGCGAGATGCGCGCGCTCCAGCTCCTCCATCAGCAGCAACATGCGCTCAAGGTGGAACGAGGAGTGGCCCGGGCTATGGGTGGAGCGCTCGAAATCGGCAAGCCCCATCACACGCCGCAGCGCGCCTTCGTAGCTCAGTTGTGTGCCGGACTGCATCGTTCTTCTGCTCTGCATATCACAGCCGGAGTTTTCATCTCCGACACAAAGAATGGACAGGATGCGAGGAGTGTATTCCCCAGCATCCTGTCCATCCATGTTAAACCCTGTTGGGCAGGCTGTCAGCCCTAATCAGCCCTCAATGAGTCACCTAGACGGCCACCCTTATAGGGTAAAGACCGGTGCTTTAGATCGCCCGTTGCCGTTGGCTGCCGAGCCATTGGCTCCGTTTGGGCGTCCATTAGGGCGACCAGCGCCGCCATTGTTGCCGTTTCTGCCGTTGACGATGTGGTGCCCTCCCAGGCCGTTGGCGATGTTGTCGTGCGGGAGCAGGCTGTTCACACGCTGGAACATGGAAACTGCGCGCTCAATTGCATCGTCGCTGATTTCCTGCCGCAGTCGCGCATGGTTCTCCAGCAGCCAAGCGGCAGGCCTGTAAGAATCGAAGTGGCCGCCAGCAAGGTTCTCCGCCTCGAAGTGCGCCTCCAGGCGCAGCGCGATGCGCGGGTCCTTGGCGGAAATAGCCTTCATGGAGACCGGCTCCATAAGCTCCATCTCGTAAGACTCGTTGACCAGCTTCAGGTAGAAGGCGGGCTCGAATATGTCCTCGATGTCCGCGGTGCGAATCTTCTGCACCTCGACCCACTTCACCGGGTTGTTGCGCTGGATGATGCTGTTCTTGTTGATCAGGTCCATCTTTTCCTTGTTCTTCGGCGTTACATCCATCAGGACCGCGACGCTGACATAGTTCTCGCCGAGAAGCGAGACGAACATGGGAAGGTTGTCGGCGTTGCCAACAGGGATGACGACCCAGCGCGGATCGAGGCGCTGGTAGCCCTTGCTGGCGCATATCTCGCCAAGTATCTGCAGGTAAATCAGGTCCGCCGCCGAATTCACCATCAGGCAGTGCGGCGCGAGGAACAGCGTGTGCGCCAGGTTGTGCCCGAGCGCAACCTGCAGTGGGAATACCGTGTCCTGGTCGTTGCTGAGCGTGTCGGAGCTGATGACCGTGCCCCGGTCGTCCACATCCTGCACCGTGCGAATGCGGTCGAGGTGGTTGAGATTAATCATGAACGGCGAGTGCGTCGTGTAAACGACCTGGTGCTTGGGAGCAAGCCTCTCGTCGATAAAGCGAAGGAAGTCGTGCTGCGCGAGCGCATGCAGGTTCAGCCCCGGCTCGTCCAGCAGCAGCACGAGGTCGCAATCCTCCTGCTCCTCTATGCTTGAGAAGTATGTCAGGAAGGAGAAGAACCATACGAAGCCCTTCGAGCGGTCATCAAACGGCACGGAAACGCGGTGCCTGTTGTTCCAGATACGCACATGGAGGATGGTACCCTCGTTGAGCGGCGGCACATCGTTGGGATCGGCAGCGGACAGGTCGAACTCCACGCGGAGCTGCTTGTTCTGCGCCCAGTACTCGAACATCTCGTCGGAGATGCTGATGGACGCCGACTCCAGCTCTGCCTTCATGTACTCGTAGTTGGTCTGGTTCTGAAGGTCGTCGAGGTCCGCCCCGACGAGCGCCAGCAGCGACATGAAGGTGCGGTCGGACTCACTGAGGTCTTCACCCGCATCAACGCGCTTGAGCATGTCCTGTATGGAGATTCTGCCGTGCATGGTGCTGTATTCGTCGAAATAGACGAACTTAGGCATCTTTGAATATAAAGCGCTTTCAACAATGTCCCTGGAAGACCGCTCGCTGAACTGGTCGTAGATGCTGGTAATCAGCCTGCCGACCGCGACCGGCTTAACATCGAGCGCCTCAAGCGTCCGAAGCAATTCCATAACGGAGTCTGCTTTGCCTGCATGGTTGGCAAGCTCCGGCGGAAGGTCGGCACCGTTCAGGAGGTGCTGCACCATCGCGCCTTCGTCCATGTCGAACTCCCAGATGAGTTCGTTCTTGTAATTCTTGGAAACCACAATCTCATCAGAGAGAATTACGCCATCTCCGATCTGTGACGCCACCTCTTCGCGCTCCTCGTCAGAAAGAGTCATAACGGCGGAAACCGCGGTGGTCGGATTGGCTTCGTGCTGGCGCCGATACCGGACATAGCCCTTGCGGGGGAAGTCCTTGAGCTCGAATTCCTGGTCACCGTCAACGGGATTCAGCCGCTTAAGGGCACCCAAGAACGCGGTCTTGCCTGACTCGTTCTTGCCGACCATAGAGGTGACGGCGTCTATATCAACCCAACCGGAATCGTCAATGGATTTGAAGTCGGTTACCCGAGCGCGAACGAGTTTCATGTTTCCTCCTGAATGCACCTGATTAGCGTGCCTGCACGCGTTGCTAACATCGTTGCCACAGGGATGTGTCAGCAAGCGAATGCGGGCCGTCACATAGACCTGATAAGGGCATTTCGTGTATCGTGAACAGAGGTTATCCAAGTAAAAACAAACTACGCAAGGCGTTTATAGTATTTCAGTTAGCCAGTTTGATATACGCTTATCTATACGAAATACTAGAAAATACAGGTAGTTCACTGACTTCACTAAGGGGAAATTCCATGAAGATAGGCATCTCCAATATGCGCGCGCCCGGCGCATCGTGGAAGGACACGCTGCGAATCGCCAAGCTCGCGGAGGAGTTGGGTTACAGCTGCATCACGACGGGCGAGGCATGGGGTGAGGACGCTTTCACTTCGCTGGCGCAGGTGGCGGCGGTAACCGAAAGAATTCGCATCGGTACCAGCATCGTGCCTGTTTTCGCGCGCACGCCTTCCAACATTGCCATGACCGCGCTCAATATGGACAAGATGTCCGAGGGGCGCTTCTTTTTAGGACTTGGCGCGAGCGGCAAACTTGTCATCGAAGACTTCCATGGCGAGCAGTTCAGCAAGCCTCTGAGCCGTATGCGCGAGTACATAAGCGTCATCCGAATGGCGGCGGCGGGCGAGCGGCTCAACCACGACGGCGAGTTCTTCAAGCTCCAGCGCTTCCGTATTCGCTTTCAGCCTTACAGGTCGCATCTGCCAATATACATTGCATCGCTGACACCAGCCAGCTTGAGGATGACCGGCGAACTCGCCGATGGCTGGATGCCCATCTTTCTCGCCCCATCGCGCATGGAACCGCTGATCGCAGACATCGAAGAGGGCGCCAAGTCCGCAGGCAGGTCACTGGACGACTTATCCATTTGCCCGCAGGTGTCCATCTATGTCACCGACGACATAGAGGAAGGGCGGAATCGCGAGAGGCCGCATATCGCCTTCTATATCGGCGGCATGGGCGTCTTCTACCATCAGTACATGCACCGCATCGGCTTTGGCGAAGAAGCCGATCGGGTCCGGGGTGCTTACATGGACCGGGAGCGCGAGCTTGCCGCTTCGCTGGTGACAGACGAAATGGTGGACGCGACAACTATCATAGGAACGCCTGGCCAGTGCCGCGAGCAGATGCAGACATTCTTCGACGCCGGCGTGGACGAGATAAGGCTGGTCCTCAACGAGCCGGACTTGGACTCATACACTGAAGTGATAAGGGCGGTTGCGCCAGCGAATGCCTAGAGGGCTCGCACGCATTCACTCCCCACGATACTCCGGCTGCCGCCTTTCCAGGAAAGAGGCGATGCCCTCTGCGCGGTCTGCTGTGGACTGTAGAATGACTGTCAGGTCCGCCTCCAACCCCAACCCTTGCTCCAGAGTCATATCCGCGCCCTTCATCAGCGTCTCCTTCAGGTAGCGTGCCCCTATGGGCGCGTGGGACGTGATTGTGGTCGCAAGCGAATGGGCGTATCCGGCGGCCTCTTCGTGCTCGCCGACATGGTTCACCAGACCAATCTCCAGCGCTTCCTGAGCGTCCAACAGGCGCGACCTGAGAATCATGTCCGTCGCTTGACTCTGCCCAACGATGCGCGGCAGTCGTTGAGTTCCACCGTCCCAGGGAATGATGCCAGATGCTAGATGTGTCAGACCAAGCCGGGCGGTTTCCGATACCACGCGCAGATCGCAGGCGAGCGCAAGCTCTAGCCCCTGGTCTATCGCGTCCCCGTTGATGAGCGCGATGGTAGGCTTTTCGATGGCCGCGATTGCTTCGCTGACGCGCAGGCGCGCGAATTCTTCGGCTGATGGCTCGCCGCCCGAATGCTCAGTTCCGGTGCAGAACACACCGCCCTCGGCCGAGCCGTCCCCTGTGATAACACACACGCGCACGTCGTCATCCTGCCGTACAACCTCACAGAGGTCGCGGAGTTGCTGTGCTGTCTGTTCGTCAATAGCGTTGCCCGCGTTGGGGCGGGACAGCGTGATCGTCGCGATATGGTTCTCAATAGACAGGTGCATGATCGGAAATGGTAACACGGATGAGTAGGACGAACAGACCATTAACCATTCCCCTGCTCTTCCCTAATCAAGCAGCGGAGTGGTTTCCTGTGAGTTACGCCCTCATTTGAGCCTAGTTTGCGTCAGGCTTCCTCCACCAGAATGCCAAAGCGCTCGAACAGCAGAGTGCTCGCCTGCTGCGCCGACATTATCGTCCCCTTCGTGCTTGCGACCTCCAGGCCGGAGCCGGAGATGTATGCACCACGCAGGTCGGCGCGGTCGAATCGCGTCTGCTCTGTGACTACCGCGCCCGTCAAGTGGCAACCCTCGAATGCCGCTCCGCTAAAATCCGTGCCGGTCAGGTCAGTCTCAGTGAAGTTGACGCCTTTTATCTTGCCATCCGTGAACTTCTTGAAGCGCAGCGTCGCCATGCTGAAGTCCACGTTGTCGATCGTCACGCCATCCATGCGAGTCTGACTGAAATCCACCGTGCGGAAGCGCGAACCCGACAGGTCGGCTCCAAACAGGTTTGCGCCGTCCAGGTTACACAGGCTCATGTCGCAGTTCTCGAAGCGGCTCAGGTTCAGCTTTGTATTTCGGAATGTAGCCGAGGTGAATTCAGAGCCGACAAGCGTCGCCTCCCGTATGTCCGCCCTGTCGAAGCGCGCCTCCTGCAACTGCGAATTCTCGATGGTAAGGTCGTCGCACGCGAGATTGAAGAAGTTCACGCGCCGAAGTGAGCACTCCTCGAAGTGCAGGCTCTCGGCTTCGAAGTCAAGCAACTCCGCGTTGTCCAACACGCAGCGTAGGAACTCGGTGGAGTCGCGCAGTAATTCGCTGAACTGCTCGGCGTCGTAAATTGTCAGATCTTCGTGAGTGTTCACAGTATTCTTGGTTTCTCAAAATAGCTACGGCTAATTCATCGTCAACCCGCCATCGACATTTATCGACTGGCCGGTGATGTTCATCGCGAAGTCGGACGCTAGGAACGCCGCGAGATTGCCGATGTCGTCCGGCGTCTGCTCCCTGCCGAGCGGCGTGCCCGCCTCCACATATTCGACGAAGAGTTCACGCGGCGACTTGCCTTCAGGGTTCGGCGTCATCGTGTCGCGTGACGCTATGCGCTGCCACATCGGGGTCCACAGCAGGCCGGGGCAGATCGCGTTCACATTGATGTTGTGCGAGGCGAGTTGCTGTGCCTGCGACTGCGTCAGACTAATGACGCCTGCCTTGGAGGCATTGTAGGGTGGGTTGCGGTTGCTGCCGCGCCTCCCGGCAATGGATGCTATGTTCACAATCTTGCCGTACTCGCGCTCAATCATATTAGGCGCGACGGCGTCCGTAACGCGCGCGACGCCCCTGAGATTGACCTCGTAGATCAGCGTCCAGTCCTCTTCGTTAGGCATCTCGCGCCGCTCCCATCCCTGGGAGCCGATGACTCCGGCATTGTTCACGAGTATGTCGATTGCGCCGAATTCGGCAAGCGCCTGAGAAGCCATCGCTTCCACCGATTCCTGGTTGGAGACGTCGAGCGTGAGAGCAAGCGAGCGCTGTCCCAATGCCCTGACCTCCTCGGCAACGCCCTCCGCGTTCTCAGCGACTATGTCCGCGACAACGACATTCGCGCCGTTTCGCGCCATCGCAAGCGATATACCGCGTCCAATGCCACGTCCGCCGCCCGTTACGACTGCTGTCTTTCCGCTTACATCCATTGCCGTACCTCCGTTAATGTCTGCCATCAATGCTTACCATGATCTGCCCATATCCTACCCATCCCATCCATCTCTGTAAAACCCCAACTTCCTCTTCCGATCGAGATTCGGGTGTTGCGCCGACAGCCTAGCGACCTAGCTCGAATTACTGATACCCTTGTACTCTGTGCCTCGATGGTACTTGAAGAAAATAGCGTATTCTGTCAGGATGGTTAAATGAGAATTGGAGAATTCGAGATACGGGAGCCGGTGCCCGAACTGCGAAATGTTCGCGCCGTAGCGATGCTGCGACCGTGGGTGGATGTGGGGCGAGTAGGAACGCTGGTGCTCAACCGCCTGGAACGCTTCCTCGGCGCTCAGGAGCTAGGACGACTGGAAAAACCGGGCAAGTTCTTCGACTACACCCGCTATCGTCCACGAATGCGAACCGTGCAGGGGCGACGAGTCTTTACCACTCCCAACACGATTGTTCACTACGCCCATGGCGACGAACACGACTACCTCTTTCTGCACATCCGTGAACCGCACGCTTTTGGCGAGGACTACTGCGACGCGATAGTCGGCCTGCTGCAACACTTTGGCGTGTCCGAGTACTGTCGAATCGGCGGGATGTACGACTCCGTACCGCACACGCGCCCCGTGCTGATTACCGGAAGCCTCACGCGCGATCAGGAGCGCCGCGCCTCCGGGTTGGTCTCAACACGAGGTAGCTCCTATCAGGGCCCCACGAGCATCGTCAATCTGGTGCATGAGTCCCTCATACAGCAGGAGACGCCATCGGTAAGCCTGATGGCGCACCTGCCGCAGTATGTACAGCTGGACGAGGACCACATGGGGGCAGCGCGACTGATGAGTGTGCTGTGCGCCATGTATGACCTGCCGGACTCGCTGGCTGATCCGTCACGCGGCGAACAGCAATACTCGGAGATAAACCGCGCGGTGCGCAACAATTCCGAAGTTCGCACCCTCATCCAGCAGCTCGAAACCTACTACGACCGCACCTATTCCGCCTCACCTGAGTCCGACGACGAAGAGGAAGAACCAGTATCCCTCTCACCGGGCGTTGAGCAGTTCCTCTATGAGGTCGGCGGCCGCCTTGAGGACCCGTCCGAAGAAGAGGAAGACTACGACGAGGATGAGGACGTCGAAGAGGGACGCGACAGCGGATAGCCGGTGTCTCCTTCGCGCATCAACTGAATAACGAAGTTTTGGTGACGATATGTCGAAACTCCAACAGGGCGATAGACTTCCTTCCATCACGCTGAAGGTAATCGGCGGCGACACATTGACGCTGCCGGAGCAGATGCCAACGCGCTACCTCGCGCTGCTCTTCTACCGCGCCCACTGGTGACCCTACTGCGTTCGGCAGTTGGCCGAGTGGGAAGAGAACAGCGAAGAGCTTGAATCTCTGGGGTGCAGCGTCGTAGCGGTGAGTTCGGACTCGTTAGAGCATGCAGAGAAGATGCAGGGAGAGTCTGGCGCAAAGTTCCCCATCGCATACGAGGTTACACAGGAACAGGTGGAAGCACTAGGCGCATGGTGGGCGGAAGAGCGCGGCGGATTCGTGCAGCCGACCGAGTTCCTGCTAGGACGCCGCGGCATAGTGCTTGGCTCGCTCTACGCCTCAGGGCCCGTAGGCCGCATGAGTGCCGACGAAGCGCTGTACGCGATACGCAACCGCGAGCGGCGGCGGCTGGGCTAATATTAATGCCTCAGGAACTCGTCCGTTGTGATTCCTCCCTGCCGAATTATGCTACGCACAAGCCCTTCCGGTAAGTCGCCAGGATGAAAGGGAACGACTGCGCGGCGTCTCGTTTCAGGATGTCTCCATATCTCATGGCTGCCTCGCGCCTGTCGGTCAAAGACAAAACCAGCTCGACGCAGTTTGCGAATAACTTGCCTTGCCGTAAATCCCGCCAGCCTACCCATCGGCGACTGCTACGGCAATCATCTCGCTGTGAACGCTTTCCGACTCTCTGGCCTCCCAAGGAAGTGCATCGCCATGTTCCACATAGGAGTCGACAAGCTTCTGCGCAACATCTTTGGCAATGTCGATGGCTTCAGAAACAGTCTGTGCGTAGGCGATTAAGTCGGGCAAGTCTTCGCTGGTAGCCATGTAGCCACCCTCCGGCAGTTCCACAATCTGTACCATTAGCTGCTTAATCATTGCATCATTCCTTCTGCTGTCTGTTACCCACGCATACTATTATACTTGGCGGGGACGCAAGCCTGTCAGCGCGGCGTGTAGGTGTCGGGCGGCGCGTGATGCCGTAGAAGATGGAGTATTCGGAGACACGACATCTTCGCCATCGATTTTGCCCCATACGACGACTGTGTACACGCCGTCTCCGAATTCCTCCAGTACGTCATTGACATTTGCTTTGACTGAAAAAGCTTCGCCACTTGCAGCCCAGTTTGACGCGGTAATCCAGGGTACGTGGACTGGCTTCTCTTTGCGAAATTCACTGGCAGACAATCTCCAGCATGTTGTTGCCTAGCCATATTTCAGCTTTAGCAGTGATTTTCGTCTGAAAAAGATGTTGCTGAACTCATCGCCTCGTTCGTGCGAATCTGTTTCGCGCCGTTTCTCCATCAAAACTGGCCCGTAAATTGACGCATGATGTACTTCCCTCTCATTCTATGAATGCTACGATTGAGTAAGTAATTCTGGAGGAGACTTTGATATGAGCAACCTCACGGAGGCGGATAAGATATACCTTGAGAAAGTACTCGACATGGGCAGCGGATATGTCTTGGATTTCAACGATGCGGCATTCGGACAATTTTTCAGGCGGGTTGGTGTTGACATTCACAGTGCCCAGTACCAGACATACGGTACTTCCAAAGCCAAGAAGATTCGTGCGTTCTGGGATCAGGAATCCGATGTGCTTGTAGGCCAAGTCCTTTCGGAATTACTTGACGTTTATGAGGCTCAATGCGACTTTGGCTCCCTAGAATTGGATCCTAATTCCCTTCAGAAGTGCCGCGAGATTGTTTCAAAACTTAACGGTAAACCTACGGTAAGTGACTCCTTTACGGACGAAGATTTCTTAAGTCAGGAATTTGAGATTCCTGACATCAGGAAACTGCCAGTAGATTTCGCCGTTTCGGAGGTAATCAAGGAGCGCTTGCATGAGGCACAGTTGTGTCTGCGAAGTGGTGCGAATCTTTCCGTCATTTTTCTTTGTGGTAGCATCCTAGAGGCTGTGCTCATGGGAGCAGCCCATAGGGACCCAGAG
The DNA here is from genome assembly GCA_002238855.1 of SAR202 cluster bacterium bin90. GTDB lineage: Bacteria > Chloroflexota > Dehalococcoidia > Lucifugimonadales > JADFKI01 > Bin90. The sequence continues at coordinate 43,245 of MPND01000005.1, forward strand.
AAATTCAATCGGTCCTCGACCAGCCCTAGAAGAGATGGCAAGGTAAAGCCTTTCCATAAATGGACACTATCGGAATTCATTGATGTTTCTCATAAGTTAGGGCTGCTAAAACTGGACGTGCATAGATTCGGACACGGATTGCGAGAATTTAGGAATTATATCCACCCGTACGAACAATTAACATCGGGATTCTCACCTGATGAACATACAGCTAAGATATGCTTCCAAGTGCTCAAAGCAGCACTTGCCGACATAGCGGGTGAAAGGCATTAAAGAGGGGCCTCCTCGGATATCCAACGTAAAACTACGACCGCACCACCCTCAGCACCATCTTCACCAGCATGAAGATGATCAGAGCCAGTCCGCCCCACAGCAGCAGCTCCGCCCACCATTGATCAAGGTCCAGCTGAGAAATCGACGACGCCCAGCTCAGGATGAATCCTATCCAGACAGTGAAGTCTAGGGCGAAGGACACCTTCTTGCCTATGAGAAGCGCCACATTCCGCAGAACTGGAATTACGCTCGCCACTGCCAGGAAGAACGAGAGCGCGAAGAACCCAGCGATTATCAGGAAGATCGCATATCCCACAACTTCGGGGAGTTCAAGGATGAAGAAGAAAGTGACAGCCCCTTCCGACACCTGCCAGTGCTGAGTCAGCATCAGCGCGCCCACGAAGGCGACCAGAGCGTTGCTAAACAGCCACTCTTCCTTGTATTCCGCGCTAGTCATCGACATCACTTACCTCCGCCTCACCGCCATCCCCCACACACCCTTACGCTGCATTAAGTCAGCAGACCCGCCAGTTCCTCCGGGTGGCTCAGCATCGGGTAGTGGCCCGCGTCCATCTCGTGCCAAGAGGCGTTGAGCTTTTCGGCGGTGCGCCGCTGGTGTGCCTGGGGCGGATTCTGGCTGAGGCGGCAGTATATGACGCGCGTGTTCGGCCACTCCTGCGCCCAGAATGCGTCCAGCTCGCCGGGTGCGTCCGACGCTTCGACAGGGTGCGGAGTGGCGCGATCAACGGCCCAAGTTCGCAGTTCCGGCTCCAGGTCGGCGAACAGTCGGGTTTCCATCTCCTCGCGCGAGGGGCCTCTGGTCAGCCCACTCGTGGGAATCGGAGGGGCATTCGGGCCGCGCTGCACTATATTGCTGACGAGCTCACCCGGCTGGGGCGCAAGCGCATCCACGAACGCAACCCTGTTTATTCGGTCCCGCGCCAGTTCCGCAATCTTGCAGATAACGAGCCCGCCCGTGCTCGTGCCGACCAGCACGACGTCCTGCAGGTCTTCGTAAAACAGGAAGTCCGCAACTTCCTTGCCCTGCGCTGCTATGGTGATTCCGGGGCGGATCAGACTGCCACGCTCGCCGCAGCCGTCCAGCGTGGGCGCGTACACCGTATGTTCTTGCCCCCGCAGGACATCTGCCGTGGGCTTCCAGATCCAGCCGCCTTGAAACGAACCGTGAACCAGTACGAAAGTTGCCATCATATTCTCCTTAGTTAAGGTGTTCAGACAGAATGTACAGGATACAGCAAATCCTGTTTATGCTGCCCATTGATGTCAGGTTAAGTGTTCCAGCATCGATAGCGGGGTTGTCGCAAGCACTCCGCCGTCCACTGGCAGTGTCACGCCCGTAATCCATCGCGCCTCATCGCTCGCCAGAAAGAGCGCGGCCCATGCGATGTCCCACGCGCTGCCCTCGATGCCGAGCGGTGTGCTGCGGCGGCGCAGGTCTCGGCCTTCCTCGGAGAGCCTACCCGCGACCATCGGCGTATAGAGCGGTCCCGGCGCAATGCAGTTGACGCGCACGCCGTCCCGCCCGTGATGCACCGACATCTGCGTTGTCAGCGCGATGACGCCTCCCTTGGATATGGCGTATGGGATACTCGCGCCGCTGCTGCCCGCGCGTATGCCGGAGATGGAAGATATGTTGATGATGGACCCGCCGCCCGTCTCAGCCATTCGCGGCACAGCGTACTTGCTGGTAAAGACCATGCTGCGCACATTCGTCGCCATCACGCGGTCGAAGTCTTCCTCCAGCACATCCAGTACGGTGCCCGGACTGCCTATGCCCACATTGTTGAACAGGATGTCCAGCCTGCCATATCGCTCGACCACTTGCTCGGCGATGCGGGCGCAGTCGTCCTCGCGTGTTACATCCGCTTGCAGGACGGATGCAACACCGCCCTCCTGCTCGATGGACGCCCTCGTCTCCTCGGCGCGTTCGGGCATGGCGTCAACGAGCAGGACGCTTGCGCCCTCACGCGAGAACAGTGTCGATGCCGCCTTACCCGTTCCCACGCCGGGTCCGCGCGAACCCGCGCCCGTTACAATTGCGACCTTGCCTGCGAGTCTGCCGCCTTCGTTGGGCATTCTATTACCTCCTTAGTTGCCTGAAATGCTATGCTATTCGTCTTGTCCACTCGCTATGTTAAGCGTATGTTAATGATTGAGGCACTTTGAAGGGCATTGTATGGCAACGGCGACAGAATTACAGGCAGACATTCTGACAGAGGGAGCTGAGGTTCTTGGGATTCGTCTGACGGAGGCACAAGAGCGGCAGTTTGTGAGATACTATGCTGAACTTGTTCGCTGGAACGAGCGTGTGAATCTGACGGCTATAACCGAATGGGAGGCTGTGCAGACACGGCATTTTCTGGATTCGCTTTCGGCAGCTCAGGCGCTTACAACTGAATTGCTTCAGTCCGCTTCCTTTATAGATGTGGGCAGTGGAGGCGGGTTTCCAGGCATTCCAATGACGCTGGCGTTTCCCGGCATGCGAGGCACGCTGATGGACTCCACCGCTAAGAAGACTGCATTCCTAACGCGAGCATGCGAGGCGCTGGAACTGCAGGACATATTGGTACGCACCGACAGGGCGGAGACGCTTGCCCATCACGACGATTACCGCGAGAAGTTCGATATCGCCTTTGCCAGAGCCGTCGCAGAGGTGGCGGCCCTGGCGGAGTTAACACTGCCGTTCGTGCGTGTAGGCGGCACAGTGATAATGCACAAGAAAGCGGACATCGCAGCCGAACTGGAGAGAGGACAGGGCGCAATCGAAACGCTTGGAGGCAGTGTCCGCGAGGTGCTGCCAGTGAAGCTTGCGGGTCTGCAAGACAGAGCGCTGGTCGTGCTGAAGAAACTGCGTCCCACACCCGAGCGATACCCTCGACGCCCCGGAATGCCCTCGAAACGCCCCATAGCCTGACGTGAAACGCCTCCCCCGATAACCAGAACCGGAATCTTCAACGTAGCGAATGCCTCGCCTGATTCCAAGGGCGGACTCATCCAATCCCATTCAATATGGACAAGATGAACCAGCAACCACCAGAGGACCACACAACGGCATCCCCAGAAAGACGAGGAACGGCGCTCCTCAAGCGGCGCATGTTCTCGTTGCGCTCGTTGCTGCTGTTGGTGATCTTCGCTGCGTTCGTCTTTTTCCTGCTGACGCGCTTCCAACTTGACTGGGGATCAACATTCGAGACGATCGCGGGCATGCATGTGGGGTATTACCTGCTGGCATTTGTGTTGTACTACGCGACCTTCATACTTCGCGGGCAACGCTGGCGGATGCTGGCGAACAACACCGGCGAACTCGATGAACTTCCACACGGGCATCTCCCAACCGTACGGCAATCATCCGTTTACATACTCATCGGTTGGTTCGTCAACTCCATCACCTGGCTTCGGATGGGCGACGGCTATCGCGCCTGGCTCTTCGCACGCGGCAGCGGCGGCAGTTTCTCCTGGAGTCTGGGCACGGTGCTTGCGGAGCGTGTCCTCGACGTGGCATCTATGCTGCTCATACTTGTGGCAAGTGCGTTGCTGCTCTCCACGACCTCAGTATCTAAGGTGGCGCTGACCGTTATCTGGCTGACCCTCGCTGTCGCAGTCGGTTCTCTATTCTTTCTCGCGGCGATGAAGATGTGGGGCAGCCGATTCGCGCGCTTCCTGCCATCGCGCCTGGAAGCGGAATTCCATCGCTTTCAGAGCGGGACGCTCGGCAGCATGAAGCAGATGCCCACGGTCATCGCGTTGGGCGGCGGAGCGTGGCTGCTTGAGGTCGCTCGGCTGTTCTTCGTGGTGCAGGCGCTAGGGCTTGATGTTTCGCTGGCATTGATTGCGATCGCGGCACTGAGCGCTGCCATACTGAGCACCGTCCCGATTCCGGGCGGTATCGGCTTCGTGGAATCGGGAATCATCGGTGTGCTGTTGTTGAGTCTGAGCCGTCAGGATGCGGTATCAATCGCGCTGGTTGACCGCTCCATCACCCTCGTCAGCGTCATCGCAATTGGCGGCGTGGTATTCCTCTTGAGCCAAGTCTGGCAGGCGCGGCAGAGGAGCCCGGAGTACACCTGACGAGGCGGTATTTTCGGCGTTCCGCAGCTGTCCTTACAGTTGTTCTGCATGAGTTATGTCATGCTCTTGCACCTAAAACGTCTTGCGGAATTCCATCGCCTTAATTACATTGAAAAATGTTGAGTATTGAATCTTGACATAAATCTAAATTGGGCGTAAACTCGCGTGAGCATCGAAATTTATCTGCGGGAGGGAGTCAAAACAGATGCTTAAAGAAATTCCTAAAAAGACCGTTAGTCACGTGGTTAAGAGGCCGGGGCGACTTCACGGAGACCCCGATGTAGAGATACCTGTCGCAGATGATCTCGCGACCGTACCCGGCATCCCCAAGAGGGATGAGGATGTCTCTTTCTATAGCCGGGTCTATCCCGTAGAGTCACAGAACATCGAGAAGGCCGCCGACCGCGAATGGGTCTGGACGGTTTACACCGAAGAAGTTCTGAAGTATCGCGAGCGCCACGACGAGATTAACCAGCCTCTCGTGGACACATCGCTGATCACAGGCGACCTTGAGCCTACCGGCACCGCTGAAGCCGGCAAGGACATGACGTCCGCAATCCACCTCAAGGCGCGTGAGCTTGGCTTCGGTGAGGTTGGCTTCACCAAGTTCGACCACAAGTACGCCTACGCCAGCAAGAAGCGCTGGGTCAAGTACGAGCACACCATCTGCCTCGCGCTTGAGCAGGACTACTACCAGACACAGACGATCCCCAGCCTTGAGGCTGAGTTCGCTCACTTCGGCACCTATGAGATCGAAGGCGCCCTGGCGCTCGACCTCGCCGACTACATCCGCAGCCTCGGCTACCACGCCCAGGTTCACAGCCCCAACGACAACAGCGGCGTCTATATTCCGATGTTCGTCGCGGCAGGTCTGGGCCAGCTTGGCGCGAACGGCCAGTTGCTCTCCCCGCACTTCGGTTCGAGGGCGCGCCTGGCAATGATCACGACCGACGCACCGGTAACCTACGACGAGCCGGTTGACTACGGTCTGCACAACTTCTGCCAGATTTGCCAGGTCTGCGTTAACCGCTGCCCGGGCCGCGCACTCGTAAAGGAAAAGGTCTGGTGGCGCGGAGCTGAGAAGAACAAGCTCATCTACGAACGCTGTCGCCCGGTCATGGCGCGCTATGACGGTTGCGGCGTGTGCATGAAGGTCTGCCCGATCCAGAAGTACGGCGCACCTTCAGTTATGCAGCACTATGTCGACACCGGCGAGGTTCTGGGCAAGAACACCGACAACCTCGAAGGCTACGAAATCCCTGAAAAGGGATACTTCGGACCCGGCAGCCTGCCGCAGTTCAACCGCCAGTTCTTCGAGATTCCTCACGGCCGCAGGGAAGAGTGGCTGTTTGAGGAGTTCAAGGAGAAGCTTGAGAACGACATGCTCCCCACAGAGGAGATCATGGACTTCGCAGTCGAGCTGAAGAAGATCCTCGACGAGGGCGGCACGACTCGCGGCGACGAGTAACGGATAGATTGGTCAATTAAGAGCGTAAGGGCAGCCAATGTGGTTGCCCTTACTTACTACACAAGAGGTGAAAATGTTCAAGAGGCCACAGATTGAGGCATTGTTCGCCGAGTTGAAGAGCGAATGGCAGGGCACGCGCGAATTCGAGAAGATCCATCGCGACGTTGACCTCGGCATCGCCTACTACGACGCGGGTAGGCCGCTCACCGGTGTAGGCTTGGACGAAAGAGCGCTCGCGCTCATAGAAAAGCACAAGCCCGAATAGGAAAGTCGCACATTCGCAGCGGCTTTACAGCACGGCTATAATAACTAGGGTACGCTTTGAGCGTACCCTTTTTCTTTGCAACACAAAGGGCAGTCATTCTGCGAAAGCTGGAAGCCAATGGCGCGCCGATTTACCGAAAAGATAAGATTCAGAAAGTTACGCTCAGCCACCGGCAAGTCGAGAACTTCCCAGATTGGCGTTCTCCGTCCATTCGCCGCAGTGGTCGCGGTGTTTGGGCTGATCGCTCTCGTTATTGTGGGCATTCGTACTCTCGCGGGGCACCGCAGACAGGCGGAAACTCCCGTCGAACCGCCTCCTCCTCCCCCACCGCGCCCAGCTCCTCCACAGCCTCGAAGACGGGGATTGCTGGGGCTCGGCATGAGACATCCGCTGGTGATCTCTTTAATTGTTGTTGTGATCGTAATAATCGGAACTCTGGTGTATCTCCCGTTTGCCGAGCGGACAACGACAATAGGCGGAATACGGCATGAGCCGTCGGAGTACGACGAGTTCTTCACATACTCGCAGATGGAGGCGATGACGCACTTCGCAATGTGCGACGCAATGCTCTACTCCACCAGGCCGGAGGAGGAGCTGGAGAATGTCAAGGAGCGTATGGCAATCGAGGTGGAATTCGACAGTTCCGTCGGAGCCGGTGCGCCAAGCCAGGCTGGGCAGTACAACCGGCGAGTCCGCAGCCCCGAAGAGATTGCGGAGGCGATCCGCCTCGCCGAGGAGTTCTACGAGCGCGTAAATTGCCAGTGACCGGATCCGCTGTGGATAGAATAGTCAAACATGATAGTATCCTTTCTATCCTGTGCATTTCATTTGAACTTGAAACAAATTACGAGAAGGAGAAGAGTTAATTATGGCAACGGACACAGTATCAATGCTGCGGCACAAGAGCCATGTCGTAGTGGACGGCCCCGACAGGGCGCCCGCCCGCTCCATGCTCCGGGCCGTGGGGTTGCAGGATGATGACTTCGAGAAGCCCTTTGTCGCGATTGCGAACCTGGCAAGCGATGTTACGCCGTGCAACGTGCATCTCGACCGCATCGCGCAGAAGGTGAAGCAGGGCCTGCGGGACGCCAACAGCGTGCCGTTCATGTTCGGCACTATCACCATCAGTGACGGCATCTCAATGGGCACCGAAGGCATGAAGGCGTCTCTCGTAAGCCGCGAGGTCATCGCCGACTCCATCGAGACCGTAACCTTCGGAGAGGGCATGGACGGCCTCGTCGTGGTCGCCGCCTGCGACAAGAACATGCCCGGCGCGATGATGGCTATGGCGCGTCTGGATGTGCCGTCTATATTCGTCTATGGTGGCGCAATCCTGCCCGGCAACTGGATGGGTCAGGACATCAACATACAGGACATGTACGAAGCATGCGGCGCGTTCTCCACAGGCGTGATGACGCTCGAAGAACTGCTCGAAATGGAGCGCGTAGCCTGCCCGGGCGAGGGCGCATGCGCCGGCATGTTCACCGCGAACACGATGTCCTCCGCTATCGAGGCGATGGGCATGTCCATACCGGGCGCGTCCTCGATACCTGCAGTTGACCCGCGCAACGATGACGTGGCGCACTCGTCCGGCTCACTGATGTACAGCCTGCTCGAAAGAGGCATCACGCCGCGCCAAATCATGACCCGCGAGGCGTTCGAGAACGCCATAACGGTCGTGATGGCAATGGGCGGCTCGACCAACGCCGTGCTGCACCTGCTCGCTATCGCGCACGAAGCAGAGGTGGAACTGAACATAGACGACTTCGACGAGATCAGCCGCCGCACACCGTACATCACCGACCTGCGCCCCGGCGGTCGCTTCGTCATGTCCGACATGGACAAGTCCGGCGGCGTGCCCGTCGTGATGAGGCAGCTCCTCGACGCGGGCCTGCTGCACGGCGACGCGCTCACCATCACTGGCAAGACAATCGCAGAGAACCTCGACGAGCTTGACCTGCCGGACCCGGACAGCCGCGTCATCCACCCCATATCGTCACCGCGCAGTCCCACCGGTGGCCTCGCCATCCTGAAGGGCAATCTCGCCCCCGAAGGCGCGGTCATCAAAGTCTCAGGCACAAAGCACACGGCGCACGAGGGACCGGCGCGCGTCTTCAACGGCGAGCGACCGGCATTCGACGCCATCGTGAACGGCGAAATCAAGGACGGCGACGTGGTAGTCGTGCGCTACGAGGGCCCCAAGGGCGGACCCGGCATGCAGGAGATGCTTGCCGTAACCGGCGCGATAATGGGCGCGGGCCTCGGCGACTCCACCATGCTCCTCACGGACGGGCGCTTCTCCGGCGCGTCTCGGGGACCCTGCATAGGCCATGTCGCCCCCGAAGCGGCAGTCGGTGGGCCAATCGGCCTGCTGCAGGATGGCGACATTGTGCAATTCAACGCCGAAACGCGCGACCTCAGCGTGCGCCTCTCTGACGACGAACTCGCGCAGCGCCGGGCCGACTGGACGCCGCCGCCGCCGAACTACGACCGGGGCGTTCTAGCCAAGTACGCCAAGCTCGTGTCGTCGGCGTCACTGGGCGCGGTAACGACCTAAGGATAAACAGGGATGGACAGGATACTTTCTATTCCGTCCATCCTCGTTTCACCTATGCACAACCCAAAGAAGTCTCCGTTTGATGAGCACGCCAAAGATGTGCTGCTTGGTGCAGTCTTAGCCATGTTTTTCGGCTCCGCCGTCAGCGTGTTCATTGCCGCGCTTGTCGGCAGCTGCGCCTACACCTTGATCGGCGCGGACCAGGAAACGCAGTACGCCGCCGTATTTCCGACGATGACGACCAGCGCGCTAACATGCCTAATCGTGGGCGCTGTTTTAGGAGCGCGGGCAGGGCATTATGAGGGCTTGGGCTTGTCGTTCACCGTAATCAAGGGCGTACTCATCGGAGGTTCTATCGGAGTGATAGCCACCCTATTCGCCCCCACACTTGTAAGCGTAATAATCGGCTCGGCAGCCGGCATCCTATCCGGATTCTGGTTCGATCGCTAAGCGTCTATCCTATTCATCCTGTCCATCGATGTTAGCCCCGGGAGAACGCAGTGCTAAAGAGCGTAATCACATCCGCCTGCATCGGCACTCTTGGCGGCTTGTGGGTTGCGCTGGTCAACGGCAGCATCGAGCTCTTCCAGAACTATGTCGATGGCGCCTGGCGCTATCAAGTCGAGCTCAACTCCGTTGCCGAGATTCTGGTCGGCGCAGTCATTGGCGTGCTCGCTGGTGCGAACATCCCACTGGCATTTGCCAAAGACGAGGTCAGAGATGACAAGCGCTAAGCGGGGCACTTACAGCGTTCGCATCAGTGCAATTTCCGGCGCGCTCCCTGGCGTATTCAAGGGAGCACTTGCCGGCGCAATTGTAGGCATAACAGTAGCCTCTGTGCTGGTGCTCATAGACTCTGTGGTATGGAATACATTAGATCTCTTCTCTGGCGAATTACCGCGCGACAGCGCTCTGATGATTGCACTGCGAATAGGTAGAGGGGCAATTACAGGAGTTCTTGTAGGCTCGATAGTAGGAGCCGTGGTCGGCGGGCGGGACATGTCTAATAGATTTAGCGGAGCGGTGCTCAGGGCTTCTATAAGCTCTGTCACTGCTATACTTGTTGCCTACCTGTTTACTAAGGCTATTGCAACTCTCCTATCTTATACCCTGAGCAATTTCCCTGATGTGATTGGCTCTCGCAGTTTACTTCTTACGATATTCTATATAATCGTAGTTATTATCATACTTGGTTGCACTACCATCGGTTTATTTGTTGGAATACCCTCGGACTATTACGGGGGAAAGCGGAGAAATGGCGTCAAGATAGTGCTGGCTGGAGTCGTAGCTGGCGTTGTACCCATGATCGCTTCCGTCATGTTGGCGCCCATACTCTTCGACTTATGACGGGAAGCAACGGCAAGGACTTGTACCGAGCGCCCTGCAATCTCGTAATGTGACCTCTGGCAGTTCTTCGATCTACATATTCTTACGCTCATGTCAATTCGCCTCAATAGGAAAATGCCGTGCTCAAAAGCGTAATCATAGCCACCTGCATTGGCGTCCTTGGCGGCTTGTGGGTTGCGCTGGTCAACGGCAGCATCGAACTCTTCCAGAACTATGTCGACGGCGCCTGGCGCTATCAGATCGGCGTCAATTCTGCTGCCGAGATTCTGGTCGGCGCAGTCATTGGCGTGCTCGCTGGTGCGAACATCCGGCTCGCACTACCCAGGGAACGCGCCGACTGGTTTGTCTCAGGCGGACTCATCGGCGCCGCTGTCGGAGTCATACTCGCTCTAGCGCAGGTCGCGCTCGTGGTGCTTGCCGCGCTGCTACAGGAGTATGACATCGATTACGAATTTCTACTGAAGAGATTCAGCGGCATAATCGCGGCTTCCGGCTTGGTAGGGTCTATCACGGGCTTGCTGTTTATGGGCCGTTCACTTGGCGCACCCCTACCCGGCGCTATCGTTGGCGCTGTCATCGGCGTCGCATTCGTGCTGCCCGGCATCATTGCCACCGCCTTGCACATCTCAACCTCGCTGGAAAGCGCCCTATCCGTCGCGGACTTCATTCTCGTGTTCATAATTCCGCATTTGGTCAGCCTGTTTGTCGGCGCAGTCAGCGGGGCTATCGTTCCGGCCGTCATCAGCTCGCGCACTCCCACATTGAACACCGACACGCTCATTTCCGCGGGCGTCATCCTGGGAGCCGTCGTAGCCGTGATCACGTCGAGCCTGTCGTTCCACTATGTCATTCTTGGACTTGAGTCGCCGGACTCGTCCTTCTCTCCAGCCATTTACGCATTTCGCATCCTGGTAGGGTTGCTCTTCGGAAGCGCAGCAGGCTTGGGTGCTGCCTACTTGGGACGGAGGTTCGTCTCCCCCGAAGCGCAATCAGGCTGATAAGATATGCTGCGCGCCTGACCTTACGAAGCAACACAAGCAAATGAAAATGAAGGCACTTTCGCTGCGACAGCCCTGGGCAAGCCTGATAGCCGACGGGCGCAAGACGATCGAGACGCGCACCTGGCGCACGCACTATCGCGGCCCGCTCGCCATACACGCTAGCGCACGCCCGCACGGAGACCTGCCGACAGGCGGCATCGTAGCAGTAGCCTGGCTGTACGACTGCCGCCCGATGGAAGCGGCAGACGAGGATGCAGCCTGCATCGCACGATACGATGGCGCGTATGCATGGCTCCTATCTGATGTGCAACCTATCGGCCTGATACCCTGCAAGGGCATGCTGGGCTTGTGGACGCCATCGGACGATATATTGCGGATGTTGCCGCGCATTCAGCCAGCGCAAGATTGTGCAGTGGGGGCAATTTGCTCCAACCCTGATAGAATACTCTCCGACCAACCGGCAGACTGAACAATTGAGGTAACACAATGACACGACCCAACATCCTTCTCATCCTCGCCGACGACATGGGCTACTCGGATCTCGGCTGCTACGGCTCCGAAATCCGCACGCCCAACCTCGACAGGCTCGCCGCGTCCGGCCTGCGCTTCTCGCAGATGTACAACTCGGCGCGCTGCTGCCCGTCCCGCGCTTCCCTGCTTACGGGCCTGAACCCGCACCAGACTGGCGTGGGCCACATGATGGACGCGCTCGGTCCCCCGGAGTACCAGGGCTTCCTGAACGACAACTGCGCCACCGTCGCAGAGGTGCTGCGAGAGAGCGGCTACGCTACATACATGAGCGGCAAGTGGCACGTCGGAGGCCGCTACAACCTGATCGACGACAGCAACTGGGAGGAGCTGAAGGGCAGCCACGGCTATCCCATCCCCACGCAGCGCGGCTTCGACCGCTTCTACGGCATTGTCGCGGGCAGCGCGAATTACTTCTTCCCGCGCCTGCTGATGGAGGACGACCGCTTCCTTGAACTAGATCCGAGTGGCTACTATTTCACCGACGCCATCACCGACAACGCCGTGAAGATGCTCGACGAGAACGCCGCCGCCAACAGCGCAGCAAGCGCAAACGGTGGCGACGAAAAGCCGTTCTTCCTGCATGTGACATACACCGCACCGCACTGGCCGCTGCACGCGCACGAAGAGGACATCGCACGCTACGAAGGCAAGTACCGTGACGGCTGGGACTCGCTCCGCACGAACCGCCACGAAGATTTGAAGGCAAGCGGCATCCTCAGCGACAAGTGGGAAATTACACCGCGCAACTCGTCGGCAGTCGCTTGGGACGACGAGCGCAACAAGGACTGGGAAGACCTAAAGATGGCGACCTACGCCGCAATGATTGATCGCATGGACCAGGGCATCGGGCGCATCCTCGACAAGCTTCGCGAGATAGGCGCGGATGACAACACGCTCGTGATGTTCCTCTCGGACAACGGCGGCTGCGCCGAGTTCCTAGCCGAGGACACGGAGCGTCCCGAACCTTCACAGTACGCCAGCCCCAACCCGGACGGCACTCCTATCAAGATGGGCAACATACTAGGGCAGCGCCCAGGGCCCGGCGACACCTTCATGAGCTACGACCTGCCATGGGCGAACGCGAGCAACAGCCCGTTCCGCCTGTTCAAGCGCTGGACGCACGAGGGCGGCATATCCACTCCTTTCATCGTAAACTGGCCCGAGCGTATCAGGGAGGCAGGCATCGTCCACGAGCCAACGCACATCTCCGACATCCCTGCGACCTGCATAGACGTCGCTGGCGCGTCGTACCCGACGGAACAGAACGGCAACGCCATCACGCCCATTGAAGGTGTCAGTTTCATGGACGCCATCAACACGGGCGGCTGGCAGCGCAACCTACCCATCTACTGGGAGCACGAGGGCAGCCGCGCCGTCCGCATCGACAACTGGAAGCTAGTCGCGGAGGTCGGCGGCGAGTGGGAACTCTACGATATGGACGAAGACCGCACCGAACTCAACAACCTCGTGGAAAGCAATGCGCCCAAAGCCGCCGAGATGACCGGGCTATATGAGGCATGGGCGGAGCGCTGCGGCGTGCATCCTTGGCCGCTCTCACCCAGCGCGCGCATGATGCACCTTCGCAACCCACACAATCACTACGTATAGGCGAGCAGCAAGTAGAACTACACCCGACTTGAGGAGAATTGATACTTGTCTGATACCACAATTGCTTTAGGCTGTTGTATAGTTGTATAACTAACTCTCTCTATTGAACGGAGGACAGTAATTGAAGTTCCTTGCGCTTTCAATAATCGCAGCCACAACGCTAATTATGGTCGCATGCGGCAGCGAAGAACCGACCGCGGACCCGCCTCCTCTGCCGGCACCGACACAGGTGCCCACAGCTGATGTGCAGGCGACTGTCGAGGCGGGAGTGCAAGCGACTGTCGTAGCAGCTAACCTGCGAGCGACTGCCGAGGCGGAATCGGCCCCGACAGATACGCCGGTGCCGGAGCCTACTGCCACTCCGGTGCCAACTGACACACCGGTGCCGCCGACCAACACACCTGTGCCGACTGACACACCTGTGCCACCGACCGACACACCCGTGCCACCTACGAGCACGCCGGAACCCACAGCAACACCGGAGCCGCCCACAAGCACGCCTGAGCCTGAACCCACGGCTGACCCAGCAACAATCACGCCCGTGCCCACGGCAACGAACACGCCCAGGCCGACACTCACGCCCACCGCAACGCCACTTCCCTATGGCATGACCTGGGACAACCCAGTTCCTATTGGCGAGTCGTTCCTTCTGCAGAATAACGAGGGAGTTACTCTGAGAGTAAGAGAAGCTATGGTCTTCTGGGGGAGAGATGCTTGGGACAGGATTAACAGAGAACACAATTTGAACGACCCACCTCCACGGGGGCACGAATACCTGCTGATCAACATTCAAGTGCAAGGTCATCCGGGTGACGCGGAAGCGTATGACGCTGCCGCCAGGCTTTCAGCGGAGGCTGATCCAACTGAAAGGCATATCTACCCGAACGACGGAATATATAAATGGCTCGGCTCAAACCATTGCGGCGGCGAGGTGGACACTGTGATACCACGTGATTTCTCGCTGCAACGCTACACGGGCGAGGACAATGGCCGCAGGGGGTTCATCTGCTTCGTGGTGACGCACGACGACTCAGGCAAACTCGTTCTCGTTGACAACGGCGGACCAGGTGCCCCGCCGGAGGACCGGCGATACTTCTCGCTCAGGTGATTTCGGAGAAGCGACCGTAGCTGACTGCTATAAATCGCGCTAAAGAAGAGTTCAGGGCGAACGAGTTATATGCTACATCGTTCGCCCTGATGCTTTATGTAGCATTTCAGGCGCAACCATATGAATGGTGTAAAATACCACGAAGGCGTTTCCGCCAGCAAATGAACCGATTGAACCAATCACCCACTCCTTGGAGGCAATATGCAACCCCTCAAAGGCATCCGAGTAGTCGCCGTGACAGGCTTCCTTGCAGGCCCTTACGCAAGCATGAACTTTGCCCGGCTCGGCGCTGAAGTCATCAAGGTCGAACTGCCCGGCAAGGGCGACCCCGTGCGCGGCAACGGTCCATTCATCGGACCGGAAGGCAAGCACCCGCAGCAGCAGACCCCCGAGGACATTTCCACGCGATTCCTCAAGCGCAACCAGGGCGTGAAGAGCGTGACGCTCAATCTCAAGCACCCAACGGGCCGCAAGATGTTCCTCGACCTCGCCAAGTCGTCCGATGTGATGCTGGAGAACCTCGCGCCCGGCTCTCTAACGCGCATGGGCTTGGGCTACAAGGATGTCTCCGCCGTCAATCCGAGCATCATCTACTGCTCCATATCAGGCTACGGGCAGACCGGCGAATACGCCGACAGGCCCGCCCACGACCCGCAGATCCAGGGCATGAGCGGCCTCATGGAGATCAACGGGCATCCCGATGGTCCCCCGACCCGCGTCGGCTTCTACATCGGCGACCTCGTGACTCCGTTATTCGCCTGCTACGCGATTACGGCTGCGCTACGCGAAAAAGAGCGTACAGGCGAAGGGCAGTACCTCGACGTGTCAATGATGGACACGCTCACATCAATCATGATGATGGACACCCTCGAGGACGACGTGGAGATGGGCCTGCCGCTTCGAATGGGCAACACCACGCGCGGCGGTCCCACGGGCCTGTACAGCACCAGCGACGGCGAGCTTACCATCACCGCCGCCAGCAACGACCAGTGGCAGAGGCTCTGCAACGCGCTGGACGCCCCCGAGCTTCTCGCAGACGAGCGATTCGCCGAGTTCCACAGCCGCACCGCGAACGTCGTGGAGGCGCGCGAAGAGATTCAGAAGCGCGTGAAGAAGATCACCCGTGCCGAGGCATTGGAGCGCTTCGAGGCTGCCGATGTGCCGAGTGGAGCCGTTCGTACCGTGGACGAGGCGATTAACGACCAGCACTTCTGGGACCGCCGCAGCCTGCTCCCTATGCGGCACGGCGGAATGGAAGAACCTGTGCCCGGCATAGTCGCAGGCTTCCCCGTCATATTCTCCGGCGGCGAGCTCCCCGAAGCCTACGGCGCCCCCACGCTCGGCATGCACAACAAGGAAATATACGGCAGCGTGCTCAACCTGTCAGACGACGAACTGGCAGGACTGATGGAAGATGGGGTTGTGTAGAAACTGGGCGCAGTCGCGAGTATGGTAGGTCTAATGGCAAATATTGTGGTGTAGAGGCGACTGACCAGTCTCCCCAAGCAGGTTCATTGATACTATCGTATGTCAACTGGTCGTGTTCTCAAAGTTAGAGGTGCTGAAATGAGAAGTCTGACGATGTTGCTTACGCTAGTCAGCGTAACAATGTTGGGTTGTAGCCTTGATGCGTCAGATCTCAATGCGTCAGATTATGTGCAACGTGGGGTCGACAACATAAAACAAGGTGAATATGACAAGGCGATTTCCAACAATGACATAGCGATAAAAATGGATCCAAGCTTAGCAGGGGCGTACCTAAATCGAGCTATTGCCTATAGTGAAAAAGGTGAGTATGAAAGAGCACTCAGTGACTACAGCAAGTCGATCGAGCTAGACCCTAAGGAAGAGAAGGCCTACTACAACCGAGGGACTGGATATATCGCCAAAGACGACTATGATAGAGCACTTGCTGACTTCGACATGGCGATCGAATTATCACCTGACTACGCAATGGCTTACATCAATCGAGGTCTCACTCACCAAATCAGAGGCCATCATGACAGGGCGTTCGCTGACCTCAGCAAGGCTATCAAGCTTAATCCGAGCAATGGACAATTCTATTTCATCAGAGGGGTCGCTTATGAACACCTAGGTGAATTTCACCTTGCGCTTGATGACTACAAGAGGGCGTTAGAGCTAGACCACTATGATGCTGAAGCTGAACATGAACGTGTAAGTGCTATTGTTGGAATCCTTGAATGGGGAAAGTGAGCATTCAAACTACACGCCTTTGAGGCAATATAGACTCCTGTAGCAGCATTGGTATCCGGAATTCAACAATTACTGAAAATACCCCAATGTCAGAGGTCGGCCGAAGTTCCAGTAGCAATACAGATCTTGCCATCTCGCCCATCCATATGCGTCACCATACTAGTCAGCCCATGCTAATCGCCCCACGGAGCAACTACCATGAAATTCGAAGCCAAGCCCCTGCGCTCCGTCCTCTTCGTGCCCGGCAACAAGGAGGACTGGATACGCAAGGCGCCCAAGTATGGCGCGGACGCGCTTATCCTCGACCTTGAAGACTCCGTGCCGCCGCAGGAAAAGGACGCGGCGCGACAGATCGTCGCTAAGATGATCGAGGAGATCGGCCCCGTGCAGACGCTGTTCGTGCGCGTCAACCCGCTGGAGACGGGCATGACCGGCTTCGACCTCGAAGCCATCACCAGCAAGAACCTGTACGGCATTACACTTCCCAAGGTGCAGTCCCCCGACGACGTGGTTGAGGTGGATGTGCTGCTGCGATTCTTCGAACGCAAGGCAGGGGCCGAGGTCGGGAAGATTTTCATTGATCCGGGACTGGAGACGGCTGCCGGCATCCGCAGCGCCTACGACATCGCGATGGCGTCCGACCGCATCGCGCACATGGGCGGCAGCGGCGGCAAGGGCGGCGACACCGCGCGCTCCATCGGCTACCAGTGGACGCCAGAGGGCATGGAGACGCTGTTCATCCGCTCCAAAGTGCTGGTGGACTCCCGTGCGGCGGGCGTGCAGTTCCCCGTATCCGGCGGTTGGTTCGATATCCGCGACCTCGATGGCTTGCGTACCTACGCCGGCGAGCTGAAGCGGCTCGGCTACAACGGCATGAGCCTCATCCACCCCTACCATGTGCCTATCGTGAACGAGGTCTTCACACCATCAGAAGAGGAAATCGCCGAGTGGCGCGGCCTCGTGGACGCCATGGAGCAGATGCGCGAGACCGGCGGCGCTGCTGTAACCTACGGCGGCGACATGGTGGACATCGCCCACGAGCAGACCGCCCGAGCGATGCTGCGTATGGCAGAGCAGCTCGGCGTAGCATAAGGGCAATTCAGTCCCCTCTCCCAGTGGGAGAGGGTTAGGGGAAGTTTAGTCCCTCCATACTGCCAATCCTGTACAACGATGTAAGCTAAAGGAGCAGCAAATGACAAACGGTGCATCCCCTGAATCTGTCGGTTTCTCATCCCAGCGCCTAAGCCGCGTCAACAAGATGATGCAAGGCTACATAGACGACGGCAAGCTCGCCAGTGGACTGACCATGCTCGCGCGGCGCGGCGAGACTTTCCACTTCGAGCCGCACGGCGTCCTCGATCTCGAGAGCGACACGCCCGTCGAGCGCGACACTCTCTTTCGCATCTACTCCATGACCAAGCCGATTACCAGCGCCGCCGTCATGATGCTCTACGAAGAGGGGCACTTCTCGCTCGATGATCCCGTCGGCAAGTTCATCCCCGAGCTAGCCAGCATGAAGGTGTACGACGGCATGGGCGAGACTGGCATGCGCCTCGTTGACCAGCAGCAGCCCATCACCATCCGCCACCTGCTCACGCACACTTCCGGCCTCAGCTACGGCTTCCACCAGGACAGCCCCATCGAGCAGATGTACCGCGAGGCGAACATCACCGACCCGGACAGCACCCTTCAGGAGATGGCGGAAAAGCTCGGCAAGCTGCCCCTCGTCACTCAGCCCGGAACAAAGTGGCGGTACAGCAACGCCACCGATGTGCTCGGCTACCTCGTCGAGGTCGTCTCCGGCACTCCATTCGACCAGTACCTGCAGGACAACATCCTAGACCCGCTGGGCATGGGGGACACATCCTTCTATGTGGCTGAGGAAAACCTGGACAGGCTTGCAACCGTGTACGGTGCAACAACGAATGGCAAAATAGCGCCCCTCGACAACCCCATGGTCAACAGGCAGTTGAGGCCGCACACGCTGTTCTCGGGCGGCGGAGGACTGGTATCCACCGGCGCCGACTACATGCACTTCTGCCAGATGCTGCTGAACGGCGGCGTCTTCGGAGACCAGCGCCTGCTCGCCCCCAAGACGGTCGAAATGATGCGCTCGAACCACCTGACCGACGATCTGAAGCCGTTCGCGGTCGGACAGAGCAACGCCTCCGACACGAAGGGCTGCGGCTTCGGCCTCGGCTTCCGTGTCGTCATGGACATAGCGCAGCACGGAATCATCGGCTCCAACGGCATCTATTCGTGGGGCGGCGCGGCAAGCACCGTATTCTGGATTGATCCGCAAGAAGAACTGGTAGCCATCCTGCTGACGCAGTTCATGCCAAGCTCGTACTATCCGCTGCGCCGCGAGTTCCAGATTGCCACATACCAGGCGATGATGGAGTAGTTTCTTTCGCGCGGTAGCCCTTGAAGATTTTCAATTACGAGGTTCTCGATGAACAGTGTCTCCCCGGAATCCGCGGGCTTCTCGTCGAAAAGGCTTCGTCGCCTCAGCGACCGAATGCAGTCCTACATAGACAGGGGCAGGCTTGCGGGCGTGCTGACGATGCTCGCCCGGCGTGGCGAAGTATTTCACAATGAAACTTACGGCATGCAGGACATCGAAAGCGGGATACCAGTCAAAGACGACACAATCTTCCGACTGTACTCGATGACCAAGCCCATCACCAGCGTCGCCGTAATGATGCTCTATGAAGAGGGACACTTCTCGCTCGACGATCCGGTCGGCAAGTTCATCCCGGAATTCGCGAATATGAAGGTCCTTGACGGCATGGGAGAGACGGGCATACGCCTCGTTGACCAGCACCGGCCGATCACCATTCGCCACCTGCTCACGCACACATCGGGCCTCAGCTACGGCCTGATGAAAGACACTCCGATAGACGCGATGTACCACGAGGCGAGGATTGCGGACGCGGACAGTACTCTGAAGGAAGTGATGGACAGGCTGGGGAAGATCCCGCTTGTCCATCAGCCGGGCACCAAGTGGCGGTACAGCATGTCGTCCACCGTCCTCGGGTATCTTGCTGAGGTTATCTCCGGTCAGTCATTCGATCAATTCTTGCGTGACAGGCTATTCGCTCCGCTGAAAATGCACGATACTTCATTCTTCGCGCCAGAAAGCAAGCTGGACCGGCTCGCAACGGCGTATGTGCCATCTCGGGGAGGTGGCATCGCGGCGCACGAAGGCTCGGTGACGGCGAGGCACAAGAGACCGCACGCGATGCAGTCCGGAGGCGCGGGGCTTGTATCGACCGCTCCGGACTACCTGCGCTTCTGCCAGATGCTGCTTAACGGCGGGATGCTCGACAGCGAGCGACTGCTCGCGCCCAAGACGGTCGAGATGATGGTGTCCGACCACCTCACGGACGATCTCAAGCCCTACATCGTGGAGGACAGGTTTCACGGCTACACCAAGGGTTGCGGCTTCGGACTCGGCTTCAGCATCGTCAACGACATCGCGCAGCACGGCATACCCGGATCGAATGGAATGTACTCATGGTTCGGCGCGGCAAGCTGCTACTTCTGGATAGACCCCGCCGAGGAGTTGGTAGCCATACTGATGACGCAGTTCCTGCCCGTTACGTGGTATCCACTGCACCGCGAGTTCCAGGCGGCGACCTATCAGGCGCTCATGGAGTAGTCACAGACCCAAGGATGGTCTCTTGCGTCCGCAAGCAATCGCGCTACGGAAAATTCTTGCTTGCTATGGTAATGTGATAGGCGAGAATCGATCGCAGTACCCAAGGTAAACCAATGCAACACCAGCCATCCCCCTGCTGCACTGCAGCCCGCATGCCCTCAACACCAGCAATGCCGTCCTCCGCCTTCGCGGCTTCAATGCCGCGTGCTACTGACGGCAGCGTCGAAGGCATGTCGCTCATCCCCGGCGGCGAATTCCTGATGGGCACGGACGACCCCGGCGGATTTCCCGCAGACGGCGAGGGCCCCGTCCGCTCGGTGCAGGTCAATCCCTTTTACATCGACAGATATGCCATCACAAACGAGGAATTCGAGCGGTTTGTGCGAGAGACGGACTACAAGACCGAAGCCGAGCGCTTCGGCTGGTCGTTCGTCTTTCACATGTTCGTGGGCATCAAGGCGCGGCGCGCTTTCCGGGGGCAAGTCGTGGACACTCAATGGTGGTGGGGCATCGACGGCGCGTACTGGCGCAGGCCGGAGGGTCCCGGCTCCAACCTGAAGCAGCGCTGGAACCATCCCGCAACGCACATCTCATGGAACGATGCGACCGCGTACTGCCAGTGGGCCGGAAAGCGCCTGCCAACCGAAGCCGAATGGGAATACGCAGCGCGCGGCGGCCTCTCGCAGAAGCGTTACGCCTGGGGCGACGAGCTGACGCCGGATGGCGAGCACAAATGCAACATCTGGCAGGGCGTGTTCCCCGACGAAAACAGCGCGGATGACGGATACAAGGGCACCGCGCCCGTTGACGCCTACGAACCAAACGGCTACGGCCTGTACAATGTCGCGGGCAACATCTGGGAGTGGACGAGCGACTGGTTCAGCCCAACATTCCATGTCCAGGCAGGCCAGGTGAACGGCGTGCTCGAAAATCCCCTTGGGCCCCCCTCGGGCCAGGCCAAGACCATCCGCGGCGGCTCGTACCTGTGCCACGATTCCTACTGCAATCGATACCGTGTCGCCGCCCGCACATCCAACACGCCCGACAGCTCCACAGGCAATCTAGGGTTCCGCTGCGTCCGCGACGCCTGACCGCTTGCCCCTTCCCCACTTGCCACTGTTATTCATCCCCTCTATCATCCTGTGCATTAGCGAAAGCCACAGGCAGTGGAGGAACGAAGAATGAACTATGACCACATCGTAGTTGGCGCAGGTTCGGCCGGCGCGATCATCGCCAGCCGCCTCACCGAAGACCCGAACCGCGCAGTGCTTCTGCTCGAAGCGGGCCCCGACTATACTGACCTTGACGAAATGCCTCCCGACGTGAAGTTCGGATACGGGCACGGCCTGGCAGCGATTGATGTGCTGGGCACGGAGCATCGCTGGCATTTCGTCGCCAAGTCAACCGATCGGTCAGCGCCGATGCTCGTTCCCCGCGGCAAGACGACTGGCGGCTCCTCCGCGGTCAACGCCCAGATATTCCTGCGTGGCGTTCCCGAGGACTACGACGACTGGGCATCCTGGGGCAACGACGAGTGGAGTTTCCAGAAGCTCATCCCGTTCTTCAACCGCATGGAGACCGACACCGACTACTCCGACGACTTCCACGGCGTTGACGGCCCAACCATCGTCAGGCGCTATAAGCCCGACGAGTGGCTGCCCGACCAGCAGGCATGGTATCAGGCATGCCGCGAGTACGGCTTTCCCGACTGCCCCGACCACAACGACCCCGACTCCACTGGCGCCGGCCCCTGCCCGTTCAACAACCCGAACCGCATCCGCTGGAGCACCAATATCGGCTACTTGAGCGAGGCGCGCGACCGTCCCAATCTCACCATCGTACCCCGCGCGCTGGCGCACCGCGTCATCTTCGAAGGCACAAGGGCAACCGGCATTGAATACGAAGTGGACGGCGATCTGCAATCCGCCCACGGCGACGAGATAATCCTGTCTGCCGGAGCTATCGGCTCTCCGCATCTGCTAATGCTGTCAGGGGTAGGTCCTGCAGATCACCTTCGGCAAATGGGCATCTCCGTCATCCACGACTTGCCGGGTGTGGGGAAGAACCTGCGCGACCACCCACAAGTGCAGCTAACATGGAGGACCAAGCCCGGATTCGAGCAGGACAGCCTCGCGCCACGCATCCAGTTCGTCGTGCGCTACACGGCGGAAGGCTCAGACCTGCGCAACGACATGCTCATACACCCGTTCTCCTACGCGACGCGCAGCCTCTACTACACCGACCCGAACACTGAACCCATAGGCATCGGCATGATCGCCGCCATCTACCTGGCGGAGTCCGCCGGCGAGATACTCCTCAGGACGACGAGTCCTCGCATCCAGCCCTTCCTCAACTACAACCTTCTCGCCACCGATTTCGACCGAAGGCGAATGCGCGAGTCCGTTCAGATATGCCTCGACCTCGCACAGAAAGACTCGCTGGCGGAATTGATAGAAGAGAGGCGATTCCCCACTGACGCCGAGATCGAATCAGAGCAGGCGCTCGACGACTGGATGATGCGCAATGTCCGGACCAGCCACCACATCTCCGGCACCTGCAAGATGGGGCCTTCAGATGATTCGATGGCGGTGGTCGATCAGTACGCTAAGATGCACGGCATCGAGGGGCTGCGAGTGGCGGATGCGTCCATCATGCCCGACTGCATCCGCGCCAACACCAACGCCACCTCGATGGTCATCGGCGAGCGCGTCGCAGACTTTGTGAAGAACGGGAACTAAGGAACTAACAGGATGGATAAGATAATGGGATAGGGATTTTGTGGGCGCGGGTCTGGTAAGATGCCGACAGTTCGGCTATGAGTGATTCCGTAGGATACGGAGGTTGCAGAATGGCGACAAGGCCCGATGACGATAGGCAACTCAATTCAACGACAGACCATGATCCCGTTTGGGAAGCGTTTTTGAATGCCCCATTAGATGACGAGCCTTTCACAGAAGAAGACGAACTGGCGATCAAGGAAGCAAACGAAGATTTCGCTGCGGGTAGGGTCATTACCCACAAGGAATTGAAAAGAAGATTGGGACTGTGACCTCGACATTCCTGACTGGTTAAGCAAGGAGCAACCATGAAGTACGACTACATCATCATCGGCGCAGGCTCGGCGGGCGCGATTCTCGCCACCAGGCTCACCGAAGACCCCAACACATCAGTCCTGCTGCTGGAGGCGGGCCCCGACTACGCCGACATCGACGATTTGCCCGAAGAGGTCAAATTCGGCTACGCATCCGCGACCGACATCATGACCAGCGATCACAACTGGCAGTTCACCGCGCGCGCCACCGAGCAGGCGCAGCCAATGATGGTGCCACGCGGCAAGGTAACCGGCGGCTCCAGCGCGATCAACGGCCAGATTTTCCTGCGCGGCGTGCCCGACGACTACGACCGCTGGGCGTCCTGGGGCAACGACGAGTGGACATTCGAGAACTCCCTGCCCTACTTCCGCAAGCTGGAGACCGACACCACATACAGCGACGATTACCACGGCACGGACGGCCCCATCATCTGCCACCGCTTCCCGGAGGAGCAGTGGCGCGGCGCATCGAAGGCTTTCTACGAATCCTGCCTTGAATATGGCTTCGCCGACTGCCCCGACCACAACGCACCTGATACGACTGGCGTGGGGCCATTGCCGCTCAACAACCCGGAGGGCATACGCTGGAGCACCAACATAGGCTACCTCGGCCTGTCGCGGCACCGCCTGAACCTCACCATCCGCCCCAACTGCCTCGTGAATCGCATCGTGTTCGACGGCAACAGGGCGACCGGCGTGGATGTGACGAGCGGCGGCGAA
Organism: SAR202 cluster bacterium bin90; assembly: GCA_002238855.1. Classification (GTDB taxonomy): domain Bacteria; phylum Chloroflexota; class Dehalococcoidia; order Lucifugimonadales; family JADFKI01; genus Bin90. The sequence goes on from MPND01000005.1 coordinate 67,178, forward strand.
CGCTTCGTTGTCGATGGCGACGAGATTATCCTGAGCGCTGGCGCAGTAGGCTCGCCACAGATCCTAATGCTGTCCGGCATTGGCCCCGCCGACCACCTGAACGAAGTGGGCATCCCTGTGGTCAATGACCTGCCCGGCGTCGGTCAGAACCTGCGCGACCACCCCCTCGTCTATGTAACCTGGAAGACAAAGCCTGAATACGAGCTTGAGACATTCGGCCCACGCATCCAGTTCGGCTTGCGCTACACCGCCAGCAACTCGGACTTCGAAAACGACATGATCGTCTATATGAACATCTTCGCCACTGGCCGCATAGACCGGGGCGGCGACCGCATGTCTCCCATCGGCATACGAATGATCATCGGCCTCGACCTCGCTGTCGGCGCGGGCGAGCTGAAGCTGCAATCCAGCGACCCCAGCGAGCAGCCGATGCTGGACTACAACTACTTCCAGGAGGATTTCGACCGCGAGCGGATGCGTGAGGCGGTGCGGACGTGCATAAAGCTGGGCGAGCATGAAGCCTGGAAGGACATCATCGAAGAGCGCACCGAGCCACCGGACGAGGCACTTGTTTCCGACGATGCCCTTGACGCATGGATGATGAGCGAGGTTACCACAGGCCATCACATATCCTGCACCAACAAGATGGGTCCCGCTGACGACCCTATGGCAGTCGTCGACCAGTACGGTAAGGTGCATGGCTTGGAAGGTCTGCGAGTTGTGGACGCCTCCATCATGCCCGACTGCGTGCGCGCCAACATCAACGTGACCACAATGATGATCGGCGAGCGCATCGCGGACTTCGTAAAAGCGGGAAGCTAGCCGTCAGGCACGACCAGCCAACAGATGCATCTAAGGAGAGCCGAGAATGGCCGACGCACCACTGCACTACATGACCATCACAGAAGTGGCAGCGCTCATAAAGGCGCGCCAGATCTCGCCAGTCGAGGTCACGGAAGCGATGCTCCGCCGTATCGAGAGCCTTGACGGCACGTACAAGAGCTACGCCACCGTAATGGCTGACCAGGCCGAGGCAGCCGCCAAATCTGCCGAAGCGGAGATTGCGGCGGGACAGTACCGCGGACCGCTTCACGGTGTGCCATTCGCCGTCAAGGACCTCTGCTTCACCACGGGCGTTCGCACGATGGGCGGCAGCAAGGTGTACATGGACCATGTGCCGTCATTCGATGCGACCGTAGTCGTAAAGCTCAACGCAGCCGGTGCAGTCCCGCTTGGAAAGCTGAACCTCACCGAGGGCGCGATGGGCGGCTACAATCCCGCGCTCGACCTGCCCCTTAATCCCTGGAACACGGGGCATTGGGCAGGCTCGTCGTCAAGCGGTTCCGGCGTGGCAACGGCCGCAGGCTTGTGCTTCGGCTCGCTCGGCAGCGACACGGGCGGCTCCATACGCTTTCCCGCCGCAACGTGCGGCACAGTGGGCCTGAAGCCCACATGGGGCCGCGTCAGCCGCTACGGAGTGCTCGCCCTCGCCGAATCGCTCGACCACGTTGGCCCACTCACCCGCAGCGCCGCCGACGCCGCAATATCCCTTCAGGCAATCGCTGGGCAGGACCCCAACGACCCCACATCGCTGCCCGCGCCCGTTCCCGACATGCTCGACGGCATCGACGGCGGTGTGCGGGGCATTCGCATCGGGCTGGACGAGAATTATGCCACCGACGGCGTGGACCCCGAACTTGCCGCAGCGGTAATCGAGGGCGTGGCAATCATGAAAGAGCTGGGCGCGGAAATCGTTCCGGTGCAGATGCCGGACGTGGACAGCTACCTCTCTGCCTGGCCCGTGCTTTGCTCTGCCGAAGCCGTTGCCGCCCACCGGGAGAATTACCCTTCGCGCCGCGACGATTACGGTCCCTGGTTCCGGGGCTGGCTCGATATGGGCGCTGCCGTATCAGGCGCCGACTATGCCGAGGCGAACAATCGCCGCGCCGAACTCAACGGCCTGATACGCGACGCCTTCCAGGACATTGACGCCCTCGCATGCCCGTCTGTCATGGCTCCCGCGCGTCCAATCACGCCCGAAGAGATGTATGGGCCTCTGAGCGGGGACAGGGGCACATCCTTCCAGCGTTACACCGTGCCCTACGACTACAATGGCGCGCCCACGATTTCTTTGCCATGCGGACTCAGCAGCAACGGTCTGCCCCTGAGCCTGCAGTTCGTGGGCAAAGCCCTAAGCGAGCCGCTGCTGTGCCGCATCGGTCACGCCTACGAGCAGGCGACCGACTGGCACAACCTGCATCCGCCGATCGACGCCGCCTAGCTTCAATTGCCGTCGGACGCGCGCATCCGTATCCGTTCTCTCCGCTCATGACGACTCAGGCACCAAACGAAGGCATACTCTACGAGCCGGACGACCCTTGCCCACTGCCGGTAGCGATCAGTGTGGGCATTCAGGGCGTGCTGCTCGTCATCGCGCCGACGGTGTTGTACGTCTCCGTCGCCTCAGTCGCCGCCGACCAGCCGGACGCGTATCTTTCGTGGGCCGTATTCGCATCGCTGATCATAAACGGCATCGTCACCGCGCTGCACGCCGGGCGTCTTGGGCGAATCGGGGCACGCCACGTACTCATCAGCGGGACCGCCGGCAACTTCATAGCCGTAGCTGTGACAGCCTTGTCTGAAGGCGGCCCCGCGCTGCTGGCGAGCCTAGTTCTGGTCTCGTCGCTGTTCCAGTTCGTCGTTGCCGCATGGCTGCCACTTCTGCGCCGCATCATTACGCCCGTCGTATCGGGCACCGTCTACATGCTGATCGCGGCAATGATAATTCCCATCGCAATCGACAGTCTCGACGAGGCGCACGAGCACACTTCCCTATGGGCATATCCCACTGTCGCCATGGTTACGCTGACCGTCGCGCTGATGCTGGGCCTTCGTGCCTCGGGCAGATTTCGCCTGCTGTCAACGCTGATCGGAATCGCTTCAGGCGTCGCAGTAGCTGCTCTCTTCGGGATTTACGAAGTGGACCGAATCGTCGAAGCCCCTTGGGTGGGCCTCCCAAACGAAGAGTTTCCCGGATTCAGATTCGCCTTCGGGCCGCATTTCTGGGGGCTATTGCCCGTGTTTCTAATCGTAACCCTGGTGAGCACTATTAAGATAATCGGTGGCGGCTCGGTTGTGCAGCAGACCGCGCGGCGCAACATGACTGCAACCGATTTTCGCCTCGTCCAGGGCGCGGTCAACGCGAACGGCATAGGCACTATGCTAACCGGATTCACCAGCACGCTGCCGACTATAACCTACGAGGCGTTCAGCGTATCGCTGACCAATTTCACGGGAGTTGCCGCAAGGAAAGTCGGATATATCATCGGCATTGTCCTTGTGGCAATGGCGCTGCTGCCTAAGCTGACGGCCATCCTGCTGTCTATACCCGCGCCGGTAACGGGTGCGTACATTCTGATGACCATGGGCATCCTGTTCGTCGAGGGCATGCGGACGGTCATTCAAGAAGGGCTGGACTACCGAAAGACACTCATTGCCGGAGTCGCATTCGCAATCGGTCTGGGTTTCGAGAGCCAGACGGTATTCGGGCAACTTCTCACCGGAGTCTGGGGCGAGATTCTGACCAACGGACTGACTGTGGGGGCAATCGCCGCGGTCGCCATGAACTTGTTCGTGGAGATTACTGGCGCGCGCATCAGGCGACTGCGTGTCGAGCTTGACATGGCGTCTTTACCCAGAATGGACGCCTTCCTTAGAGATGTCGCGTCAAGGCAGGGATGGGACAGCTCATCCCAGCAGCGCCTGAGTTTCATAGGCGAAGAAACCCTCGCCATCCTGCTTCAGGACGCCGCCGGCAGCAGCTCGGTCGGCAGTACGCGGCACCTGCTGATCTCCGCACGCCCGGAAGCCCGCATCCTTGAGCTGGAGTTCCTGACCGCATTCGACGACGACGAGAACATCGAAGACCGCCTAGTGTACCTCGGCGAGCAAATGGAGACGCCGAGCGAAAGCGAAATTTCGTTCCGTATACTGCGCCACTACGCCTCATCAGTGCGCCACCGCAAGTACCACGGCATCGACATCGTAACCATAGAGGTACAGGGTGGGGCGTAGGCTATCTTCATGTCCCAGTCCCACTGACGAGCAGGCCGAGAGGTGGAATCCACACGAAGTAGCCCGCATCCCCCGCCGCGCTGGTATTCCCTACAATGAGACTAGCTACAGGGGCTCGTCGGCAACTGACAGGAAAGACTGGTCGAAAGTCTTGATCCGAGTTATCCCACGCCTCCGGCAGCTCGCCAGGTGGCACAGGTCCCGAGCGCTCAGTGTGGGGTACTGATCATGTATCTGCCGCGCCAGTTCAACATCTTCCCTTTCTAACGGCCACACCTCAGCAACTGATCTATCAACCAGTTCCATTGCAGTAGCAAAGGTATTCATCCTCCCCGTCGCCTCATACACATGCATAAGCTCCTGTAAGACTTCGGCCGAGGTGAACAGTCTCAAATGGCTGTCAGCAGCTTTAGCAAAGAAATCTTGGGCTGCATCTCGCCGGGGATGCGAGCGGCCTATCGCATACATGAAGACATTCGTATCGACGAAGATCATGGCTACTGAACTTCTGGCATCTTCGAGTCACGGAGCGTCTTGAGATGATCCTCCCAATCGGGTTCACGATCGTCAACCCCACTCTCGTCTCGATCCAGAAAGAACTCCCTGACCTCACCGGACGAAGTGAACGGCTTGAGACGCGCTCTCTGCTCAAGTCTCTCTTCGGCAGCCGCTCTTAACCATCCGCTCAGAGTCATCCCTTCGAGACGAGCCTGATGAACGAATCGGTCGCGGTCTTCGTCAGGAATTATCAGCTGTACCCTCGCCATCTTCTTCGTCTCCTCCTTTCCAATGATGTGTATGCATAATACACATCGCAATATGGACGGTCAATTTTCGAGACGAGTCATTGCTGATTCACTCCAATCCCAGACTTAAGCCCCGAAGTGGACAGGCACTAAGTGGATGCTTTCTTCATGCGTATGCTCGCAGCTAGAACGCCACATAACCTCCGTCCACCGGAATCGACACGCCCGTAACATAGTCGGATGCAGACGCAGCAAGGAACACCGCCGTCCCCGCCATGTCGTCCGGCGTTCCCCACCGCCCGTGCGGTATCCGCGCGGAGATAAGCTCAAAACGCTCCCGGAAGCTCTCATCAGTTCGCAGCGGCTCGGTCAGGTCGGTCTCTATCCAGCCCGGCAATATGGAATTCACCTGTATGTTGTCCTTCGCCCACGCAGTCGCAAGGCTCTTTGTAAGCTGCACCACCCCGCCCTTGCTCGCCGAGTACGGCATCACGAGGTCATGCCCGAAGATGGAAGTCATCGACCCGATGTTGATGATCTTTCCGCTGCCCGCCGCAGCCATATGCGGGTACGCCTCGCGGCACGGCAGGAATGTCCCCGTCAGGTTGATGTCCATGATCAGGTTCCAGTCTTCCAGCGTATAGTCCTGCGGCGCCTTGCGGATGCCGATGCCCGCGTTGTTCACCAGGATATCCAGCCGTCCGAACTCGTCGATCGCCATGTTCACCATCGCAAAGACTTCTTCTTCGTTCTGCACATTCGTCGTCGTGCCCATAGCACGCACGCCGAGTCCACGAAGCTGCTCCACCGCCGCATCCGTCTTCGCCTTGTTTCGCGCGGCGATGAGGACGTCCGCGCCCGCTTCAGCGAGTCCGATCGCGATGCCCAGCCCGATACCGCCGTTGCCGCCCGTAACTACGGCAGCCTTCCCACTCAGGTCAAAGGATGTATTTGCCATTTCTAAGCCCTCCTCAGGTGTCTTCAGAATGTATCGTATTCGCCATGCCTCTCAATGTAAAATGAGGTATCCTAAAATCAGGTCAGCATGCCTAGAATATCCGTCGCATGGTCAATTGACAAAGGCTATGCTCGGTGCTAATCTCATGCTGATAATCTATATCTGGCATGGCAATGGGGGCGTCTTGCCCTCCGGCCGAATTTAACTGGGAGGGTAGATATGGCACGATCCGAAGTATTCTATATGGATGCCCATTCGGAATCCACGGAGACTAGCCTCGTTGCGAAGATGACGACAGTCTTCGATGCCGCCGGTCTTGATGAGATGATCAAGCCCAACGACATCGTGGCTATCAAGATTCACTGCGGCGAGTGGAATAACACGGCATACCTGCGACCCGTCTATGCGCGGGCGCTGGCAGACCGAATCAAGGAGCTGGGCGGACGACCCTTCGTCTGCGACACGACCACCTCCACATACTCTCCCTGGGGCTCCCGCTCCAGCGAGCTGGACATCCTGCTGACGGCAGAGCGCAACGGCTACAACTCGGCGACGCTGGGCTGCCCGTTCATCTGCGCGGACGGCTTCATCGGCACCAGCGACTTCCGCGTTGACATCCCCGAAGGCTATTTGCTCAAGGAAGCCTATGTCGCGCAGGCAATCGCAGCGGCGGACGTACTCATCGCGCTGACCCACTTCAAGGGTCACGGCATGGGCGTCATCGGCGGCGCGCTGAAGAACCTCGGTATCGGCGCACAGTCGAAGCGCGGCAAGTTGAACGTCCACATGGGCGGTCACCCGAACTACGGCTACGGCGCGGCGGCGGTATTCCATCCCGAACGCTTCCAGGGCAAGGAGAACACCCCTGACTGGGAGATTCTTGAGGACTGCTGCCCGTTCGACCTGTATCACATCAACGAGAAGGACGAGCTTGAGTGGGACCGCGACCGTTGCGCGACCTGCCTCGGCTGCTTCGGCGTCATGGGCCCGCGCGGTCTAGCCGAAATCCCACCCGTCAACTTCGACGCGGTCGATGTCGCCATCGCAGACGCCTGCTTGGGCGTTGAGAAGGCGGTCGGGCGCGACAAGGTCGGCTACATCAACTTGGCAATTGACGTATCGCCTAAGTGCGACTGCGGCAACCATTCCGATGTGCCGATTGTCCCGCATCTGGGCGTATTCGCCAGCAAGGACGCCGTCGCAATCGACATGGCGTGCGTTGACAAGGCGAAGGACTCGCCGGGTATGCCGGGTTCCGCTGCCGAGATGATGGAAGCCCACCATCCGGGCGACAACAAGTTCGAAGCCGCCGCAGCGACCTTCCACGGTCAGAGCGAGGTTGCGAGCATCAACACCGGTCACGAGATCGGTCTTGGCAGCCGCGACTACACGCTGATCGAAGTGGAGCCGCAGGAGGCCGACAGGCACAAGTTCCCGTACGACCGCAGGCCCAGCCGCCAGCGGTTCAAGGAGCGCTTCGAGAAGTTCCAGCCGTTCCCGTATGACAGGCACGACGGCAAGGGCTTCCTGCGCAACGACGTGGTGGACTTCGAGCCCGTAAAGAGGCACTACGACCACGCGACCAACGGTCACCAGGAAGAAGTCGAGATCCGCGAGCTTCAGCCCGCTGACGACGACGAATAGGCGCTTCGGCCCTATTCACAAGGACTAGTATCGGGGACGCTGTTTCATAGCGGGGCAGCGTCCCCTTTCAGTTTGTGACTTCGCAACAACGCCTCTACCTTGGGCATCGCAGTCTTGACGCAAAGGCGAATGGACGGCACAATGTGAAGCGTCATTCATACGCAATTCAACGCTGCACGGTTGCGGTGTGACGCACATGAGAAAACAACACTCGGAGGTTTATTGATATGCCAGTATCCGGACAAGAACTCCTTGAGCAGTCGATAGACAACTGCCAGCAGATTGCCAGCGGTCTCGGCACGGTCAACGCCGACTGGGAGACTTCGATAGTAGAAATACTGGAGAAGTTCGACGAGATCAGCGACACCTTCTTCTTCAAGACTATGCCTAGCGTTCCCGCGGCGCGCGCCGTCGTGCGCGAGTCCGAGTCGGCTCTGGCGCTCCGGCAGTCCGAGGAATGGGACGAGTTCGGTACCGCCATTACCACGCTCATTGAGTCCTCGCAGAACCTCATCGAGAAGGCGGGGATGAAGGGGGTAACGCTCACATGAGCGGAGCGGTTCTTGTTACAGGCGGCGCAGGCAGCGTAGGCCGCATGCTTGTGGAGAAGCTTACTGCGGACGGCCAGACCGTTCGCATTTTCGACCTGCCCTTCATGGACTTCGAGGGTCTCGAAGACAGGGACGGAATCGAGATTGTCAAAGGCGATATCACGGATGAGGCGCAGGTTGCGGACGCCATCAAAGGCGTCAGTTCCGTCGTGCATCTTGCGGCGTTGCTGCCGCCGAACAGCGAGCGCGACCGCGACCGCACATTCGGCGTGAATGTGGGCGGTACCGAGAACATCATCAAGGCGATGGAGGCACACGCCCCTGACGCGACGCTGATATTCACATCGTCCATCAGCACCTACGGCACCACGATGGACGAAGAGCCGCCGGTGCGCGTGGACCATCCACAGTCTGCCATCGACATCTACGCCGACAGCAAGATCGTCGGCGAGCGCATGGTGCGCGAATCGTCCTTAAACTGGATCGCGATGCGAATCGCGGGCATCATGGTACCGGCATTCATGGAGCCGCCAAACCCGTGGCCATTCGTCGCGGAGCAGCGCGTCGAGATGGTACACCGGGACGATGTAGTGGACGCGCTGTTTGCGTCAGTAAACGTGCCGGAAGCCGCCAACAAGATACTCAATATCGCGGGCGGCGCAACATGGCAGATGCGCGGCGAGGACTATGCGCGCGACTTCTACGGATTCATGGGCGCACCGTTCGAGGATGTGGACTACCGCCCATCACCCGGCTGGGTGGACTGGTACGACACCGAGGAGTCGCAGCGCCTGCTACAATACCAGAACAGATCGTACCAGCACTATTGCGACGAGATGAACGCAATTATAGAAGCGATGATGGCGGAATAAGACAGGCGGCGTAAGAAGGGGTGGACGTGGCAACCATAATTGAACGGGTTACGAGAGTCGAGGAGCACAACGAGGGCACTGACCACAGGCTCGACAGGATTGAAAGCGGTGTTGATGGGCTTCGTGCAGAAGTCGCTGAACTCCGTCGCGAGTTCCGTGCTTACTTTCTTGCTCTGCTCGGCTTTATGTTCACGCTGCTGGCGATTATGATTGGCGGCTTCATCACGATGGCGAACATGATTTTGCGGATAGCGGGCAGCTAGGCTGTGTCCATCTTGGCGGGAGTATTACCTATGGCGACACAGACAGAAGTAACACAAACAATTGAAGAGAAGATGGATACGCTGAAGTCCATTCTCGCCGATATGGGATCGGTCATAGTGGCGTATTCCGGCGGGACGGACAGCGCGTTCCTCGCAGCCACGGCATACGACGTGCTTGGCGATAAGGCGCTCGCCGTAACCGCGAAGTCGCCGAGCCTCGCGCCTTCCGAACTCAGGGAGGCAATCGAGCTTGCCGAGCGACTGGGCTTCCACCACCGCATCGTCGAGACGCACGAGGTTGAGCGCGAAGACTACGCCGCGAACAACCCCAATCGCTGCTTCTTCTGCAAGGACGAGCTGTACACCTACCTCAGCAGCTACGCAGAGGAAGAGGGATGGAACAGCATCGTCAACGGAACGAACACCGACGATCTCGGCGACTTCCGCCCCGGACTGAACGCCGCGAAGCAGTACGGCGTGCGCAGCCCGATGGTTGAAGCGGACCTGTCCAAGCCCGAAATCCGAGAGCTGTCAAAGGACATGGAGCTGCCCACCTGGGATAAGCCGGCGCAGGCATGCCTGTCGTCACGCATCCCATACGGTTCGATGGTCACCGTCGAAGCATTGACGCGCATCGCGCAAGCCGAGGAATACCTGCACGATGTCATCGGTATTCGCCAGCTTCGTGTGCGCCACCACGACACCGTCGCCCGCATCGAGGTGGAGGCGCAGGACTTCATTACACTCACCGATGAAGCGGTGCGTGAAAAGGTCGTGAGCAAGTTCCGCGAGATCGGCTACTCGTATGTAACGCTCGACCTGCAGGGCTTCCGCTCCGGCAGCATGAACGAAGTGCTCGCCGCGCTGCGAAAGAAGTCAGGCTAGACTTTGCCCGATGCGATTCCAAGTGCAGGCGTCGGCAGCAGGCAAAAGCCCGAGTTCCGCCCGGCGGCTCGCGTGCTGCTCATAGACGAACGTGACCGCGTTCTCCTGATCAATGTGGGAGTGCCGCAGCAGGCTAACTTCCGGCTTGACGCATCACCGAAGGCTGACCGTCGTCTGTGGATTACGCCGGGCGGCGGCCTCGACCCCGGCGAGACCCGCGAGGACGCTGCACTCCGCGAACTGTACGAAGAAACCGGCCTGCGCGAAGTCGATCTCGGCCCCTGCATCTGGAAGCGGCGGCATACCTGGCAGTGGGTAGACAGGTGGATCGAGTCCGACGAGTGGTTTTACCTGCTTCGAGCGCCCGCGTTCGAGGCCGTCCCAACGGCGCCCGATGAGTGGGAAATGCAGTATGTGCTCGGACATCGCTGGTGGAGCGTGAACGAGCTGGTCGCCAACAAAGATACCGAGACATTCGTGCCCCGCAGCCTGCCGGAGTTGCTACCACCGGTATTGGCGGGCGACATCCCTATACAACCCATTGACGTCGGCGCGTAGGCACAAGCGGATAGGCACAAGCCCATTGCACAAAATCGACGTACTGTCCTGCATTGTTTGAGAGTCCAGGCCAATTCTCGGCAATTTCATGAAGCCAATGACAAATATCACAGCTTCGCCAATCGCATCTAACTTCAATCGCGCAGTCGGCTGCAAAGGTATAGTCTTAACCCTAGTCTCTGGGGTATAATATCGGCGGTCAGCAAATTACATGTTCACCCATAGCGCATCAATGTGTTATTATGTGTTGCGGAATAGCGATACCGTCTCGGCATCGCTTGCCAATGTTTCGGATAAGTCTAATAAAAGTGCAGAAATCAATACCCACAAGGTCTATTATGTTCAAGTAGGTTGTGGTATCGTTTGTATCTGAACAAGGTCAAATTCAATCTCATCAAGCAAGGAGGAAAGACACTTAGCATGTCTATGTCTAAGCTTCTTATAACACTGGGTCTCATACTATTGATGACTACGCCATTTGCGGTCGCGCACGCGGATTCGGACTACAGCGGCTCCGGCACAGCTGTTGTTTCGGACGCTGGTGCAATGAGCGACCGAGTCACCTACTCCATGTCCGGCGTCACCAGGCTGGAAGCCGGAATGGCATACGAAGGCTGGCTGGTCAACAGTGGCTCGGACGACAAGGTCAGCACTGGCGTTATGACCGTTCTGCCAGACGGCAGCATCAGTCATTCCTGGACTTCACCGGACGGCGGCAACATCCTCGAGATGTATGACATGGTTGCTGTCACCGTCGAGCCTGTACCGGACGACGACCCGGCACCTTCGGGCGTGTTCGCCTTCACCGACATGGTTGACGGCGGCGCGATGGAGGAGATTAGGGGACTGGTTGTCGGCGACGCCAGCACCCTGTATATGCTCAAGTCTCAGATTTACGCTGCAATGGCGAAGGTCGGCGAGGCGCAGGCCGCAGACGACGCTGACGGCCTGATGGCAGCGACCGAAGAGGCAGCAAGCCTAGCGGACGAAATCGCCGCACTCGCTTCCGCTGCCAGTGCATCCGCTGCTTCAGCTATGGATGCTTCCGGCAAGCAGAGCGTTGACACTTATGGCGGGAAGGTTATGTCCTCCAGCGGCAACGTGGCAGCTTGGGCAATGGCAGCCAAGGAAGACGCAGCAGCAGTAATGGCTGAGGACAACCTCGACACCGCCAAGACACTGCTGAACATCGTCAACGGCAAGCTTACGGCAGCAGCCTACGGCGTTGAGGCTACCGGAATGGGTGGCGCAAGCGATGCCTACATGCAGGCGCAGAGAATGGCGACATTCCAGTTGCCGCCTCCTACTTCAGCAGCCGTAACTCCTGCTACGGGTGACTCCTACGTACCCGCAGCGATGCAGCTTATGCTGCTCGTAGCCTTGCTGATGCTTATGGGCGGCGGTGCGATGCTCTACAGGGAGCGCAGGCACGGCGCCAAGGCGTAACGCTACACGGTCTAACTAGCTCTTAATCGGAGAGACTCCATCCGCATCTTGTGGATGGAGTCTCCTGCTTTGTGGAATTAGCTTCGATCTACAAGATGACTGTCACTTAGGATAGGAAGCGAATGGCAGAGACAGGCGAATTCGCGCCCGATTTCACGCTGCCCAGCACGGCGGGTGACATCACCCTCAGCAAGATTGCCGCTGGCAGACGAGTTGTGCTGGCGTTCTACATGGAAGACAGAACGCCGGGTTGCACTCAAATGCTGAGCGCGCTGCAGGGCGAGTACGACACTATCCGGGACCTCGACGCAGAGATCATAGCGATAAGCGCAGACTCGCTGGAGTCGCACGACACTTTCAGCGATTCGCTCGGCGGCTGTCCCTTCCCGCTCGCAAGCGACGCCGACCTGCAGGTAGCAGCCAATTACGGCGCGCTGTCTGACGACGGCAAGGGCATGGTGCGCGCCGTGTTCGTGGTGGACAAGGATCGGCGCATCATGCACAGCATCCCCTGGTTTCAGCCCGGCAGCACAGCGCAGTTCTTCGAGATATTTCAGGCGCTCGGCTTGGAGTGAGCATGCCCTCCCCTGTCCTCGCCCGCCGGCTTACACCGCCGCTCCTGCTGGCTCTTGCTCCAATTGCGCTGGCATTGGTCACGCTGGCTTGCAGCGATACATCCCCGCCCGCAACGCCCGTGCCGACAGTTACCCCCACACCAATCAACCCGCAGGCAATCCTCGACGAATGTGGCACGGCTATGTCCGATCTGAAATCTTTCCGCTTCCACATCGAGCACGACGATGACGGCAGCACGCCGCTCGCGCAGGGCATGGCGCTCACGGAAGCCAGCGGCAACATTGCCAGTCCGGACAGGATCGCCATAGACTTTCTCGGCACAGCCGGCAGTTTTGCCGTGAAGGGCAGCCTTATCGCCGTTGGCGAAGACGCCTATATGACCAACCCGCTGTCGGGCGAATGGCATCCCGTGTCGTCCGAGCTGAATCCATTGGAGTTCTTCAGCCCGTCAGACGGCATCGCTGAGATTCTTGCCCAGGTGCAGAACGCCACTCTCATATCGCACGATGCCGGAGAATACCGCATCAGTGGCACTATTCCTGCGGACGCCCTGGCGCCGCTGTTCGGAGACACAGAGCCGGAGAGCAGCGTAGCTGTTACGCTGACAATCGAGAGACCGCATCTGTACCTCACCCAAGCACGACTTGACGGCCGCATCACGCCGACCGAAGCGGACGGGGTCGCGCGCACGATTACGCTGTCCGAGTTCAACGAACCTGTGGACATTGCGGCGCCGGACAGCGGGTAATTGGAGGCCGACGGGATGTGCAGGACAGATGGGATAGGTTGTATAAGTAGGATAGCGTCTTGAATGGGCATCACTCGCGCACGCGGTCATATCTCGCACTGACGGCGGTATTCGCCGGCGTTTTCGTGGCTGCGGACGATCAGACGGTTGTGGTAACCGTACTGCCTCAGATAATGCTCGACCTGAAACTCACCGTTACCGAACTTGACCACACATCCTGGATCATCACCGGCTACCTGCTTGGCTATGTCGCCGCAATGCCCTTCATCGGCAGGTTCTCGGACATCTGGGGCCATCGCAACACATTCATCGGATCGCTGCTGCTCTTCATGCTAGGCTCCGTGGGCGTCGCGCTGGCATCCGACATCAACTGGCTGATCGGGCTGCGCGTATTCCAGGCGCTCGGGGCGGGCGCGCTCGTACCCATCGCCATCGCCATCGTTGGTGACCTGTTCCCGACCGACCGACGGGGAACGCCTCTCGGACTTGTCGGCGCGTCAGCAGAGGCGGGCGGCGTCATTGGTCCGCTTTGGGGCGGCATCATCGTGAAATACCTGGCTTGGCAGTGGGTCTTCTGGCTGAACATTCCGCTCTGCGTCATAATCATCATCCTCACACTGGTTCTGCTTCCCAAGAACCCGCGCCATACCGCAAGGATGGACTACATCGGCGGCGCTCTCATCACTATCAGCCTTGCCGCATTAACCCTCGGGCTTGCAAGAATAGACGAACTGGACGCATTGATGGCAGTGTGGCTCGCTGTTGCGCTCATAGCGCTCGCGCTATTCATTCTGCGTCAACGCACCGCTCAGGACCCACTGTTCCCACGCGCGATGTTCCGCATCCGCGCATTCGTCGCCGCCAACGTATCGCACCTGCTCATCGGCGGGGCGCTCATAATCGGCATGGTGACCATTCCCCTGATGGCAAACACGCTGCTCGGCGAAACACCGCTTGGTGGCGGGCTGATGCTGCTGCGAATGACCGCCGCGATCCCGTTCGGCGCGGTTCTTGGCGGCATTGCCTGCCAGCGCATCGACTATCGTGCGCCTGCGATGCTGGGTCTACTGCTCGCCGCGCTCGGCTTCTGGCTGATGAGCGGCTGGGGACTGGACATAGCCGATCCATGGCTGACGGTGCATCTGGCGACCGCCGGATTCGGCTTCGGGCTGCTCATCGCCCCCATCGCGCTTGCCGCTACGAACTCTGTCGGCGATGATGTGCGCGGTGCCGCGGCTGCGCTGATAACCACGATGCGAGTGGTCGGAATGACGCTCGGAGTCGCCGCGCTGACAGCATGGGGAACGGGCAGATTCGATACTCTGGTGGCGGGCATCGGTGCCCCGTTCGCCCTACCCGGCGAGACGGCCCAGCAGGCGCAAGCGCGAATCGCCGAGGTGCAGCAACATCTGGCAGAGGCGGGCCTGACGCTGTTCAGCGACTTCTTCGTAGTGGCGACGGTACTGTGCCTCTTGGCGCTGCTGCCCACAGCGTTCATGGCGTGGAGGGGGATAGATGGCAACGATAGTTAAGACAGGCAAGAGGCGGCGGCATCTCACGACAAAGCCGCTCTAGCTTCGAAGTTGGCTCGTGAGTTTTTCGTCCGGCTTTCGAACCACGCGCTGGGCTTTAGGATCATAAAACTTACCCCGCACACTGCCTGTCCAGTCGGTCTGCTCAGGAATATCGCTGGTATCTATATCCTCATCGGGCATTGCGTCGAGCTGTCGAATAGCCGCTAATTCCTTCTCGGACAATCCATCAGTGTTACGTTGCTTCTTCGTACAGTCTTCTCTCATGTCTTGTCGCTTTCCTTGCGCTGATGATTCGACCAGGAACTTCGTCTGTTGAAGCGGTGTGTATGACAATCAGAATATGGTTTTGCACCTGTCCAATGGTCTTCCACCGTTCCTCAGTCTCGTGATCATCTTCGATCGAGCTATGTAGCGGATCTTGAAACACGCGAATGGCGAGTTCAAAAGGAACTTTGTGCTTGCGAATGTTTACGCGGGCTTTGTCGTCATCCCAGTCCCAGGGCAACGGTTATACCTCAAGGTGGAACAATTATCTTTCAACGCATCATATCATGTATCCGACTTACATCGTATATGAGCTTGAAGTATTTGTTGCCGCGTTGTCAATGGACGCTGGTTAGAACTTTAACCTGCTATAATCCGCCGTAATTCCACCCCAATAATACCTGAATAACACCTGCGGAGGACGGCTATGGGCTGGTCAATTCATCATCCGATAGGGCTGATTCACTATACGCCTTCAGCGTGCTACAGGGGATACACGCTATTCTCCACTACGCGGGGCGGCAAGAGCGCCTACCTGATCGATATGAACGGCGATGTCGTCCACCAGTGGCACACGGACGAGGGCATTCACTACGCATATCTGCTGGACAACGGCAACCTTCTGTGCCGCACCATGCCTCCGGAGGACGCGGGCGGCGTAGAGACGCTGGGCGGCTCATCCGCAGGCGTCCTCGAACTCGACTGGGACAGCAACATCGTCTGGGCTTACCGCGACCAGACGCTGCACCACGACTACGAGCGACTGCCCAACGGCAATACGCTGCTACTCCTGTGGGAGCCGCTGCCCGACGACATCGTGGCGCAGGTGCAGGGCGGCTTCGATGTCGATTTCGCGCCCGGCATGCTCGGCGATGTTGTGCGCGAAGTAACCCCCGACAATGAGACCGTATGGGAGTGGCACTCCTGGGAATATCTTGATGTCGATGAGGACATCATCTGCCCGCTGGATGCGCGCCGCGAATGGTCGCACGGCAACACACTGAATGTCACGCCCGAAGGCGACCTGCTCGTCAGCTATCGCCTCACCAGCACAGTAGGCATTGTTGACCGCGCAAGCGGAGAGTTCAGGTGGAAGTGGGGGCCGGGCGAAGTCTATCACCAGCACAACCCCACATGGCTGCCGAATGGTCGCATTCTGATCTTCGACAATGGCAGCCATCGTCGCGGCATCAGCTACTCCCGCGTAATCGAGGTTGATCCCACGACCAACAAGATCCACTGGGAATACGAAGGGACGCCCGACATATCGTTTTATAGCTACAACATCAGCGGCGCTCAACGCCTCCCCAACGGCAACACTCTCATCTGCGAGGGCGCGCCGGGCCGCCTGTTCGAAGTCACACCACGCGGCGAGGTCGTATGGGAGTACATCAACCCGTACTTCGTGTATGGCAAGAGGACGGGCAACTTGAAGATGGAATACTCGAACGCCACATTCCGATGCCACCGCTACGGCCCCGACCATCCTGCGCTGTCAGGGCGAGACCTGAATCCGGACCGCTTCGCAAGCCTGAATCGCCTGATGCGCTGAATTGGACTAGCAATTGGGCATGATGATAAACTCAACGCAGTCAATGTATAAGCGAAGGTATAGTCAATAGGCTGCACTTTCGGCTCATATAGTTTGGAAAGCAAGCTGCGAATAACATAATACGAGGAGGCTCTTATGGCGGAATATGCACATCCTGAATCACTTGTAACAACCGAATGGGTTGCGGCGCACGGAGGCGATGCCGGTGTTCGCCTCGTTGAAGTCGATGTGGACACGAACGCATACGACCAGGGGCACATCGAGGGCGCCGTCGGATGGGACTGGACCACCCAACTGCAGGACACGCTCGCGCGCGACATCATATCCAAGTCGGATATGGAGGAACTGCTTGGCGGCTCCGGCATCGGCAACGACACAACCGTAATTCTCTATGGCGACAACAACAACTGGTTCGCGGCGTGGGCGTTCTGGCAGATGCGGATGTACGGTCATGAAAGCGTAAAGCTCATGGACGGAGGACGCGCCAAGTGGGAAGCTGAAGGCAGACCTCTCACCACTGACGCGACATCGCACGAATCGGTCAGATACATCGCCGCAGAGCCGGACACCAGCATCCGTGCCTTCCGCGAGCAGGTAGTCGGTGCCGCTTCCAACGGCAGCTCGTTCTTCGTGGACGTGCGCGCGCCCGAAGAGTTCCGCGGTGAACTGCTCGCTCCCGCCGCACTCCCGCAAGAGGGCGCGCAGCGCGGCGGCCACATCCCCGGCGCGGCCAATGTTCCCTGGGCAACGGCGGTCGCACCTGACGGCAGCTTCAAGTCCGCCGACGAGCTTATCGAAATCTACGGCAGCAGGGTGGACAACTCCAAGCCCACAATCGCCTACTGCCGCATCGGTGAGCGCTCCTCGCACACCTGGTTCGTGCTGACGCAGCTGCTTGGGCTGGATAACGTCTCCAACTACGACGGCTCATGGACCGAGTACGGCAGCATCGTCCGCGCTCCCATCGAGCGGTAACGAGCCACAGACAACGGAAACCACACTGGGCGGCATTGCTTCAAGCGAGCCGCCCTTTGCATATTCACACATAGACGGGTGAGACATGACACAGGAAGACCTCAGATCGCTATTTCGGACCGTAGGCGACGGCAGCGGTCTCAGCCACACCAACACCTACTACGAAGAGGAACTTGCGCTGGCGTTCCGCAATCGCGGCATGCCCCTCGAAGGCCTGCGCTACGACATCACCCCCACGGGCATGCATTATCTCCTCATACACTTCGACATCCCGGATGCGGACGCCGACTCGTGGAAGCTCGACATCGGCGGGCTGGTGGGGAACCCGCTCAGCCTCAGCATGTCGGACATACGGGAGCGTCCGAAAGTCACGATGCCGGTCACGATGGAGTGCGCGGGCAACGGCAGGGCGCGGCTGAACCCACGTCCCGTAAGCCAGCCCTGGCTGCTTGAGGCGATCGGCACAGCAGAGTGGACCGGAACGCCGCTGCGGGGCATCCTCGAAGACGCAGGCATAGATTCTAGTGCGGTCGAGCTGGTGTTCACCGGGCGAGACGAGGGCGTCCAGGGCGGCGAGGTGCAGCTATACCAGCGCAGCCTCACCATTGAGGACTCGATGCGCGACGAAGTGATGCTGGTGTACGAGATGAACGGCGCCCCGCTGGAGCCGCAGCACGGCTATCCGCTGCGACTGATAGTACCGGGCTGGTACGGTATGACCAGCGTGAAATGGCTGGAAAATATCGAGGCGGTCGCGGAGCATTTCACCGGCTACCAGATGGACCAGACCTACCGCTACAAGACATCGCCGGACGACCCCGGCGTGCCCGTGAGCACGATGCGGGTGCGCGCGCTGATGTTACCACCGGGCGTGCCGGAATTCATGACGCGCACGAGGCTGCTGGACTCAGGTGATGTTACGCTCTCCGGCAAGGCGTGGGCTGGCAGGCTCGATGTGACGCAGGTCGAGGTCAGCACCGACGACGGCATGAGCTGGCACAAAGCCGAGCTAGGCAAACAGGTCGGCCGTTTCGCATGGCGCAACTGGTCGTATGACTGGAACGCCAAGCCCGGCACTCACTTTCTGTCCGTGCGCGCCACCGACGAGGAAGGCAACGTCCAGCCCACCGCCCAACCGTGGACAATGCAAGGCATGGGCAACAACCTAGTGCAGCGCGTCGAGGTTATAGTAAGGTAGATACAGCGGATGGGTGCAAGACGAAGGAGAGCGCGATGACTACGGCCATGACCAGACGGCGTTTCTGCGTCAAGGAATACTTCATGATGGCGGAGGCAGGCGTTTTCGGCGAGGACGACCGCGTGGAACTTGTTGACGGGGAGATTGTAGAAATGGCAGCGGTGGGAAGTTACCATGCGGGTTGCGTGATATGTCTGACTGCTCTGTTCACACAGAAGGCTGGAGACAGAGTCTTTGTGAGCGTGCAAAACCCAGTGAAGTTGCACGAACTCACTTCATTCCAACCTGACTTGGCTATCCTGTTCCCCCGAGACGACTTCTACATGAACTCGCATCCCACGGCCAAGGATGTGCTGCTAATAATCGAAGTGTCAGACAGCAGCGTAGATTACGACCGAAATGTGAAGATTCCGAGGTACTCACAGGCGGGTGTTCCCGAAGTCTGGCAGATCAACTTGGTCTATGGGCTTATAGATACATTCAGCGACTTAGACCCGGTGACCGTCAGATACCGCTCTATGCAGCGCTTTTCTCCAGGACAGCGGATTGTGCCAACGCAACTGCCAGATATATCGCTGGAGGTGAGCCAGATTCTGCGCCAACCCGAATAGCATTGCAAACTTCTTGCCGCTTCCTAACTATAGCGAAATGAACGAACTAAGGAACTGACATGACCGACTTGCTACTAAAGGGCGGCGAGGTCATCGACCCGTCGCAGGACATCAGGGCAAAACTCGATGTCGCGGTCACAGACGGCATCATATCGGCAGTCGCGCCGGACTTGGACCCATCGGGTGCTGCGCGCGTCATCAATGTGGACGGCAACATCGTCATTCCGGGCATGATCGACCTGCACACCCACGTGTACGAGGGCGTCAACCAAAACGGCATCAACCCCGACCTCGCGGGCATTCGCTCCGGCGTAACCACCGTGCTGGACGCGGGCAGCGCGGGCTGCTACACATTCGGCGGCTTCCCCAACTATGTCGTCCCGAACGCCAAGACCAACATCTTCTGCATGCTGCACATCTCCCGCGTGGGATTGGCATACCAGCCCGACACGTCCCGACGCGAGGACATAGACCTCGAAGAGACGGTCAGCGTCATCAAGGCGAACAGACCACTCATACAAGGCGTGAAGATTCGCGCCGTCGGCCCCGGCGTGCCTAGTATGGGCGTGGAAATGGTACGCCTCGCAAAGCAAGCTGCTACCGAGGGCGGTGTCCGCCTGATGGTGCATATCGGCGACCGCAGCATCGCAGGCGGCGACGGCACCGAGCCGACCATCACGCGCAAGCTACTGCCACTGCTCGACAAGGGCGACATCATCACCCACCTCTTCAGCGGCAACCCGGGGCGCATCATCGACAGCGACGGCAAGGTCATTCGTGAAATTATCGAGGCGCAGAATCGTGGCGTATTCCTCGACACGGCGCACGGACGGCAGAACTTCAGCTTCGATGTCGCGAAAGCCGCGCTCGATCAGGGCGTGCAGCCGCGCAGCATCAGCACCGACATGACGCCGCCGGGACGCATGAACACCGTCCACAGCATGACCGAAATGCTCGCGCGCTTCATGGCGCTGGGCTTCTCGCTGGAGGATGTCATACGCATGACGACCGCGAACCCGGCGCAGGCGCTCGGCATGGAGGACACGCTAGGCTCGCTGGCAGTCGGCAGGCCCGCCGACATCAGCGTGCTGAAAGAAGAGACCGGAGACTGGCTGTTCCACGACACCGAGGGCAACACCCTACACGGCGACAAGGCGCTAGTGCCTGTGGTAACAGTCAAGGACGGCGAGCCGTACTCGCCAGACTGGGGTCCGCGCCCCTGGGGGTGGCTGCCCGACTCGGCTTCCTAGAGCGAACCGGCAGGCAACATCTCCAGCAACTCGTCCTCGGTCAGAACCTCGACCTCAAGCCGCTGTGCGTCCGCCAGCTTCGAGCCGCCGCCCTCTCCTGCCACAAGATAGCTCGTGTTCTTGCTCACGCTGCCGCTGACCGCGCCGCCGTACTGCTTGATCAGATCCTGCACCTGCGAGCGGCTGAACCGTTCCAGCCTGCCCGTAACCACGAACCGCATCCCAACAAACGGCTGCTCCGTCGGAATCACGCGCTCCTCGTCCTCAAGGCGCACCCCGGCAGCTCGTAGCTTCTCCACGACAGTGCGATTCGCCTCGTTGCGGAAGTACGACACCACGCTCTCCGCGATGCGCGGGCCAATGCTGTCAATAGCGACTAGGGCTTCCTCGTCCGCCGCCATCAGATTGTCGATGGTCGTGAATTCGCGCGCCAGCAGTTCCGCCACCTCGCCGCCGACATGCCGGATCCCCAGCGCAACGAGAACGCGCGCCAGAGGACGCCCCTTGCTCGCTTCGATAGCAGATAGCAGATTGGAGACGCTCTTCTGGCGCAGGGTTTCCGGCTGCAGTAGGTGCTTCCTGTTCACATAGAACAGGTCCGACTGCACACCGATCAGTCCGTTTCCGAGGAAGTCCGAGCTGATTTCCGTGATGTGCGGCTGCCCCCTCAGTTCCGCAAAGTGTCCGACGACTGCCCTTGCGGTGCGTGCGCTGACTCCGATTAGCTCCCCAATGTCCAATTCGCTGGCACTTGACAGCACGCTCATATTGCCGAAGCGTTCGGCGATGATGCCCGCAGACTTCTTGCCCACGGTCGGAATGCCGCTCGCCGCGAGTGCATCCTCGAATGGTCTCGCCTTGGCGGCATCTATCACATCCAGCAGGTTGAGCCGCGCGAGGTCGCCAGGCTTCAGGTAGTAGATGTCCGCAACATCTCTGATCAACCCTTGCTGAATCAGGTACTCGCCCCACTTGATGCCCATGCCGTCGATGTCCATCGCACCGCGGCTGACGAAGTGCTCCAGCAGGCGCACAAGCTGAGTGGGGCACGATGCGTTCACGCAGTACGACATTGCGTCATCTTCAGGACTGACAATCGGCTCTCCGCACATTGGATCCGGACAGACTACCGGCATCTGAAATTCGCGCTCGTCGCCGCTGCGCCTGTCCGCGATTACGCTCACGACCTGCGGGATGACCTCGCCCGCCCTCTCAACCACAACCCAGTCGCCGATGAGCAGGTCCTTGCTGCGTATGTAGTCCTCGTTGTGCAGTGTCGCCTGCCTGACGGTCGCGCCCGCGATGTTCACCGGCTCCAGCACGGCATACGGGTTGATGCTGCCCGTCCTTCCCACATTCACGCGGATGTCCAGTAGCTGCGTGATCTCCTGCACGGCGGGGAACTTGTACGCCACCGCCCAGCGCGGCTCCCTGCCCACCACGCCCAGGTGCCGCTGGTAGTCGAGGTTGTCCACCTTTATGACGATCCCGTCTGCGGCGGCGTCCAACTCCTCCTCATAGCTATGCACCCACTGATTGTAGAAGGCTACGGCCTCTTCCGGCGTTTGAACGCGTCGGCTGTCGTCGCTCACTTTGAAGCCCAGCCTCTTGAGGTATTGCAGCATCTCCCAGTGCGTGTCCGGCACATCGCCGCCTTCAGCGTACCCTAGCGAGTAGATGAAGATGTCCAGCGGACGCTCTGCAGTGTTGCGTGGGTCGAGCTGTCGCAGCGAGCCGGCAGCCGTGTTGCGCGGGTTGGCGTAGGTCTGCTCGCCCCTCGCTGCGCGCTCCTCGTTGAACTTTGCAAACAGCGACTTGGGGAAATATACCTCGCCGCGTACTTCGAACCGCTGCGGCGCATCATTGCTCAGCAGGCGCAGCGGAATGCTCTTGATCGTTCGCAGGTTAGATGTTACATCCTCGCCGACCATGCCATTCCCGCGAGTCGCGCCCCGCACGAACACACCGTCCTCATATGTCAGCGCAACCGCAAGCCCGTCATACTTCAGCTCGCAGACCATATCGAACGCATCACCTTCCAGCAGGTCGGAGACGCGCTTGTGCCACGCCATGAACTCTTCATCGTCGAACGCATTGCCAAGGCTGAACATCTGCCTCGTATGCTCCACCTGTTGGAAGCCGTCAGCAGGCGCGTCGCCCACTCGCTGCGTAGGCGAATCAGGCGTTACAAGCTCAGGATGCTCCGCTTCGATCGCACGCAGCTCGCGAATCAGCGCATCATACTGCGCGTCGCTCACCTCCGGGCTGTCCAGCACATAGTAGCGGTAGTTGTGATAGTTCAGCCGCTCGCGGAGTTCTTCGATTCGCTCAGTTAAGTCGGTGGTTGTCATGGGTATCACCAAGAGATCTGCGGTTGCAACGATGTACTTCGATGCTAACCAATGCTGGTTAGGCGTTCAAGGGCGTTATCGGCACTTGCCTTAGATGTTCTCCACACCGGAAAAGTGGACGCACAATATCCCGCTAGATATACTCATGGAATAATCTGAAATGAGGGATGACAATTTGCCCGAGTCAAAAGAGTTCAAGGAGTTCATCGCCAAGTATCCTCCGCTGCTGGCGATTGGAAACACGCCTATGGTCAAGGTCGACGCCGACTTCGACATAGGCGACGCGGAGATACATGTAAAGTATGAGCACCTGAACCCCGGCGGCTCCATCAAGGACAGGCCTGTCCTACGGATGCTGGGTGAGGCTATCCTTTCCGGAGATCTGACCAAGGAGAAGTCGATCATAGACGCGACGTCGGGTAATGCAGGCATCGCCTACGCGATGGTCGGCGCGGTACTGGGCTACAGGGTTACGTTGGTCATGCCGGAGAATGCGAGCGAGGAGCGCAAGAAGCGGCTCATCGCGCACGGCGCGGAGATTATCTACACCGACCCGATGCTCGGATACGACGAGGCGCTGTACGAGGTCAAGCGCCGCTACGAGAAGTCGCCCGACAAGTACTATTACAGCGACCAGTACAGCAACCCGAACAATCCTCAGGCGCACTACGACACCACCGCCAAGGAGATCCTCCGCCAGGCGCCGGATATAACCCACTTCGTCGCAGGCGTCGGCACGGGCGGCACCATCTCAGGCGTGGGACGACGCCTGAAGGAGCACAACCCCGACATCAAGGTCATCAGCATCGACCCGCCCGAATGGCCCGGCGTCGAAGGCCTGAAGCCGCTCAGCGCAGGCCACATCATCCCCGACACATTCGACTCCTCAGTCGTGGACGAGATGCTGGAAATCGACGTGGACGCCTCATACGAGATGTCACGCAATCTATCCTCCGTCGGCCTTTTCGCGGGACAGTCCTCCGGGGCGTATGTGCAGGGCGCGTACGAGATCGCAAAGCGCGATCGCAGCGGCCAAGTCGTCACCATCTTCAACGACATCGGCGAGCGCTACTTCAGCACCGGCATGTGGGGGTAAAGCTGGTACCCACATGGATGCACAGGATGGAGGGGATAGGATGGCTTTGACCAATGAAGAAGCTTTGAAGCGAGACGATGCGTTGTATGACAAGTATGTCCGACCGCTTGAAGATGAGCATTGGGGTGAGTTCGTTGCGGTAGCGCCGGACGGCAGGACGATGCTGGGAACCAATCCATATAAGATTGATACAGAAGCTTGGGACGCATTTAGAGTTGAAGCCGTCATGTTCCAAGTCGGCGAGAAAGAGATAGTTAAGCCCGCTCCCATTCACAGTTCAAACAGGACAAATGCGATTTCTCCCAGGATTGCGATGGAAGTGACCAAATTGTATCAACAGTTTGGCAAACGATACGAAGTTGAGCATTGGGGCGAGTTCGTCGCAATAACTCCCGATGGCAGAACAATGCTGGGTGAGGATGAACATAACCTGTTCCATAAAGCTGTGGAGGTGTTTGGCACAGGTGCATTCGTCTTTCAAGTAGGGCAGGAGTCGAGAGATTAACCCAGTGAACCTACCTCCCGTAATCTCACGATTTCCATTTCTGTCCGTCAGGGTAATGGTAGGCGGCGCAGTGATTTACGAGGGAGAAGCCTTAATCGATACTGGATTCACTGGTGCCATTGTCTTGCCATCTAGTTACGAGCCCGACAGCGTTCCCGCTGAGAGGCACAGAAGATGGAGAATGCCTGACGGCAGCCTTGTCAACGCGCCCAGATATGATGGGGTCGTATTCGTTGGCAACTTCCCGCCGTTGCCCTTCCGAGCCGGAATAACATTCTTGGGCGACGAACCCATCATTGGCGTCCATGTCATACGCCACTTCTCGGTTATACTTGACCACGGGAGGCGCGTTGTCGTAGAACCGTAAGCGGGTGGGTATGCAGGACAGCAAAGCAAATACGGAGAGAGTGGCAGGCCAAGGTCTGGGTCGCCGCATCGTGAGCGCGTTTGCGCCGTACTGGTTCAAGGTATCGGTCGTCGGCGGGCTCATTTTCGTTACCGCGGGGCTGGGCGTCGTCAACCCTTTGCTAATCCGCGTGGTCTTCGACTCCGCACTGTTCCCGCCGTCAGGCACTCCCGACCTCGACCTGCTGTGGCTGATCGTAGCCGTAATGGCGACCATCACCGTCGCGACCGGCGGGCTCGGCATCGTGCAGACCTACCTCACGAACGAGGTGGGCCAGCGCGTGATGCGCGACCTGCGCGACCGCCTCTACGAGCACCTGCAAACGCTGTCCATCAGCTTCTTCACCGACACACGCACCGGCGAGATACAATCGCGGGTAGCGAACGACGTGGGCGGCGTGCAGAATGTCGTCTCCAGCACCGTATCCAATGTGCTGTCCAACAGCGTGATATTCATCAGCACCCTTATCGCGATGTTCATCCTGTCGTGGGAGCTGACGCTGGTTTCAATGGGCACGGTGCCGATATTCGCGCTCATATCCAAGTTCGTCGGGCAGCGGCGGCGTGCGGTGGCAGCGCGCACCCAGAAGGCTGCAGCGGAGGTCAGTGCAATCACGCAGGAGACGCTGTCCATATCCGGTATGATGCTGTCGAAGCTGTTCGGACGGCAGGAGCGCGAGATACAGCGCTTCCACGAAGAAAACCAGCACCTCGCCGACCTGACGCTGCAACGGCAGATGACCGGGCGCACCTTCTTCACGCTCGTTCAGGTCTTCTTTTCGCTGACGCCGATTATCATCTATGTGATCGCCGGCTACCTGCTGTCCGGAGACGGGACCGCCGGGCTGACTGCTGGTACCATAATCGCCTTCACCACCCTGCAGGCGCGGCTCTTCTTCCCCATCGGCAGCCTGCTGCAGGTCTCGGTCGAGCTTCAGGCGTCAATGGCGCTGTTCGAGCGCATATTCGGCTACCTGGACATCGAGCCGGAGATTGTGGACTCCGATGACGCGGTTGCACTCACCCCCGAAGATGTCGCGGGAAGGATCACGCTCCAGGATGTCCGTCTGCAATACGGCCTGTCTGCCGAAGAGCGCCTGGATGCCAGTATTAACGGCGTGTCGGAGAACGGCACCGGGCGACTCGCGCTCGACGGCGTAAGTCTGCAGATTGCGCCCGGCCAGCTCGCGGCGTTCGTCGGCCCCAGCGGTGCGGGCAAAACGACCATCTCCTACCTCATACCGCGCCTGTACGATGTTACGGAGGGCGCGGTGAGGATAGACGATGTGGACGTGCGCGACATTCGTCTGGCGTCGCTTGCGCGGCTCATCGGCTATGTCTCGCAGGAAAGCTACCTCTTCCACGCCACGCTGCGCGAGAATCTGATGTACGGCGACCCTGACGCCACGGAAGACGAGATGATAGCCGCAGCGAAAGCAGCCTTCATCCACGACCGCATAGTAGAGTTCCCCGACGGCTACGACACCATCGTCGGCGAGCGCGGCTACAGGCTGTCCGGCGGCGAGAGGCAGCGCCTGTCCATCGCGCGCGTCATCCTGCACGACCCGCGCATCCTGATTCTGGACGAAGCAACCTCCGCGCTCGACACCGCCAGCGAACGCTATGTGCAGGCTGCGCTGGAGCCGCTAATGAAAGGCCGCACCACCATCGCCATAGCGCACAGGCTGTCCACGATTCTATCCGCCGATGTGATCTTCGCGGTGGACGAGGGCCGCATCGTCGAGCGCGGCAGGCACGAGGAACTCCTGGTGAAGGGCGGGCTGTACGCGAACCTCTACCACGAGCAGTTCGACAGCGGCCGCGTCGAATGCCACTGCCTGGACGGCATATTGCTGTCAGACGGCAGGTTGGTCGCGCAGGTAGAGGGAGTTAGGGTGTAATGGCCGAGCTTGTGGATGAGATAACCTACGCCGGCAGTGTGCAGACTATCTCTCTGTTCAAGGTGTAAGTCTTCAGTTGGAATAAAGACTGGGGAATGCTGAAACAATCGGCATAGGGATTTACCCACATGGACATCTCGCAGGATTCAGGATATGCGATTTGTCCCTTGCACACCAACACAGCCAGCAAGTCTCTTCTAAGATTGGTGAAAATTCCTTCTGAGTAAGATCGCAGTTCTTGTCCGGCACGAAACTGCCATTGGCGCAAGTCATGAAGCGATGGACCTGAAGTCAAGTCGTATGAAGTCGAGGTCCCATAGAGCACTTTCTTTATGTCCTCACTATCAGGCGTGAAGGAGTAGGGAGAAAATATCACAATGATATAAGGCAGCGAGCCTTTCTCAGATTGAGGATGCTTGAATTTCTTCAAATAAGAGATCTTCTTCTTCAAAGCCAATTCAAACCGGTCGCCACTATTATCCACAGATCCAGATCCAACCCCTACGCCGCCGTTATATTTGTACTGCCGAAGCTTTCTCTCTTCGTCTGATTCTTCAGACTTCAGGCAAAGTTCTACAGAAAGCTCCATATCCAGCCCCAAGTTCTTGAAGCTAAAGATTTCACTCAGATACCTCGTCCCATACCATGTATGGTTCCACCAAAGCATATTCGGATCATCAGAATACTGCTGCTCCTGCTTCCTAACCCATTCATGAACAGGACGCACTAACTGTTCAAATGATACTGGTCCGCCGGATTCCTGGGACGACCTGCTGCCTTCAGCAGAGGAGACTTCCACGGCAAAGATGGATGAATCAATGTCCATCAATCTCTTCGTCAAAGTAAGATAGTCGCTCTGCTGCTCCAGCGACTCAGATATTGCATCGCCGTGCAGCACAGTAACATCTGCCACAACACTTTCCCCAAACTGATTGTGTAGCAGGAAATCAGGCGTCTTGTCCTGAAATTTGGGCTGAAACTCAAACTTCAGCTCGCCTAAACTCTCAAACATGGAGCGAGTGTACAATTCGGCAGCCGCGTCGTACTCTTGTTCCCATCCCTTGGAAGATAAGCGGCGTTCGAAGTCTCTATCCAAAGATGGTGGCACTTCTTGGAAGGCATGCCACTTGCGGTAATCGTCCGCCCAGTACTTGCCTTCTAAGTCCGCGTCTGTAAGAAGCAAGAGCGGTCCCTACACATCCAAATTCTGCACCTCGAGCGCGTGCGCCTGGATGAAGTTGCGGCGCGGCTCCACTACATTGCCCATTAGCACTGAGAACATGTCGTCGGCATCGGCGGCATCCGCTATATTAACCTGCAGCAGCGTGCGCTTCTCCGGGTCCATCGTCGTCTCCCAGAGCTGATCTGCGTTCATCTCGCCCAAGCCCTTGTAGCGCTGCAGGTTGATGTTGCGCCTGCCGTTGAGCTGCGTCATTATACCCTCGCGCTCGCCCTCGCTGTACGCGTAGTGCGACTGGCGGCCCGAGCTAATCTTGTACAGCGGCGGCTGCGCGATGTAGAGGTGTCCATGCTCGATGAGCGGCGTCATGTGACGGAAGAAGAAGGTGAGCATCAGCGTGCGGATGTGCGAGCCGTCCACATCCGCATCGGTCATGATGATGATGCGGTGATAGCGCAGCTTGCTCAGGTCTATGTCGTCGTCAAGTCCCGCGCCGATGGCAGTAATCATGGAACGAATGGCGTCATGCGCGAGCATCTTGTCCGCGCGCGCCTTCTCCACATTCAGAATCTTGCCCCATAGCGGCAGGATTGCCTGCGTCCTGCGGTCGCGCCCCATCTTCGCTGTGCCGCCTGCTGAATCGCCCTCGACAAGGTAGATTTCGCAGAACTCAGGGTTCTTCTCCGAGCAGTCGGCGAGCTTGCCGGGCAGTCCGCCCCCATCCATCGCGTTCTTGCGAATGATAAGGTCTCGCGCCTTGCGCGCCGCGTCTCGCGCTCGCTGCGCTGTCAGGCACTTGTCTATGATGCGCTTTGCGTCCTGCGGGTTGTCCTCAAGGTAATACTGCAGCGCCTCCGCGACAACGCTCTCCACCTGCGTTCTGACTTCCGGGTTGCCCAGCCTCGTCTTCGTCTGTCCCTCGAACTGCGGCTCCGTCAGCTTCACGCTGATGACCGCCGCCAACCCTTCGCGCACATCCTCGCCCGCGAGGTTTGCCTCGTTCTCCTTGAGGAGGTTCTGCTTCCGCCCGTAGTCGTTGATAATGCGCGTCAGCGCGCTGCGGAAGCCGGTGATGTGCGAGCCGCCGTCTATCGTGTTGATGCAGTTTGCGAAGGAGTGAACGAACTCCGTGAAGCTGTCGTTGTACTGCATCGCCACCTCGACGATGGTGTTCTCCATCTGCTTCTCTACATAGATCGGATCGGCATGGACGACCGCGCGCTTCTGGTTCAGACTGCGCACGAAGCTGGAAATGCCGCCCTCGAAGTAATAGGTTACTTCGTTGTTCGGCCAGAGGTTTTCATGTCCATGCCAGTCGGTGCGGAATGTGATCTCCAGTCCCTTGTTCAGGTACGCCATCTCCTTGAAGCGCTGCCTCAGCACATCGTAGTCGTAAGCGAAGTCCTCGAATATCTCGACATCGGGCATAAACGTAACCGCAGTGCCGGTCTTGCGGCGGCTGCCCCTCGGCAGCGGCTCGGATGTCAGCTCGGCCTGCCCGCGCCCGCGAGAGAACGTCTGCCTATACAGGTTCCCGTCCCGGCTCACCTCGACCTCCAGGCTCTCCGAGAGCGCATTGACCACCGATGCGCCCACACCGTGCAGCCCGCCGGAGACGGCATACGCCTTGCCCCCGAACTTCCCGCCCGCGTGCAGCGTGGTCATGACCGTCTCCACGGCGGTCATGCCCGTCGTGGGATGAACATCCACCGGGATGCCGCGCCCGTCGTCCTCGATTCGAACGGTGCCGTCGCGCTGAATATGTATGGAAACGCGCGTTGAGAAGCCGGCCATGAACTCGTCCACGCCATTGTCCACAATCTCGTATATGAGATGATGCAAGCCGCGCTGGTCAGTGCTTCCGATGTACATCCCCGGGCGCTTTCGCACGGCTTCCATGCCCTCAAGCACCTGGATATCGTCAGCGGTGTACATGTCAACTTCTTTAGCCGTCGCCATATTTTCTCTCCCCAAAACTTAGGCACACTTTGAGCCAATGACAAAACAATTGCATAGAATTTAGGGTGTATCCGCAGGCAAGGCGCAGGCGTGCATGACAGGGGACTTGCACGCATTGAACACAACGGAACGAGGGGCGCCAATTACGCGATAATGATGGGATAAACACCCAATTACAGTGGACAATAAAAGGCAGAATTCATCAAGGTTTTTCTTGACTCTATTTTACCATTTTTTAATACCAAAATCAAACGTAAAGATACAAATGTTCTCAGACTGGAACAGGACATTTGCCTCTTACGAAAAGCGCGGAAACTGCGGAGTCAGAAGGCACTCATTCGCGAGTGCGGCGATAGGCAAGCGCACTGATAATCTCAAGCCCCACTCGGTTCGCCACCTCCGCCGTGATCGCCGCAGGTCCCTCATAGTGCGGCGCGACCTCCACGATGTCCGCCCCCACCAGCTCCACCGACGAAACAATCGTCCTCACCGCCTTCAGCAGCTGCGCCGATGTCAACCCGCCCGGCTCAGGCGTGCCCGTCGCGGGCGCAAATGCCGGGTCAAGCACATCTATGTCCACCGACAGGTATATCACCTCAGGCCCGTCCAGCGCCTCGTTGATCGCATCCTCCAGCACCGCCTCGAATCCCCGCTCCACTATCTCCGCCATCAGGTGCCAGCGCATCCCCTGCTCCTTCATCCACTCGAAGAGCGGCTGGTCCGGCCAGTAGCCGCGCAGCCCTATCTGGATGAAGTTCGACCCCGGAATCGCACCGCTATCCAGCAGGCGCCGCATCGGGCTGCCGTGCGCGATGAGCACCCCGCCGTAGCCGGCATCCCCTGTGTCCGCATGCGCGTCGAAGTGAATCATCCCCACCCTGCCGTATCCGTGGTGCTGCGCCACCGCCGTCGCCGCAGGCAGCGTGATCGAGTGGTCGCCGCCAAGAATCAATGGTATCGCGCCCGTCTGTAGCGCCTGCATCGTCTTCAGGCGGACAGCCTCGTGGCTCTGGTCGAGCAGGCTCGGCGGGCAGTTCGCGTCCCCGAAGTCCACGACCTTTATCTCCTGCGTGGGGTAAAGCCCAAACTCCATGTGGTAGAAGGTATCGTTAGGACTGCCCGCGTACCCTGCCTGCCTGATCGCGCGCGGGCCGAAGCGCGCCCCCGGCCTGTTCACCACGCCCATATCCACCGGCGCACCGATCACAGCGACATCGGCCTGCATCTCCGCAAGCTCCTCCTGCGAAAGCGCAAGCGGCGAGTGGATGTATGTCGGTATGCCAAGAAAAGCGGGCTGACGGTCCGGACCTCGAAGATCGGGCATTGATGACCTCACTGACTGTTCTATCGAGTGCAAAGATGGTGCTTTGCTTCATTCTATCTGAAATTTCGAACTCGCACGTACCGATGAGGTGGACATGTAGTGCTCCTCCGAACAGCGGCAGGACTTTCATTATTGCGCCTTCCAATCTATAATCGCCCTATCCGCAATCAGTCAAAAACCACGCTCAATCAGCGTGCAATGCGATGCTCTCACGCACGGATTGAGCCATTTGCACGAGGTCTATTCTCAAAGCACTTTTGCGAGGTTATGCATGGACAGCCAAGAAGCATTTTTTAAGGCGTGGGGCAGTTATCCGACAGGCGTTTCTGTGGTCACATCGATTGAGCCGGACGGCAGTGTGCATGGCATGGCGGCTAACGGCATCAACTCGGTGTCGATCGATCCGCTGCTGGTACTCGTCTGCGTCGGCCACGAACGCAACTCCTACCCCCTCATCAAGGAGGCGGGGCGCTTCGCCATCAACATACTCAGCCAGGAACAGCAGCCAATCGCGCGTTACTACGCCGGCCCCGCTGAGGCACGAGGCTCAGGCACCGACCCGGATTTCACCTTCACCGAGAGTGGCGCAGCCTTCATCGACGGCAGCATCGCCTCTATGGACTGCCGCACCGTAAGCGAGCATGTGGAAGGCGACCACACGGTCTTCATCGGCGCGGTGGAGCGCATCGACGTGAACGACGGCGAGGCTCTCGCCTACTGCCAGGGCAAGTTCGGCCGCATCGTCATGGACGACTAGCCATGCCACACTCCCTTTCCGATCTCGACGCCATGACCATCGAAGAGGCGAACGCGCTTTCCTTCGACGAACGCGATGCCCTTCTCGACCTGATAATCGCCGACGGCCGCAAGCAGACTACCACGCTGCACTCCCATCGCATCGGTCTCTACGGCGACTACTTCGAGGAAGACCTGCTGCGGATGCTGAAAGTGCGCGCCATCAAGGTGTACGTGCGCGGCACGACCGAGTCCGACTTCGCCGGCGAAGTCATTGGCGACACCGACGAGGAGCAGTACCGCGCCGCCTTCTGCCATGTGCAGATGTCGCTTGACGCCGCGGGCACAAGCTTCAGCCGCGTAACCACCCTCGTCATCTTCCTCACCGACATGAGCAACTGGCCGCTGCTCAACGAGGTGTACCGCGAGTTCATCCCCAACCCGCCGTGCAGAGCAGTCATCGGCACCACCGGCCTCGCGCAGCCGCCCCTGCGAATAGAAATCGTCAACTGCATCGCCTACCGCGTCGCGGAGTAGAATCACTATGCCCAACGCAAAGATGGAATTCGGCTACCATCCCCCATCAGGCGACAGGGGCTTCGAGGAAATACGCCCCCGCGAGTTCCTCTCCGACCTCCACAACGCCCTTGATGTCGCATCGCAGCACTTTCCCTCCCTGTGGATTTCCGACCACTTCTCCTACGAGGACGAGTTCCGCATGGAGTGCTGGACTCACCTCACGTGGGTAGCAGCGAGATACCCCGGCCCCAAGCTCGGAACCATCGTGATGTGCAACTCCTTCAGGCAGCCGTCGCTGATGGCAAAGATGGCGGCAAGCCTCCAGTGGATGAGTTCCGGACGGCTGATTCTCGGCTATGGCGCCGGCTGGTTTGAGCCGGAGTACAGGCGATACGGCTTCGACTACCCGTCTCCCGGAGCCCGCGTGGAGATGCTCGAAGAAGGTGTGCAGATCATGAAAGCGATGTGGCAGGACGCCCCTGCCAACTTCCGGGGCAAGCACTACCGCATCGAGGACGCCTATTGCGAGCCGCGCCCTAACCCGCCGCCGGTCCTGATGATAGGCGGCGCAGGCGAAAGGCGCACCCTCCGAGTAGTAGCGCGCCACGCCGACTGGTGGAACGACCTCGTCCGCCCGCCCGACCAACTCCAGCACAAGCTGAACGTCCTGCAACAGCACTGCGAGCGCGAGGGCCGCGACTTCTCCGACATCCGTAAGACCCTCAGTGTGCGCCTCTTCATCGACAAGTCGCACCGGAAAGCGCTCGAAATGGCAGGCGACCGCATTCACGGCGACCAGCCGGCAGTCGCGGGCGATCCTTCAGCAGTGCGCGAGCAACTCACCCAGTTCACCGAGCTGGGCTTCGACTTCTCGATCCTGACCTTCCCCCGCTTCCAGGACCTCGAAGACATGAAGCTCTTCGTTGACGAGGTAATGCCCCACTTCAGCTAGCCCGCGCGACTAATATCCCCTCTCCCTATGGGAGAGGGTTAGGGTGAGGGCAAAGTCCCTTCCCCCTCGATGGGGGAAGGTTAGGATGGGGGTGACGCCAAGAACACAGGCTTGGCGCAGTCCTGCCCTACCCTCTCAGAAATTCAAAACTCGCCGACAGATTCTCGAACACATCCTCATGCGGCGGAATCTCCATGATCGCCGGACCTGCATAACCCTTATCCTGAAGCGCCTGCAACTGCCGCAGGCAGTCCACATCACCCGTGTCCACCGTCGGAATCGCCTCGCCCCCTCGCGTCTGCTTGAAGTGGATCGTCTTGATCATATCCACCGGCAGCGCCTCCACCTCGCCCACAGGATCACTTCCCGCATCAATTCGAAGTTGGTTCGTCGGGTCGGGGCAAAGGCCGAGGATACTGCCCTCCCCGTCCGGCAGCGCGTCCCTCACCGCTTGCACCAGCATCGCGAGGCTGCGTATCGGCTGCCCCGAGTTCTCCATAGACAGCGTAACGCCACGCGAGGCCGCCTCCTGCACCAGCGCCCCAATGCTCATCGCGGTATCAGGAATGTCTGCGGGCGTCTCCCACAGCGCATCGAACCTTGACGGGTCCACCATCCGCAGGTGCGGCGCGTCCGGCGACACCGCAATCGCAGCATCCAGCATCGACTGGAACAGCGCGGACTTCGGCTGCGCGTCCTCCGACAGGCACGGATACGCCACCGCAAGATTGAACGACATACCGGGGTGCCGCCCCACCAGCGCCTTCAGCCCGTCGATATTCGGCCGCCAGCCGTCGCCCTCACCCGTCTCACAATCGCCAAGGCAAGTCTGCCGCAGCTCGACATGCACCGCCCCGCGCTCCGCCGCCTGATCCACCAGCGCTTCAATGCTCTCGCGGGCCAAGTGCTCGCGCCACGAATTCGTTATCGCTCCAAGTTTCATGTCCTGTCCTTCCTCGAATTGGTCAGTCGGCTCCGGGTAATCGTGCGCCTATTCTACAAGACTACAGATACGTCGCAACCGGATGAAATAACCTGATTCACGCCTGGACCAGCGTGCTCAGGCTTGCCACCGCGTTGCCGATAAGCATGACGATGCGGCGGTTCCAGCGGTCTATCAGCGTGCCAGTGAAGATGGAGCCCAATCCCATGGGCAGGATGGCGAAGAAGAGCATCGCAGTGTATGCCGTGGTGTCGCCCGTCTCCCGGAGAACCCAGATGCCCAGCCCGAAGCGCGTCATTCCAGAGCCGATAAGGGACACGAACTGCCCGAAAGTTATCGCGTAGAATGCCCTCGTGCCGGAGAAAACAGCCATGCGTCAGCCTGTGAGAAGGGCTACCGTCCGAAGAAGCGCGCGCAGACTCAGGACTCGTACTTCCTGCCCAGCTCTTCTTCCCAGCGCAGGTAGTTCATCATGTCAGCGTATCCCCGGTCCGTGCCCGCAGGCACCACATCGGCAGGCGTTGACATCACACCCGAAAGCCCCTGCTCCACATCACGCCCCGCCTGACGCCACGCATTCACGCCGCCTTCAAGCACAGACACATCCGCATACCCCTCATCAGCAAGCGTCGCCCCGGCAAATGTCGAAGCGACTCCGTCAACGCACGTAACGACCACTGGAACTGCCTTGTCCGACGCAACACCCGCAATCTGCGCTTCCAGCCACCCGCGCGGCACCCAGCGCGATCCCGGCACATGCGCCTCCGCAAACTGCTGGCTAGTGCCCACAAAGATGATTACGGCGTCCGCTGCGGGCGCTTCCGCACCACGAACATATGCTGCGGGCCCTCCACTGGTGCCCACCAGCGTAATCGAAGCGTCAGCCGCAGACGGCACTTCCGACGGCGCAAGCATCCGAATCTTGCTCCGCGCCTCGTCC
Organism: SAR202 cluster bacterium bin90; assembly: GCA_002238855.1. GTDB lineage: Bacteria > Chloroflexota > Dehalococcoidia > Lucifugimonadales > JADFKI01 > Bin90. The sequence continues at coordinate 102,694 of MPND01000005.1, forward strand.
ATCCCTAGCGCCTGCGTGGGCGAATGTCCCTGTTCCAGCGAGTTCCCGGCGCGCTGCCACTCACCTGTACCACCATGCAACGCATACACATGCTCATGCCCCATCTGCCTGTACCACGACGCTGTGATAGTCGCGCGCGCGCGCCCGTCGCAGCAGAATACGATCGGGCAGTTCTTCACCACCGCAACCTCGTCCGACCGCTGCACCGCCTGCCCACCCGCAAACCAGCGGAAGCCCGGGATGTGCCCTGCCGCATATTCCTCAGTAGTCCGCACATCCACCAGGTACACAGTCTCGTCCGACCGCCGCGCCATCAGCGCCTGCAAGCCGTCCGCGTCGATATACTGAACGCCGTCTTCCTCAGCAAGCCTGTCCGCATAAGCTTCTGCGGCGGCAATGCCCTCTTCAGACAGATCAGGCAGTTCCAGCCTGTCCGCGCCCGATTCCAGCGAGTACCCCGCCAGCGACCAGCCTGCCGTCCCGTTCTTCAGCCCCACCACATTCGGCAAGCCCATCCGCTGCAACACCCGCGTGCCGATGATGCTGCGCGTCCGCCCAGCGCAGTTTATAACCACCGTGGCATCATCGCTCATTTCCCTGGTGATGTCGGTGATTCTCAGCGCAAGCTCCGCACCGGGCACGCTGCGCCCACCCGGAATGCACAACCGCTGGTACTCCTCCGGCGTGCGCGTATCCAGGATGACGATCTCCTCGCCGCTGTCTATGCGCTCCTGAAGCTCCACCGCATCGATCTCCGGCACATGATGCACGACCTCCACCTTCTCGCCGAAGTCCTTGCTAGGCACATTCACGCCCCACTCCGTCGGGTACTCCTGCGTCACCCAGCGATTGATGCCGCCGTCCAACACCGACACATCCGAGTAGCCGAGCCCTTCCAGCGTCGCACCGGCAAGCGTAGCCCTGCGCGCATCGTCATCACACAGCACCACAGGCGTCGCCGAATGCGGCACGGCGTCAGCCATCTGCGCCTCAAGGTCGCGGCGTGGTATCAGGCTCGCGCCTGGAATATGAGCGTTGTTGTACTCGCCCGTCTCGCGCACATCAATAAGCGCGAACGGCGAACTGCCCTTCAGCAGCCCATCAAGGTCTTGCGGAGAGATTGTCGTAGGCATGTAATTCACCTAGGCGTTTTCACGTATTTCTGCGTTGGTTTCGTCTGTTTATGTTGATTGGCAGCAATCGCCGGCGCCAAGTGTTTTGACGCATTTCGAATATCAATAGCGACAACTATGAAGTCGTCAGGGGAATCTGGGTCAGGCTGCCAGTATGCCGTCAAATCGTCTCCGAATTCAACACGCGGCGCCTCCCCCTTATCGCCAAAAGTTAGTGTATCGGTCTCAGCACAGTAGTTTGAGTTGCACTCCAATGGCAAGTGCCCGCTAATACCGATGACTTCCAGTCCCACAGGCGATAGCCCGTCATCAGGAGGAAGATCAACGGATATGAACGGCTCACCTTCCAGCGACATTGCATCTTCATACGGATTGTCAGTATAAATTCCCAGGGCGTCGGATGACTTGCTGTATGTGATTTTAGTTATCATCCTGCACCTCTATTTCACCTACGCACTTCTTCTCAAAATAGCCCCTGGTGCCCTTTCGCAATGCTCGCAGCGCTCTTCGGTCTCTATGTGCCGTCACGTACCTTTCGTCATCTAACGACACCACGACATGCATCACACGAGAATCACTTTCACTGCTGATCCAGCCCCAGTACGATATTCCTTCATTATCGTCACTATCGGTAGATATACAGCGCACCAACCAATTGTTTATCACTTCTTGAATGTTGGCAGCCGTGACATCAGGTCGCTGATTCGCCCTCTGTTGCAGGTGCGGGTCAACGGTGCGACTCTTCCCGCCTGCCGTGATTGTCTCCGGTAGTGGAGGCACATACTCTCCAAGCGCCCCAAGGGCACGACGGATTTAGCAGTTGCTGAACTTCGTCGTCGCGAAGTGCTTGATCTCCCCTGTCTCCAGGTTGAAACTGCTGCGCTCCAGCCCACGAAGGTCGTTACCATACACATGGATCTCGACGGTCGGGCGGTCGGAATAGTTGTCCATCTGGTGAATCTCGTCCACATCCGGAATCAGCAGTGAGATGTCACCCGGCTGCACCAGCGTCTCGCGGTCGCGTTCGAGCTTGGCATATTCCTCGCGGTCCCTGTCGTCCACGCGGCGGAAGCGCGTCTCCGTGATGCCATTCCCCACGACGCCGATCATGCCCCACGTGCGGTGGTCGTGCGGTCCGATGTGATCACCGGGACCCCAGACGACCGATGTAACCAGCAGGCCGTTGTCCCCGTAGTGCAGCAGGTATGTGCCGTGGTTCTTGCCCGGCATCGGTATGCTGTACTCTTCGGGTATCGCATCTCGGCTGTTGATCAGACGCTCCAGGTGCGCCGAACCCCGGTCGAACAACGTCTCCTGGTCCGGCTGCTCATCGACCAGCTTGGACATCTCCTGCACGAACTCTTCCAGTGCGTAAGATAGAGTAGTAGTCATCGTTGGTTCACCTCCTGTGGATTACGACTAGCATAGCGAAGGCAGCCCGTTTAGACAAGCATGGCGCAACCTGAAAAGTCCCCTATCCCTCTGGGCAAATGAGGGTGAGGGCAAGCTCCGGATATGATGTGCTATATTGCATACACATCCGATATTGAACGGGGGACTGAGCGATGGCGACCTCAATCCAACTATCAAGAGAAGCCGAAGAGCGCCTTGACCATCTGGCTTCAGAAACAGGACGCAGCAAGGAGTTCTACCTGCAAGAACTTATCGAGCGCGGCCTTGAGGAAATCGAAGATTACTATCTGGCAGCGGAAGTTCTTGAGCGTGTTCGCAAAGGAGAAGAGCCAGTGTACACTTCTGCCGAAGTAAGGAAAAATCTTGGCTTGGACGATTGAATACACTCGAAGAGCCCAAACCCAATTGGGAAGACTCGACAGAAGAACGGCTCGGCGCATAATTGATTACATGGAGCAGCGCATCGCTGAATCGGACAATCCGAGAAACACCGGCAGAGCAATGAGAGGTCCTCTGAGAGGGTTTTGGCGATATCGAGTAGGAGACTACCGCCTCATATGCGATATCCAGGATAATGTATTGACCGTGCTAGTACTGCGAGTTGGAAGACGCGACCAGATTTATCGTTAACCCCCACCCCAAACCCGGTATATCGCCGTCTCCCCATTATCAAACACCCGCTCCAGCGCACCCCCCAGTCCATCCTCGAACTTGGACATCCCCTCCGGGAAGTAGATGCGCTCCAAGTGCCCCAGATACACATACTCGACCCCGTACTCCCGCATCAGCTCCAACGCAGTCTTCACATCCGGCGTAGAGTAAATCGTCTGCACGGCGCGCGTCCGCCGCCCCACCTCGTAGGCATACCCATACCGCTGCTGCTCCTGGTGCCACTGCCACCCGATCACACTCGGCAGTCCCGTGTACATCGCAACGCGCCCGCCCCAGCGATACGACGGCGTCACCCCTTCAAGCACTATCGGCGACCCCTCGACATTCTGCTGAAGCCACCGTATGCCCTCGTAGTCCGTCGCCAGATCAATCACCTCACCCGAATGCTCCCTGTACCCCGTACCCTCTATGAACGCCACCCCGTTCAACGTCAGCGGCGTAACATACCCGTCGAACCTGTCATGCAGCCTGTCCTGCGTCCCCAGCACCGGGTATATCGCCGCACTCAGCACCAACACAACCAGCGCGATCTTCCATCCCTGTCTGACTAACCCGATACGCGCCAGGAAACTGCGCTGCATCCGGAACAGCCGCCACAGCAGGTACGCCGATGCGATGCCCAGCATTACCCACACCTGCAGGTAGAACTTGAAAATGCTGTTCAAGCGGTCTATGTCGCCCTCCACGCGCAGGAAGTCCAGTCCCACCACCAGCGACAGCGACACCAGCGCGAGCATCAGCACGAAGCCCAGTTGCGCCGCATCGGGCCTGTCCCGCAGCAGCACGCCGATTCCCACCGCTGCCAGCAGCACCGCCAGCGCAAACACGAACGGCACGGTGCTGCCCACAACGCCCGTGAACCACGCCGTCAGCACAAGCCCCACCAGCAGTGCGCCGGCAATCACCCCGACCAGCCAGCCAACGCTAACCGTAGTGCCCTCATCGCCGTCCAACACATCATAAAGCCGTCCGAACTTTCGACGCAGCGCACCGAACCGCGTCCGAGTGCCATCCGCAAGCTCATCAACGGCAAACGCGCCAATGATGAACACGAACAGCCCCGATATCGCCAGGAACTGCCACAGCGTCGTCGTGTTCGTCGTGGACTCCACGCTGTTGTAGAACGTCTCCCCCGCAAGGTGGTACGGCAGAAACGCCACAAATCCCACGACGACCATGAACACCGTCTTGACACCTGCCCGTATAAGCACCAGCGCGCCCAGCCCGCCGTGCGCCAGAAACTCCGCGAACGCAATCGCCGCCGCCGCAACAATTATGTACGTGGGCAGGTCCCACGTATTCAGCAGCGCAAGCGACCCGACGGCAATCCCAAGAATCGCAAGTCGTACCATTTCCCATACCATAGTCCCCTCTCCCCGGGGGAGAGGGTCAGGGTGAGGGGAATTAGGTTCGACAGCAGCGCCCTCGCCAGCCCACTTCTGATTCAGCACCACCGCAAGCGACAGCCCAATCGCCAGCACCGTGAAGGGTATCGCCATCATGTGCGCGTGCAGGTCTGCGAACAGGAATGTGAAGAACGGGAACTCCGTTATCTCATGCCCCGGCGGGTCCGGCGGCATCATGCGGCTGCTCTTCCAGAAGTCGAACTCGCCAAACGGCTGACCAAGCAGCACGTTCTTGACGCTATGCCCCACCTGTATCGCGCCGTCGAGGTTGCCCAGCACCGTCACGAACGCCACGCCCACCAGTCCCAACAGCACCGGCGACCAGCGTGGCACACCGCCGAGAATGCCAACGGCATCGTCCAGCCTCCGTCCGGCTGACCTAACGAGGTTGTACACGATGCTGTACACGCCGCCCACCGTCAGCGCAAAGAATGTCGGCACAGCCAGATTGAACGCGATCACCGGCTCTATCGCCGTCGCCCTGATAAGCACAGCCGTCAGGAACTGCCCCCAGTAGTAGTAGTTCAGGTAGCCGCCCCCGAACCACGGATCATACGGCGGCATGATCGTAGAGCGCAGCACCGCGTTCAGGTACGCGAAGTCCATCGGCTTCTCGCCCCCGCGATACGGATGCCACAGGTCCGGATTCGCCATTCGCACCAGCACGAACGCCAGGAACGCCGCAACAAATATCAGCTCCCCAACCAGCAGCGCGCCCCAGCGCCGCCGCACGAAGTCGCTGATCTCCTCCCATTTGAACGCAAGCACACCAAGCGATACCGCCGCCATAAGCAACACGGCAAACGCGATGGACAGCCGCGAAAACGCCATCCACTGCAAGCTCGCCAGCAGCCACACCACAAGCCCTATCAGCAATATCCCCAGCGCCTTGCCCAGCAGGTAGCCCCTGTCCGACAGCGGCCTGAACACCACAAATGTCAGCGGCAGCGTCACCAGCGCAATGAGTTCCAGCACTCCAAGCCACGCCAGCACCGGCATCCGGTTCGTCCAACTCCCGGGCTTGATGATCTCCGTCCATGTGCCGCCGCTCTGCTGTATCACTGCATCCTCGGACGAATACACCAGCCCCAGTTCAGGCTCATCCCTCGGCTGGAGAGTAGTTTCTGTGGTCTCGCCCCCCTCCATTAGCCGCTGTATCTCCGGCGCACTCAGACGACCCGTATTCTGGAATATCAGCACCTTCGGGTGGTCATAAACCGAAAAGCTCTCGTCCGCATATCCAAGGTTCAGCAGAAGAGACGGCGAATCGAGCGGCTGCGACAATGACGGCGCGGGATAGTACCTCGCCCAATTCCCAACCGAAGGCAGGTCGGGACGCCCAAGCGTGTCATCCCCCAAGGCAACCCCAAATAACGACGGCAATGATGTCTGCACATTCGCCAGCGTATAACCAAGTTGCTGAGAGAACAGCAGCCGGTAGTATTCACTGCTGACCGGGTAACGCTCCGGCAGTCGCGGTATCGTCCCGTACAAGCGGTTGCTGAAGAACACCAGGAAGTCAGCATCAGCAAGTGTCTCCGCAATCAGCGCGGTCTTCGCTGCGCGGTCCGGCTCATACATCGGCAGGTCGTAGAACTCGAAGTCCGACCGCAGGTTGGGCAGCGACTCCTCCCAATGCTCCTTGAGCACGAACGCACCATACGGAGCAACGCGGTTCAGCCACTCACTCGCCCTCACCCCGGTATGCACGCTGCCGTACACCCCATTGACATAAGCGAGCGCGTAGAACGCCGTCCCCACCACAACAAGCGCAATCAGCACGCCCACCGCAGGACGCAGCGTCCTCCTGTACACGGCCGCGCGATCCCACAGCGCCCACAGCAACCGCGCCCCGAAGAGCGTCAGCAGAGGCGCGACCGGCAGCATGTACCGCATGAACTTCACATGGAACGAGCCAGTCACCAGCAGGTACGGCACCACCCAGCACAGCAGCAGCACATCAATCTGCGCGTTCCTCGACCGCACCGGCAACGTGGCAAGCAGCGCAACCAGCGATATACCCGCCGCCGCCACAACAGCGACCGTGCTGTACGACACCAGCAGTATCGCCGCAGGCAGCCCCCACCCGACCACCAGGTACCCCAGCCCCAGCTTCCACGGCATCCCCCGCAGCGACACATACAGCAGACCCGCCCACGCAACGATGCCCAGCGGCAAGCCGTATCCCCACACCGCAAGCTGCCTGATGTGGTACCAGTACGGCGTCGTATCCGCGTACTGCCGCGTGTACGGGTAGTCGCGGATTCCCCGAATCATCTCCGACTGCTCGCTCACATGGCTGAAGAACGTCCCCCAGTCCAGCAGCGTGTACGGCTGCGCCAGCATCAGCGCAATTACAGCAACCGCGCCCCCGCCGACAACACCCCAGACCGCCGTCTCCAGCCGCCCCTCAAACCTGCCGGTCGCCGGTTTCCCGTTGAGCCCATTGAGATTAACCGCGAACATCAGATGCGCGATGACGAACGGCGCCACTATCGGAAGCTGGCTCGCCTTCGTCGCCAGCCCAAGCCCCACCAGCGCGCCCGCAAGCAGCGAGTCCCGCGTCCTGCCCTCTCGCGCCACGCGCACCATGAAGTACAGCGCGGCAATCGCCAGCATCGCCTGCAGCGTGTCCACCGCGAAGAAGTGGCTGAGCTGGATGTGTATGACGGCAAGCGCGGTCAGCAGCGCAGCAAGCAGCCCCGCCCTGCGATCGAACACCAGCGCAGCGATGCCATACACCGCCAGTATCGTAACGATGTCTGCAATGGCCGACACCGCCCGCCCCAGCACCCGTATGTCGTTGACATCATCGCCTAGAAACGGCCCGCCGACAGTCTGAACAGCCTTCAGCACATACAGCGGAAAACTGCCGTAGTTGAACCAGCGCGGGTTCCAGGGACTCTGCTCTGCGTCAAGCAGCAGCCCAATCTCGCCAAGTCCCGGCGGCGACATGCCAAGCACCCTATCCAAAATCGCGCGCTCATCCGGATGCGGCGTGTACGAGAACCCCTCATCCCACGCCAGCCCGTAGAAGCGCAAGGCAAGCGCCACCACAAGTATGGCAATCAGCAGGACGCGGGATGTCAGCAGGCGACGAATGAACGGCATAAGGATAGGAGATGTATAGTGCTTATATATTCTGTAAAATTAAGACTATTCGCTTGACAGAACGGTAAATCGTTTGTAATCTTACACCAATGGGCCTTCTCTAGTTTACCCCTTTTGGCAATCTGGCCTACGGAATAAGATAGACTATATTGGTCGCCCTATTCTCTCCTACGACGGATGCACGGTTATGACGACAATAGAAGAACGAACAGCACGCAACGAAGCGCAGATCGAAGATATACGAGAGCATTTTGCTACGAAGGCTGACTTGTATAGGGTTGCCCTCGCGCAATCAGGGTTCACGGCAGTCGCAATCAGCATTGCGGTAGGCATCATTTTACAGTTCGGCTAAAGCCACCGTACATACACGCTTGGACAATCGCCTACACCCACGCCTCCCCTACCGGTTCCGCACCACAATCGTCCCCAGCATCTTGTCGTGCAGCGTCTGCATCTTCTCAGCCCTGTCCCACAGCGGCCACAGATAGTCCACCAGCCAGGCTATGCCAAAGGTCACTTGGGTCAGGAATCCTATGAGCAGAAATTTCACCACGAACTCGCGCAGGAAAGTGTAGGTCCACTCGGATGGTTCGCCATTGTCCTTGATTACGCGGATGCCGACAATCTGCTTTCCCGGCGTTTGTCCTCGTCCCAGCGTGAATAGCCACCATACTATATAGGCTATCACAGACCCTATGACTGCCGCGGTAATAGCCAGGCCTGTAACAGGCCAGTCGGGGACATCGAAGACTGAATCCAGACCGCTGAGAGCAACTCGCAGAATCAATGCTAAGGCTACGATAATCAGCACAAACTTAATCAATATTGATGCCACAAAGTCCAAAGCCCACGCGCCTACTCGCTGCCCATAGGACGCCAGCACACAGTCCTGTTCGTTCGTCTGCTCATCGTCGGAGGTCGTGGTGTCCCGCTGCATTCACCCGCCCTTTACATTCGCTATTCTTATTTCTTTACAACAATCGTCCTCAGCATCTTGTCATGCAGCGTCTGCATCTTCTCAGCCCTGTCCCACAGCGGCCACAGATAGTCCACCAGCCGCGCAATCCCGAATGTCATGTCCGAAATAAAGCCCACCAGCAGCAATTTGATCACGAATTCGCGCAGGAAAGTATAACCCCAGTTCGAGGGCGAACCATCGTCCTTGATCACACGGATGCCCACAATCTGCTTCCCCGGCGTCTGCCCGTTCCCCAGCGCAATCAGCCACCAGACAATGTAGCCCAGAAGGATTATGCCCAAAATAACGAGCACCACTCCGACCGTTCCCATGATTGCAACGAGCCAGTTGGCTCCACTCAGGACAGACTCTTCGATGGACTCTTCAATGGTCATCGAATCCGATGTGATCGTGATGGACTCCTTGACAGTCTCCGATGAGAAGATTAGCCCCAGTACCAGCACGACAAGACCAATTATCAGCAGGATGAATGGCAGCGTAAATCCCACGAAGTCCAGCGCCCACGCGCCCATGCGCTGCCCGTAGCTCGCCAGCACCCAGTCGGGCTCTTGTGGCTGCTCGCCTTCCGCCGGTATGCTTTCCTGCTGCAACTATCTACCCCTCTGACAAGTTGGCACGGGGCAGTTCGATTACCGCCCCGTGCCGACTAAACCCTGTTCATATCCCCGTCATTCCTGCCTCCGCAGGAATCCAGAAATTCCAAATGCAAGTCCGTCCCGGACTAACCGCCAAATCTTAAGCGACTAGAGCACATGGTAAAGCAGCAGATGCTCCCTCAGCACGTCATTCGCGAAGTCGTTCTCCTCGTCGCGCAGCACCGAGTGGATATGGTTCGCCTCGTTCTGCCGGTTATCGTACTCCACCACGAAGTTGCCGCCGTGAATCCGATAGTAGTGCTTGCTGAACCGCTCCATGCCGCCGCCCCAAGCGAAGTAGAAGTCATCTAGCCCCTGCTCGCGGATTGCAGACATCTTGTCCTGCGCCACATCGTCGCGGATGGTGGACACATATTCGCTGATGATCGACATCATCATCTCGCGCTGCGTCCCATTCATCTGCGAGCCGGGAAGCCCCTCTTCCTGCGGGAAGACCGCGCGCGACGAGTTATATGTCAGGATGTCGTAAGGCGCCTCCGGATAGATGACCGCACGCCGCTGCTGCTCGGAACTCAGCCCGTTTGCCAGTTCCAGCGCAAGGTCCTCCCTGTCGCCGAGGATGCGCTTGCCCTTGTCCGGTCCCGCCAGCACCTCCGCTGGGTTCGATCCGAAGAAGAACGGTGTCGTCGAGATGACCTTGTCGCCCCAGATGCTGTAATGCAGCGACACATGATGCCCTTCCACGCGCCACGCCCATGGATTCTCAGAATCACGCGGGTCTCCGAACACCGTGAAGTAGTACAGTTCAGGATCCCGCCGGAAGCTGACGATGCCAGCGTCCTTCTCGACCTTGCCCAGCGTGGTCTCCAGGTCTATGATCTGCGTGGCTTGCTTGTACGCGCGCTCCGTAAGTCCGCTCTCCATGATGGCATACGCCAGCTTGCGCTGGTTGTCGTCCATGTCCCGCAGCGCCAGGCCATGCCTGTTCAGCGGCGGGTAGTACCAGAAGACGCGCTCGCCGTCCATATACTCATAGGTGGCCTTGTCTCGCTGCTCCGCCGAAAGGCTGTCCAGCCAACTCCCCGCCGCCGCCGCCATCGCCCCCGTTGCATGCGTGTGCCCGTGTCCGTTTGAATGCCCATGTCCGTTCGAGTGATTCTCCGCTGCCATTTGCGCTCCTTTCAGTTAAGCGTCCAAAAATTACAGTCGCCGAATAAGCCTCTCGGTTTTTCCTCGTGGCTCACAACCACGAAATTCTCTCTCTTATCTCCCAATTTCCCAACGAACTCGATCTGCCCATTATCCGTCGAATCCGCGTTGGTTTCAACGACCTCGCCCGGCATGCTCACCGTCCAGTAGTACCTCGCCTTCAGTATCTGGTCGATAACCACACCGC
>MPND01000210.1 GCA_002238855.1 SAR202 cluster bacterium bin90
AGGACAGCGCGTAAAGCCCGCGCCGAAGGCGCACTATCCATCCATTTCTATCCAGATGGTAGAGGGCTTCCACAAGATAGGACTCCTTGAGTCCAACCAGGGGCGCAAGTTCCCGTGCCCTTTCCGTAGTGAAGACACGGTCCCCTTGCCGTGCCAACTGTCTGAACAAGTCGATCCCGATCAGGGTTCTCTTTGGTCTGGTCATGGTAGTCATCTGATATGGTCCAGTTTTCACTACATGAGTTATATATAATATATATCGCCTTAATTGGAAGTAGTCAAATGAAGGGCATAAGAATTATGCAATAGTAGGTCTCGGCGAAATACCGTCTCAGGGTGCTTCTGCGCCTTAGTCGATGGATTGCTTCGCTTGTCTTTTAGCTGAAAGTGAAGCGCGGCAATGTACAGAGCACCAAGCAGGTCCTCCACGGATTCACAAGTCTCCCTTTCCATGACCCGTTCGAGGACCCGTTCGAGTTGCTGGCACTGCTCAGGAGGAGACCGTCGCCAGCACCCCGTGAGCGACAACCAAAAGCTGAAAACTCTCGGTAAATGCGATGAGGGAACAGGTCGGCATATCTCATTGTCGCGTACCAGGTGGTACAGCCTCTCTATATTCTCGACTCAACTGCGTAAGTCCTATCTCAGAAGGAATAACAAGAGTGCTCCCTCGGCAACCAAGATGTCAGCACGCCTTATTGAGTGCCGAGTTCCATTCATCCGCGTCCTCTCCGGAGCCTATCATATCGCAGGGTGTGTCTCCGTCCGAGTTGGCGGCGTTGGTGTCTGAACCGTACTCGATGAGCAGGGCGACGATTTCAGCTCTGGCCCGGGTTTCATGGTCGTACCAACGTGTGGCCAGGTGCAGGGGAGTATCCCCATCGTGGTTTGGTGCGGAGGCGTCGGCTCCCCGCTCCAGCAGAAGGCGGACCACGCCCACAGCGTCGGAGCGCATCGCGTAGTGGAGCGGGGTTTCGCCGTATTCATCCCGAGCGGAAACGTCAGCGCCATATTCCAGCAGGACTGACGTGACCTCGGTGCTGCCGGTGAACGGGGCAAGGTGTAGCGGCGTGGCTCCTCCCGGTAAGGTCGCGGCCAAATTGGCGCCGTGTTCCAACAACAGGCTGATGATCTCGGATTCGGGGGTGCCCGACAACATAGCCCAGAAGAGAATGGAGCCACCCAG
>MPND01000047.1 GCA_002238855.1 SAR202 cluster bacterium bin90
GCCTGCTGTGTCTTGCCTTTCATCAGCTTCTGCCTCATCAATACTACTTGTCGATCCTTGAGCAATATTCCACCTCCTCCTGGTGGACCATATTGCCCTACTACAACCGGCAAATTCTATTGTCGTGACCGGCAATTCTTATTGTCGCGTATCAATAGTGGAGTCCGTGGGAAAGCATGCGAGGTGTCGAGGGGCGCAATGAAGAGCACCGCTGCCTTTCGCTCCGGCGAAGTACGGTGGACGTGAGGAGTCAGGGCGGAGATGCGGCCATCGAAAACGGAACTTGAAAGTGGCGCAGCTCGCCCAGGGGCGACAGGGAATACGAGGGGAAAAGGGGAAGGGATGCGGTGAAGCCCGCGGGGAGAGGCGGTCTGAGAGGATGAGTCGCCGACGGGAACTCCTTTCAAGTGCGACTCAAGGCAGACGTGACGAGACAGACCGGCAAGCGGTCATAGAAAATGCGGACAACGGGAAAGGGCGCAACTCGCCCATGATGTGAGAGATACGGGGAAAGGCAGGTGGGAAGAGGTTCGAGGGGAGGTCGAAGTGAGAAACGGGAATTGAAAGTGGCGCAGCTTGCCCATGGCATGGGAGATACGAAGGGAGTCAGACAGGGAGAAGCACGAAGGTGCGGCGAAGTCCGTGGGAGAGGCGGTTTACGGGGAGTTGCAGGCGTGTACGCAGCGCGTGCGGCACTATGGGGAGGGACTATCGCAGGGCGCAATAAAGAGAACCGCTGGTTTTCGGCTCTTTGCGAAAATGCGGTGTGCTGATGCTCTCGAATTTGCACCGGAAGGAGCGCTATGCGCTGCGACTTGACCTGTGCCACTTGCCGAACAGCCTGGGGTTTTCGGACTCAGGAGCGCAACGCGCTGCAACTGGAAGACCGGGATGCCCGTAACCGGAGATGGTTCCGATTGCGTCGGCTACGACCGCTCGAAGGCTGCGGAACGTAACTGAAGGGATGTGGGATAGATATTTACACTTCAATTATCTCACGGGATATGGCCGAGTCAAGCGCAATGGCGATAAAACGTCGCAAATTGGTCTGAAATTGGTCATATTGCTCGACATATGAGGCATGAGTGTCGAATTTCATCCTACTTTCAGGGTATTGACATCGTCGGAGGTTTTGAGCACATAATATTTGTATGTATGATGATGCGGCCAGAAAAACCCTGACTCTTGTCCGTGACGTCTGGGCGGCACACCCAAGCGGCTCCGAGCTGAAAGTCGTTCTCATGATGTCCGTCGCACTGACGGGCATGGCCCTGTGCGCGGCCGCCCCCGCGGAGATCGAAGCAATCTTGGTGGGTAACCCGCTGGGCGCGAGAAGCTTTTGCCTCTTCCTCCTCATCAGTACCGTCATCTTCGGGGCAGTCGTCGGGGCGGTGGACACGACCACGACACACACGACAGCCGCAATTGAGCCCCTGCCCCGCTCCTCGCTGGCGATATCCGTCAGGCTATTGCTGACCCGCCTCGCCGGCGAAATGCTTTCCTGGTGTGCTCGTGTCGCCATCATCCTGCTGCGCGCCTTGACGTGCATCGCCCGAAGTCCCGTCGGGCACGACCTCTCGGAACTTCCTACCGCCGACTTCTGGCCCAGCGGCGACAGCCCCCGCCTCATTTACGAGAGCTAGCCTCCTCCGTGGTGACACGGAGGAAGAGCTGCGCTCGGTGCGAGCACGTCCATAAGAAATTCCCTCCCCTGGCAGTTCCAGTCCAAATCACCACTTCCCTTCCAAATGCAGTTTTTGTGAGAAGACAGGCCGTCCGCGCACGCGGGCCTGTGGAGGAGTGGCCAATGTTCAAGCAGCTTAGATCGATGTTGGGCGGCAGATCCACGGATGACACTCAGCCCGTACTGTTCCGGGTGATACCACCTAAGGCCGGCGAGTTCAGTGCGCAGGGATTCATCAACGCGCTTGAGGCGCTGAACCTGGTCAACGAGGTGCTGAGCCTGGAGCTGTGCGCCACAGACGGCCAGGTCACGATGTACGTGCGCTCGGCGCGGCCCGACCACGTGCTGTCCGCGCTGCGGTCGCACTACGGGCAGGCCCGATTCGAGACCGTGCCCCCGGAGGACGACCCGCTGCTGATGCCCGGTGTTGATGGAACCGTCTGCAGGCAGATGCTCTGGCCAGCGGGAGAGCAGTGGCTGCCGTTCCAGGTACAGGACGACACCGGCGAGGACGGTGACCCGTTCGTTGACATGCTGGCGGGCCTGTCGGCGGAGATGCCCCCTGGAGGGAAGGTCGTCACGCGCGTGCTGCTGAGCGAGAAGGACCGGGACTGGAGCGAGCGCTGGCGCAACCAGGCGATTGCGGGAAGCGGGAGCGCGAACCAGCTTGCCGTGGACGCGATGCGCCGAGAGGAGAGCGGGTCCGGAGCGGGCGGACGGGAGGGAGACGTCGCGTCAACCGGCGGTCAGATGCTGCAGCTCCTGTTGATCGTCATCGGCATGATGGCTCTGGTCGTCTTCGTATACCTTCACCGGACATTCATCACCATCTGGAACGAGCATCGTTTCGAGCTGTTCGCCTACGGCGCCCTAGGTCTGCTGGCGCTGGCAGGTCTCGGATACCTGCTGCACCGCACGGGCATCCTGAGAGTTCTCCTTGGCGACAGTCCGGAGCCTAAGTTCTACGACCCGGACCAGGTCAGGCTTCGCGTCTCTGGCGCGGCGTTCCGTCTGGAGGTGCAGCTTTATGCGCTGCTGGGCGCCGGCAGAGACCGGACTGATGTGATGGAGCGGATGCTGCGCCCGGTGGTCGCCTCATACCGCCGCTTCGACAGCCCGATGGGCGCGCGCTTCGAGTCGGGTCCCCTTGAGCGGCTGTCAGGGTTCGACCCTGCCGCGGACGACCTGGGCTTCCTGGGCGGGCGGAAGAGGCTCCTGCGCCGGACGAAGACCGGACAGGGAGTCGTGGGCACGCGGGAGGCGGCGGCGCTCTGGCACGTCCCGGGAGATGCGGTGGACGTGTCGGGGCTGGTGCGCGCGGGCAGCAGGCGGCTGCCGGTCCCGCAGGAGATGTTCGCGCCGGAGGACGGTCAGCGGGACGGAGCGGCACTTATCGGCGTGGAGGCGTACGGCGACGGCGGGCTGCGCAAGCTGCACATCCCCGCGGAGGCGATGCGCAGGAGCGGCCTGATCGTGGCGCGCACCGGCATGGGCAAGACGACGCTCACGCAGCACATCGCGCGCAGCCTGCTGCGCGACAGGGCAATGGGCACCGGCGACGCAGCGCTCGTCGTGGTGGACCCGCACTCGGACCTCGTGCTGGACATCCTCAACGGCATGCCCGTGGGCGCGGCAAAGGACGTGCGACTGGTCGACCTGGGAGACGAGTCTCGAGCATGCGGCCTCAACCTCCTCGACACCCGCACCTTCCCGGACCGGGACCTGACCGTCGAGACGGTGCTCACCGTCGCGAGGTCCTCCTCACGCAACTGGGGAGACAGGATGGAGGAGATACTGCGCTGGACGCTGTACGCGCTCTACGAGGCGAACCGGTACAGGGAGGCCGCAGAGCAGTACACCATCTACGACGGCATCATGCTCCTCACCGACGAGAGCAGGCGCAACGAGATCATCCGGGAGGGCCGTGACCCGGAGGGCCGCGACGTGACGGTGCCGCAGTGGTGGCGTGACATATACCCGCTGGTCGTTCCTGCCAACGACCGCCTGGCGCTCGCTCCGGTGCTCAGGAAGCTCGGGCAGTACGCGGGCAGCAGGAGCGCGCGCAGGGTGCTGGGGCAGCGCCGCACCACGCTGGACATCGCGGATACGGTCCATTCCGGCAGGGTGCTGCTGGTGAACTCGGCAAGAGCCCAGACGGGTCCCGAGGTGTCGTCGATCGTGGGTGGGGCGATACTCAACCTGCTGAACCACATCGCCAAGCAGCAGGGCAGGCTTGAGCCCGCCGAGCGCAGGCGCATCGTCGTGATCGTGGACGAGATGCAGGTGTTTCCCGGGGTTCCCTTCGACGAGATGCTCTCGGAACTGAGGAAGTTCGGCGGGAGCCTGCTGATGGCGACGCAGAGCCTTGGCAGGCTGAATGAGATGAACGAGAGCGGGAATATGGGCGAGACGATACTGGCCAACCCGGGGAGCCTCTTCGCGTTCCAGGTGAACGCCTCCGACGCCGCGCTGCTGCACAGGGAGCTGGAGAGCGACGTGATCGAGGAGAATGACATCGTGGAGCTGCCGCCGCACCACTGCTACGGCAGGCTGACGCTGGAGAGAGGGAACGTTCACTTCTCGACTGAGGTGCTGCCGCCGATGCCGGGGAACGGGGGCATCGCCGACCTGATCCGCAACGCGTCAGACGCCTACACGAGTCCCACGGCGGACGTGGACGCGGAGAACGCCGCCTACATGCAGGGCAAGTACCGGGAATATTTTGGCGAGCCGGACGACGACTAGCCGGACGACGCCCCGAGAATGAAACTGAAAATGAGGAAGATGACGATGACGGCTAGGGCGGAGACGGCGTTGACCGCGAATCAGACTCAGACCGATAGGATGGAGTTGCGGATGAGCCGACACGAAAGTATGACCCAGAATGCCGTCCGCCTACTGGGCACGCTCGCGATGGCTCCCTTCACGGAGTGCGACGAGCTGGCGGCCTTCGCCGGACTTCCTCCAAGAAGCGCGCTGGAGTCGCTTCTGAGGCTGGATGCCCGCGGGCTCGTGGCCTTCCTGCGCCACACGCGCACGAACACATCACGGGTCAGGCGCTGGTACATGACGCCGGGTGGGATAAAGCTGCTTGCTGAGATCCGGGACACGACAGCCGAAAAGCTCCTGCGTGAGCTGCCGCTGTCCGCCGAGTGGCGGCGCATCCTGCTCAGGCGGCTGGACGCGCTGGCCTCGCTCTACCGGATCGGCAGGGAAGTAGCCGAATGCGCGGGCGGTCCCATCCAATTGCGCTGGCTGCGCGCGGGCGCGCCGGACGCGCTACTTGAGATGCCCGACGGCGGCTCGCTCGCGCTGCTGCGTCTCGGTCCCACGCTCTCCTGGCAGGCGATGAGAAGCCGCATCGGAACGCTCTACGGGATGCAGCGTGAGCGCAGGTGCCATCCGGCGCTGCTTCTGCTGCCCGGGAACCTCGAGGCGCAGCGTCTCGCTGCCGACCTGCGCGGCAGGGCGATAGATGCCTTCGCCGCGCCGGAATGCGACGTGATGAACGCCGCGCCCGGCTCCGCCGTATGGCGCAGCCTGAGGGACACGCAGGGTCTCACCCTAGCGCAGGTCGTCGGCAGGTCACGCGATCTGAGAGGAGAGAGCATCCGCGTACAGGTCGGTTCGGGACGAGCGTCCATGCCCGCTCCCACTCTCGGCTCCGGCGCGGGCGATCTCGACCTGCTGGCGACCGAACTCACGATGCCCGGCAGGCGTCTGCTGGACGCCATATACGACTGGCCTCTGACAACTGCGGCACACCTGGGTATGCTGCTCGATATGACGGAGGGCATGATGAAGAAGACCCGGGCGCACCTGGTGAAGCGCGCTCTCGTGTGCCAGGTGCGCATCGGCGGCACTGCGGAGCTGCGAAGGAGCAACGGCACGAGGCTGTGCCTGGGTTCCGGCGGTCTGCGGTACGTCGCGCGCCGTGACCGCAGGCGCGTCTCAGAGCTGCTGGGACAATGGAGCATAACCCCCGACGAGGCCGGTGACGAACGCCTTGAAGTGCCGCACTATCGCCTGGAAGGCTCGAAGCTCCGTGTGCTGGCGCGGGAGCTGCGGCACACCGACGGCGTGAGCGACTTCGTCGGGTCGCTTGCAACCGCCTGCCGGAACAGCGCCGACTGGCGGCTGCACCAGGCACTGCCGCCTCACCGCTGGGAGCGCTGGTTCAGGTACGACACCGGCTGGCGCAGCGTCAGGCCAGACGCCACGGTCGAGCTCTCTCATCGCGGCAGGAGACTGCCGTTCCTGCTGGAGTACGAGGAGCGCGCCAGGAATCCTGCGCCTATGACCGAGAAGCTCCGGCGCTACCGGCGCTACTTCGGCGCGGCGGATACGAGGGCCGATTTCGACGGCAGAAGGGCGACGGCGCTGTTCGTGTTCGCGGACGAGGCCACGGCGAGCCGCTTCTGCGCGCTCGCCGTGAGCACGGTGCACCGCCCGCTCCCACTGCTGGTATCCGATGTGCAGACGATCGCCGAGTCCGGTCCGCTCGGGCGGGCCTGGAGGTCTCCATGGCGGCTTCAGCGCGGGCACGTGTCGCTTGCGGCGGCGCTCTGAGGCCGGTGTGAACGGATGCGTGCACGGGGCGTCGAAATCCGCGAAGCCCACGGCCTGCATAAGGCATGTGCCACCCGGGTGGCACATAGAACCCGTAAGGAAAATACTTACATGGCACATGATGAAACAAATTCTCCTCCAGCGCGAGGCGGCGGGGTAAATCCATGTGCCACCCCGAAGTGGCACATGCAGAATCCTGGTAACCGCTCAGGGCAGGGTGGCACATTCGTAATTCAGAGAACACGTGAACTTGTCTGTGG
The DNA here is from genome assembly GCA_002238855.1 of SAR202 cluster bacterium bin90. GTDB lineage: Bacteria > Chloroflexota > Dehalococcoidia > Lucifugimonadales > JADFKI01 > Bin90. Next base: position 6,514 of record MPND01000047.1, read on the forward strand.
TCTGGCGGGTCTCAGATGAAGGGACAGCAATGAAGACGGCGGGGCTGAGAACTACCGTGCCGTCACCTGACGGAGGAAGCATGGATAACGACGCACTAGATCTTGAACTGGAGTGGCTGAGCGCTCGGGCAGAATTGTCCAGTCGCGCGGTGGGCCGCATGCTTGGCGTGCATCACGATATGGTCGGACGGGCAAGGCGGACGGGAAGTCTCGGGGACACGCTCAGGCGGCACATCCGTCAGCACATCGACGAACATGGTGACGATGAGCAGGCGGAGGTCGGAGAGCGTCGCGGCAGCGACGACGACAACGGGAACAGGCAGGCGAGTGGCGAAGGGCGCCAGCCCGGCGTGAGGCAGCATCACGGCCGGGGACGCAGGGGCGGACGGCGCAGCGCGTCCGATGATGGGGCGGACGGTGAGGCGGCTCTTCTCGATGACGGCCCGGTTGAAGATGGGACGGAAGTGAATCAGGAGAGCGTTCTGCGGCTGATGTATGAGATTGTCGGATGCCGCGACGCTCGTAAGCTCGCCGCGATAGCGGACCGGATACGGGAGCGATGTGGCGTGGATGAAGTCAAACTGTCGGTTGAACCGGAGCCGTTTCAAAAGGAACCGACGCTGGATGAGGTCAAGGCTCACGCGCTTTCCCTCCTATCGGAAACACCTGTGGTCAGGGAGCTGAGTCCTGGCGCCGCGGTGAGCGCCGCACGGGCCGCGATCAAAGGCGAGGTATCGCTGCTCGACCCTCCGCCATTGCTGTATGGCGACGCGGTGCTGTTGCTTGCGATGCGGGCGGATGCGAGCTACCGGGACGCCGGGGCGCGCGAGGTGGCGTTCGCTCCCGCCGGAAGGCTCTATGCGTGCGGACTGCGCGCCGAAGAACTGCGCGACGGCGTCACCATCGAGGAGCGCATGCGACGCTACTACCGCGACGAGCACGGCGACAGGCCCCGCCTCATCGGCCTCCGGTTCAGCGACGTGATACCCGAGAGGCCATACCCTGACGAGGACTTCTTCTTCGGCAGCGACGGCTGGACAGATGCGGACGGCGAGTGGAGACCGGGTCGCGCGGAGCTGATCGCGCGCTGGCGGCACGTCTGGAGCCTGTGCGACGACTGGCAGGCAGACAGGCCCACCACCCTCTGGCAGTACGCGCTTTCCTCGGAGAGGGCGGAGCTTGAGATGACGCTGCTGAGCGCGGAGTACGCCATGACCTTCGACCGGGATATCCTGGGCGACGCCCGCTGGCCCACGTCCACCCGGCTGGGACACGAGACGCAGGCCCGGCTTCTGCTGCTCAGGGGAAACGATCAGGCCGCAGGGAGGCTGAAAAGGCGCAGGATGCTCTCAAGACTCCTGCTGTGGCTGCCGCGAATGGCGCTGCGGGGGATCGACCGGCTGCTGCGCCGCCCTCCTCTCCGGCTCGACGGCGGAGTCTGCGGCAAGCGCGTCTGGAAGGCTGCTGAGCCACCGATGACGCCCGACTACACGACGCCCAATCCCGTCTCCGGCTACGTGCCCTCGAGGGCGTTCAGGCTGCGCTTTCGGCGCCACGAGTTCGAGTCTGAGCGCCGGTTGAAATCGTATAAGAGTGATATACACAGCTGAGAGGTGCATATGAAATGACGACACAAAATGACGCGGGAAATGCTCGCGCACGCTAAGGATGACGAATGAGTGTGTCTCGGATATGTAAATGCATCGAGTTAGAGAACGGAACCAAAAGTCAAAGGAGAGGTTACAGTGTCGAAACTTGAGATACGCAGATGGCCTGGCGTGGATGCGTTCTATGATGAGCTTGGAGTTTTCCTCCCGAGCAATCGCCAAGCCGCAAGGCTGCGGCGCGCAGGCGGAATGGATTGCGCCCGGCAAGGCAGATCGACACGACACACCCGACATCCGAAAGCGCCTCAACTCTCAGCGGCGACGCGCGCGCTCGAGGCAATTTCAAAATCCGACGGCCCGCGATGCCCATTTCCAAGCCGGACTGTCGTAACATTTTATAAAGGGACTGCTACAAGGGGACCCGCGACGCGGCAGTGACGCGGAAAGGGACTGCAGAGTGGATGACAGGGTTCGGCGCATCCGGCACGGCGAAAATGACGCCTGCTAGTTGGCGTCGACGAGCCTTCACCAGGAGTGTGGATTCCCCTATCGGAGACCGGGGAGCGGGGACAATGGACAATAGGACAATTCGGGACGGTAATGGACGAATAGCCCGATCTGCGTCAATTCCGGAAAATCCATAGCCGCACAATCGCCGCAGAGAGCTTATTTTCGAGCGAGTAGTATCATGACACCTGAACGGACTGGAATAGACGCTGCGTAAGCGCCTGCGGGCGCGTGGAGTGGGTTTGCGGTGGTATCATCACCTCGTCAGTAAGCCCACCAGCTCCGTCGCATAGATCGAGAGGGATAAGCCGATGGCAACACGACCGGCAGAGGAACTCAGCCCCGAGGAAAACCTAGCGCTACTGACACAGGCCGTATGGGAGCAGATGGGCGGCCACACTGACCAGTGCCCGCCGGACAAGATACCGACCTTCCGGCAGCTCGACGACCTCATCAACACGACCGCATGGGGAGACGAGGCCCGCACGGAGTTCTTTCACCGATGGTCCATAGTCGAGGCCATGACCGACAGGACCTTCGAGGTCAGCAGCTTTGCACAGCTGACGCACGCGGCATGGGAGGAAGCCAAGAAGACCGTATCGGACATTAAGCATCCGCTTGCGCCGCTGATCCACGCTTGGCATTCAGGACCTATCGAAGTCCTGCCCGTCAGGGACGCCAACGGCAATCTCCGTGGCGACACGATCATGCCGCGAATCTCCATGCGTGATAGCGGCGCACAGACGGACCGACTATACCTGACACCGGCGCATATCGGAATGGATGCCGACGGCTCTCAGATCGCATTGCCTGGGCTTGGCGACAGCAACACGACAAGTCGTATCCCTCTACTTCCCGTTGGCCTCTACGACCTTGGCGTTGAGGCCGGTGAAGCCCGCGGAGGACGTGGAGCTGCGCCGATCCCTGCCCGTATGCTCGTTAAGTTGGCAGCAGCTCCGTCTGCCTTCGTAAGACACGGAGAGCGCTTTGTTACCTACAAGATCACCCTGAGTGACCTTAGAGATGCGCTGTGGCCGCCTGAGCGCCTAGACGGGAGCCAGCGACGGCAACGCTCTACACGCTACATCTGGCCGCATATCATCAACGGCATCAAGATAATCAATCACGAAGCTCGCATTCCCATACTTGACCCGAAGACCGGATACGGATACTACCACCATCTGGTACGCATCAACGAGAACTTCGGGCGCGTAGACCTCGACATGCCCATAGGTGTGGTTCTCGATATACCGCCGGAGGTCGAGGGAGGCGTCCGGTTGCCTGGACGCCTTGATATGTGGGGAGCTGAGAGCGCACCCGCGTACAGGTCACTCATCGGGCTGTCGTTCCTCTGGCACGAGCCAGGCCGCACACACGCACCAGTAAAAGGGAAATGGCTGCGTAAGAAGAGCCTCGACCCATACGACCCACTAACCGACGATGACGTGATAGCTCTGGCATATCCCAGCAGCGTCAAGACAAACCGTCGTGAGCTGGCCCGTCGCGCATGGGGCGCTCTGGAAACTCTCGAAGAGCACGGTGAGCTACAGATCGACGATCGACGGATCCTGCCACCTCCCCAATCTTGAAAAAGTCCCGCGCCATTTGACGGGACGCTTTGGGCAATCAGACGAGACGACTGCGCCACCTGATGGGACAACATGCGCCACCTGATGGGACAAATTCCGCCATTTGATGGGACAACATGCGCCACCTGATGGGACAAGTTATGCCATTTGATGGGACAGAATCAGGCAGTTCTATACCTGAACTGCCTTCTACTACATAGATCAAGTCTACATGCCCTACCCCTACCCTCTACAGAGGGAGGGGGAGGGGCAGGCTGGGAGAGGGACTTCCTTTGGGTCGTCCTCTCTCAGCCTTCTATATCAGCACCACAAACTCGGCACAATTAAATCCTGAAATAGCACGACTTCGGCCCGGTACTGTGTCAGGATTGGTGCCATCCCTACTTGTGGAGGCGTGCTATGTCAGCCCAAAAAGTTAGAATACCGGTCTATGTAAGTGCTGAGACTGCCGAAGAGATCGAGGCTGCGGTGACCGAGTCTGGTCTGGAACGCCAAGACTGGTTCAGAGACGTGCTAACGGCAGCCCTGAACCAGCCCGAAAACGGCACGGTATCAGCACCGAATCAGGCCGAGGTGCTACGATTGGAAGCACATTTAGAGGACACGAAGGCACAACTTGGTGCCATGACTGCATCCAATGAGCGCATGGAGACGCTGCTGGCGCAATCCCAGGCGACGGTGAACAACATGACTCGTGCATTGCCTGCAGCTGGCGAGAGTTCTTGGTGGCGCTTCTGGAGTAAATGAGATAATTGCGAGTCTTGCATTTTATGGGTCGTATGTTGACTTGATGCCACGGCATATTTAAGTCTCTGCTGGGTGAGACTGCGGCAAAGGCACCTTTTGCGAGGGACTGCGTGCCGGTGGGTGCCGATGGCAGAAATTGATACGACAGGGATAGGTGCAATGGTGAATTTAGGAAAGTAGTTTCGTATGCCATCAACGGAGATAGTGAGAATTACAGGACTTTCATCGCCATACGAGGAAATGTTGAATGTGCTCTTTGAGAGCGGAATTAATCCGTCGCCGTTACCGTTGCTGCAAGCGCGCGACGATCTTGCGATGGCGCCTTTGCATATTCAGGCGTGCTTGAAATCGGCCGTTGAATCCGCCAGCGCGGAGACGAAGGAGCAGCTGAAGGTCAAGCTCGGAGTTCTTGATATGGAGCACGCGATTCGGGAACTTCTGAAGCCAGTTACTCATGCCTGGCATCCGCCTGATGATCCTAGCCGGATAACATGGTCGCCACCACCGCTTGTGCCGCCTTACATCCCACAGGCGCTGCAGAGGTTCAGGCTGGAATTGAAGCGCTGTGGCGTTCCTGTCAGCGACGACATAGAAACTGCGCTGACTGAAGCTCTGGCTAGCGCAATGCTCGTATTGAAAGAAGACAATGCTCTCTTGGAGCGAGTAGCCAAGGCCTACGACAACAATCCGAACTATCGCCACGAAGTCGGACGGATCGTCGCCACAAGAGAGATGGCTCTGTCGGGGCGTTTTGATCGGGAGTAAATCATATACGGAAGGGATTTTGAATAGAATGGCCCTGCGTGGTTGATAAGGCCATCTATGAGCACAAATTCAACGTGTTGCCGTCTGACGACCTGAAAGGCGGGGTCAAGCTCTGCGCGAAGTGTGGCCTGAGTGTCGTGTTCTATGATGACAATATAGACGAGTCCCGCTACGTCTGATACGAGCTGAAAGCGCCGGATGGCACGGTCTGTATCAGCCGAGAATCGTATGGGGACGCCCGAAATAAGCCTGAGGTCCGTTAGCATCTGTTCCTAAATTCGCTCTACGCGGAGGTTACGGAAGGCGCCCTGCAGGGCTTCACTTCTGGTAGTGGTTCCAGATAGTGCCCCTGGCCTGCGCTGTCAATCCTAGCGGCGTTGCATTTGAGCAAGATCGCAGAGCTACCGGCTCTGATGTTCTCTGGCGACAACGTCAATAAGACAGCCGGCCGTTTTCGTCGGAGCAGATAAGCCTTGCGGCCGCTCTGATTGTCGTCAATCACGGCTTTATAGATGACACGGATGCAACCGGCAATAGGAATGTCGCAGTATCTGATGAATGCAGCGTTTGCTCGGGCGCAGTTTGAAGGCGGTCCATTATTTCCTTGACAGCCCGCACTGACGGCGTGGCCAGGGCAGGTCATACCCCGAAGATCAGACGAAGCGTATCTGTGCCGGTTACACGGGCCATCGCAACTCGGTAAACTGCTCGCCGGGCAAAGGGCATTTCAAGCAAGTACCACTATGGCAGGATGGGAACAGGTCAATGGAACGCTCAGCTCATCTATCCTGGCGATATCCGTCCGTTTAATGCTTGAAACGGGATAGGACATGGCATAATGTAACAATGTACATTATTACATATATACGATATTACAGTAGCCGGATAGCCAGGAGGTTGGACTATGATAGTCGTGGTGGCGGCGGAAAAGGGCGGCACGGGCAAGTCGACGCTTGCGGTTCACCTTGCGGGCTGGAGCGCCAGGACCGGCAAGGATGTCCTGCTCGTTGACGCCGATCGTCAGGGTACGGCAAGCATCTGGGCGGAGGCTAGGGCGGACCTCGAGCGCAAAGCCCCGTCCGTGGTCCGGCAGTACGGCAGGGGGCTGAGACGGAATGTGCGCGACCTGTCGGGGCGCTACGACGAGGTGGTAGTGGACATGGGTTCCGGGGACATCCAGGGCATAGAGGCGCTGATGCGCGTGGCGCACCTGATAGTCGTGCCGGTGCAGCCAAACGGGTGGGACGTGTGGACAGTCGAACTGCTGGACGACCTGTCGGCGGACGCGCTCGAAGTCAATGAGGATCTGCGCGTTACGGTGGTGCTGAACCGGGCGTCTCCGCACGGCGCGAGCCTGGATGTGCCGGCGGCCCAGGATGTCCTCAGGCGGTTTGAGCATGTGGAGGACTCAGGACTGGTCGTAAGGGAGCGCGCGGCGGTCAGAAGGGCCACGCCCTACGGGATGCTGGTGGACGAGTACGTGCCCTCAGATGGGAGCGCCGTGCGCGAGCTGGGTGAGGTCTATCGTCTTGCCTATGGCATGAGCCCAGCCGAAAGCGTGGAGATTAAGGAGGCGGGATAGATGCAGATGCCAATGCGTTCGAGAAAGGGTCAGGGGCGCGCACAGAGCGCGAGCGGACCAGCCGCGAAGCGCGGACCGAAACGGGCGCTCGACGCGGACGCCACAGCCGACCGGAGGATCGTCGTGGACGTTACGGACGAGTTCCACCGGCGAGTGAAGCATGCCGCACTCGTCGAGCGCATATCGATGACCGAACTGGTCCTGCGAGTGCTCTCGCCTGAAGTTGACCGCATTCTTGACGATGATAACCCGTCGCGGAACAATGGGCCGTGACGGTGCGGCACAGGTTCGTGTACTCGAGAAACCAGCCCTTCCGGACGCCGAACGGCAGGGGCATCACGGTGCTTGAGCGGTGTTACAGGGGGCATGGGACAGAGCTCGGGGCGTACGAGTGTCCTGCCGTCCGGACCACGACCTATACCGAGGAACAGGGGAGGCAGTCTCAGCAGATGGAGGCGGCCGATCTACACGAGTGGCTGAAGTAGAGGACGGTGAGTGTCATGTCCAGGCCAATTGAAACCAGTCTTACGATGTCGTGCCTGATGTGCGACTGGTCCGCCGAAGTGAGGAATGCCTCGACAGGCCTGTCGGCGTCCTTCGCCGCGGAAGCCCAGGCCCACGTGACTCAACACGAACAGCATGCAGTCGAGCTAATCCAGCGTGTAAGGGTGTACAGCGCCAACTATGTCGAGGCTGCACCTGTTCCCCAGGAAGGACGAGCTGAAGCTACGAGGCGTGACCTGGGAATGCAGGCGGGCTTCCTCGACAGGACACGCCAACAGGACCATTGATAACAATACAACCTGAGAGGAGCTGATAATGACCGGATATTGCATGAAGTGCCGGGAGCACCGGGAGATGCAGGCAGTCGAGGAAGTAACGCTGAAGAACGGGCGGGCGGCGACCCGCGGCAGGTGCGGCGAGTGCGGAACGACGATGTTCAGGATGGGTGGAACGACGGTCAAAGGATAGAGGATCGAGCTGGCGGTGAACAGGCGGCCTGCCGGCCACACGTCGAGGCTCTGGATCGGCAAGTGCCGGAAGGATGAGTGAGCGGGGGACTATGGCAGGTATGATTCTGGTTCCTGATGCCGTCGAGCGGATGCGGCTCTTCGATCGCAGACTGTATGGCGAGTGGCCGGGATTCTCTGTCGACCCGGACGTCGACTACGGCGTTTTCCCTGACGCGCTCGTGGCGCAAGGACTGCGTCATTCGCACGGGACAATGTCAAGCGTGGCTGGCCCTGCTGGTTCAGAGACACTGCCAATCTGCTCCATGGGTATGCCGTCGGTGACGGGGAGAATGAAGTTTGGGACGAGGAACTGGAAGCCTATCGCTGGGCGCTGAATCTCGCCCGGACACTGGCCGAGCCCGTCGACTACGACAAGGCGAGAGATCTGTATGTCTCCGGCGCTCTGAGGCTGCTTGCGGACTTTGAGCCGCATGGTATAGCGCTCAGGCTGGCAGTCTTGGCCGAAGCCAGGTTTGAGGGTGGCGGCCAAGCCTTCGAGATAGCGTCCGCGATGCTCGACGCCTTCAGCCGGTACGAAGGGGTCTTTCGCGCATACCGCAATACCGGTGACTGGGACCTGAAGATGCAGCTGTATCCTGTTGCCGAGATGGGTGGGGCTCTCTGCTGCATCCTTGGCGACGTGCTCACCAGTGCAGTGTTCTATGCGGGGATGAACCGGCCCGGCGTACAGCTCTGGAACGAGGTTGGCGGTTTCCTCGGACGCTGGAAGCCCGTTGACCGTCGTCTGAGACTGGATGAAGGCTGTCATGTCGCCGGACCCTACATCCTGAAGATGAGACAGATTCTGCTGGACGCGCTCCGCGGTGCGCGTGTGGCTGGTCCGGCTGTCGCGCTTGCGGACAATCCGCTGAACCGGCCGGGCTGCCAGGGTGGTTACTGCGAGGTGTGCTTCGAACGCTACTGGCTTGAACTGCGCGATGACATGACGCCGCGCGAGAGGACGCTGATCTGGCGACGTCGCTCTGAGTTGGGCATGGAGATCAGCGCCTTCGAGGCATGACACATAGCAGTGTGGACAATGCCTTGATCGTGGTGTCGGTTTCCCGCGGACGAAGGGCCGCGACGTTCGCTCGTTCTCACTGTCGCTTCTGACGGCCGGTGAGCATTGATCCGAGATGATCGTTTCCGGAGGTGTGACATGTCGTTCGCAAGCACCGCGCTCAGAATACTTTTCGGAGCCTACCTAAGCGCCGCATAATCACCCTTATACTGCGTTTAGCTTCTCCCGGGCTCGAGTCCTCCAGAACGGAGAGCATTCATTCCGCCTCCTCCAGTATCGCCGTCGCCTCAGCCTGCATCCTGTCGGCGTATTCGCTGAGGCCGCCGTTGGCAAGCAGCCGGGCCTCTTTCAGCACGGCGATGTAATGCGGGTAGAGCGTGCCTAACAAATACTGCACGTGCGACAGCTTCTCCCACAACTCCAGGACGTCCTCGTGAATAGCGGAATGTTCGCCTATGGACTCGCCGAGCTCGTGCAGGTGGTTGGCGATCATGCCGGTCTGGTTGAGCGGAAACACTGGATCGTAGGCCCGTTCTTCCATCTGCGCCTGTGGCACGGCCGCTCCCTGCAGGTAGCCCACCAGATACAGTGACGCCTCGCGAACCGGGGTCCAGCAGTCGTCGTTGTCTTCTTCCTGGTTTTCCACGATGGTGTTGTAAAGGTCCGCCGCGAAGACGCGCGCTCGATGCGCGTTGACCTCTAACCTCGCCATGGCGTTACCGTTTTCGGCCTGCAGGCACTTCTCGGCGTAGAGCTCGCCGGATGGTATTGTCTTCATTTCAGGTCGTCCTCCGTGATCATTATACAGTCGGGGTCGTCGCACGCCTCCGTGCGGCCACCATATGCGCGAAAGCGCTCCTCGCGGCGGATGATGCGTGAGGGCGTCGCGGTGCTTCGGTATGGCGTCGATTCGCGGATCACCGTCGTCGGTGACGTTTTCAGCCAGATGTGCCAGTGTTTCATGCGTTCCTTTCGCGACGTCGCTGGCGGTCGCGGCAATCGGCGCAACGGCTGTCGCCTGGCAGCCGTTGCTGATTGCACCGGCTGCACAGGCCCTCATCACGTCGGCGCGCCGCGACACGTCTGAGCATCTCACGGCGCTTTTCCGGGTCTTTGTATGGCATTGCGTCAGTTCCAGTACTTTGACATTTCCGTGGCGATCTTCCTGCGCCTCCGGAAGTGCGACGTTTTGGGAATGTACGGGTCGATTCTGCCCCCTACCCGAATCGACCCGATTTACGCTGGTAGCCTCGGAAGGCGTGACGAATTTCATCTCCTGAGGCCGTAGTAATCTAATTGAGGCCCATTGGCAGCGGTTACCTAACCCGGTAATCCGGCCGTCACAGGTCAAGCCCCGGACGTGGTGTAAAAGATCGTCATCCTGTTGATGTTGCTCAAGCCGCGGCAGATTGTGTCAGTGAGCATCCTCCGGCAGAGCCTCCTGCTTCGCGATTATCCGAGGCGTCAGGTAGCGATGAGCGACTGCCCACTCATCATTCTGCTCTGCGAGCACAGCCGACTGCGGCATGATGATTAGAACAGGAAGGCTGGCGATCTACCACACCTTTTGACGGGACACGACCCGGTAGGTAGGCCAATGTTATTATTACCCATATAAACATGGAGAATACGCCCTAATGACAACCAACGTAGAACACGACCTCGCAAACTACCAATCCCAACTATGGCAGATGGCCGACACGCTGCGGGGCAGCATGGACGCTTCCGAGTACAAGCATGTGGTGCTTGGCCTGATATTTCTCAAGTACATCTCCGACGCCTTCGAGGAAAGGCACACGCAGTTGGAACTTGAGCATGAAGAGGGCGCTGACCCCGAGGACCCAGACGAGTATCAGGCGGTCAATGTCTTCTGGGTCCCGCCCGAAGCACGCTGGAGAAAGCTTCAGGATAACGCGCGCCAGAGTACGATTGGCAGAACAGTGGATGAAGCAATGATCGCCATCGAGCGGGACAACCCCGCGTTGAAGGACGTCTTACCAAAAGAATATGCTCGACAGGCACTTGACCAGACCCGACTGGGACAGGTCGTCGATCTGGTCAGCAACATCAGAGTTGGCGACGCAGAATCGCGGTCTCGTGACGTGCTGGGGCGAGTGTATGAGTATTTCCTGGAGAAGTTCGCCATCGCGGAAGGACGCAGGGGCGGTGAGTTCTACACTCCACGCGGCGTAGTCAGGCTGCTAGTCGAGATGTTGCAGCCGTATAGCGGACGGGTCTATGACCCCTGCTGCGGCTCATCGGGCATGTTCGTTCAGTCCATGGACTTCATACGGTCTCAGCAAAGCGGCAACGGTAATAGCAGAGGACCGAGAGACAACATTGTTATCTATGGCCAAGAATCCAACCATACGACTTGGCGACTCGCGCAGATGAATCTCGCAATCCGGGGCATTGACGGACAGATCGAGCAGGGCGACACTTTCCGAAACGACCGTCACCCTGACCTGAAAGCCGACTTTATCCTCGCCAATCCTCCCTTCAATGTCTCTCAATGGGGCGGCGAAGGTCTCCAGGAAGACCAGCGCTGGCGATATGGCGTTCCGCCTGCGGGGAACGCTAACTTCGCCTGGGTGCAACACATGGTTCATCACCTCTCACCGCGTGGCACGGCAGGTTTCGTCTTGGCCAATGGCTCGATGTCTTCCAATCAATCAAACGAGGGCGAGATACGGAAGAACCTGATAGAAGCTGACCTTGTGGACTGCATGGTCTCATTGCCTGGACAACTATTCATGACCACCCAGATACCCGTCTGCCTATGGTTTCTGGCACGAAACCGACGCAACGGCAAGTTTCGAGACAGACGAGGAGAGTTACTCTTCATCGACGCTCGTGACATGGGCAGCCTTGTTGACCGCACTCACCGTGAATTCTCTGACGAGGACATCAGTAAGATCACCGACACATACCACGCCTGGCGCGAAGGGCGGGAAGAGTACGAGGACATACCCGGCTTCTGCAAGGGTGCAACACTGGAAGAGATACGCTCGCACGACTATGTACTGACCCCGGGCCGGTACGTTGGCGCAAAGGCGCAGGAGGACGATGGCGAGCCCTTCGAGGAGACGATGGCGAACCTATCCGCCGAGTGGAGAGAACAGCAAGCGGAGGCCGCAAAGCTGGACGCCGCCATCACCGAAAACTTGGAGAAGTTGGGATTTGGAATTGATGCAATTCTTGGCAGTGAGGAAGACCATGCCACTCGAACTGGATAGCTTGCGAAACTCTATCAACTCGCTAACTGAACTACTGGCAGTCAGCGAGAATGACGCTCGCATGAGCCAATTTAGTGACGTCGAGCGGAACGGAATCCGCTCAGGGGTCATTCAGAACTTTGAGGTCACCTACGAACTCTCTTGGAAGCTGATGGCACGCTGGCTGAATACTTACATCGGCACCGGGACCGCGGATGGCGTAACGAGACGTCAGCTGTTTCGCCTTGCCGCTGAGAATCGCCTCATCCTGGATGTGGACATGTGGATGCAGCATCATGAAGCGAGAAACGCCACCTCGCACATCTACGATGAAGAGAGAGCCGTGCAAGTCTATATGGCTACGAGAGAGTTCGCGCACGACGCGCGACGGCTACTGGAAGCGTTGGAAGAGCGCAATGATTGACCTGAACCCACACCACCTTGAAACAGTCAATACGATCCTCGCGGAGCATGTGCCGGAATGTGAGGTTCGAGCATTCGGTTCCCGTGCGACGTGGACCGCCAAGGACTACTCCGACCTCGACCTAGCCATCGTCGGCAAGGGACCGCTGGATTGGAAGATGCTCGGTCGTCTAAAGGAAGCCTTCGAGGAATCCAATCTACCCATGCGGGTGGACGTGCTCGATTGGCATTCCATATCCGACAGGTTCCGAAAGGCGATAAAGCGGGACTGCGTAGTAATACAGAAGGGAGGTAAGCAAATTAAGACTGGCGATTGGCGCAAAGTAACACTGGGCGATTGTGCCCAATTAGCGCGCGATAACATCTCTCCTTCCGACGCAGGCGATGTGCCTTATATCGGTCTTGAGCATATAGGCGAAGATAGTCTCACGCTTGTCGGACACGGAGGCGCAAGCGATGTAACCAGCACAAAAACACGCTTCAGGCGCGGGGATATTCTCTTCGGAAAGTTGCGTCCGTATTTTCGCAAAGTAATCAGAGTGCCTTTCGATGGAATCTGTTCAACGGATATTTGGGTAATTCGGGCGAAAGAGGGAATTGATCAAGGCTTTCTCTTTTACTGCTTTGCTAATCAAGCAGTGGTTGACTTCGCTACATCCGCCGCTGAAGGCACACGGATGCCTAGAGCGAAATGGGACTATGTAGCGAGGTACGAGTTCCCGCTGCCTCCGCTCCCCGAACAACGCCGCATCGCACATATCCTCGGAACTCTGGACGACAAGATAGAGCTGAACCGCCGCATGAACGCCACGCTGGAGGAGATGGCGCGAACTTTATTCAAGTCGTGGTTCGTGGACTTCTTTCCTGTGCGTGCCAAGATGGAAGGGCGCTGGTGCCGCGGCGAATCGCTGCCTGGACTGCCGGCGGAACTTTATGATCTATTTCCGGAGCAGCTTGCGCCGTCTGAGTTGGGAGATGTTCCTGAGGGATGGAGTGTGAAGACAGTAGAGGATGTTGCTGAAAAGGTTGCTATGGGGCCGTTTGGATCATCGATAAAAGTCTCAACTTTTGTAGATGAAGGCATCCCTATAATCAGTGGCCAACACCTGAAAGGAACACTTCTGGAAGATAATGAGTACCGGTTCATCACCGAGGACCACGCGCAGAAACTTGCAAATGCCAATGTGCAGAGGCGTGATTTGATTTTCACCCATGCTGGAGGTATTGGGCAAGTCGCTTGCATTCCGGAGACTTCAAAGTATGATCGCTACGTTATATCCCAGCGGCAATTCTATCTGCGTTGCGACCCGATGATGATTTCGCCGTTATTCGTCCTTTATTTCTTTAAGACACCGGGAGGCCAGCATCAACTCCTGGCAAACACTTCCTCAACAGGAGTTCCATCTATAGCACGACCAGTGACATATCTTCGCTCAATAAAGTTTTGCGTTCCTCCAAAGGGGCTTTGGAGCCTGTTCGGCAGCATTGTGCATCAGTTCCACTTAAGAGCAGGTTGGAACTCGACCGAATCCTCTACACTAGCCGCTCTGCGTGATGCTCTGCTGCCGAAGTTGGTGTCAGGTGGAACAGAACTCGGTTAAAGCCACGATAAACAGGCTTCGGCAGATTACTGCTAAGGGGTTCCAGTGCAGATTACCGTTGAGGGGATCCAGTATTGAAAGTGATACTGGTAAACGAAAGTCGCTGCTACGAGATCCGGCGCTCGCATGACCACGAAAGCCCTTACGCCTAAGTACGAATTAAGAGCGCAAACTGTGAAAGGTATGCAAAATGACTGAACAACTTGGATTCTCGGTTCGCATATTCATACCAAATGGTGAACCAGAGGGGCTGCGTGTGATTGAGAAGTCCAACTGGATTGGTCACGGGCTTTCTTTCCCCCGTTCCATCTACGAAGATGCCAAGAGTCGCGAAGAACTCACTCGCACAGGTGTGTATATCCTCTGGGGGCCAGGCGAATCAGGGCAGATGCCTCGGGCATATATTGGCGAGGGAGATAACTTACTACAGCGACTAAGAAGCCACCAAACGAACAAGGAATTCTGGACTCATAGCGTCGCGTTCACAAGTAAGGATGAGAGTCTAAACAAAGCTCACGTTCAGCACATTGAGGCCCGCCTAGTGAAGCTTGTATCCGATGCCAAGCGATGCGAGCTGGATAACGGAAACACTCCTAATTCCCCTTCATTATCTGATGCCGACAAAGTCGACGCCGAGCTATTTTTGGCTGACATGCTGTTGTGCCTCCCGGTATTAGGAGTAACTTTTTTAGAGAGTCCCAACTCAGAGCCGCGGTCAAGCCGAAAATTGTTCCTAAGCGGTAAGGGAATAGAAGCGGAAGGATATGAAGACCCGAGTGGATTTATAGTACAGAAGGGATCGAAGGCCGTTATCGACGATGTTCCACAATTAAATCGTAACCTGATGGAACTGAGGTCTACTCTGAAGTCCAATGGCATTTTGGTACCTGAGGGCGAAGTCTTAAATCTAACGCAAGACTACGCCTTCAACTCACCGTCCAATGCGGCGTCAGTACTGCTCGGGAGAAGTGCGAATGGACGAATTGAGTGGAAGGATGTCAACGGGCAAACTCTGAAGAACATTCAGGATGCGGCCATGGAGGAGTCAATTTGACGACAATCACTGAAACCGATGTAGAGCAGACTGCCTTACAGTGGCTCGAAGACCTCGGCTGGGCAACAGCATACGGACCCGACATCGGGCCGGATGGCCTCGACTCCGAACGGTCTGACTACGACCATATAGTGCTCGAACAGCGTCTACTCGATGCCCTCTCAGACCTGAATCCCAATCTACCCTCAACGGCATTAGACGACGCGCTCCGTAAACTAATGCTGCCACAGGGCGCCACGCTGGAAGCCCGTAACCGTAACTTCCACAAGATGCTGGTTGAAGGCGTACAGGTCGACTACCGCACTGCAGACGGTTCGATTCGCGGTGATATAGTCTCCGCTGTTGACTTCAATGAATATCGCAACAACGATTGGTTTGCGGTCAACCAATTCACCGTCACGGAGAACGGCATAGAACGCCGACCCGACATAGTGCTCTTCGTCAACGGTTTGCCGCTCGGCATCATCGAATTGAAGAACCCAACAGACGAGAACGCCACAATAGAATCCGCGTATGCCCAGCTACAAACCTACAAAGCCGACATTCCAACGCTGTTCTCGTTCAACGAGGCGTTGATAGTATCGGACGGCCTTGATGCCCGGCTTGGCACGCTGACAGCCGGTGAAGAGTGGTTCAAGCCCTGGCGCACGATTTCAGGCGAGAACCTGGAGGATGAAGGCGTGCCAGAGCTTCAGGTTATGCTATCCGGTGCGTGCGCTCCCGACCGCTTCCTGACACTCATACACGACTTCATTGTTTTTGAAGATGACGGCGGAGCGCTGGCAAAGAAGATGGCGGGCTATCACCAGTTTCATGCCGTGCGCGTGGCCGTGGAAGAAACACTGAGAGCGGCGGAACTTCAACGTGAGGATGAACGAGCTGGACCAGCGCCACCTGAAGCCGGCCACCGTTCAGGGGGCACGCTGGGAGACCGGCGCATTGGAGTCATATGGCATACGCAGGGTTCGGGCAAAAGTCTGACGATGGTGTTCTACGTTGGGGCGATAGCCCGTGAACCGGCGATGCAAAACCCGACGGTCGTGATTCTCACAGACCGCAACGACCTGGACGACCAGCTCTTCGGCACATTCTCTCGCTGCCAGGAACTCCTGCGACAAGAACCGGTGCAGGCCGACAGCCGAGCGGATCTCAGACAGAAGCTCTCGGTGGCAGCAGGCGGTGTCGTCTTCACCACAATCCAGAAGTTCTTCCCCGAAGAAAAGGGTGATACTCACCCAACTCTATCGGACCGCAGCAACATTATTGTGATCGCCGACGAGGCGCACCGCAGCCAGTACGACTTCATAGACGGCTTTGCTCGTCACATGAGAGACGCCCTGCCCAATGCTTCCTTCGTCGGCTTTACAGGCACTCCAATCGAACTGCAGGACGCCAGCACGCGGGCCGTATTCGGCGAGTGCATCAGTATCTACGACATCAGGCGCTCGGTCGAAGATGGGGCGACCGTGCCGATCCACTACGAGAGCCGCCTGGCGAAGCTGTCACTGGACAAAGACGAACAACCCACCATTGACGCCGACTTTGAAGAGGCTACCGAAAGTGAGGAGATCGAGCGCAAGGAGAAGTTCAAGACGAAGTGGTCGCAGCAAGAGGCCCTTGTAGGCTCTGAAAAGCGGCTGAAGCAGGTGGCAGAGGACATCGTGGATCACTTCGGGCAGCGTCTCGAGGTACTCGACGGCAAGGCGATGGTTGTATGTATGAGCCGTCGTATCTGCGTTGAACTCTACCGCGAGCTGGTGAATCTTCTGCCGGATTGGGAGGATGCAGGTGACGACAGGGGCAAGATAAAGGTCGTGATGACCGGATCGGCGTCAGACCCGCAGGATTGGCAGCAACACATCCGCAACAAATCTCGACGGGAAACCCTCGCAAAGCGCTTCCGAAACGCCGACGATGAACTGCAAATCGTACTCGTGCGCGATATGTGGCTGACGGGCTTCGACGCGCCCAGCCTGCACACCATGTACCTGGATAAGCCGATGCGGGGACACGGACTGATGCAGGCAATAGCTCGCGTCAACCGTGTGTTCAAGGACAAGCCCGGTGGCCTGGTGGTGGACTACCTGGGAGTGGCTGACGATCTACGAAAAGCAATAGACGTATACACAGCCAGCGAAGGCGAGGGACGCCCTGCCCTGGACAAAGACGCTGCGGTTGACGTGCTGCGAGAGAAGTACGAAATCTGCTGTGGAATACTCCATGGGTTCGACTGGACGGACTGGACCGCCGGCGCCCAGAAACAGATGCAACTCCTGCTCGCGGCCCAAGAGCATATTCTTGCTCAGGACGATGGTAAGGACCGTTTCGTAACCGCCGTCAGGGACTTGTCGGCGGCGTTCGCTCTTGCCGTCCCCCATGAAGAAACCCGAAGAATACGCGACGACGTGGCGTTCTTCCAGGCCGTGCAATCGAGGCTTCTCAAAAGGGCACCGGGGGAAGCTCGTTCCGACGAAGAGTTGGACAACGCCATCCGGCAGATAGTCTCTCGTGCCGTGGCATCCGAAGAAGTCGTCGATATATTTGCCGCCGCCGGACTGAAAAGGCCGGACATCTCCGTGCTATCAGAAGAGTTTCTGTCCGAAGTGCAGGGCATGCCACACCGTAATGTGGCGATAGAGCTGCTCCAGAAATTGATTAGAGGGGAGCTGTCCACCCGCAGACGAAGGAACGTGGTACAAGCACGTTCCTTCGCCGAGATGCTGGAACAGACACTACGCCGTTACGAAAACAGATCCATCGAGGCAGCCCAAGTCATCGAGGAACTCATAGAGATGGCGCGGGAGATACGTCAGGCGAGTGAACGCGGAGAGAAACTCGGCCTGACCGATGATGAATTGGCCTTCTACGACGCCCTGGAGACAAACGACAGCGCCGTTCAGGTGCTCGGCGACGATACTCTGCGCGGCATTGCTCGCGAGCTGGTAGAGACAGTGCGAAACAACGTGACTATCGACTGGACGCTGCGTGAGAGCGCTCGCGCCAACTTGCGCCGATTGGTACGTCGTCTCCTGAGAAGACATGGATACCCGCCGGACAAGCAATCGAAGGCGGTCCAGACAGTGCTTGAACAGGCTGAGGTACTGTCGGAAGGTTGGGTATCCGGCAACGCAGCTTAAACTGCCTCGGAATGATGCAAGCCTTTCTCCGATACATCTTTGCATATCAGCGATAGGTTGTCCAATTTAAGGGGATGGCTCAGCTACGGGCGTAGCGTCAAGATGCAAGCTTTTGCGGTATTTCCTTGCACGGGCCGTGAGGGGGATTTTCAGGCGGCGTGAACCGTTCAGCAGGATGACGCAACAGTCGGAGAGACTGCCGGTAGCGGAATGTCCTATTCGCCTCGTAGGCGGCGAAGCTCTTCTTCCAGCTCCGCCATACGAGCCTCGGCGGCCAGGCGAGCCGCCTCTTCCTCTTCGGCACGGACTTCGGCGGTTTCGGCGCGGGCTTGAGCAGCCAGGCGAGCCGCCTCTTCCTCTCTGGCGCGGGACTCGGCTACAAAGCGCCCCTGCAGTTCGCTCTCCAGGCTGGCGATGGGCTCCCCCGTGGCAGGGTCGTGGAACACCAATGCACCGTCCTCCCAACGCAGGTAAATGTTCAGCGCCGGGCTGTAACCTTGCAACTCCCCGTCAGGCAACTCCTCTATCTCTACCGGGACATACTCCCCTTCCACCAGCAAGTCTCCACCTAACATCGCCCCGTGAAACTCTCCCGTCTCGTCGAATCGCCAGTACTCACCTATACCCAGTTCCTCGTAGTAACTCCGCTTCTCACCCGTGTCCACAGACCCCGTGCGCCGAGAGGCTATCTCAAGCACG
>MPND01000048.1 GCA_002238855.1 SAR202 cluster bacterium bin90
ATGGAGCGCAAGGTGAGGGGGAATGCGGAGCTGAGGCGGTTAGTGGTGGAGTTAAGCAACAAGTGGAGGAGTCTGACCGGATACAAACGGATAAGAAGTCTGCCACAGACGAACAACTGCACGGAGCAGGTGATAGGAAGGAGCAAGGCATGTGCCTGACTTGATCAGGTATAAGGTACAAGACGGTAAGGGGATAAGAGCGTTGAGGGGATGTTGAACGGGTTAGAGTTGACACAATGGATTTGGACCGGTGATGAAGGTCTGTCGCTGAGTGAGTTGGTGGCGGCATAAAGGCACAGCTTCTGAATTCGTAGTATGACGCACCTTTTCGACTGCATCCAAAACTCCACACCGCCTTTGGAACGGTTACGCAAGGTCTTCTATGGCAGGGCATAATTCACAAGGCAGCCCTAATATGCCCCCATAGAAACGAGTAGCAGTGCAAAGGCGTGGCAGCCGATCCGTGTCCTGTGCGAGTCAGGAATCACTACGCCGCATCCCACGTCTGGGGGAACCACCTGCAAAAACTGGTACTGGTAGGCGGTATTAGGGCTATCCCGCAAGTGCGGGCGACCTATCCCTCAGAGTAGAACCAGCGAGTTGCTGACGACACATCCCCGCGAGTGCGGGGCAGCCACAAAGTCAGCGGTTTTCGTACCTGAAATGACGGATAGATCCCCACACGTGCAGGGCAACCTAGCGAAGATGGAGATGATGAGAGGATGGACTAAACGCATCCCCGCGCTGGCGGGGGACGAGGCGACAGTAAGCCTTGGCCCCGTGGCAAAGACACATCCCCGCGTTGGCGGAGGAACCGCGCCGACCTCACCTGCTAGACGAGCCTTCGGTAGGCTCGTGGGACCGCACCCAGTAAATGGCCCAGCCAGCGACCGCACCCACTGGCACGCCCATGACTGCACAGACGATTGCCCCAAAGAAAATTCCTTGTATGATGACCAGAAGCGCCGGGCCTGCCGGCGTTTGAAAGGTCTGAGCGATTAGAAACCCATAGACCGAGAATGCGATGGCGCCAAGCACCGCGCCTATCAACATACCCATGGCGCAACCCTTCAATCCGGCAATCAACATCTTACCCTCCTTTGTGCATTAGCGTAGCGCGAGAGCGGCAAACGCCGTCACTGCGGTGTTGGTCGAGTAGTAAGTACCAGCGCCTTTATTTTATAGTGCCGCCTTCATCGGCCCCACTCCAACACGGAGATCACGCCGAGGACCATTATCGCGAGAAGTACCGCTCCAGCGATGACGAGAGATTTTCCGGCCCACTTCTTCACAGTTCCTACAATCGTGTGCGCCCGTGGTGACTCGTCAAGCGTCAGAACTTCAGATGTGGTGTACAGACGTTCACCACAAATTTCACAGAAGGACTCTTTATCTTTATCCGAGACCGTCCATCCATGTTGACGGCAGTATTTAGCCTCAAAGGGCGGCTCCCCTGGCACAGGAGACGCCATGGCTTCTGGCGTCCTCGCTCCTCCCCTGTTAGGTGACGCCATCCAGAAGGCGGTCGCACAGAGCAACAGACCGCCGATAGTTATGAACAGCGCCATGAACCAGGGCATTACAGCAAACCCGATGAGACCCAAGACAACGACTACCACGCCCAGGATATACGAGCGCACAGGACCGAAGCGCATCAGTGCCTCCCTTCTCACCGGTAACAACGTGTTCATTAGCGTAGCGCAATGGCGGCAAACGCCGTCACTGCGGAGTTGCCGTCAACGTCCTGGATTGACGATCCCCTACCGAAGATAAACTGAGTCGCTCGGGTTTGAGGTTTGGGCCCAGTGTCATTGCTGAAGCAAAGGGTGATACTTTCAGATAGCTCACCACTAGCCTTTGACCCACGGGCGTTGACTCTGCCGTTGCGGTTGAAAGTACACCCCGTATACAGATCCAGCGCTCCTATATTGCTGGTGGCTATTTTCACGCCTTGAGCCTGATAAACTTTCACAGGCCCAGAGAAATTGACAATAATCAAGGGCCAAGTGCGTCGCCCACCAGGCTGGGGCGCCACAACGTTCGTTATAGTCGGTGCCTCAAGCTCGCCGACGCTTCGCTGGGCTACAAGCTGCGGTGCTTCACTTCCGGTGCCGGACGTCACCTGGCTGACGAAGAAGTTACCTGCAGGCACCGCGAATAGCACGATGACGGTTCCAATGAGGGCGTTCTTCAATGTGGTCTTGCCACCGTCGTATGCCTGCGGGTCGTTCGAGCTTGACGCGATACGATATCCACCAATCACGATGAATATTACGCACACCAACCCCGCGAACCCGATCATCAGATTCACGATCAACGATAAGTTATTGATGATGGTGCTCATGTAGCTGCCCCACCCCTTTAACTAAAACCACCCAAGATGAACGACCCTTAAAACCAAGCGGCTCCTCCATGTAAAGATGGAGGAGCACATGAACCTGAGTTAGGCAGTTGTTCTATTTTGGTGGTTTGCCGCAATTGATACCGAAGCATGTTGATGCTTCTACACATAGGCGGCTTCTCCTTATGCAGGGTGGCGAGTCGGGAAGGGCGGTCTGACTCGCTTGAAGAATGTTGAACGGGTGGTTGGGGGCGATTGGGCGAATCTTGTTCATGTGATAACGCCCTATGTCTGTCTGTTATAGTCGGACCTCGCCCCAGCACTGCTCGCTCATGGCTAGAACCTGTACAGTGGATCGTCGGACGGCCTTGCCGCGTCGCCGCTGAAGCCCGCCGGAACGCCGTCCGCGCGGAAGCAGGCAGCGCCTCGAATTACGCCGTTCGCGTGATCGAACATTACGCCGTTCATTCCACCGGCGACCCTCGGCGCGACCTGCACCTTATGCCCCATTGACTTCAGAGTCTGCCGTACTCCGTCGGATATGCCCGGCTCCACCTCAAGCTCCTGTCCCTGCGTCCATATCCGTGGCGCCTCTACTGCCTCCTGCAGGGACATGCCGTGGTCGATGACATTCACGATTGCCTGCAATACCGAGGGGAATATGCGTGTCGCGCCCGGCGTCCCAAGCGCCATGAACGGCTTGCCGTCCTTCATCACGATGGTTGGGGACATGCTGCTCACCATTCGCTTGCCGGGCGCGATGGAGTTCGCGTTGCCCGGATGTGGGTCGAAGATGTTCATGGTGTTGTTCAGGAGCATGCCGGTGCCGGGTGTTGTCACCTTTGAGCCGAATACAGCGTGGATCGTCTGTGTCGTGGACACAACGTTGCCGTCCGAGTCGGCGGTCGTCAGATGAGTCGTGTCCGCGCCCTCACCGACATAGAGCGATGGATTCCCGTATGTGTACTCGCGTGCCTTTGCCGTGTCGATCTCACGCCTGCGCGCGGCAGCATAGCCCTTGTCCGTAAGTGGGCCGACCGGAACTTCGACGAAAGCCGGGTCGCCCAGGTACTCGAAGCGGTCCGCGAAGGCGATCTTCATTGCCTCTGCCAGCAGATGCGACCCTTCAGCCGTGCCGAATCCGAGAGAGGGCAGGTCGAAGCCCTCCAGGATGTTCAGAATCTCGACAATCGCCGTGCCGCCCGAACTGGTGGGTGCGACGGATACGATGTCGTATCCTCTGTAAGTGCCCCGCACCGGCTCCCTGCGATGTATGCGATAGTTTTCGAAGTCGTCTTCAGTGATGATGCCGTCGTTGGCTGACATATCCGCGACGACCATCTCGCCGATGTGTCCCTTGTAGAGCGCGTCCGGTCCTTCAGCGGCGACTGCCTTCAGGGTGCGGGCGTAGTCGGCTCTGACTATGGTCTGGCCGACTGACGGCGGCTTGCCACCCGGCAGGAAGACCTCCGCGCTTGCGGGAAACATCGCCAGGTCTTCCTGGTTGAGACGGATGATGTCCGCGAGGTAACGGCTGACCGGGAAGCCGCGCTCGGCGTATCGTATCGCGGGCTGCACGATGGTATCGATGCCCAGCTTGCCGTACTTCTCCACCGCGTAGCACCATCCCATCAGCGCGCCCGGCACTCCCACCGCCTTGTAGCCGACATCGTTCTCGCGGTCTGCCGTCTCCATGTAGTCGGGCCAGGTGTCGGAGACGGTCTTGTACATATCCGGCGTTGCCGCTGCGGGAGCGACCGAGTAGTTGTCGATGTTCACGAACTCGTCGCTCGAAGCGTCGTAGTAGTTGATGAATCCTGCGCCGAATATGCCAACCATCATCGGCTCAACGACGCTGAGTGCGAAGACGGAAGCAACCGCGGCGTCCATCGCGTTGCCGCCCATCGCCAGCATCTCCAGCCCTGCCGCCGAACCCAGCGGATGGTTTGTGGCGACCATCCCGTTGGAGGCGACCGCGTCTTTCTTGTAGGTTTCAAATGGGCTGCCCGCGAGCTTTCTCCAGGACATGCGATCCTCCATAGCGTGGCTGTCAGGTGTCTATCCGGGACACATCGTATTAAAGAGCAGGACGATTGTATATAGTCCTGTCGGCTTAGGCCATCGGCACGACAATCGGCACGACACAGGTGGCAAAACGCTCTTCTTCTTATACACTACTCGCAACAGGGGACGGCGCACTTCATTTCGGTCCGCCCCGGGCTGTAATCCTTTCAGCGAGGTAGATATGGCAACCATCATTGTCAGAGGAAAGCAGGTTGTATGCAGGATCACCGGTCCGGATTCGGCTGAAGTGGTTGATGACGGAGCCGTCGTGGTCCGGGATGGCGCGATAATCGAAGTGGGCAATTACGACGACCTGCTCACCCGATATCAACCGGATGAAGTGATAGGCTCGTCGCGCTATGTCGTCATACCCGGACTGATAAACGCCCACCACCATGTCGGGCTAACGCCGTTCCAGCTAGGGTCGCTGGATATGCCCCTGGAAACATGGATAATCGCTCGCTGGGCGCTTAGAGAGGTTGACCCATACCTGGATACACTCTGGTGCGCCATCCAGATGATCGAGTCAGGCATTACGACCGTCCAGCACAACCACATGGCTGCCAGACTGCCCCCGGAAATGAGTCTATTTGAAGGGGCGTCCCGGATTGTGGACGCTTACGAGGACAGCGGAATGAGGGTCGCCTTTTCGATGTCCACACGCGACCAGAACCAGCTTGTCTATGACGACGACGATAAGTTCCTGTCAACGCTGCCCTCGCAGCTCGCAGACCGGACCCGCGAGCGTCTCGACAGCAGACCCATCACCCTTGAAGAGTACCTGGCTTCCACCGCCGAACTGCACGCTCAAAGAAGCGCACAGAAAACGAACATATTCGTGAGCCCTCACAATGTTCACTGGTGTTCGGACGAGATGCTTACCGCCATGAGCGACCTGGCGCGGAGTCTGGACACCGGCCTCCATATACATCTGCAGGAGACCATCTACCAGCGTATGTATGGGACGCGGCACTGGGATAAGACACCGCTGGCACATCTGGAAGAGATCGGGATGCTGGGCCCGGAGGTGTCCTGCGCTCATGGTGTCTGGCTGTCCGAGCCCGATCTGGAGATACTGGCGGATACCGGAACCGCAATCTGCACAAATCCAAGTTCCAATTTGAGGCTCAAGAGTGGGGTCGCGCCTGTGAACAGGTTGCTGGAGCGTGGTGTCAATGTGGCGCTTGGCATAGACGAGGCTGGCTTAAACGATGACAACGACATCCTTCAGGAGATGCGGATGGCGCAGAAGATACACCGGGAGCCTGGCATCACCTCTCCCCATCCTACGTCTCATGACATCTTCCGGCTCGCTACTGTCAATGCTGCCAGAGTAACATTCTTCGACGAGGTCGGGACGATTGAGCCGGGCAAGCGCGCCGATCTGGTGCTGATAGACATGGAGCGAATCGAGGAGCCGTACCTGCACCCGGACACCGATATCGTTGATGCCCTGATCTACCGCGGCAAGGGGCTGGATGTGGACACCGTCATGGTGGACGGGGAAGTGCTTTTGAGGGGCAAGAAGTTCCTGAAGATGGACAAGGCAGAGGTAACGGCGCGCCTGAAAGAGTCTCTAGCGCGTGAGCTTACGCAAAGGGAGGTCAGAGCGACGCGTCTTTCGCAGGATATTCTGCCATACATAAATCGCTGGTTCTCAGAGTGGGAACTGGAATCCGGCGACGAACACTACTCCTACAACCTGCGCTGAGCGGGGTCTGGGCTACTGGCTAATCGCCAATTGGAGTCTCTGTCCCTGCGCTTTTAGCCCACTTAATTCCGAGCGTGGCCTGCACACCTGAATATGTTGATACTGCTACACAGTGGCGGTGTCTTCCTATGACGGGAGGCAGAGCGTGAAGGTTCAGCCGACCTTCCTGAACGACGTGAATGTGCGGTTGTAAGTGTTGGGGCGAATCCTGGTCATCCATTCACACTCGATGTCCGCCTGCTGGCGCCACTTTTCGGTTTCATGTATGTTCGGCGCGTCCACCTCGTAGATCGCTGCGTAACGCGCCATGCCCTCGTTCGAGGATGCTTCGAGCCGGTATCGCGTGCAACTGTGCACACCATCGACCTGCAGCAGGTTGGGGACATGCTGGGTGTTGTAGTAATGGTTGAAGTCGTCCTCCAGTTCGGCGGGAATATCCATCTGTATCAGCAGGATGTAATCTGCCATCGCGCTTGTCTCCTAATTTTGGGTGTCAGTGCCGGTGCCGCGCGAGACCGCCACCTCAGTTGATTTTCCTGAAGATTGAGCGGGTGCGATTGGAGTAGTTGGGGCGAATCTTGGATACCCATTCGCCCTCTTTGTCAGCCCACTCCCGCCACTCGGCGCTATCCGGAATGTCGGGCGAGTCCAAGTGATAGACGGCAGCATACCGCGCCATGTTCTCGTCCGTCGAATCCTCCAGCTTGTACCTGTCGCAGCCATGAACGCCGGAGACGTTCAGCAGGTTGGGCACGTGCTCATCGTCGTAGGCTCGGTTGAAGTCGTCCTCCAGATCACTGGGAATGTCCAGTTGCACAATCATGATGTAGTCAGCCACTGTTTTGCCTCCTGCATATTCAATTGAAGAGCCTGATCAGTCCAGTAATATCCACCACGCCAGCACTAGAACCACCGCTCCCGCCGCCATTGCAGCGCCGTAGTTGTACAGGCGTCCGGTCTGTGTGAGGCGCAGCCACCAGCCGGCCAGCTTCATAGAGAGCCCCGCGCCGTCAACACCGTAGTCGTTCACAACCGCGCGGTCGAACAGGGCGATGAAGCGGCTGAACGCCAGCGCAATGCGGTCTATTATCCACTGGTACAAGTCGTCCATGTAGTATTTGTTGAGCAGGATGCGGTGTATCGTGGGGAAGCGGCGCGCTATGCGGCTGTGCCGCATTTCGTCGGAGTAGCTCACCATCCCAGGACCGCGTCTGGTTGACATCGTTCTGCCGTAGATGTGCCAGCCGGCCGCTATGCCTCCTAGCGCAAGGGCGAGCGAGACGACCGTGAGCCACGGCACGATGTGGAACTTCTCGTGCCCTTCCGTCATCCAGTATGCGAATCCGTGGTACGCGGCGCCCCAGTTGATTGCCACTGCTCCCAGCGTCAGGGCGAAAACCGCAAGCAGCAGTAACGGCACCGTCATGAGCGCGGGAGATTCGTGCGCGTGCTCGGCATCTGTGCTGCGCGGGCTGCGAAGGAAGGTGAGCCAGACCATGCGCGCCATGTAGAGTGCGCTGAGAACGACGCCCGCGAGAGTGAGAGCGAGGAATGCGGGATTGCGATGCTCCAGCACTGCCACCAATACTTCGTCCTTGCTGAAGAAGCCGCTAAGGGGTGCGATGCCGGCGAGCGCAGCCGCTCCTATGACGAATGTCAGCGCAGTCAGCGGCATGGTGCGCCGCAAGCCTCCCATCCGCCGCATGTCGGTCTCCTCGTGCATACCGTGCATCACGCTGCCCGCGCCCAGGAAGAGCATCGCCTTCGATACGCCGTGCGCGACGAGGTGGAAGATGGCTGCGGCGAGTCCGAACGCGCCGAGCGATAGCATCATCAGACCGAGGTGACTTATGGTGGAGTACGCCAGCGCGCGCTTGATGTCGGTCATCACCAAGGCGAGGGTGCCAGCGTACAGGAAGGTTATCAGTCCGATGACAGTTACGACGAGCATCACGACGGGCGCAAGCTCGAACAGCGGCAGCATGCGCGCTACGAGATACACGCCCGCGGCGACCATCGTGGCGGCGTGTATGAGCGCGCTGACGGGGGTGGGACCCTCCATTGCGTCGGGCAGCCACACATGGAACGGGAACTGCGCCGACTTGCCCATCGCTCCCATGAACAGCAGCAGCGCGGACGCCGTGAGCGTGCCCTGACCGATTGCACCAGCCTGCGCCATTTCGATGATGTCGCTGATGTCGAAGGTACCGGTGGCGCGGAACAGCAGGATGATGCCTATGAGCAGCCCCACATCGCCTATGCGCGTGGTGATGAATGCTTTCTTCGCAGCCTCTGCCGCCGAGCGCCGTTCCCACCAGTGGCCGATGAGCAGGTACGAGCCAAGCCCGACTAGCTCCCAAGCGATGTAGAGGAACAGCAGGTTATCCGCCAACACTAGGGCGAGCATCGCAGCGCCGAACAGCGAATGAACCGCGAAGTACCAGCCGAAGCGTGAGTCGCCGCGCATGTACTCCAGCGAATAGACCTGCACCAGCAGCGCTACGAATGTGACCAGACCCAGCATCACGATAGTGAGGCGGTCGATGTGCACGCCCCAGCCGATGCTAGTTCCGCCCGCCGTCAGCCATTCCACGCCGTAAGAGACGACGGACACGCCGCTGCCGAGCATATCCGTGAGTGCCACCAACCAGAGCGCGAAGCCCGCCGCCATCGCCAGTATGGAGACGACCGCGCCGCGTCCGGGCAGCCAGCGACCGGCGAGCGCGACGATTACGAACGCCGCGGCGCTAAGGGCGGGTATGAGCCATGCGAGATGCAATTAGCAAGCTCCTACCACTTCATCAGGTTTATCTCGTCCACATTTACGGACGAACGGTTGCGGTAGAGGCGCAGGATGATGGCTATGGCAAGTGCGAGTTCGGCGGCGGCTATGGTGATGACGAATATGATGAGGACCTGACCCAAGGCTCGCTGTCCTTCGGTGAAGTCGCCAAACGCTGCGAAGCCGATCAGGTTCACGTTGACTGCGTTCAGCATCAGTTCGATGGACATGAGGATGAGCACGGCGCTGCGCCGCGCCAGCACGCCATATATGCCGATGGCGAACAGCGCTGCGCTTATAACCTGAAAGTGCGCCAGTTCCAGCATTACACTCCCATCCTAACCTTACCCCATTGAGGGGGAAGGAACTGTATTCGCGTGTTAGTCGCGGCCGCCCGATGTTCGGACCATCACGACCGCTCCGATGAGCGCGACCAGAAGCACCAGCGACGCCACCTCGAAGGCTACTGCCCACTCGACGAACAGGCTGCTGCCGAGCGCAGTGAAGCTCAGGCTGACGCGCTCGGACTCGGGTGTGGCTGTTCCCACGATTGTCGCCGCAATCACGCCGAACACCGCTATCGCGACTATCGCGGCAACGGGCCACTGTGGATGGTCCGATAGGTTTTCGAAGTCCTCGATGCGCGTCAGCATTAGTGCGAACAGGATGACGATGACGACAGCGCCGCCGTAGATGAGGAGCTGCGCCAGTGCGAGAAACTCTGCGAGCGCGAGCAGGAAAAGTCCGGCTACACCGACCATGGAGGCGAGCAGGCCGAAAGCCGCATAGACAATGTTGCGGCTCATGACCACGACTAGAGCGCCCCCAAGTGTGAGCGCTCCGGTCACATAGAACAGCACCAGTGACGGGGTAATCAAGTTTGCGTTTGTCCTGGCTGTGTTGGGCTGTCCGGCTGCTCAGCGTCCTTAGATGCGGCTTGCTCTGCGGCTCTTGCGCGCATCACTGCCTTTCGATGCTCAACGGCCTCCCTGGGGACTTCCGCCAACTCAATAGGGTCTGCCTTCTTAGCCGGTTCCTTCGGCGGAGGCGGGACACCGCTGTTCTTCTCGGGCTGCCTGGGCTGCCATGCAGTAGATTTCTGGTAGCGCATGCCCATGTCCAGCAGCTCCGGCAGGTCAACGCGGTTGCCGTTGCGCTCGTACTTGCTCAGCTCGTGCTCGTGGCTCATCTCGATGGCGTCGAAATTGCAGACGTCCACGCAGATGCCGCAGAGGATGCAGCGCCCGAGGTTAATCTCGAATTCGTCGATAATCTTGCGGCGGCGGCTCTTGCCCTCGGCGTGCAGGGGGTTGTCCTTCATCTGCGCGCTCATGCACTGCGTCGGGCAGTTGCGAATGCAGACCATGCAGCCGGTGCAGTATGGCTCATCGACGTCGCCGTCCCAGGTCAGCGCCGGAAAGCCCATGTAGCGGTCCTGCACCTCAAGCCGCTTGTCAGGCTCGGGGTACTGCGCGGTGACGGGCTTGCGGCCTGCCGTCTTGAGCGTGATTTTCAGTCCTTCGAGAAAGCCTACCATCGTTCCGCTCACTGAGACTGGTAAGTGATGAGTATTTTCTACCTTCGCAGGCTCGCCGCGCTATACACCGAAACCGTGTTGCGCTCCATTCGCGTGCCCGCGTTCCTGACGATTATGTAGAAGGTTATGGCTAATGTTATCACAGAGAGCAAAGTCAGCACCCACAGGGGCCAGCCGTAGAACAGCACAACACCTACGAGAACGATGTTGATGAACGACAGCGGCACGAGTAGCTTCCAGCCGAACGCCATGAGCTGGTCTATTCGCAGGCGGGGGTATGTGCCGCGAATCCAGAAGATAACGAGGATGACCGCATAGGTCTTGAGCGTGAACCAGAGTATGGAGAGCGCGGAGTGCAGCAGTCCTTCGAACGGCATCGTGGGCCAGCCCCAACCGCCGAGGAACAGCAGCGCCGTCAGTGCCGCAATCGTGAAGGTGTTGATGTACTCTGCAAGGAAGAAGACCGCCCAGTGCGCGCCGCTGTACTCCACGAACGGGCCGCCCACGACCTCGGATTCGGCGTGGTGGATGTCAAAGGGCGTGCGTCCTAGCTCGGCAAGTCCCGCCGTGAGGAACAGGAACAGGCTCAACGGCAATATCAGTATGAAAGCGAAAGTGGACTGCGCGTCGACGATATTCCGCAGGTTGAGCGTCTGCGCCAGCATTGCAACGGCGATGATAGCCATGATGAACGGTATCTCGTAGCTGACGAGCTGTCCGGCAGCGCGCAGGCCGCCAAGCATCGCGTACTTGTTCGCCGAACTCCACCCGGCCATTACGAGGCCCATCACCGACAGCACCGATATGGCGACGATGTAGAACAGGCCCAGGTCGAGGTTGGCGAGCACGAGGTCCCTCGCAACGGGGATGGTGACCCATAGCAGGAACGCCGGTATGAACACCGCGAGCGGTGCGAGCCAGTACACGCGCCGGTCCGCCCACGACGGCAGGATGTCTTCTTTAGAGACCAGCTTAATCGCGTCGGCAATGGGCTGAAGGGCGCCGTGGAAGCCTACGCGCATCGGACCCATGCGCATCTGTATGCGGGCGAGCGCCTTACGCTCAAGCCACGTGAGCACGAGCACCATCACCGACAGGAAGACGAAGAGTGCTGCGGCGCCGAGGACGATGTATATGGCTTGTGTGAGTGTCATTGTGTTTGGCCAGTGTTTCGGAGATTCAGTTAGTTCGTCGTCAGCTTTAATTCTAACCTATTAGGCCCGAGATTCAGTTACACGGAGGTTAAATTCCAGTTGGTGTATCTCTAAGCCACTGGCATATCGACATGCTGACGAACTGATAGACGCAGACCTACCTGTCCACTTCGCCCAGGATGATGTCTATGGAGCCGAGGATGACCACGGCGTCGGCGACGTAGGCGTCGCGGAGCATGTGCTTGAACGCCTGAAGGTTGGCGAAGGAGGGCGCACGTACTTTCACGCGGTAGGGCTTGTCGGTGCCGTCGCTGACTAGGAAGACTGCGAAGTCGCCGCGCGGCGATTCGGTGCGTACGTAGACTTCGCCCTTCGGAGGGCGGGCAATGCGCCGCACGTTTGCCGTTATCGGCCCGTCCTCCATCTGCGCCATCGCCTGCTCGATGATGCGCATGGACTGCCGCATCTCCTCCATGCGCACATAGTACCTATCCCAGCAGTCGCCGTAGGTGCCCACCGGAATGCCGAAGTCGAAGCGGTCGTAGATGGAGTACGGCTCGGATATGCGGACATCCTCTGCCACGCCACTCGCCCGCAGTGCCGGGCCGGTGATGCCAAACTCGAGGGCGTCCTCTGCGCTGACTGCGCCGATGCCTTTCGTGCGCGCAAGGAACATTTCGTTTTGCGACAGCAGTTCGTCGCACTCGGCTATGCCCTGATTCAGCTGCTCCATCAGGCGATTCATGCGTATGGGGAAGTCTGCGGGTAGATCGTCCTTCACGCCACCTATACGAAAATAGTTGTGCATCATGCGCGCGCCGGTAACGCTCTCGAACAGTTCTTGAATACGCTCGCGCTCGCGGAAGCCGTACAGCACCGGCGTCATTGCGCCCACATCCAGACCATAGACGCCGTAGAAGAGCATGTGGCTGGCGATGCGGTTAAGCTCCGATAGTATGACGCGGATGTACTCGGCGCGCTCCGGAACTTCAATGCCCATGAGCTTCTCAGCGGCAAGGACGAATGCGAGTTCACAGTTCAGGTTGCCCACGTAGTCGAGGCGGTCGAACAGCGTGATGACCTGGCTGTAGAGCTCGCCCTCGCACAGCTTCTCGGAGCCGCGGTGCAGGTAGCCGATGTGCGGCTCGGCGCGGACGATGCGCTCGCCGTCAACCCAGATGACCACGCGGAAGACTCCGTGCGTGCTGGGGTGCTGCGGCCCCATGTTGACCATCAGGTCGAGGGCGTCGGCTTGTTCGGTTGGGTATTGCTGTACTTGCATTGCGTTTGTTTAATCTTGATGTATGGGTTGTGGGGAGGCTCCAGGTCTGTATCTGTGTATGGACGATCTTTCGCTATCGAATCCGCTCTAGCAACTGGAAATAACGCTCTCTGCTCATCCCTGCCGTACGCATGTTGGTGCGAATGTGGGTTACGGCAACCAAGCGCGGGCTGCTTTTGATGACTACGGGTCGGTTTATGCCCGGCTATGTCAATATGATGTGGTCTCCCCTTCGCCTTACGACCTGGAAACCATCCAGCTCAAATACTCGTATCAGCGTCCGATATGGAATAGGTATGAGCCGTCTTGGCGATGAACTCAACCTACGATCGCAACTCTCTCTTCCGTAACACGTTCTCGCAACTTCCACGTGTCGCCAGACTTAACGAAGCCCGATTCCACTAGCACATCATCAAGTGTTTCCATATACTCGCACCCCTCGAAGAACGCCTCAATTGCCTCTTGAAGTGATGCTCTTGCGTCTTCAGGGGTGTCTCCGAAGCTCGACACATCCAACTCGCGGCAATAGCCGACGAAGCAGTCGCCCTCTGCAAGAAATTTCAGCTTTGTATATTACCTTTGTCATTTGCAGATCTTCCTGTTCAGATGTGCCGCAATCTCGCCCCGTATCTGCCGAACAGCTGGCTGCGGACAGTCAATCAAGCGCTCGTCCGCGCCTATGTGCTTGTGGTGAGGTGCGTACTCTCCACCCGGATGATAATCGCTGTTGTCGTATCGGAATATGGTAACGTCTGCGCTGGTCATGTAGTGAAACGAATAATCACTCACCGCTGGGAAGCCTTGAGAAAAATCTACTCGCATTCGCATTGACAGGCTACTGCCGTCGTGGAATCTGACAATTGCGCGCATTCTTGCAAGAGTTGAGTTTACCGGCCTTATCGAGAATGCTTTAATGGCGGTGCTGCCAGCGGTCGAAAGCGCGTCGACCACTCGGTTCGCGTAGTTGGCTATCAGCGGGTCCTGCACTGCGCTCTACTCGAATTTTAGTTCCGTTGGGGGATGACTGTGGACGACTTCCAATTCCTTGACTCCGTATCCAACAGCCAGATGTTCGCAGTGTCCTTCCCACTCAAAGAAGTCGTCTGAGCATTCAAGCTCGCCGCGCCTTCCTTTGGCGAGAAACTCTACCGACGACATGCCGTACTTCGCCTCGAAGCGCGCAAGCTCGCGCTCGACATCTTCTTTGGACATGTGGATGACTGTCATTTCATGCCCCATGGGTGTCGTGATCGTGTAGCTCTTCTGCTTCTGGTCAACCATCACGCAATGCCCTCTCTCCACTATCCTGAAAATCCTATTTATCGATGTCAGTATTACCCATTCTACCACTCATCGTAGTCGTGGAAGGGGAAGCTTTTGCGGCCCGGGAAGCCCTCGAAGCCGTCGTACAGCAGCAGCGGCAATAGGCCGGGATGCCCCTCGAATTCCACGCCGAACAGGTCGTGCGCCTCGCGCTCGAACCAGTCTGCACCGCGCCATACAGACACGATCGAAGGCACGGTCGGCTCGTCCGGCGACACGTTCGTCTTGACCACGAACTTGTGCCGCTTCTCCAGCGAGAACAGGTGGTAGTTCACCTCCAGCCGCTCCACGTAGTCCACGACTGACAGGCAGCGAAGATAGCCGCAGTCTATGTCGGGATGCTGTCGGGCGATGCGGCACACTGCTGGGACGTCGCCGGGCTGTACCGTCAGCGTAACTTCGTCAACGGCTGCGCCGACCTCCATATCGAAATCGGCGAATACATCGCTGAGTATCGTGGAGAGTGCCACGCCGCGCTCGTCGAGAGCTACCGGTGCGGTTGGTATAACCGGCTCGCGCCGCTGGCGACGGGGACGTTGTGGGCGATCGGATGGCGTTGTCATCTCGGCTCACCGTAGGGGCTAACAGGACGGTCAAGATAGGAAGGATCTTAGAAGTGGTAGGCGACCTGACAGCTACTCTCGCTGCTTCGCATCCTGCTGGATCTTCTCCTGCAGCTGCATCAAGCCGTACATCAGCGCCTCCGGACGGGGCGGACAGCCGGGCACATACACATCGACCGGAATCAGGTGGTCAACACCCATCACGACCGAGTACGAGCGGTAGTACGGTCCGCCATTGGTCGCGCAACTGCCCATTGCCACGACCCACTTGGGATCGGGCATCTGCTCGTACAGCAACTTGATCGGGTCCGCCATCTTCTTGACGACCGTGCCCGCGACTATCATTACGTCCGCCTGCCGAGGCGAGGGCCATGTCACGATTCCGAAGCGGTCAAGGTCGTGGTGGGACATGTGCGCGCTGATCATCTCGATGGCGCAGCAGGCAAGGCCGAAAGACAATGTCCACAGCGAGGACTTGCGCGCCAATGCAAAAAGCTCGTCCGACTTCGCGACTACGGCATTCGGTAGAGCGCGGTGCAGCACGCTGTCGGCGGGCGAGTTGCCTCTGCCGGGTTCGTATCCAATGCCGAGCGGCCTCATTCCATCCTGTGGGTTCATCTCCAATGCAGCACTCCCTTCCGCCAGCCATATATCACGCCAAAGAAAAGGATTGCAATGAAGATCAGCATCTCGTAGAAGACAGCGGGGATGGTGTCGAGGAATATGATGGCCCAGGGAAAGAGGAACACCGCTTCCACGTCGAATATCAGGAACAGGATCGCGAACACATAGTAGCGAATCTGAATCTGCGACCAGCGGAAGGGCGCGGGCTCGATGCCGCACTCGTAGGGGATGTCCTTCAGGGCCGACGGACGCTTAGGGGCGATGAGGTACGAGGCGATGAACATGCCCATGACCGCAGCCGCGCCTATGCCAGCCACAATGAGCACCGCAGTCCAGTTTACCGCGTATTCTTCAGCCAAAGCGCCCCTCCCATAGCAATGTCCAGGGTTGCGTTCATCGTAGCATCGGCTCAAACAGAGTGTCAATTTGTTCCGGCGTCCTGCAAGCCATTTCCGAGCGGGTGCTATACTGGAGATGAACGCTGCAGGTGGAGATTTCCGGCATGGCAATAGTCCCCAGAACCGTGAGAAGGGCGCTCAAGCCCGTGCTGGCTCCCGCGTTGCTCGCGTGGGAGCGCCTGGAATCCGGTGTGAGCTACGACCCCACGGCTGCCAGCATCCTGAGTGACCCTTACGATACTTACGACCGGTTGCGAGCCAGAGACCCAGTACACCGAATGCGGCTGATAAACGGGTGGGTGCTGACACGGTACGAAGATGTGGATTTGGTGTTGCGAGACCACCGGAGGTTCTCCAAGGATGACGGACTGGAGGACGAATACCGAAGTATGCTGCACCACGACCCGCCCGATCATACCCGACTGAGGTCGCTTGTCTCGAAGGCGTTCACTCCGCGAGCGGTGAGGGAGCTTCATCCCAGGGTGGATCATATAGTCGATGAACTGCTGAATGACCTCGAAGGCAGGGACAGATTCGACCTGATCGAGAAATTTGCCTATCCTATGCCCGTGACCGTAATCGCCGAGATGCTGGGCGTTCCGGCGGGAGACATGGACAGGTTCAAGGACTGGTCAAACGACGTCTCACTCACAATCGAGCCTACGCTGAGTGACGAGCAGATTCGCCGCGTGGACCACGCCTCCGAGCGACTCTACGAGTATTTCGAGGGGATTATCGAAGCGCGGCGGCGGCAGCCCCAAGATGACATGATTACTGCCCTGCTCCTTGCGGAAGATGAAGGCGACAAGCTTACGCACGAAGAACTGCTCGGCACTCTCATTCTGCTGCTCGTAGCGGGCAATGAGACTACGCGCAATCTGATCGGCAATGGTATGCGGGCGCTGCTGAAGCATCCTGAGCAGCTTCAAAGGCTTAGAGACAACCCGGAGATGATGGATCCTGCTATAAACGAACTGCTGCGATATGACAGCCCTGTTCAACTTGACGGTCGCCTGGTGCATAATGACGTGGAGGTCGCGGGACAGCGCATCACCGCCGGGCAGCGGGTCCTATGCGCCATCGGAGCAGCCAATCGTGACCCTTCCGCGTTTCCCGAGCCGGATAAGCTCGACATAGGGCGCGAAGAGAAGAGTCACATAGCCTTTGGACGGGGCATCCATCACTGCCTTGGAGCGCCACTCGCGATGCTGGAGGCTCGCGCAGCATTCTCCGCTCTACTAGACCGATTCTCGTCCATCACACTGGTATCCGAGCCGGTGTACAGGGAGCAGGTCGTGCTGAGAGGCGTGGAAGAGTTGTGGGTGGAAGTCGAGTGGTCAACTGAAGCGTAGAACCTGCGCCAACACCTAAACTTTACGCAATGTCAGCACGCGCATTATAATTCTCTGGCATACTGCTGCGTACCATCAGTTCGCTCTTGGGGCTGCCCTGAGATTGTCGAAGGGAATGCCAGAGGACGAACTTCAGCCGGAGGACGGCCATCGACGAGACGCGCCTGCGCGCCATGCTACAAGACTTCAAGGAGAATGGCATCAGCGAGGATGATGTCATCTCGCGCCTGATAGACTTGCCTTTCGAGGACCTGGAATTCGCCAAAGTTGACCACCACCGTGCCCTTCGCAAGGGATTTCCCGAGGTCATATTTGGACAGGGCAAGACGCCTGAGCATATCGCTTCCATCTCCGAAGCTCTGCTGAGACGTTCCGACCGCCTGCTCGTAACCCGCGCATCCGAAGAGGCTTTCGATGCCGTTTACGAAAGGATTCCCCGGGCATGCTATGAAGAGATGGCGCGGTGCATAGTCGTGGACGACCGTCCGGAGTCCGAGCGCAAGC
Organism: SAR202 cluster bacterium bin90; assembly: GCA_002238855.1. Lineage (GTDB taxonomy): Bacteria > Chloroflexota > Dehalococcoidia > Lucifugimonadales > JADFKI01 > Bin90. The sequence goes on from MPND01000048.1 coordinate 17,636, forward strand.
AGACGCCGGGCGTGCTTGTGGTGTGCGCCGGTACTGCCGACCTGCCGGTTGCGAGTGAAGCGGTTGTCACCGCCGAGATTATGGGGTGCGAGGTGGAGCGTGTATTCGATGTGGGCGTGGCGGGTCTTCACCGCCTGCTGGCGCAGATGCCGTCATTGCAGCGCGCGAGGGTAGTCGTTGCGGTGGCCGGTATGGAGGGCGCGCTTCCGTCCGTGGTCGGCGGACTCGTACAGGTGCCCGTCATAGCCGTTCCGACGAGCGTGGGCTACGGTGCAAGTTTCGACGGGCTTGCCGCGCTGCTTGCGATGCTCAACAGTTGCGCCACAGGCATCGGCGTCGTGAATATTGACAACGGCTTCGGCGCTGGCTATCTTGCCTCGCTAATCAACCGCCTGCCTGCGCTGGGGGACATTAGAGTGGATGACCAGAATGGATAGAAGAGCCGGACACCTTCTGATCCTGTGTATCCTGTGTCCAAACATGTTTGATTTAAGGGAGAAGCAGGATGACCTATGCCGAGAGAATCGAAGCCCTTGCGAGCGAGCACGCGGAACTTTGGACGCTTGACGCCTGCGGTGTAACGCGGTCTGAGACACAGATTGCGGCGCTGCTTCATCCCGACGCCTATGTTCCGGAGACCGACCGCACTCGTGTCCTTCTGCTGAGCGGACTGACTGGCAGGAGCGAGGGGGCTGAGAACGGCTTTCGCGTCCTAGACTCCTATCTGAGCGGTGGCGAGGCGATTCAGCGCGATGTTGCACTGAGCGCTATACCCTGCGCGAACCCCGACGGACTTGCACAGGGAACACTTTCGAGCAATGGCGCCGGCGGCAATCCCGCGGAAGGGTATCCACCTGAGGACAACTACTATTACGACCTGAACGATCCGGAGGCTCGCTACCTGTGGCGTTGGATTGGTTTCAATGCGCCGGATGTGGTGCTGGAAGTGCGCGAGGCATACAGCGTCCGCTGGGAGTATGCGGGCCCCATCGAGCGAATCGCCAACGCGCTGAACGCCTATCCCATCACGGCTGACAGTTCTCTGGTCAGCGCGCTTTCGCAAGGCAGTCCGAACAATCTCGCACCCATACCCGCGCTCATATTGACCTGCCCAACGGATTCGGTCGAAGCGGAAGTGGGCAAGCTGTGGCGCATCCTCGCGCAAGAGTCGGTGTTGCTGTCATCACCGGCGCGGCGCGTGCTGGACAGGCGCCGCCGACGCACTCCGATTGAGGCGGCGCGAATTCTGGCGTCTGCATACGGGCATGTGCTGAACCCGGTGATTTACACGCAAGGCGTTGCTCTGAGCGGCAGGCTGCGGCTTTACGAGCTTGACCCGGACGGTGAAAGCCCTATTGCGGACATCGAGCGCATGGTCAGGGGCTATGCCGTCAGTTCAATAGTTGATGTGTTCGGGGAGAACAGTGGCGGGGCTAATCTGGCCGGCCTGGTATATGCGGATGAGCTCGCGGAGGCGACCGGCAACGCCGACTATAACGACCTGCTGATTCGCGCGGCGGAAGAGCGCTTTCGCCCGATAAACGCAAGCGGAATACCGCCCGCGGCTGACCTGGACTACCGCGTCGAGGATATGTTCTTCAACGGCGCGATTCTGGGGAGGGCGCAAGCCATTCATAATAAACTGGGACGGGATAAGCAGGGACAGGGGGATACGAGCTACCTCGACATTCAGACACGCTTCCTGCTTGACGCTGTTGTGCAGCAAGACAATGGGTTGTTCTGGCACTGCGACAATGCCGCGTGGTTCTGGGGCAGGGGCAACGGCTTCGCGGCGCTTGGATACGCTGAGACATTGACATACCTGCCGGAGGACCATGCCGACCGCGATGCGCTGCTGGCACAGCACAGGCGGCACCTCACGGCACTGCTCGACTACCAGCAGCCGTCCGGGATGTGGCGGCAGATTATCGACTTCCCCGGCTCGTACCAGGAGATGACCGTCACATGCATGGTCGGCTACGCGATGGCGCGCGGCATGCGGCTCGGCTGGCTCGACGAATCCTACGCGGACGCGCTCAGGCTGGCGTGGCAGGGCGTGTCTGAGCGCATCGATGACGAGGGTGGGCTGGTGGATGTCTGCACGGGGACGGGTGTGATGGCTGGAACGCGTGAATATCTCGATAGGCCCGCGATATTCGGCTGGGACGAGCGCGGCGGCGCGTTGTCGCTATGGTTCGCCTGCGAGATGGAGCGATACCTGCGCCATATCGCCTGATTCATTCCCGGCACGCAGCCTGACAGTACCAGTCTATGGCTGCAAGTCTAGGGCTACACCCAGGGCCAGGGCACATTGCGGTACGGGTCGAGGACGGGCAACTTGCCCTGATTGACTACGATTTCGAGCCGCTGCATTAGTGCGTGCATCTCCCTTGCGTCGATCAGCTCGCCTAAGACGAAGGGAAGGCTTTCGGTTGGGGAGTGCAGTTTCGCGAGCAGTTCTTCGAGGTCGGCTGTAAGCTCGTCGGGTATGGCTTTGCCCCAGAACTCCACCATGACGGTGCGGAGTTTGAACTGCGGGTGGAATGTAAGGCCGTGGTCGATGCTCCAGATGTCGCCGGCGTCATCCTGCAGGCAGTGGCCCGCCTTCCTGTCGCCGTTGTTCACCACGAGGTCGAAGACGGCGAACTTGGCTAGCTCGTCGGGGTTCTCCTCTATCAGACTGAAGTATGTGATGTCGGGGTCGCAGTCGATGTACATCTGCATGGAGCCTATGCCGTAAGGTCCCTCCCGAACCAACGTGTGTGGCACTTTGGGCCAGCCGAGCGCGCGGCTGAGGATAAAAGTGGCGTGTTCGCGCTTGTATAGAGTGCCGCTGGGGTAGTCGTAGAGCGGGCGCTCGCCGTCGCGTGGCTTGTAGATCGCGCGGATGCACTTATTATCGCCCGCGTCGAGATGAACCATGAAGGTGTAGTTGGAGCCGTAGGGCATACGGTAGCCGCCGATTACCTCGGCAGATTCCAGCAGTGGGATAGCGTCCTCCTCGGACAACTGGATGGGGACGGCATCCGGGCGCTGGGGCTGGGGTTGGCTTCGGCGTCTGCGTCTTCTTGAAGGCAAGGCGTATCAGTTAATTCGCTGACCCCGTGAACAGGGTAGTGGAAGTGTCTCGCTCAGAGGGAAGGCGGTTGTTCGATGCCGGTCAGGCGATGCCCGGTTACTCGATGCCGATTTTGGCATGGCCGTTAACGCGGGGGCAGGCGTGGCCGGAAGGGTCTATCGGCCTGTCGCAGAGTGGGCAGATTGGCCTGCCGGACGCGCAAACGCGAAGTGCCTCGTCGGAGAAGCCCTCCAACTGCTCACGGTCCATCCAGATTCGGATTGTGGCGGCTTCCTCGTTGGCGTCGTCGAAGTCGTAGGCGTCTATGAGGAACATGCCGTTGTTGCCGTCGTGACCGAGCGCCAGCTTGCCGATCTTGAACTCCAGCCTCGTCAGACCTGGCGCTTCGCGGTCATTCGAGATGTAGGCGTCCGCGCCGGCGTTTTCGGGGAGGTTGGCGATAAGCTGCTGGATGCCGAGTGCAAGCTCGTAAAGATGCTCCTTTTCGAGCCACAGCACGGCGCTGCTGCTGTCGCTGTCCGCAAGGATGCGGAAAGTGCGCTGGCCCGGCTCGCCAACAGCTTCTGCGTTCAGTCTGCTCAGATTGGTGAATTCCAACTTCGGTTCTGCCATAGTGGTACTAATCTTATTCGCTGGACTGGCATGCCGCAAGGGGTTGATAAGTCTCGCGCCACTCCATCCCTACCGTTCAGTCTATGCTCGTCATCTTCATCCCAGTTCCAGAAGTTCAACCCAGTTGCCGTCGGGGTCCTGCAGGTAGCAGCCTTTCTTGCCTTCGGCAATCTCGATGGGTGGGTTCAGCTTCTGCGCGCCGTTGGCGATGAGCCGCTCATACGCCTCGCCGATGTTTTCTACAACGAAGGCGATGTGGGATGCACCGAAGGAGTTGCGCTCCCTGATGTGGGCGTCTGAGCCGGGCGGGTGGACATACTCGATCAGTTCCAGCATATACTCGCCGTGGACGAACTCGGCTATCTTGACGTGCGTGCCATCGTAGCCGAGAATCTGCGAGATGGGCCCGCCGTCGCGCTCGCGCCTGGGCAGCGGCGTCAGCCCGATCACATCTTCGTAGAAGCGCGCAACGAGATCGAGGTCGCTTACGACAAATCCGGTGTGGTGCATTTTCAGTAGCATTTTTCGTCCTTTGCTGATGTGACCTCATCTGTTGGAATGGTTATCGCCACTCTCCCCCTGCTTTCGCAGGGGCAGGCTCTAACCCTCTCCCCTAGGAGAGGGGATACAACGGTAGGCGGCAGTTGGCTAAACCGGCTTTACGGCGTCGCCGACTTTCAGGGAGCCGCCGGTGGTGACGTAGGCGAGCATGCCGCGCTTGCCTTCGATTTCGGCGCGCAAGCCGTCGCGTATGCCCTCGATGAAGGCGCAGGGTTCGCAGTCGCCAGTGATTTCCAGCACGACATCATCGCCGAGCGAGATCTGCTGTCCCCTCGGCAGCGATGCGAGGTCGATGCCGTCGGTGGTGATGTTCTCGCGTATCTGCCCCTGCTCAAGGCCGAAGTGGTCGAGCGTCTCCTTGTCCATGAGCAGCACCTGCCGCCGCCTGCGGGCGGGGTGCTCGGAGGCGTGGCGGTCGCCCTTGATGCCGAAGCCGGTCAGCACCTCTACGCTTTCTGCGTCTTTCATCGGCTCGAAGTGCCCGACACAGATGTGGAGTGATAGTATGCGGCCTTCCTGATTCGCTGCCATGTTTTTTCCTCCTGTGGCCGGCTCCTATGGCTGGCTCCTGTGGCTCCCGTGCCTGTTGACCGTGCAACAGATTGACCTTGCGACCGTGCTCCTAAGATACGCCGTAGAGCCGCGCTGTTCAATGGCTGATTCTCATGGGCAAGGGCTTGTGATAACTTGATGCCGGGCTGCGGCCTGACTACGCATTACGATAGCAGATATGAGATTAGCAGAGATGGGGGCGAGATGGATATTGCAAAGGACAACCCGGCAAAGGACAACCCGGCAAAGGACAACCCGACGGTGGAGGAGAGCCGCAGGGCGGGGACGCTTGAGTGGCAACTGCGGAATGTAAGGTTTGACGATCCGGTTACGCTGGCGTCGTTTCCGCTGGTGCGGCACTTGACCTCGTCGGCGATTCAGGGGTACGCGTCGAAGATGAGCGTGTACCCGGGGGAGTCTATTGACCTGATGGTGAGCATGGAGCCGGAGGGGGAGTACACGATCGACTTCTACCGGCTGGGGGGGTATGGCGGGGTGGGGGGGGGGGGCATGGGGGGGGGTGGGGCGGGGAGGGGGGGGGCGGGGCTGGGGGGCAGGCACATGGGGCAGATGGGGCGGTACAGGGGGAGGACGCAGCCGGTGCCGGCGATGGGGATGCAGCGGGTGCGGGAGTGTACCTGGGAGGTGAGCGTTACGCTGACGGTGCCGGATGACTGGGAGAGCGGCGTTTACCTTGCGAAGCTGTCGCGGGCGGAGAATCTTGCTTATGGGGTGCAGAGCTACATCACGTTCGTGGTGAAGACGCGGCGGCGTGCGGACCTGCTGTTTCAGGTGAGCGACATTACATGGCAGGCGTACAACAAGTGGCCGGGAAACGACTCCGTATACACGGACGGGACGCCGAATGTGTGGTACCAGGGGACGGAGGTGCGGGCGAGCTTCGACCGGCCGTATGCGAAGTATTGCCAGATACTGGACGCGCCGCTGTCGCTGGGATCGGGGGAGTTCCTGCTTTGGGAGTATCCGATGGCGTTCTGGCTGGAGGAGCAGGGATACGATGTGGCGTACTGCTCGAACATGGACCTGCACCTGGACGCGGAGGTGCTGACGCGGTGCAAGGCGTTCCTGTCGGTGGGGCATGACGAGTACTGGTCGAGGGAGATGTTCGAGAATGTGATTGCGGCGCGGGATGCGGGGATGAGCATCGGGTTCTTTTCGGGGAACTCGGTGTACTGGGAGATTGAGTTTCATGAGAGCGAGGTGGGGGGAGCGCCGTGCCGGGTGTTCTCGCGGAAGAGGCTTTTCGACGGGGAGGAGGCGCGATTGATGGGGGTGACGAGCTATGGGCCGGGGTATGGGGACTGGGTGGTGACGAATCCGGGGCACTGGATTTACGAGGGGATGGGTGTGAGCGAGGGGGACCGCTTGCCGGGGATTATCGGGTGGGAGTTCCACGGGACACCGGCGGAGATACCGGGGCTGGAGGTGGTGGCGGGGAGCGAGCTGTTCCAGGGATTCAAGGAGCCGAGGGAGCCTGCGCATGCGGCGGTGGTGTACCCGTGCGAGCGCGGGAACTGGGTGTTCAATGCGGGGACGATCTGGTGGCCGGAGGGGCTTTCGAATCCGCCCGGACATATACCGGCGCGGCTGGCGACGAACTCAGTGACGGTGGGTAGCAGCCCGGGGACTTTCGGGGTGCAGCCGATGGCGCAGGCGATCACGGCGAATGTGCTGGAGCGGATGATCGCGGATTCGCCTAGGGGGTGACGGGGTCCAACAGGATGTGCAGGATGGGGAGGATTGTCTGTATTGTTCACCCCCATCCTAACCTTCCCCCGTCGAGGGGGAAAGGGACTTTGCCCAGTGCTGAGTCAGGGGCTGCGGGCGCGCTCGCGGTCCTGTTGTTGTTTTTCCTGCTGTTGCTGGTCGTATTGCCAGGTGTCAAAGCGGGACTCGCGGGATATTCGCTCCCGGAGTTCTCGGCGGCTCTCCTTTTCTTGCTCTCGCTTTAGCTGGCGGTTCTTGCGGAGTTCTTCGCGCTCGATGCGGCGGTCTTCCATTGCATCGGGGGAGTAGAACTGCTCCAGCTTACGCTGCTTTTTCGACCTCATCTTGCGCTCGATAAGCTCGTCGGTGCGCTTGTCCCATATCTCCTGCTGTGCCTGCTCCTTCGCCCATTGCTCGCGCTGCTCTGCAGTCGGAGGGGTGTGAGCTTTGACTACCTCGGGATGATCTTCCGGGAGGTCCTTGCAGGCGCAGAGGCAGTCGGGGTGACAGGGCGCGTAGAACATCATGAATTCGGGGTTCGGCTGTGCCGGGTTGTCGTAGCAGAGGCGCAGGAGTATCTGTATGGCATCTATCCTGTCTTTGCCTCTTGTGTATGGCTCGTCGCCCTCCATGATGTCCACGAGGTTCCTGATCATAGAGGCGCCGTCGTGGGTGGCAATTCTGATCTGGCTGACGAGTCTCTTGTTGAGCTTGATGAGTTCATCTGACATAGATGA
>MPND01000211.1 GCA_002238855.1 SAR202 cluster bacterium bin90
GAAATTGGTCTCGTTGACATACTCGCCACGTTGCGGCGGACTGAACAGCAAGTAAGGATCTTCCTCGCTTGACTCTGACAATGCGCCGGAGGTCACAACCGCTCCGTCGCCAATCTGAGCTGTGCCTATCATTTCAGATGTGCATACTGCAACGATTGATGTCGTGGCATATTCTCTAATATCGATGCCAGCACCGCGGACATCCTGTTCGAGATGACGCCTGGCAGCGTGAACTGTCTCGGCGAGAACTTCTCGTAGGACACCCTCATACATCGGGAGGGCGTGAAGGCGCACAAGTCTTGACGCTGTCCGTAATGCCTCTCTGGCAACGGCTTCGGAGCCGACTCGCGAACACTTAGCTGATCCGGCTCCATCCGCTACTGCGGCAACCAGCACACCGTCTCGGACACTGGTGCTGAAGCTGAAGCTGTCTTGACAGGGAATATCAACTTTTGTATGAGCCGAGCCGGTAACGGACGAGGAAATTATAAACCAGCTTCCGTCCTGCCGCATTCCCATCCTCGGTGTGCTCATAGATTCATCGCACTCCGGCGGTGCAGTGGGCTGACTGTGCTCAAGGTCATACTTTAGCCCAACTCATCAGTTCGTTAACATCAAGGTCTACCTCGTCGCTCATTCGAGACCGCGAAACACGAGACATTGATTGCGAAAGCCAGACGAACATATTACCGAACTTCATCTCGACAAGGCGTAGCGGTGGGCGGATGGACATCACCCTCAACCGCGCCATGTTGGCTGACTCTACACTCACAGAGAATACGGCGACTCTCTTTTCTTTCTCTGCCAGTTTCAGTCTTTCTGAAACTTCGTCTATCTGCTCCGGTGGGTCCGTGGGATGTCCGTCGGTCAGCATGAAGAGCAGGGACGATAGTAGTCGATGCCATTGTCCCGGTACTATCGCTTGCGTTCATCTATCTTTTCCAAAGCGAGATCGATCCCTCGCACATCGCGGTGGTGCCGCTGGCGATCAGCTCTCGGGGGGAGAACCTGTCGGCAGTGACAAAGTCCTGAACCAGCTCGGCGTTGCTGCCGAAGGTTATGATGGCGATTTCGCACCGGATTGATGCGAGTTGATCCTTCCTTATGGCCAGGTAGAAGTCGACAAGACCCCTGTT
>MPND01000049.1 GCA_002238855.1 SAR202 cluster bacterium bin90
GCCCTAACTGCCTGCATGCGAAAACTGCTCGTGACCCTCAACTCCATCCTCAAGCATCGCTCGCCCTGGTATGACGTGACTCTGAAGAAAACCCACAATACCTCTTGACTTTGAACACAGTTGCTTTCGGGTGCGACTCAGGGCGGGCGTGACGAGATAAATGGCTGGGAGGTCATTGAAATCGGCAATGATGGGAAAGGGCGCAGCTCGCCCAGGGCACAAGGGAATACGGTAGGGGGAGTCGGATAGGGAGAGGTACGAAGGAAAGTGGTGAGAAGAGATTGATCGAGGGGATGAGCCGCCGCTGGGGCCATAGGATGCTGTGATGCCGGACGCGACGAAACAGAGCGAAAGAACAGTGAAAATGGCGCAGCTTGCCCATGGCATGGGAGATACGGCGGGGGGAGTCAGGCGAGGCAGGGGCGGATGAACGAAGACCGTGGGAGAGGTGGTTTACGTGGAGTTACAGGCGTGAACGCAGAGCGTGCAGCGCTATGGGAAGGAACTATCGCAGGGCGCAATGAAGAGAACCGCTGGTTTTCGGCTCTTTGCCAAAATGCGGTGTGCTGATGCTCTCGAATTTGCACCGGAAGGAGCGCAACGCGCTGCAACTTGACCTGTGCCACTTGCCGAACAGCGTGGGGTTTTCGGACTCAGGAGCGCAACGCGCTGCAACTGGAAGAACGAAATGCCCGTAACCGGAGATGGTTCCGATTGCGTCGGCTACGACCGCTCGAAGGCTGCGGACGTAACTGAAGGGATGTGGGATAGATATTTATACTTCAATTATCTCACGGGATATGGAAGTGTCAAGCGCAATGACCTGAAAACGTCGCATATTCGTCCTGTATTGGACATATCGCTCTCCATACGGGCCCTGATCGTCGCATATCGCAAAACTTTCGGGGTATTGACAATGCCGGGGGTTTTACGCACATAATAGCTATATGCAGAGTGATGTGTTTGGAAAAACCCTGACCTTCGCCCGTGCCGTCTGGGCGGCACACCCCAGCGGCTTTGAGCTTAAAGTGATGGTCGCGATGACCGTCGCACTGACGGGGATGGCCCTGTGCGCGGCCGCCCCCGCGGAGATCGAAGCCATCTCGGTGGGCAACCCGCTGGGCGCGAGAAGTTTCTGCCTCTTTCTCCTCGTCAGCACCATCATCTTCGGAACATTTGTCGGGGCGGTAGACACGTCCACGACCTGCACGAGAGCCATAATCGAGACCCTGCCCGGCTCCCCACTGGCGATATCCATCAAGTTGTTGCTGACCCGCCTCGCCGGCGAGATGCTGTCCTGGTGTGCACGTGTCGCCACCATCCTGCTGCGCGCCGGGACGTGCGTCGCCCGAAGTCCCGTCGGGCTCCACCGACTTCCACTTCCCACCGCCGACCTCTGGCCCGCCGGCGACAGCCCCCGCCTCTTATACGAGAGCTAGCCTCCTCCGTGGTGACACGGAGGAAGGGCTGCGCCCGGGGCGGGCACCGCAAGGAGTTCCCTCCCCGGGAGGCTCCCCTCCGTGTTCCCACACATCAGATGACTCAGGTATTTCATCGTGATATGGAGAGGGGGAGAAATGGAGAGTCAAAAGAGTTCAGGAGGAAATAGGGAAGATAGGGAGCTTGAGGATTTTCTGGAGTGGGTGAAGGGGCAGAAGTCGCTCAGCAAGGCCACAAGGGTTCTTTCAAAGGCCTCTGGGATCAAGCTTGGCCGCAAAGCGCTCGAACGCATTCGTGATGGTAAGCAGTGGGATCGAAGCGGCAGGTTCAGACGGGCCTGGCTCGCCCACCCGGACTCCGGGCCATCAGAGCCGGCTCCCGCGCGTGGCAACGGCGGGCAGGAGAGCGGTGATTCCGCCGATGACACCGACAAGTTTCTGCCCGAGGGTATGCCCCTCGAGGATATGATCGCCGTCATAGACGCGCGTCCCGATGCGGAGGCGGGGGAGAACGCCGGCGGACAGTCGGCAGAGGAGGTCGCGGAGGACTCCGAGTGGGGCAGGCAGCGCGTGCTGCAGGCGACGACGGTGGAGGAGATAGCGGCAGCCGCGGGCGCGCCGGTGCTCGCGGAAGTGACGGACCTGGACATTGAGGACGCGCGCGCCTGCGGACTGATGAAGGGAGACGGCTGGAGTCCCACAGACCGGGAGCGCACACCACCCGGTCTGCACGGCGACGGGCCCATACTGCTTTTTCTCGGCGAGGAAGTATCGTTTGCCGACGAGGGCGCGAGGCGACTCGCCTTCGCCCCCGCGAACGAGTGGGAGGAAGACGGCCCGTACTGCGCGCAGCAGATGCGCTACGGCGTCTCGATGGACACGAGGCAGCGGCGCTACGCGGTGGAGCCGCACCACGACCGCCCCGCCTTTATCGGCATTCGCAGGTCCGACTGGGCGCCTGAAGCTCCCTACGTCGACAGCAATCACTTCTTCGGCTCCGGGGGATTTCAGCGCGCGGACGGCGCATGGATGCCGTCGAGGGCCGAGGCGCTGGCGTACCTGTACCACCTCAGGGCCATAGAGCGCGCCTTCCGCGACACCCCGGGGAGCGGTGACTCCCCGTACCTTCTCACCGTGAGAAAGACTCTGCTTGAGCTAGAGTACATGCTGCTGAGCGGCGAGTACAGGATGTCGTTCCATCACCACGGCGTGGGCAGGAGCGTGGACGACTCGGCGCGCTCCGCCGAGAGGCGCAGGCTGGAGGCGGAGATACCGGAGCTCGAACGGCGGATACGTCAGGAGCGCAGGCGTATCGGCCTCGGTCGCTCGCTGCGGGGCATCCTCACCGCCCCTGTGAGAGCCGCCCGTCGCATCCACCGGCGCGCTCCCCCTGAGCCCGCCGGCGACCTGTCGGGACTACCGGTTGAAGAGAGCGTCAGCGGTGAGAGCGAGTGGAGGGCGCTCGATCCGCCCTGGGAGGGGCGCGATCGCACACTCTGGTACGAGGCCGGCACGGGTCCGCTCAGCCCGGACTCCTCCGGCGAGGGCGACATGCTGCCCGTTCCCGGCGCGCGCTTCGTTCCGGCGGGACCAGAGGAGAGCCTGCTGCGCGTCCGGCCGCCGCGCGCCGGCGAGTTCGGCCTGTCCGGCTTCCGCAGCGTTCTCGACTCGCTGGGGGAAGGTCATGTCGTGAGCCTGGAGATAGTGGGCGGCGGCGGTGAGACGGAACTGCTGGTTCGTACGGTGCATCCGGACAGGGTGGTCAGCTCGCTCGAGCTTCACTACCCCGGCGTGCAGTTCGAGCGCGTGGCGCCGGAGGACGATCCCCTGCGGCTGCGCGAGGGAGAGGCGGGCTGGCGCCGGATACTGCGGCCGCGGGGGCCTGAGTACCTGCCTTTCAGGGTCCCTGACGAGCGGGACGAGCTCACGACCGCAGATCCACTCCTCGACGTCATCGGCGCGGTGGACCAGGAACTTCACGGAGGCGAGCGACTGCTGTCTCGGATGGTGCTCCGGCAGAAGCCTCACGACTGGAGCGAGAAGTGGAGGGCGCGCGCGCTGTCGGGGCCCGGCAGCGAGAACGCGCAGGCCGCGGAGCGGGAGCGGCAGCAGGCCCGGGACGGCGATGCGAGGACCGGGGGCGGGGGCGCCTCGTCCGGAAGCGAGAGCGGTGGCGATGTCAACCCCTTCGGTGCTCCGCTGTTCCTGATCGTGCTGGCGATAGTGGGGCTCGGAGCGATGGCCGCCCTCGGTGTCTGGTTCGATTCCGTGGTCGCCTCGGTCGGGATGTTTACCATCATTGCCTACGCCGCTGCGGGCGTCACTATCACCGGGCTGCTGGGGTTCCTGGCGTGGCGCGTTGGCGCCGTCGGTGCAGTCGTGCGGTTCTTCAGGCCCGCGCCGCCGGTCTACCACGACCCGGACCAGGTTGCCGTGCGCATCTCGGGCGGGGCATACGAGTTCGAGGTGCAGCTGATCGCGGTCCTCGGGGAACGCAGCGAGCGCGTGCGCGCGGACCGCCTGCTGGAGCCTGTGGTGAACGCCTACCGGAGCTTCGACGCCCCGCTGGGCGCGCGCTTTGCGGCGGAGGGGCTGCGGCAGCTGCTCGAGCCGAACCGGCACGCGGGTCTGTCGTGGTGGCGGCGCAGGCGCGCCGATGTTCTGGGCCCGGAGGCGCTGGTGTTCGGCGCGAGCTCGCGCGGGCGCGGCATATTTACGGGTCGTCCGCAGGGCGGCATCGTGGGCGTGAGGGAGGCCGCCGTGTTCTGGCACCTGCCGGGAGGCTCGGTGGAGCTGCCTTCGGTGAGACGGGTGCAGAGCCGCAGGCTCAGGCCGCCGGCGGCCGCCATGGCGGGCGGGGGGCCGGGGGGGGGGGGGGCCCCGCCCGGGGGGGGGCGGCGCGCGGGCGCCATGGCGGGCGGAGCGCTGGTGGGCGTTGCGCACGACGCCGTGGGCGGGCAGCGCCCGGTCTACTTCCCCGAGGAGATGCAGGACCGCCACAAGTTCCTCGTCGCCAGGACCCGCATGGGCAAGTCCACGATGATGTGCCACATCGGTGGTGAGAGCATGGCCGCGAAAGCCCGCGGGGAGAGCGAGGACGCGCTGGTCGTGATAGATCCGCACGCGGACCTGGTACGTGACCTGCTCAGGCGCGTGCCGGAGGAGCTCGTGGACCGCGTCGTGCTGGTCGACCTCGACGACGAGGACAGGGCGGTCGGCATCAACGTCCTCGACACCCGGGTGTTCCGGGAGCGGGATAAGGCCGTGCAGGCGGTCATCGAGGTGGCGCAGGGCATCGACGAGACCTGGGGCACCCGTATGGACAGCATCCTGACCCATGTGCTGCGGTCGCTCTATGAGGCCAACCGGACGTTGCCCGCGGACCGGCAGCTGACGATGCTCGACGGCTCTCTGATGCTCTCGGATCCTAACTTCCGGGACGCGGTGCTGGACAGGGTGAAGGACGAGCTGGTCATCGACTGGTGGCGGGCGGCGCACGGCGGATGGTCGCAGGACTACAGCAAGGACGCGATCGCGCCGGTGCTGACCAGGCTATCGAGGTTCGCAGGCTCCGAGGTCGCGCGCGCGATACTCGGGCAGCGGCGCTGCACGCTCGACCTCCGGGAGGTCATCCGGCGCGGGGACGTTCTGCTGGTGAACACCAACCAGGGCGCCGTCGGCCGGGACGTGTCGGCGCTCATCGGGGTCTCCGTCCTGAAGCTGATCGAGACCCTGATCACCGAGCAGGGGACGATAGCGGACGCCGACCGCCGCCGCAGGGTCTCGGTAATAGTCGACGAGATACACACGCTCAGCGGTGCGAACTTCTCCGAGATACTGTCGCAGATCGGCAAGCGCGGCGGCATCCTGACGGTGGCCACGCAGAGCCTGGCCAGCCTGGACATCCTCGGAGAAACGATGCGCGAGGACGTGCTGGCCAACTCCGCGGTGCTGATAACGTTTCAGACGAATGCGCTCGACGCGAAGAGGCTTCTGCCTGAGCTGCGCAGCGAGTACCTCGAGGAGGCGGACATCACCGGCCTGCCGGTGCACCACTGCTTCGTGCGCCTGATCGGAGAGGGGGAGGTCGACCCGCCGTTCACCATGGAGGTGCTGCCTCCACTGGACGGGGACCCACGCATCGAGGAGGTCATAAAGCACGGCACGCGCCGCTACACCAGCTCCAGGGAGAGGGTGCTGAGTGAGCTGAACGCCAGCGTGGGAGAGCGTGTGAAGCACTTCCGGGTGCAGATCCGGGAGAGACTCAGGACGCGCGGCAGGGATGCTAGGGTGGACCTCGGTGGCAGTGGCGGCGGAGAGCGGACATCTGGCGAGTCGACACGGAAGAAGCCTACACCGGGAGAACGGACACGGGATGACCAGCCACCGGGAGAGCGGATGCGAGGCGGTCGTCGCGGCGGCGAGAAGGGCACGGACAGAAACGGCGTCACGGGACCATCGCCCCATGAGGACGGCCAATGACTGAGCGGCAGGACACCGAAGGACTCATCCTCGAACTCATCGGGGCTATGCCCTTCATCTCCCGCGGCGAACTAGCGGCTCTCGGGGACATGGGCGACGGGGAGGCACGGCACGGGCTGGACAGGCTGCTGAACGGCGGTCTCGTCGACCGGGTCGGCCACGCGCGCATCGGCAATGTGCGCACCCGGCGCTGGTGCCTGACGGGGAAGGGAGTGGATGAGCTTGCGTCCCTGCGGGGAGTGGACACGGGCGAGCTGCTGGAAGAACTGCCCGTGTCCGCCGAGTGGCGCAGGACACTGCTGCGACGCCTGGACGCGGCCGAGACGTTCTACCGCCTGGCGGCCATCGCCGCCGTGGTCAGCGGACGGCGATGCCGCTGGCACTGGCGTAGGAGCGGCTGGCTGGACGGCACACTCGAGGTCGGGCCCGGCAGGTACGTCAGGGTCTGCCGCATAGGGAGCGCGCTGCTGAGAAGGTCGGCGCTCCACAGGCTGGGCGGCATGGTGAGGATGTGGGAGGATGGTCACGTGGACACCGCGCTCATCGTCGTGCCCGGGCACACTCAGGCGCGGCTGATGGAGCGCTGGCTCAGGGAGAACGCCGCCGGCGTCTTCGCCTGGGTGGTAACCGAGCCTGAGCTGTACGCGGCCGGTCCGCAGGAGCGGATATGGCGCAGGCCGGCGGAGTACCGCACGCAGGTGCACGCCCTCTCGCAGATGCTGTCCGGCGTCGGGGAGCGTGAAGGCAGGCAGGCCGACGAGAGTGGCGACGATCCGGTTCGTACCGGGACGCGCGGGCGCGGCACGCTGCCGGGGAGCGAAATAGTTCCTGGGAAGCGACGGGCCGACCTCCTGCCGGCGACGCTCACGAGGGGACGGAAAGACCTGCTGGACCTGGTTGCCGACTGGCCCCTGATGGAGCGTGAGGACCTGGAGCGCATGCTCGGCGTGTCGAGGCACGGCATGAGAAGAAACGCCGGGGATCTGGTGCGGCACGGCCTCGCGCACTCTCTCAAGCTCACCGCCGCGGGCGGGCGCGACGCGGTCCCCAGGATGTGCCCGGGCGATGCGGGGCTCAGACTGCTGTCCTGGCGCGACAGGACGCAGCTTCACGCCCTGCGGGCTCGCTGGGGCGTCGCTCCCGACGATGCGGGCGATCCGGAGTTCGGCACCGGCGGCATGCGGCTTGTGGGCGGGCGGCTCAGGCAGCTCGCGCGACAGCTGCGGCACACCGACGGCGTTCACCGCTTCGTCTCCCGTCTGGCGGAGGCCTGCCGCCGGAGCGACGATGCCGCGCTGGTGGAGGCGCTTCCCGCGCACAGGTCGGAGAGATGGTTCGAGATCGGCGGAACGCACTACGGGGTCCGTCCCGACGCGTCGGGAGTGATCGACGCCGGCAGGGGGTATCTGCCGTTCCTGCTGGAGTACGAGGAGCGCGCGACGACGCCCGCGGCCACGAGCTCGCGGCTGGACCCGTACCGGCGCTACTTCGACGTGGTGACGCGGGTCGAGGACTGGGGCAGGCATCCGGTGGTGCTCGTGCTGTTCGCCGAGACCGGGGCCGCGAGCCGCTTCGCCGCGTACTGCGCCGGGCATCTCGCCGCGCCCAGGACGTTCACGGGCACGAGGCTGCCCCTGTACGTCAGCAGCGCGGAGGACCTGCTGCGCTCAGGGATCCTGGGAGAGAGCTGGCTTGCGCCGCTCGACCTGTCCGCCGGCCGGGTGTCCTTCTGCCGGGGCTGACGGACAGGCAACGAACGGTGCGGTCTGCGTAAACACCGGTCTAATGGGCGTAGAAGCTGTTAACGGTCGAAAATTCTGTTGGAAGAGTTGCGGAGAATATATCGGAATGCCGGGTCCGGGTCGAAGGGGCCGGCAGCATATGACTTAGAAGGTTCAGCCCAATACCGCCGGACGGGCGTTCACGGGGAACCTGGAATGAGAGGAAGGAAAATGGTTGCGATAACACACTACCCAAATGTCGAGTCTTTCTACCGGGACCGGGGCGGTGCGAACTCCGGTGAGCGGGACTACGGAGTCTGGCACTATGACGACGTCGGGCTCTTCTCTCCGCGAACGGAGTGGCCCCTGAAGTCCGAGGAGCTGCGGATCGGGGACGAGGTGGCGACGGTGTTCAGCTCTGAGAAAAACAGCGCCATCAGGGTCTCCGTCGTCGACGAAACCGGAGACGTGTACGCTGAGCAGGGTGGACTGGGCGAGGGGCGCGTAGCCCTGATTGGCAACGTGGGGGTCAGGAACCCTCACTTCCGGGCGCCACGAACGGTGAGAAAGCACATCGGTCCCGTTTATCGTCGCGCCAACGAGATCCTAACGGGATGGAGCAAGATACCTGATGACCACCCCGAGTTGACGCCTTTCGGAAGGGGCATCTCCTGGTTCATCAACAGGCTCGCCGAGGCCGCCCGCAATCCAGGAACACAGGACGGTCGGCTTGCCGAATTGGCCGGCGGGCTTGCCGAAATGCGTCATGCGGGTCTCGGCATGGTGGACGGCGTCCTGCCTGAAGGCGCTGAGGAGATGTTCGAGAAGTTCACGATGGTTGACGCGCTCATCTTCCTGGCTTACAGGATGTACTCGGAACGGCACTGGGATACCAGATGGGCGAAACCCAACGAATGGTACAGGGTCAGCCCGAACAGGACGAGCTTCCGTGACTGGCTCCTCTATGAGTTCAGATACCAGCTGCTCCCGCTCATGCAGATTGATGCGGAGGAGCTGGCGGAAGTCAGGTACCAGTGGATTGCGGCCATGGAAATAGTCTCAGAAGAACTGTATCGATATTGAGGAGCGGGTCGGTGGGCTTGAGGTGGCAGTCGTGCCCGGCGGGCAATCGGTCGGCGTGAACACATTCGGCTATGCAGTTCACGAAATCGTCACTGAATAGGCGGATATTCGGTCATTTGCGGGGCGGGGCGCAAAGTGTCCAAAAAGTGTCCAAAACAGCCCGAAATGCACACTTCCATACACACCTTCACGCGTCCGGCGCAAAAGTGTCCAAAAAGTGTCCAGAAAAGTGTCCGAAACAGCCGAAATGGACGCTTTTGGACACTTATCCACGCGGCTTGCTGAAAGGAAAATAGAAGTGTCCAAAAAAGTGTCCAAAAATTCTGTCAGATTCAGGGCGCATCCGCGTGCGTGCGGTGAACATGCGATGTACGGATGTTAGCACAACCTTGTGCGAAGTGTCCAAAAAGTGTCCAAAAGTGCGGATTACGCCGGGCAATCTTGCGCAGTGCTATGGCGGGAGCCGAAAAAGTGTCCAAAAGTGGCCGAAATGGCCGGTTCAGTGTCCGAAAACGAGGGTTGAGCGTGGCTTTTCTGCGCGGTGCTATGGCGGGGCCGAAAAGTGTCCAAAGGTGGCCAGATGCGGTGTCAGGCGATCACGGAGCAGGGGACCGGTGCACGTTCGCGTGAATGCGTGTGTTTACGTAAACACTGACGCCGAATTGGGCGTGAACACCGGTCTGTGGAACGTGAGAAACTGCGACGACCCGAGCACTCGTCGGCGTGAGTGGAGTCTCATCTTCTTCTCTTATCGGGACAACGCCGGTGCAATGGATTGGAGCCCGGCAAGGCAGATCGACATGCACACCTGACATCCGGAAGCGCCTCAACTATCAGCGGCGACGCGCTCGCTCGAAGCAATTTCAAAATCCGACGGCCCGCGATGCCCATTTCCAAGCCGGACTGTCGTACCATTTTATAAAGGGACTGCTACAAGGGAACCCGCGACGCGGCAGTGACGCGGAAAGGGACTGCAGAGTGGATGACAGAGTTCAGGCGCATCCGGCCCGGCGAAAATGATGCCTGCTAGTTGGCGTCGACGAGCCTTCACCAGGAGTGTGGATTACCCTATCGGAGACCGGGAGGCGAAGAATATGGACGATAGGACAATTCGGGACAGTAATGGTCCGAATAGCCTGATCTGCGTCAATTCCGGAAAATCCATAGCCGCACAATCATCGTAGAGAGCTTATTTTCGAGCGAGTAGTATCATGACACCTGAACGTACTGGAATAGACGCTGCGCAAGCGCCTGCGGGCGCGTGGAGTGGGTTTGCGGTGGTATCATCACCTCCTCATTCAGCCCACCAGCTCCGTCACATAGATCGAGAGGGATAAGCCGATGGCAACACGACTGGCAGAGGAACTCAGCCCCGAGGAAAACCTTGCGCTACTGACACAGGCCGTATGGGAGCAGATGGGCGGAAACGACTCACCGTGCCCGCCGGAGAAAGTGCCGACCTTCCGGCAGCTCGACGACCTCATCAACACGACCGCATGGGGAGACGAGGCCCGCACGGAGTTCTTTCACCGATGGTCCATAGTCGAGGCCATGACCGACAGGACATTCGAGGTCAGCAGCTTTGCACAGCTGACGCACGCGGCATGGGAGGAAGCCAAGAAGACCGTATCGGACATTAAGCATCCGCTTGCGCCGCTGATCCACGCCTGGCACTCAAGACCTACTGAGGTCGAGGCCGTAAGGGACGCCAACGGGCATCTCCGGGCCGATACCATCGCGCCACGAATCTCCATGCGCGAGAGCGGTAATCGGACCGACAGGCTGTACTTGACACCAGCGCATATAGGTGTGGATGGAGATGGTACGCAAATCGCCTTACCTGGATTCTCTGATGGAAGAGCGTCCAGTCGCATTCCGGTGCTACCCGTCAACCTCTATGACCTTGGCGTTGAAGCCGGAGAGGCGCGAGGTGGTCGTGGAGCTGCACCAATACCTGCCCGAATGCTCGTGAAACTCGCCGCAGCTCCTTCAGCCTTCGTGAGGCATGGTGAAAGGTTCGTCACATACGCGATAACGTTCCGAGATCTCAGAGAGGCTCTATACCCACCTGAATACCTGGATGGCAGGCCCCGTCGCCAACGCTCGGTTGGTGAGATGTGGCCACGCATCCGCGAGGCTATCAGAATAATCAATCAGGAAGCTCGTATCCCCATACTCGACCCAAAGACTGGTTACGGGCATTTCCACCACCTGCTTCGCATCAACGAGAACTTCGGACGAATCGACCTAGATATGCCGATAGGCGTGGTACTGGATATTCCACCAGGTGTTGAGGGCGGCGTGCAGTTACCAAAGCGCCTCGACCAGTGGGGGGCGGAAAGTGCGCCCGCATACAGGGCACTTATTGGCCTGTCCTTCCTCTGGCACGAGCCAGGACGCACACATGCCCCGAAGGGGGGTAAGTGGTTGAGAAGGACCAGCATCGACCCTTATGACCCACTTGATGACAGCGATGTGATAGACCTGACTTATCCTAGTAGCACCAAGACCAACCGCCATGAGTTAGCGCGCCGAGCATGGGGCGCTCTGGAAAACCTCGAAGGTCACGGCGAACTGCGTATCGAGCACCGCCGCATACTTCCCCCAGTGTCCCAGCAGTGCTCAGATTGACCCCACTACCAATAGAGGGGAGAAAACCGCCAATAGAGGGGAGCTACACTACCAATAGAGGGGAGAAAAACTACCAATAGAGGGGAGTCTCAATACCAATAGAGGGGAGGATTTTCGTCTATTTCGTTCCTAAATCTCCCGAACCTACATGTCCTACCCCTACCCTCTACATGGGAGGGGGAGGGAGACAAAGGGCAGGACTTCCTGTTAGTCGCCTGCCCTCTGTCTGCAATCCCCGAGCATACGGGACATCACAAGAAACTGTCGATGACGAGTAGAGATGACAACAGACGATTCGCTGAAGCATACGCTGACGTGATGGGCAGCAGCGCCTCGAATCTCCCCAATGAATCCACTCACGAATACGCCGCCTGTCAGGCCTCAATATGCGCCCTGTGCGACGCCTACGGCGATGGATGCTCCGTAGGCAGGGAAAAGACTTACTTCGAGGTTCGCAAATGGCACCCGAAGCAGCACGCGCCTTCATGTGGGTGCAACCCCTGTATGGCCGCGAGGTCAGTGCTGGGCAAAGTCACTTTATAAGCACTCCAGAAGCCTTTAAACAGCACCTCCCACGCACTACGGTATGCTTGGGAGGTGTTTCTATGCAGCACAAACGAAGCAACCGGATAGTCTTCTATTTGAACGACGAGGAAGCGGACCGCCTTGAGAAAGCGGTTGAAGCATCCGACCTCCCACGCGCTGACTACTTGCGTGAAGTGCTGGAGAACGATTTTTCAGGTGCTTCCACAAGCACTGAGGTAAGCACTATCATCAGCACGGATGGAGCACTGCTGGAAGCACAGGCGCAGGTCCGCGGCCTGGAGGAGTTAGTAGCACAGATGCGTGAGCGGCAGGGTATGTCGGACTCGCTGAACCAGGAACTCAATCAACGCTTACAGGAAGCTCTTGCAACTTCAGACCGGTTGACGCTCATGTTGCCGTCGCCGTCAGAGAGCGGACATCGCCCGTGGTGGCGTGTTTGGTGATGGAACATCTGCTGTCTCTGACACCGGCCTGACCTCGCCGATATTGGTGGGTTTGGGAATGTGCAGGCGTGACGAATATCGTCACCCGCACCGGTAGGTTGCTCAGAGCCGGTTCTTGGGGCACAAGGTTTCGCCCTGGCTAATTGCCTGGTGTTTCGTGCCCTTCAGGCAGTTGATCTCTGGTGAGTTCGTAGTCGTCGCCATCTACCGTGACTAACACCTTATATGGGAATTGAAGATAGCTTCCTTCCTAAATATTTGAGTGTAGGTGATTCTTCAATCTTGATGCTGTCTGCGGGGATTACTCTAAGTGTTGCACTGACACTCGGGGCTCCTGCTTCGATCGCTCCACGTATTCGAGCGTCTTTTGGAGAAGTGGGTTTGCCTTGGTCATCGGGCATGGCGTGGTGCCTCCTCGCGTATATGCTAAATGTCAGTATTTTCGTATAACCAGACCGTAGGATGACGGGTTGAGGTGGACCCCACAGTTAGGACAGCGAATGGGCCAAGTTAAGAGAGACTCCCACTGTAAAGTCTGACACTGCCTCACGAGATGATAAGGCTAATGCATGGCCTAGTAAACACTCTTAGCGTAGGAGCTGTTGGGGCATTACAATCACAATGATAGTGCTCGGCCTGCCTCTCGCAGACTTTGCCGCCGCCTCTGTGCATCCGGCAAAACCGAAGCAATCAGTGCCCAGAACTCTGGCGAATGGTGCCGGTGAGTCAGATGCGCCAACTCGTGCACGACGACGTATTCAAGGAGCGCCGGTTTCACCATCATGGCGCGCCAATTGAATCGAAGGGTACCGTCGGGTGCGCAACTCCCCCAGCGCTGGCGTTGATCGCGCACGAGCACACGAGACTTCTCGCCACGTCCTAGCCGAGGCGTCCACCGATCGACAACGTCTCGCAGCCTTTCTTCGGCTCGCAATCGGTACCAGCGCACGACGGCACGGCGGATCGACTCGTAGCGTTCATCATCGCTGAGTCCTTTCGGCGCGATGACCCGAAGCCTCCAATGATCGAATCGGACCTCCGCTGTGCGCACGTCTGCATCCTCGACAACCAATCGCACGTTGCGGCCAAGATAAGGCAACGTTTCGCCACTCACGAAGCGCTTGGGGGCGGCTTCCAGCATCCGGTCGGACGCATGGCTCAGAATCCAGCCTGCCCGCTTCCGCACGATGGCGCGCACCTCACTGACGGGCGTTGCCGTCGGCGCGGCAACCTTCACTCCGCCGCCGTCCAACGTAATCTGGACGGTCTTCCTTCGCCGACTGCTGCGCCGCACCTCGTAGTCGATGCTGGTATCCCCGAAGCGTACGCGGCCCCGCTCGGTCACCGCCCGCTCCTGCGGCTGGCAAGCTCGACTATACGGTTGGCCAACTCCTCCAGTTGGTCTTCCGTGTAGTTGCCCGAGGGCCTGAGTTCGCGCTTGATGTCCCGGCGCATCAGCCGCCTGATATCCTCGTTCACGTGCCAATCAACAACCTTGCTGCGCTGGGCGACCACAGACTCGATCTTCAGGGCAACGCTCTTGGCCCCTTCGTCTATTCGAAGGCGGTAATCGCCCTGCTCCTCTGCGACTTGCCCAGGATGAATGTCCGCACTCTCCGGGTCTCTATCCAGCAGCGCGTAGATGGCGAAGGACGTAGGCGAGAGACCGAACTCTGCTGCGATGTCGGCCTCGTTGCGCATCCGTCCCCGCACGTCTGCGTACCGCCTGCACGCCTCGGCGGCGTCTATCACCCTGTTGCGCAGATCGTCGAGGATGCGCGAAAGCTGCTCCGACAAGCTCTCGTAGAACGCGGGATTGTCGCCCAGACGCTCATGGATATGGGAGCGGATGGCGTGCTCCATGATGGAAGCCCGCGCCTCGTCGTGGGGAAGAGCTGCGATTTTCTGCTCAAAGTCCTGGTCTAGGATGGACACGGGACGCATGAGCTCGCGCACCTGCGCCGAGATGCGCGTGTCCACCAGATGCTTGACCTTCGCTCCAATCTCGGTCCAGTCCACCTCCGCATCCTCCCTGAGGAACTGGGCGCGCGCATAGGCGCGAATCTCAGTGAGCCGCGCAAGCCGGTCCGTGTAGTCCAGCGCCCTTGGGTCCGGCAGGAACCGGTCCATGAGACGGGAGAAGACCCGATAGTCGGCATTGAACCGCTCGAAGACATCGGCCTTGAAATTGCCTTCGGTGTTGGCGTCGGGAGCGAAGATATCCAGGCAGTCCCATACATGGTTCAGGTCACGGCCCTTGAAGTGCGACTCGGCCTGAACGGTCGCAGCCTCGATGACCGGCGCCGGCTCTTCCTCCAGTTCTCGCATGCTGTCCTGGACGTCTGGCCAGTCGAAGGTGGAGAGGGCATCTTCTAAGTCGCGGGATACGCCGTGGTAGTCAACGACGAGGCCGTAGGTCTTCTCGGTTTCCACGCCGTCCTTCCTATGGGAAAACCGGCGGTTGACCCTGGCGATGGCCTGGAGCAGGCTGTGCTCCCGCAGCGATCTGTCCAGGTAGAGCGCCTGTTCCACCGGGGCGTCGAACCCGGTCAGCAGCATGTCCACCACTACCAGAATCTCCGGCTCCCCCTCCGGATCGACGAAGGAGTTCACGGTTTGCTCCTGTGGCACTTCGCGAGCTACGTTGAACTCCGGGCCGTCGTTGGGCGCGGCGGTGATGATGGGATAGGCGCTCAGTCCGAAATTGTTGAGGTGGGCGGCATAGCGCAGTGCGGCGGCCCGGCTGGGGGCAACCACCTGCGCCTTGAACCCGTTGGGACGAATCTTCCCCTTGAAATGCTCGGCGATGTCTAGGGCGATCATCTCGATGCGTTCCTGCGCTTCGGCCACCGTCTCCTTGTTGGCGTACCTGCGGCGGATGCGCTCCCGCATGGTATCCGGCTGTTCACCAAACATTGCGTCGAACAGTCTGTCCAGCGTCTCCGGCCCCTCGATGGCCAACTCCGGCAACCGGGCCTCGTAATTGATGGGCACTGTCGCGCCGTCGGCCACTGACTGCGGGATCGTGTAGGCGTCGATCAGCGGCCCGAACCGGCGCATGGTGCTCCGCCGGAAGCCCTTGTCTATCGGCGTTCCGGTGAACCCGATGAGCGCGGCGTTGGGGAGCGCCCTGGACATCAGCGCGCCCAGTTCGCCGTACTGAGAGCGGTGAGCCTCGTCCACCATCACGATGGCGTTCTCGGAGGGGTTCAGCACGTCCAATCGTCCATCGGGAGCGGCGAGCGCCTCCTCGAATTTCTGAATGGTGGTCATGACCGTGCGTCCGGCACCGGTGGTGAGCAGTCGTCGCAAGTCGCGACTCGTGGCCGCCTGCTCGGGACCGGGGAAGCCGCAACGCTCGAAGGTGCTGGCGATCTGCCGATCCAGCTGAATCCGGTCGGTGACCACTACGATGGGGGCGTTGGTCAGCCTGGGTTCACGCCTGATCTTCGTGGCCAGCCACAGCATGGTCAGGGACTTGCCCGAACC
Source organism: SAR202 cluster bacterium bin90 (assembly GCA_002238855.1). Taxonomy (GTDB): domain Bacteria; phylum Chloroflexota; class Dehalococcoidia; order Lucifugimonadales; family JADFKI01; genus Bin90. The sequence goes on from MPND01000049.1 coordinate 15,835, forward strand.
CTGGGTGTGCCAAACCACGCCCCCACGCTCGGTGGGCGTGCCTCCCGAGAGGATGCGGGCTAAGGACGCCCGCACCGCCCGGTATTGCTGGTACCGGGGTAGTTTCTTGACCAGTCGGCCTCGCTCCGGCTCGTACACTACGTAGTCACGCAGGATGTCCAGCAAGGTAGCGGGAGAGAGCAAACCCACGATGAGTTGGGCTTGTCCCTGGGGTTCGACGCCGTACTTCTGCCTCACGTCGTCTTCGGAATGACCCCCAAGCCACTTCCACTCGAAGTAGGCGTTTTCCGGCGCGCCAATCGAGGCGTACGCCGCGGCGGCGCCGCAGTGAGCAACGCACAGCAGGTTGTAGTGGAAGAGCTCCGGTGCGCCGCTCCCGCTCCACTCCGGCCCGGCCTCCTGGTAGCGTCTCAACTGCCGCACCGCATTCGTCTTCCACACGTCCAAGAGTGACGGCGACTTGGCTTCCATCACAACCAGCGGAATGCCGTTGACGAAGAGTACGAGGTCGGGAATGACCATGCGCTCGTCGTCCTCGGTACCGCCCCGCTCGTTGCCCCGGCGGACCCGGACCTGCGTGGTGACGACGTACTCGTTGAGGCCATCTTCAGGATAGTCGAAGTCGAAGAAGCGAACAGTCCGCGAGTCCCTACCCTGCGGGGTATCCAAGGTCAAGGGCATGCCGTAGGTCAGATACTCGTGGATCGCTTGGTTGCGGGCCATGCCCGTGGCGTCGATGTGTTCCAAGTCAAAGATGACCCGGTCGGCCTGCTCCTGCGTCATCCATTCATTGAGGTGCAGCAGTGAGGATCGCAGCCGCTCCTTCAGGAGCACATCCCGCTCGTCGCCCCGCTCCGCTGTCAGTTCTGAACGCGGCACGTAGGTCCAACCCAAGCGCTCCAGCAGTTTTCGTGCCGGGTCTTCGGCGTGGTTGAATTCGTTGAGCTTGGCGGGAGTGGTCATGACTAAGCCTCGGTACCAGCCTCGGGCTCTCCATAATTCAGGCGGAAGTAGCTTTCAACATTGTCGTAATTCACTCCTTGTCCTTGATGGGCTCGACGCGAAACCTTGGCATCTGATGATGTGATCAGTTCAAAGTCTTCCCCTAACACTTGGCTTAGTTTGTCGAGCAACGCCGGAATGGTCTGAGACCTAGGTACCAAATATGGCGGAGAACTGGCAAGACCGGAGCGGGTTACGTGAGCTTTTAGCCCATATCTCTTGACGACGGACTGAACCAGGTCAACAAACCAATCCTCAGCTTGGGGCGCAACTAGCACCTCCTCGATCAACAAGTCAAGCTCTACCTGGAAATATATCCCCGTTCCGGTCCACTCTGCTGAAGTCCCCAATCTCTCAGTGTCGTGCGGGACAGCATTCATGGTAATCGCTCGCACTTCTTGCTCGTACTCGAAGCTCTTCCTCTTTGTCAAATATGGAACGAACGCGTTCCCCCATTCGGTTTCCTCAGTCCCATAGTCGATATAGCTGACCGCGCCAACGTAGACGTTGGCATCGCATATTAAGCTCTTGGACAACCCATCGACTGTTGACTTGATAGCGATTCCTCGGTCCCAAGCCGAATAAATCCGCCACATGGCTGCCGACTCGAACTTGCTTAAATGCCAACAGTTGACAAACAGGATGTCTTCGACGGACTTTGAAAAAGCCTGCACCCTAGAACGATCTTCCTCTGGAACCATGTTAAGGTTCCCCGTTGGGTAAGTCCCCTCGAATGGGTCTGAAAAGTTTGCCACGTTCGAGAAAAACAAGGCTTCCTTCTCAAGAAGAGATACAAACTTCGTGAAGTCGACGTACCTCCAAAGAACTGCGTCGAGGGGAGGGGTAATGAAATTTTCATGAGTCTTGTACACAGCTTACCCCTTCCCTACGGCATCTTCAGCAACTGTTCCCACCCGCCCCCGCCCCGTCAGAAGCACGTCGGCGGTTGATTCCTTCAACAATTGAAATCCATCCCGCTCCTTGTTCTCCTCGGATATCGTCACATCTAACCCGTCTAGCAACCCGGATATCACCCGTTGTTCGGGTAGGGGTGGGAGGAGAATGGATACTCGCTTCAACTGCGAACCAGTAATCGAAGGCACCGCGCTAACGTTAGCGAAGTCGAGCAGATCGATGGACTGGAACCATTGATACAAATACCTTGTGTCGCATCTATCTACAGCTGCAACCGTCACTCCTGCCATGTTGTTGTCGATGATGGTGGGAACAGTCAGTACTCTCTTCTTATTGGTAGCTATCGCCGCTCCCACCTTCGGGAACACGGTTGTGCCTGGAGCGAACACACTTGCCCCGAGATCACTTACGTCCTTGAAGTCAACGTAGTTGTTTGCGGTTCGAATATAGGTTTCGTTGCCCTTCAGAGTCATGTCTGAGACTTTTATGAAAGGGTATTCACCGTCACCGCGGCCTTGTCGGTTCAGCGGGAAGCCGACGCCCCCTTTCACTGCCGCCACATCCCCCAACCTAACCACCTCCCAATCCGCCGGAATGGTCCCGATACCCGGCACGTTCTTCCACTCCGTATGCCAGCCAGAGACGCCACGAGTGAGGAGTTCGTGGAGCAGGGAAGTGCGCAGTTGCTCGGTGGCGGCGATGACCGCGTCCGTCCGCTCTATCGCGTCGTCGATGGAGTCCAGCACGGCAGCAATGGCCCGCTGCTCTGAGAGCGGCGGGAGGATGATGGTGAAGGAACGAATGAGTCCGAGATTTAGACCGCTGCGGCCATCACCTGTAAGTGCCCGCAAGTGATCGTAAGATGACTGAAGCAATTGGAACAGGAATAGATTGTCGGTGCAATTGCCAGTAATGGCTGCGAGTGACTGGTTGCACGCGGCTTCGATTCCGAGCAAAGCAACCTTACCCCTCGTCGCACCTTGACCATTCATCGCAAGCATCACCGTTCCCTTTGGGAACTTCTTGGCGTTGGAATTGTCTAACCCGGCTTGTGTGACGTGTTCTGCTGTCCACATGACTCTCCGCTGGTTGATCTCTCCGGAGGCCATCCACGGCACAGAACCTCCCCAATAGGACAGCTTCGTTCTACTCGGAGTTCCGCCGGTCTCGACTTTCGTCACATCCCCCAGCCGCACCATGCGCCAGCCTTCGGGTATGGTTCCATCTACACTTGAGCGTTTCATCAGTACCTTTAGTTCTCTTCTTTCGTGGGAGGGCGTATCTCGTGGATAGTCACAGGGAGCCCTGCCCGCTTAGCTTCCAGCCAGTGTTTGAAGGAACTCTGGGTCTCTCCCGAGGGCCAGCCGCACAGCAGCATCTCCACGCTGATGTCCTCATCCAGGGCGGGCCAGTGGACGCCCTCACCAGCACCGATGAGCCGCCAGTTCTGGCGTTCCTCCGGCGTGGCATGAATCAGCCTGGGATACCAGGACAGCGGCACCGACACGGTACGACCGTCGGAGAGCTCGGCGGTCAAGGTGTCGTCAGTCACCGCGATGGTCATGGCCTCCGGAACACTTACCTTAAGAGTTGAAACGTTCATTCCAAGCCTCCAAGAACGGAATCTGATTCTCCTCGACTATCCTCTCGATGCGGCGTATCTCGTGCCGCCGCAATCCACCTGTCTGTTGGAGTCTGACCGGCTCCAGCCAAAACTTGGCGATACGGTCATCACGTTCTACGTGAATGTGGGGAGGCTCTCCCCGGTCGCTCGCGTAGAAGAAGAACCGGTATGGTCCCTCCCTCAATATCACCGGCATCGTTCGACAGCCGTCCTATCGGGCATAGCCCATCTCCGTCAACAGTTCGTCCATCCTGGCCACCGCCTCATCCCGCCGCCGCTCCGCCTCGCTCAGTTGCGCCAGCGCCTCCTCTACCGGCATCACCTCCACCGGCTCCGTGGTATCCACGTAGCGGCTGATGTTCAGGTTGAAATCGTTGCCTTGTATCTCCTCAATGTCCGCGACGTGGGCGAACCGCTCGACGTCCTCAAAGTTCCTGTACGCCTCGACAATCTTGCCTATGTGCTCCGGGTCGATGAAGTTCTGGGCCTTGCCGGAACGGAAATAGCCCTCCTGGGCCGAATCCACGAACAACACCTTTCCCCTTCGCTCTACAGGCTTGGCCTTGTTCAACACGCAAATGGCGACGGGTATGCTGGCCCCGAAGAAAAGGTTGGGGGCCAAGCCGATTACCGCCTCGAACAGATCGGCGTCAACGATGCCCCGGCGTATCTTCCCTTCGGCTCCGCCACGGAACAGGATTCCGTGGGGCATCACCACCCCCACCATACCCTGGGCGTTGGTCACTCCCAGCATGTGCAGCAGGAAGGCGAGGTCACCCCTGGTTCTGGGCGGAATCGCTCCGTAGCGGTCGAAGCGGTGGTACGGGTCATTGGGAGCGAAGTCGTGCCCCCAGTTCTTCAGGCTGAACGGCGGATTGGCGATCACCCGGTCATAGGACAACAGCCGTCCAGAGGAATCCACGAGGCCAGGTTCCGCTATCACGTCCCCGGCCTCCAATCGCCCGGCCCGCAGACCGTGGAGGAGCAGATTGAGTTTGCCGATTGCCAATGTTCCCAGGTTGCGTTCCTGGCCGTGAAGCGCGAGATTGCGATAATCGCCGCCCTGCTCCCGTACGTACTGCGCCGCGTAGATGAGCATCCCACCGGAACCGGCCGTCGGATCACAGATGCGCATCCCCTCGCCGGGCTGAAGCAACTCGACGATGAGTCGCACCACTGAGCGGGGAGTGTAGAACTCGCCGCCCTTCTTGCCAGCATCGTCGGCGAACCGGTTTATCAGATACTCATAAGCATCGCCCAGCACATCACCGCCGCCAGATGCGTCCCTGCGCAGGTTCTCGTCGCTCAGGTCCAGGTCACCGAAGTGGTTCAGCAGGCTGCGGATGATGCGCTCCCGGTTGGCCGGACTGCCCAGCTTCGACTCATCGTTCCAATTGGTGGCGGCCAGCACGCCGTCCAGCCGGGGATTGGCCTCTTCAATGGCATGGCTGGCCACGTTGAGCGCCTCTCCCAGACTCATGGTGGCTCCCGTGATTTCGGACCAGCGGGCGGACTCAGGGACGAAGAACTCGTGCTCGTCCTGGTCGGTGAGCGCGACCTCACGGGTCACGCCCGACTCCACCGCATTTTCCACCTCCTCATTGAAGCGATCGGAGAGACGCTTGAGGAAGAGGATGGAGAAGATGTGGTTCTTGTAGTCGGCAGCGTCGATCTGACCGCGCAGAATGTCGGCGGCCTGCCACAACTTGGACTCAAGCTCCTGTTTAGTGAGTGTCAACTGGAATCCCTCCTATTGACGGGGATGCGGCCCTGCTGCCTATGTCATTGATTACAGAGTCTCGAAGGGACTCGCGGCGCAGGCGGGCAGCATGGACCGCCGACATATACGCTTCCTCGGACGCCTCCACGAGCCGGGCCACTGCGTCAAGTTCTCGACCGGACGGCAAGGGAATCTCGACCTCTCCCAGGCTCCGTGCTGAAAGGGTCGTCACCGTGGCGCTGACCACCAGCCGTCTGGCGAGTTGCGTCCGGCCCTGGGAGGAAGTGAGGAAGTACCAGAGCCAGTGGCCCATGCCGGATTCGGGTCGCTTGGGCCGAACGACGAGCAGGGTTACACCCGCAACCGTCCGCGACACGTTTGGTGGCACCAGTGCAGTCTGAAGCGCCCCGGCACGCGCCGTCACCAGCACGTCGAAGGGTCGCAGCAGGTGGCGTTCGGTGCGCAAGTTGCGAACGACTCCCACCTCCCGAAGATCGCGTGATTCCAGCCAGCCGTCGTCACGCAGATCGCCGCTCTCGACGATGCGGAGCATCCAATCGCCGCGTTGCGATCCGGCGCCGCGCCCAGCCTGGGCGAGACCTTGGTGTACATGGGAGAGGTCTGCAACACACACCATGAACGAAACTTAGCAGTGTGTGGCTGCCAAGTCAATGCTTGCTATTGTTGTAACCATCACAAAGGCGGTGTGGAGTTTTTGGATGCAATCGAAACTGGACTTTACGCAATTGCAAGCGGCGTAAGCGAGGGAATCTACAAGTCGGTGGTACAACTTGTCGCCGCCGCGGTGATCCATCATTGCACCGCCATTGACATTCGTGATGTCAGACGCTCCTGCAGCGCGCGGTCACTGCCATTCGTGGGCCCAGCTCGGGCCGCCGTCGCGCCGATCGGCGCAGGTTCTCGGGACTTTCAGGCCCCTTACCATCACAAATCGTGATAATCGGCGCTGACGCCGGTTACAAATCCTGCCCATCGCATACGTTGTTCTAATGCAACAGAAGTGGACAGCCGTGTGCACCAATCGCCTCTTTGGTCCGTGGGCTAATTGAAGGGAACGATTCGATTCCCATCGAATAGCCTATACGTAATCGACAATTAATAAAATCAATGGCCGCCGACCTGGCGGCTCTTTCGCGTGCGTGATAATTACCCTTATACTCCACCTATGGATTGGATGGCTCACTCTTTTCTAGCACGATCTTATCCGGTTCTCGTATCTCCTCGAAGAAACTAACGATTGTAGGCCATGCTTCCTGAACAGCATCCTCATAACGCGAACGCACGCTCACTCTGTAGGATGGCGAAATCGCCTTGGACGGCCACTCTAGTCGAAATGTGACAAGAAGCCGAGCTTCTTGACTGTGGGGATCATCGGTTATGCTTTCTACATAAGCCTTGACTGTTCGACGATTCTCTTCCATCAGCGTCACCTTCTACAGACTTTCTTGCTAGGATGGCTTCTCATTTCGTTGGAGTGCACACGGTGTCCAGGCTAGGCGAATGAAGATTGAATTGCAGCTGCCGTCTACCTGGATCAGCATACCCTCGCGAGGCATCCGCTGCCGGCGAACCCGGTGCTTCGGCGGCCGACGTCGACGAGGGCTGTTCACTCCGGCGTTAGTCAGTATCGTGCGTAGCGTGTCGCGACCGATGTCTATGCCCTCCTTCTCCCTCAGCAACTCGCTCAGGTGTGTATGGTTAACTCCGGCGTATCGGGTTCGTGCCAGACGTACCGCCTCGATCGCCAGTGTGCTCGGTGTGGCATTGGCAGGTCTGCGACCTCTGTTGCCGTGAGCTATTGCGGCTGCTCCCTTCTCCCTGTATGCCGCCAGTATGCGCCTGGTGTGGCGTGTGCTCACTCCCATCAGTGTCGCTGCCTGCTCCGTCATGCGGACATTGACATTCGCGTATCATCTGACTCGTAGTAAGAGCCAAGTAATTGTCCTAAACAACGCGAAAGTAGCACCAGAGCTAGAGGAATAGTGAATGTCCGGACATTCTGACAAAGAAAGAAGCCCGTACAATTACGGACTTCTCACAGAACCAGCGCATTATTAGGCTAGGGAATATCGATTGCAAGCCCATCGCGTAAGTGCGACATAGAGCGAATCTTGCCCATGTCGTCCCGTGCTTCTTCTAGCTGACGATCATCTGCCAACCGAGATTCATCCGATGGATATACCCGATCGCCGTACTTCAGAAGGAAGTCTAAATCGACGGGTTTAATCCCCAATTCACCGCACTGTTTCAAGGCTTGCGGTGTATATATCATCTCTAACTCTTCTTTCACTATGTCCCAAGCGGCGGGAAGTGGTTGGCCGCTTGAGACAGTCTAACATAGGAGCGGGCTGGTATTGAACTCCTACACCGCTATGGTAGAAGGTGGGTCCCGTCGATAAACGGTTATTAATCTATCTGTTTCTACATCCCGAACGAAACAACATCCAATATAATTGGAAGCTTCTTCTTCAGTGAGGATTCCCAGTTCCATAGCTGGCGCGATTGACCTCTCAGTTATCTCGTACACTTCTGTCTTTCTCCTCTCTAGACTATTGCTAGCTTCTTTAAATCCGTAGTAGGTTCGCTCCGCGAGCCTTATCGGGTTGAGTTTGATTTCTAGGGGGATTCCCCGCTGTTCGCTTCTCTCCCTAGCGTGACAGGTATGGTCCAAATGGCACCTCCATTACTGATATTTGATTTCGGATTCTCATATCACCCTCCTTACGATTAAGATACACACTTGAAAAGTGCGGCCTAGCATTATAACAGATATGAAGTTATAATACAAGTTTTCTTGATAGGTAGTATTATTAATGTGTGTGTAAATGCGGCCTTATAGCTAGTGGGCCTAGGAACACGATCAGTCCTCGTCAGCAATTCAAACACCTTGGCGTCGTGATCTGCTACATATGCGCCGACGTTCTGAGACCAAAAGGATGCTAGGCATAGCCGATTGCGCGAAAATCGCTATTTTCATACGAAATCCGAGAAGTCCGTTCACGTTAACCCGCCGAAGAGGTCTTTATTTCAAGCGAGACGCCCATGCCACCTGACCGAGTGAAATGATGCGTCGTCGCGCACTTCTCAAACATTCTGACTTACATTGAACGGGTCACATCCCTCAATATCCAGCCCTGACAGATCGTTGCATTTGAACAACCGAACAGAACCCTGGATGCCTGCATTTTCTTGCAACACTTCCTCCGATAGTTCGTTGCATATTCGCCATAGGCTGTCCGAGTTAAGGGTGTGGTCCAGCTACGGAGAGTGCGGCCGGATGCAAGCTTTTCGGGTATTTCCTTGCATCAGCCTTGAGGGGGATTTTGGGCGGCGTTAGACGCTCGACAAGATGACCTGGTCGCCGGGGAATCGCCAGTTGGCGGAATGTCCTACTCGCCACGGAGCCGGCGGAGCTCCGCTTCAAACTCCGCAAGGCGTGACTCCGCCGCCAAGCGCGCGGCGCGCTCTTCCTCAGCGCGAGCCT
>MPND01000212.1 GCA_002238855.1 SAR202 cluster bacterium bin90
ATCCAGAATCAAAGTGCCCTGAACCCTCAGCCTTGGATCCGGAAGGCTGTCAATCATGACATGGTGCGGTTCTTCAACGATGCTGGATGTGGTCATACTTACTCCTTGACTGATATTCTAGTGAAACAATGAGCCTGAATGCTTTATTCGACAGATTTTCGCGGCGTAATCGCTCTCTAATCGATGCTCAGCCGGAGATTACAGCCGTGCCGCGTGATTTCCGTAATCGTGTGCTGATGCAAATGAACTATTTCCATCAGTGTGCCAATGCTGCTGGTTGGGAATTTGTCAGACACCAGATTGAATTGCAGAAGGCGATCCCTCTTAAATCCCACTCGACATCACATTCGTTTGGACCCATTTTCACTTATCTGAGTGAAGCTGAGGGCTCAGATTTCTGGGAAGCCCTGGAGGTGGTTCTTAGTTATCACGGCCATTCTATTCGTGAGATGACGGGTTCGTCGAGATATTCCATATATGATGAACCGCGAGTCCCTGGATGGCAGGACCTTCATAATGCCATCTCCGATGTCAACGAATTTCTAAAGGAATCTGCAATACCTTACAATCTCGTAATGTCAGACGGTGTTAGTCGATTTGAGATCGTAGGTACAGACTTCGAGCGGCATGCGTTGATGGAACCAGCCACAGAGTTGTTCAACAATCCAATGCTGAAGACAGCGGAAGAGGATTTCAGGTCAGCGCTTCAAGCATATAGGTCGGGAAGATATAATGACTGTGCTATCAGATGCGGTACGACTATCGAGGCAGTGTTGAAGGCAATGTGTAAGGAAAAGGCTATCAGCTACAACCCTAATGATGTGGGGGTTGGGTTATACCAGAAGGTAGAAGCAGGGCTTGGCCTACGAAAAGACCTTAAGAATGGACTAACAGGAGTTTTTCAGCTCCGCAATCCAGCCAGCCACGGGCGTGGAGTGGAAGACCGTAAAGCGACACAGCAAGAAGCTCACTTGGCTTTGTGCCTGACTGCAAGTAGCGCCCTGTACTTGGCAGAGGTTGCAGGAATGCACACCACACCGAACTATGGTCTCGGGTTCCAGGAAGAGTAACTTGGTAGAACTCGTAGACCTTGGCTAAGCTCCTGCACTTACTCGACGCCCA
>MPND01000050.1 GCA_002238855.1 SAR202 cluster bacterium bin90
GGGATGAAATTCAAACCGGCTGGCCAACTGCGCAACGGTCTCTTCTCCCCGGAGCGCGGCCAACGCCACCTTGGCCTTGAACCCCGGACTGTGCTTCTTCCTGCTCTGCTTCATTTGCCTGCTCCTCTCTCTTCGTACATTCTAGGAGTCAGACTCTCTCTTAGCCACCTGTCCGATTTATTGGGTCCACCTCAGTCATAAATTCTGGGCGGCAATTCCGGATATGGGACACCGTGTGCTGAGGGTCGCTTGGTTAACCGAGGAGGGCACGCCCGTATCAATACTATCTTACGGTCTCCGGATTACCTCTGCCATCGCTACCTTATCCTACCAAGTTGGTACTCCCTGCACGATGGCTTGAACTCCGGCAAAGTCGGTTATCGCCACTCCAACGGATCATGGCAGTATCCCCATTCACCCAGTGAGCGAATCCAATCAACGAACTCCTTTACGGTGGCTTCACTGAAGTTATTCCTGTGGCCAATCCAACTGTGGCACACAGTTTCGCCATTGAATTCAGGTATCGGAATGGCCGGTCCACCTCCTGTGTAAATGAAGTCCTCGCTAATGAGGACATAGTCGGAACTTGTGTCTCGCAAGATGTGGTCTTGGTTTGGCGTTCCGTCGTTTCTGCTGTGGCAGGAATCCTCTTGAATCCACTCTCCAGTTTCCAGGTTCCGGTGATAAATGTTGTCTCCCCTGGACTTACGTATGCTTTGATGAAGATTTGAACGCTTTTCTTCAAACCGCTGATCTTGCCAGTAATCGTCGTGGCCCATCTTTTCGGTGACGCGCATGGCGTACACTAAGGTTCCCTGTCGTTGCTTCTGCTTTGAACCTGTTCCTAATATCCAATCCCCGACCTGGGCATAACGTCTGATCTTCGGCTTACATGTTGCCAAGGTGCAGAAACCATAAAATGGGTTTGGGGCAAACCCGTCATCGATCTTGACTATATAAGAGTGGAGCCGCATCATTTTTCTCTAGCAGGGATGTCTTTTTATGTTTCGGTAGCTGTAGGTAGTGCCATCTTGGTTGTACCAGTGGTTGGACTCGCCGTTGATTGCATTTATGATGCTCTCTCCATTCCACCCAACAACAGCGTCCGCGTATTTTTCCAGGGCCTCTGGCAACTCGCAATCTCGGGCTCCGCGCTGCCATACTCCGACGATTCTCTTACCATGCTTATGAGCGTATTCTATTTCCCAGTTGACCCACTTGCTTTCTTTTGTACCCGGTGCAATGTGGGTTATCAGCACGCTCGACTGGTCGATTTGCGGCCCGAGAATTTGACCCTTGATATAATCTTCGTTCCTAGCGTTGTTGAACTTGTCCGTGGTGATTGAATAGTTCCTCGCGGTTATTCCATGCCTTACCATCATGGCCTTGAGTCTGGGAATATCACCCTCTTCTTCGGTTATGTGACTGACAAAGGCGTTGATGATTTTATTAGCCATTCCGGCCTATCTCCCCCTGCTCCAATCGCAGGCTCTCATAATGTCAGATGCTTGGAGGGGATCCGCAATCCACCACCCTACTCTATAGTAACATACGAACATTTCACCCTGCTGCTCCGTTTTGCATTTCACCACATTGGGAACCACGGTGGGTGCGAAGATACTGGTCAAACAAATGGTTCTTCAGTACCTCGCCAAATGCAGGATCGTCGGTTATGCGCTTGTACAGGTTGAAGTTCAAGTCGATGATTTCCTGAATGACCTGTTCGACTTTATGATCGAAGGTAATCCGCACGTTCTCCAAAGTGTTGACCTTGGTCGCGACCTCCAGTGCTGAATCCTCTTCCAAGCGTTCCATCATTCTACTCAGAGTGATCCGGTGTTCGGGGCTTAGCTCGATGCCGAAACGTTCGTTGAGATCGGCGATGATGAGTGAAAGGGCCTCCAACTCTTCCGGTGTTCTTTGTCCTGGGTCCTTGGTCCGCACAGGGTCAAGCCTGTCTCCCTTCCGTTCCAGCGCAACTTGCCCGCTAGCAGTCTGCTGGATGCGGTAGGACTCCATGTCGATACTCTGTTGAATTTCAAGGGGCAATTGTTCACGGTCAACTCTGAGCAACCGGCGGAGATGCCTAGCGAAAACGTAGAGTTTCTCTAGGTCAGCATCCAGAAAAGTAATCACTTGGGCCAGAAACGAATACAGGCGTACATAGTCCGTTACCTGCCCCCGGAAATCCTGCCGCTCATCTTCCTGAAGCTCAGAGAAGCGTTGAATTGACGGAGCAAGGGCTGCATAGAGCTGGTCCTGGGTTGAACCAGGCTGGAAGAACACCCCGGCAAAGGCATCCACGTCCTTATCAGTAAAGACCGGGTACGTATTCAGCCGAGTCTGAACCTCGTACAGCAAGTTAGGGTCGGTCGCCTCTGACAAAATTGTCGTTTCGTAGTAGGGTTGGAAGGCGCTTTGGATGTCATCGGATTCGTTTGCGAAGTCGATAACCATGGTGCCGGGCTTGTCGGGGTGCGTCCGGTTCAGCCGAGAGAGGGTCTGCACCGCATTGACACCGCCCAGTTTCTTGTCCACATACATGGTTTGCAGCAGTGGCTGGTCAAACCCAGTCTGGAACTTGTTGGCGACAATCAGCATCCGGTATTCGGGGGCCCCGAAAGCCCTAGCGGTTTGGGCTTCTGAGATGCTGTTCATACTGGCTTCGGTGTAGGAATGTCCGCTGTCCTGGACCGTCCCAGAAAAAGCCACCAGGGTCTTGAACGGCTTACCGATTTCGGCCAGATGCCTGTCCACGGCCAGCTTGTATCGGACGGCGTGCAGGCGGGAACGGGTCACAATCATCGCCTTGGCCCGGCCGCCAATTTCGCTCTGCGACTTGCCGATGAAATGCTCAACCATAATCCGCACCTTCTCTTCAATTGCGTGTGGATGCAGATCCACGAAGGACCGGAGCAGATAAGAGGCTTTGGACTTGTCGTAGCGCGGATCGTCCTCAATCGTCTTGAGCAGTCGCCAGTAGGCCTTGTACGTGGTGTAGTTTTCCAGTACGTCTAGGATGAACCCTTCCTCAATAGCCTGACGCATACTGTAAAGATGGAAGGGAGCGAATGTCCCATCGGGGTGACGGAAGCCGAATAGCTCCAAGGTCTTCGGTTTCGGAGTAGCGGTAAAAGCAAAGGTGGAGACGTTGGGAGGTTGCTGCCGCCTTGCCATCTGGGTGAGCACAACATTGTCCAGTTCCCCTTCCTCAGTCGCCTCTTGGTCGGTCTCCTCCACTTCAGCCTTTTCCAGAGAAGAGGGAGCCAGTACCCTGTTCAGGTCTCTGGTACTTTCGCCGGACTGGGAAGAGTGGGCCTCGTCCACAATCAGGGCGAACCGCTGACCTGGCAACTGGCCTATTTCTTGGGCAATCACGGGGAATTTCTGCAAGGTTGTAACAATGATGGTTTTGCCCGATTCCAGCGCCTCCCTGAGCTTCCGCGAAGTGGTGTCTATGTTCTCCACAACGCCAAGGGTCTGCTCGAACTGGCGCATAGCCGCCTGGAGTTGGCGGTCCAGCACCCGGCGGTCGGAAATTACCACGATGGAATCGAATACCCGGCGGTCTTCGACGTCATGGAGGGTGGACAGTTGATGGGCCAGCCAGGCAATGGTGAAGGTCTTGCCGCTTCCTGCTGAGTGCTGCACCAGGTAGCGTTGCCCGGTTCCCCGTTGCCTAGCGTCGCTCACCAGCCGCCGCACGCAGTCGAGTTGTTGGTAGCGGGGAAAGATCAGGTATCGCTTGCCCGTCTTCCTGCCCCGGTCGTCTTCCTCCTCAACTTCGTGGATGAACTGGCGCACCAGATCAAGCACGCTGTCCCGCGCCCAAGTTTCCTCCCACAGGTATGAAGTCGCGTATCCGGTCTGAGTAGGCGAGACGGGTGGATTGCCAGCGCCACCGAATTTGCCCTGGTTGAAGGGCAGGAACCGGGTTTGCGGCCCAGCCAGTTGGGTGGTGACATATACCAGGTCGGGGTCAACGGCGAAGTGGGCCAAGCAACGCCGGTAGGCAAACAACGGCTCCCGAGGGTCCCGGTCCGTCCGGTACTGGTGGATTGCGTCTTCCACCGTTTGCCCCGTTAGGGGGTTCTTCAGTTCCGCAGTGAAGATGGGGATGCCATTGAGGAAGAGGGCCAGGTCCAGGCTCCTGTTGGTTCTCTCGCTGTAATGGAGTTGCCGAGCCACCGAGAAGACGTTGCCCCGGTGGAGCCGCTGCGTTTCTTCGTTCAGGCCGCTGGACGGGCGGAAGTACGCCAATTGGAACCGGCAGCCCATGTCCCGGATGCCGCGGCGTAGCACGTCCAGCGCGCCCCGGCGGGCAATCTCGGAGGCCAGGCGCTTGAGGAATTGTTCCGCCACGGCGCCCCCGTGATGCTGGGAGAGGCGCTGCCACTCATGGGGCTGGGTCACCAGCACGAAATCCAGCACGTCCTCCGGGATGAGGCACAAAGCGCGGTCATAATCTTCGGATGTCCGCTTCCGGTAGCCGCCCGGCGTCGAATCCAGGTAGGAAACCCCTTCTTCTCCAATCGACCGTTCGCCGTCCTGGACAAGGCAGGATTCGATGGAGTGTTCAAAGGCCCGTTCCGAAACTTCTACTGGCATTCTGCCTCCTCTCTAACGTCAATCCGGCCGGTAACGGCGGCGGATATGAGAGCGCTCCGAAGCTCTCTCAGGCGCTCAATGGCTTCGCGGATTTTGGCGATGAGGGAATCTAGTTTCCCCGTCTCCTGGTCCAGGAAAGCGGCAATGGCTAGTTGTTCATTTTTCGCGGGCCTAGCAAATACAAGGTCTCCAATTTGCTCGAAATTCAGCGCATCACGAGAGACACCGTTTTCGTTGTTGAATATCTGATCTTGCAAGGAACGAGACTCTACTGAGTAGGCTAGGAATTCCGGTTCATCCTGCTGCTGATTAGGGCGAAGAATACAGACGTGTTGGTTCACATTGGCGTCTTTGCCTCTCAGTCTAGCGACACAGCTTCTGCCTAGAGACGCGCCTGTAATGTTCAGCAGTACGTCACCTTCCAATACACGGCTGCCAGCCATCTCTTCATCGGTATCGGTGTCAATATACGCGACGTCAGCAAGCCGCAACTCCCCAAAGTGCACATTCTGACTGCGGAGCAACATCACTCCATCGTCGACGTATCGCTCCGCGCCGCCCTTTGGAGTCTTTCCGCTTCCAACCTTCCCTGCCAGATGCTTCAGCCGTTTAACCTCCCAATGGGCCGGAATCTCCCCTAGCCACTCGACGCCGGAGTCTTTCACCGACGCGTCGGGGTCGAGGCCTCTGGTTACGGCGCGGGTGATGAGGGCGGTGCGTTTCTCCTGGAGGAGTTCCATCAGCCGCTCCTTCTTGGAGACCAGGGCGTCAATCCTAGCCGTTTCCCGGTCCAGGAAGGCCGCTATCGCCTGTTGTTCGGGGAGGGGTGGGAGAGGAATGAAGCTGCAAGCCACCTCATCAGGACTAACACGCGGCATCTTGGCACCGTATGTTAGCGTATCAATCCAACGGATGTACGGCGCATTCAATAGGCAGTATGCCAAGTAGCTTTGCGAACAATCTTCCAAGGGTCGCATAACTAAGACCTCACTAGTTGCTGTGCCTTCAAAGTCTGGATGGGCTACCTTGGCAAGGTAAGGCCGGAGCTTCCCGAACAAAACATCCCCTGGGGCGAAAGTGACAACGGTACTGTCAACGCTGTCAGGCTGGTAGTCGAGCAGCAATTTACCAGTCCACGGTTCAATGTTTTCCAGCCCGACGTATGCAACATCCTCGGGTTTGTTGCCAAGTTTGTCGTTACGCAAGGGAGCCGAGTACTTCAACCGCTTAACCTCCCAATGCGCCGGAACATCGCCAAGCCAGTCGGCGCCGGAGGGCTTGTAACCGGGGTAGGGTCCGTATTTTTCAGTCAACGTCGCCATGCAATCGACTCTAGCCTAGTCTTACCAACCTCGACGGCAATCACCGCGACGGTTGTTCACGAACATGTCAAGTCCATCATCGGGCCAAGGCGTTTCGTCCTTCCGCAGAAATGACCGATGAACTTTCGGAATGACTCTCTTGGAAACACGCCTTCGAGGCCACTTATAGATAGCGGCAAAGGGATTTTTGCCGCCGATGTTTTGCGCCAACCTTGGCGGAATCAGGCGGGGATCACGGTCACTTGCCCTCTTGTGATAGTCCGGGTGTGTGGGTAGCAGCAAGCCTAGCAGCCCGCATCTCTGATTGTTTCTCCGGTCAATGACGCTGGCCGAAATCTCCCAGTCCACGTGCTTGCGCTGCCAGGTGCAGGGGCCAATTAAGACGATGGTGACGGTGGCATCGGCGATATGGTCATCGCGGATCCTCCGGCGTATTTCGTCCAAGGGGAGAGTCTCGTCGTGAATATCTCCTGGGCTGACCGACTTATCTATGGCTTTGCTGTTCAATGCCTGAACCAGCCGATTCTTGTATTCTTGGTCATCCGCGTGGTAGTAGCTGATGAATACCTTGTGCCTGGGAACTGAGTTCGTGGGCAAGTCTATCCTCCAGTAAGTGGCATGTCCGAAGGGATTATAAGCCAGTAAGCGAGGAATATAGTCACGATGACCAAGACATAGAACGGCACCGTTGAGGGTGAACGAAATACGGCCCAAAGAAACTGTCCAATCGCACTGCCGACCAGATTCACCATATAAAGGTCAGTTACGCCTACCTTCCTGCGATGCACTTTGGAGACGAAATCGTTGTAAGACTTTCTGAACCGGCGTTCCAGCCCGAGATAATAGGCGTCCAGGAACCAGAACAGGCCGGTTGGAACCAAGGCAATCAGTGCGTGCTGCGGCTCCCCCGTCCGCGCTACCAGCACCAGAACCGCAGCCACGAGGGTAACGCACCAAACCTTGCAGGAGCGGCTATTCTCCGCCATTCGGTTTATCACGCCCTGCATGATGGTTAGGTGTGTCTGGACGGAGGAAGAATTCTCATTTAGTGGTTTGTTCTCAGACATGCCAATTGCTCACTTAGTTTCTGCCACGTATCCGGATAGCTTCCTCGACCCAATCGGCGATATTGTCCTTTATGTGAGCATACACGTTAGTACTCCGTTTGTACGGGGGATCATAAGCGTTTACGATGTTCGAGAGCCTTTTCCCGTCTACGATGATGCTATAGAAGGGATTCGCACCTTTCGCTGACTGGTCTCCATTACTGTTCCGAAGGTTGTGAATGTAAATCCCAACCACTCCTTTGCCATCATTCCATGCCTTCTCGATCTCATAATTGATCCACTTGCGGCCTGATGTATTGGTTCCGATGAGGACGATGGCGCAGGACTTGCCGTACATTTGGTCGTTGATCCACCTTCGGATTGCAGCATCGCCGCCTTTGGTAACAGTTTCCCAGTCGTTGTCGGACACAGGTTCGTTTCCCTCGACGACGCCCATGTTCCTTACTTGGCCAGCACGCCAATTGTCCGGATTGTAGTGAAAGCTGAAGAAGGTTCGTCGTTTGACCATCAGTTTTCCTCCCATGATCCTTTGCCAGGTAATTGCCAGGCTCCTCCAGGAGACCAGTTCATATCAAACTGCTCGCCCGCCAGGATGCTGTCGCGAACTGGTCCCAAGAAGGACCGGATGCGGCTACCAAGTTCCTCAAATGCGCCGGGCGGGAGATGCAGCAGCGCGCCATGATGTCCATACGCTGTCCAGTAGTCTTGAAGTTGAGGGGTCGAGTAAAACGCGGGTGTAAGGGCTTCAGGCAACTCGGCGCTCCAAGGTGTGCCGCGCCTGTCAAAGCACCGCGCAACCGCCTCCTGCAGCTCGGGACCGGCAAAAGCGAAGGTTTCAGACAAGGCCCACACGTCGTAGAAGTCCTTCATACGGCTGTTGAGTGTACCCAACTGGACCATAGCCTCGAACTTCTCAGCAATGGAAGACACCTGGGGATAGGTGCGCAGGAAGGGCGCGGGAACACCGCTAATCAGGGTAGGCAATTGGGCTTCTTCCGATCCAGGGAATACCACGTCGCCAAACCCAAAGTCTACCTGTACGTTGCACTTGGCATTTCCCAGAAGGGCAATGAGGGTTGCACGCTGCCCACCGTAACGCTGCCCATCCCGGATCTCTGAGACTCTCAACGAGTTGATGTCGAGATCTACCCCGTCCTCAGGGCAAGAGACGTTGCAAATAGTCGTCATCACACCTCGGACGTTTTCCTCATCGTTGGCTCCAAAAGCCAATAAATCAACATCGCGCGTTGCCCGAAAAGGTTCGTCCATCCACAATGCTAGTAGGGTCGCGCCCTTCAGGATGCACCGTTCCCGGATATCGGACTCCCCAAGTCTGTAGAGGAACCGCTCGCAGGCGTAACGGTCCAGAAACAGCTGGAACTCCGTAGCTTCGGCCTTCGCTCTGCTGAGCAAACGAGACCTGATCGAAGCTGCGACGTTGGTTGTCATAGCACTCCGGTTTCCATGATGGCGCTGAGGCGGCGCGAGGGCAGAACCTCAAGAGTACGCATTAGTTCGGCGATTGTGACCTTTCTGTCATCGAGAGCCTCACGGAGAGCCTCCACAGCTGCTTCCCGCCCGACAAGGCGTTGAAACCGAAAACAATCAACTATCGTGCGAGCCGGAGACGTAATGCGAGTCGGCACTTCCTCGAAGCTAGTTGTCTGTATGCCATAAGTCAAGGCGGCGGCGCTGAACCGCACCAGTCGAACTCCCATTCCAGTGAGAGCGGGAGCTTTTGCCTTGTGCGGTATGGCGATCCAGACCTGGCGGGGAATCTGTGTACCAATTTCATGCACCTGAAGCGCCGATAGTAGACAGACTATCGCGTTGGGAACTCGGGCGCACACCGAGGCCATCGAGTAACGTTCCGTGAGTTCGGCTTCCGTCAAGCGATAGAGGCCCCAACTTATCCGCTCGACGGTGTCATCGGCCACAAGCTGCCTGAGTCTGTGGTAGGGTATCCCCAACGGCTCCAGTTGGCTGGGCCGAAAGAAATTACCGATGCCGGCTTCATGAAGAATGTCTTGGGTGAGTTCGACCGTCATTGCACTCTATTCTTGTCGGTTATAGCGACTGCGTGACCAACATTCTACAAGAATGCAATGAGGTTGTAAAATTAAGTTGGCAAATGTTACACGGTTGCCGACCTTTTCTGTACAAAACAGAGAACAGAACGATTAAGGGGATGCTGACGCTGTAACCTCTCTCAGCATCCGAATGATGTCTGCTTCAATGCCCTGTATGTCTGCCTCGATATCCTCCAGTGGACGCGGTGGGGCATACCGGTAAAAGTAGCGGTTGAAGTTAATCTCGTAGCCTACTATCCCAACTTCTCCGTCCTTGGCATCCCTCTTGGATTCATCAACCCAAGCGTCCGGCACGTGGGGTTTGACTTCGCGCTCGAAGAAGGCGTTCACGTCCTCAATCAGAGGTACGCGTTCAGTATCCCGCAGATCCGGGTCTGGTTCCTGTTTGCCAGCCTTGTTGGTGCAAATAGCTGCCGTTTCGTCACGCTCCGCCAAAGCGTTGAGGATTGCTTTGCGAACGGGAACAGACAGCTTGATCTCAGCACGCTTCGCCGCGTCGTCGAGGATACCTTCAAATACCTTCCGGTCCTTCACTACTATCTCAGGCAAGGCGTTCAACATCTTCCGGAGCGACTCTTGGAGCGTGCGTCCCCGCGCCTCTTCCTGATCCGCCGCATAACCCCGCTTCCTCGACTTGGCCAGGTTTTGGAACCCCCTTTCGCCTTCAATCCGAGCAATACGTTCAGGAGTTGCCTGGAAGTTGAGCCGGAGCGGGCGTTCTACCGTGATCTTTCGGAATCCGAAGTGAGCTGTAGGGAAAATACGGCTCACCACGGCATCTTCTTTCCCTCTGTCCTTGGAAATCTGTCGGGTCTCTCCGTCCCGGTAGGCGCCAAGGATTTCTAGAATGTCGCGGGCTTTCTCTGAGGGAATCTGTCGACGCTTGTCACCCAGGCTTCGAGGCATTGAAGTCCAGAACGACGAAGCGTCAATGAGCTGCACCTTGCCAAAGCGTTCCGGGTTTTTCCGATTAGTAAGGAGCCAAACGTAGGTGGCGATACCAGTGTTGTAAAAGAGTTGCTCCGGCAACGCGATCAGGGCCTCCAGGAGATCGTTCTCGAAGATGTAGCGGCGTATCTCACTCTCGCCGCTGGCTGCGTCTCCGGTAAAAAGGGGCGACCCATTCATAATGATAGCGATTCGCGAACCACCCTCTTCCGGATTCTTGGTGCGGGCGAGCATATGCAACAGGAACAGAAGTTGACCATCGCTAATGCGCGGGAGTCCCGGTCCAAATCTGCCGGCAGCTCCCCGGTTGTGTTCGGCGCGGACCGCAATTTCGTCACGCTTCCAGTCCTTACCGTAGGGCGGATTCGCAATAAGATAGTCGAAGGATCTGGCCGCGTGCCGGTCGTTGGAGAGGGTGGTTCCGAAGACGAGGCTATCGGCGTCCCTGCCTGTCGGGTCTTTCATATACAGATCCGACTTGGAAACCGCCCAAGTCTCCGGGTTTACCTCTTGGCCGAATAGGTGAATCTCGGCATTTGGGTTGACCGGACCGGTCAGTAGATTGCCATTATCCATGTGGCCAATGTTGATACGCTCCTTAGCGATGGTTAGCATCCCCCCCGAACCACAACAGGGGTCATAGATAGTCCGCACCACGCCACGGCCGCCGATTCTATTTCCGTCCCCGGCTATCATCAGACCAACCATGAGATGTACTACGTCGCGGGGTGTAAAGTGTTCACCTGGGTTCTCGTTCAGTGCTTCGTTGAATCGGCGGATCAGTTCCTCGAAAATTGTGCCCATCGTGGCGTTGTCAATGCGGTCGGGATGAAGATCCACGTTCCCGAATCTCTCCAGAACTTGGAAGAGCAGGCCTGCCTCGTCGAGCTTGCTGATGGTGTTATCGAAGTCGAACCTCTCTAGGACTTCGCGCATATTCTGGCTAAATCCCGCGGTGTAGTTCCTCAAGTTGGCGGCGACGTTTGGGGCGTCAGCCAATAGTAAATCGAAGTCGTATCGGGAAGTATTGTAAAACGCGAAACCAGAAGATCTGCAGAGCTGGCTATGCAAATCTTCCAACCCTTTGCCACGGAGTTCGGCCTGACGGTGGAGAACATCTTCCTTGGTCGGGCCGAGTACGCAGTCAAGCCGCCGCAATACGGTGAGAGGAAGGATGACATCCTGGTACTTCCCCCTCTTGAAGGTGTCCCGTATCAGGTTAGCGACTCCCCAAATGAAGTTGACAATTTCGCTGTGGTTCATTCTTTCATCACGGGCAGTGTTACTTTGGGCGGTAATATAACTCTTTCCCCTCTGAGCTCTGGAGTTTCCCAGCGTGCCACTCGGGTATGTTCAGATCCATACTAGCGTAACCTGTTCAATTCGGGTGCATAGGCGCCGAACTCAAGGGAGATGTAGAGCAACTCTTGAACCTTGGCTCCAAGTGCTTAAGTCCATCGAGAAAAACTCGGCTGAGAACAGAGTAAGGCACGCGTGGGTCTCAGTCAATGTACATAATCGATGTTGGATGGCAGTTTTCTGTGGTTAGGCGGGACACTCTTACTTAGCGCCCCGCAGGACGCAAGGTCAGCTGTTTCAGGACCGAGTCCAACCGCTTTCGGTGCTGTCTATATTCGTCTAACTCTTCGGCCCGCCAAGCCAGTTGCTCAGCATTCTCAGCGTCACTCCAAGGGCGGGCATTCCTGTAGAGGGCCAGAGTCAATTCATGGTCAACGATTATGACGTGTCAATGCCAAGCTGGAAGTCTGTCATTGTCGCCAAGATACATGTGGCAGAGACCATTGACAGCGATAACTTCAGTTACCGTGCAGCAACTTCACTTCGTAAGTCGACGGATTAGCGACTGAAACGGGGATGCGAAGCTGTATGGCATACCTGGTCTCGAGGGTCACGCCGATGCTTTCCTCCCATCCGTCAAGCCCGAGAATCCGTAACTCGTCACAGCGCGACAGTATCTGGAGTCCTAGGGCGTACCAGGCGCTGTTCGGGATGGCGTCCTCATCGAGCGAAGCGCCAAAAGACAGTGGCGAGAAGACGAGCTCGTAGTGGCGGATCAGATAACCACAGTATCTGTTGACACTGTCGAACCTGACTTGCCGTACTGAAGGACCCGGATGCCCCAAGGGCGCAGCCAGGTAGATGAGGGGACCGTCGAATTTCTCGAACTCGTCCAATGCGTCAGTAGGCAGGAATCCGGGCAGGGGAACTGTGGTCATTTCTATCGGCAGTTGTAGCCTCAACCGTAACGTCGATAACTGCGAACAACTCCTTCCATAGTTGTAGGCGGTCGTTATCTACTTACCAACGATCTATCCGACGGCGTCATCGTTCGTGTGATAGGCGATCGCTAGATCGACCTCAGCGTCTAGTCGTTAGCCGACCCTCTCGGAAACACCTTTGATTCCGGCCGCTCGCTATCTCGACAGACATCGAAAGACCCGTCCCGACGCTGCAGGGTACCCCACGTCGTGACACCTTCACTCAAGAGCACAAGTATGATAGCAAGATAAACGTCTCGACTTCACCGTCGATTGCTACCCCCTCCGGGCACTTGAAGGTAACAATCACAACGCCGAAGAATACGCCAAATTTGCCCATAGGCCATCAGACCGGCAAAATGGTTGACCGGGAACTGGCTGTCGAGCACTTGTATGTTTCCCTTGCCTCTTTACCGCCGACCGATATTCATTCTTGCTCGGATCTACCGAGACATGACCGCACTCACACCAGAACTGAAGATGTCCCTTAGTACATTCGTGGACGCGCGACAAAAGATGACACCAAGATTATCAATGCGATTTCTCGGTGTCATGACAGCCTTCTCCGCAGAGGCGGAGCAAACGAAACCAGAGTGTATTGAAGGGCACTTCAATTGGACAGATCTCCGCGGCTATGCGGAGCAGCGGTTTCATCGGCTGCGGCATGAGCATACCACATATTTTCGTGACCGTGTGGTCACAATGCCTATTGAGGGATCTTGTAAAATCATTCCTACCAAGACGCATGGCTAGCTTGGGCAGGAGGGGGGTCGATCTTGAGAGAGACCCCGCTCCTGCACACCCTACCACCTCCTCTTGTAGAGAGTAGGTGGTAGGTGGTAGCAATAGCAGTTTCTAATACAAAAACCCCCATATGTGTCCCATCTATGCATCGAAATCGTCCCTTCAGGACGTCTCGGATGTCCCATCTATGCAGTCAAATGGTCCCGACAAAACATTCAGTGTCCCATCAAAACACCGTGAATTATTTTCCAATACAATTGAAGTGTCCCATCAATACACCCTGGTGTCCCGTCAAAACATGCCACATTGTCCCTTCAAAACATAGTCGCCTGTCCCATCAAAACACCCTATGCCATATCTTCTGGCGGAAGGATTCTGCGCCCTTCAATGCGTAGCTCGCCGCGCTCCTCGAGGTTCTGAAGTGCGCCCCAAGCCCTGCGAGAAAGCTCACGGCGATTGGCCTTCGTGCTGCTCGGATACGCTAATGAGATGGCGTCATCGTCCTCTAGTGGGTCGTATGGGTCAATGCCGGTCCTGCGCAGCCACCTGCCACCCTTTGGCGCGTGAGTGCGACCGGGTTCATGCCAGAGGAACGACAAGCCTATAAGTGCGCGGTACGCGGGAGCGCTCTCAGCTCCCCACTGGTCGAGCCTCTTTGGCAGTTGCACGCCGCCCTCTACTTCCGGTGGTATGTCGAGCACAACACCGATGGGCATCTCGAGGTCGATTTTGCCGAAATTCTCGTTGATACGCAGGAGATGGTGAAAGTGGCCGTAGCCCGTCTCCTGGTTGAGAATGGGAATGCGCGCCTCCTGGTTTATAACCCTGATAGCCTGATGTATTCGCGGCCACATGCGTCCGACATTGGGTGGCTTTCGGACCCGACCGTCCAGCCGTTCCGGCGGATACAAAGCGTCCCTGAGATCTCTGAGAGTTATCTCATAGGTCACGAAGCGGTCGCTGTGCCGGACGAAACTCGACGGCGCGGCCGCGAGCTTAACGAGCATACGGGCAGGAATGGGAGCGGCCCCGTGCCCTCCGCGCGCCTCACCGGCCTCGACTCCTAGGTCATACAGGTTGACGGGTAGAACCGGAACCCGTCCCGTCGGGTTTCCGTCCTGGAAGCCGGGCAGGGCCACCTGAGTGCCGTCACTGTCGGAGCCACTGTAAGCTGGCGCCAAATAGAGTCGATCCGTACCCGAGTTGAGTTGTCGCCGCATCGCAACACGCGGCATAATCGAATCTGCTCGTAGGCTCCCGTCCGCAACTCTTACAGCCTGAACTTCCGTAGGTCCCGACTGCCAGGCCAGCACAAGGGGAGCAAGAGGATGCTTGAGTTTGGCCTGTGTCTTACTTGCCTCTTCCCAAACCAGGTGGGCAAGTTCCGCGAAGCTGCCGACCTCAAAGCGCTTGTCCGTTGCTTTCTCGACGATGACCCAGCGACTGAAAAACTCCTCACGTGCCTCGGTGCCCCAGGCGGTCGTGGAGATGAGGTCGTCAAGTTGCCGAAACTCCGGGTACTTGTCGGGCGGACAGTCACCGTCATTTCCAGAGTCCTTCCAAATAGCATCCGTAAGACCTCTCAGGGAATCCTGGCTCGTAGGTTGTGTCGTCATCTCTTCACTCCGCTCGCAATACAAGGCTCAATACGCAATTATAGTGCGTCTTTGAACATGTCCTTGTCGGCTTCGTTCTGCTCGTCAGTGTTTCTAGTATCTCGGTCTGTGTAGTCAGGTGCACGGCCGGAGCTTTCTAACCAGACGCCTCGTTTATTCGTTAGCCAAATCGAACCGGTCGCCTCTGCATAATTCTGCTTAGCATTCACCAGTCGGTAAGCGTAGGCCGGCTCGCACTTGCAGGCACGAGCCGAAGCGCAATCGCCGCGGCACTCTTGCCTGACACTCTCGATGTTCCACATCGCACGTACGCCGCCCAGCATTCCCGTCGAGCCCGAGTAGGCAACGCCAGGTGTCTTGGGCGGGTGCGCGATCAGCAAAACGGTACAGTCATTCTTGTCCGCCCATGCGGCCCAATCAGCAAAGAACGCCCCTACCTGTGCCCGATCAATTTCGCTTGCGCCATTCGCCACTCCCAGGGTGTCGATCACCAGTAGCCGAGCATTGTTCTGCTCCGCAGCCGTCCGTAGCGCTTCTCCTGATGGTGTGAGTCCGGGCACCGCGTTGTGCTGAGTCGCGGCCCAGAGATGTCCTCTGGCGCGCATGTCCGCTATCTTGAAGTTCTGGCCGTTACCGCTCTTTCCGGTCTGTTCGAGCCAGTAGAGACGACCCCTGATCTGCTCAGGACTGTCTTCCCAAGTGGCGTAGACGATCTTGCTGGGTCCAAGTCTTTCGAAACCCATGCCATAGTCAGCCCCATTCGGCGGCATTATTCCCGCCTCACCCAGCCATTGCCCATCACCACTCAAGGCCCAAGCCAGCTGAAGCGCCAGGCGGGACTTCCCTACACCACCGTCTCCGGTGAGCATGGCTACACAGTTTCTGGGCAGCCAGTTCTCGACGAGCCATCCTTGCCAGAAACGGGCCGGTATTCCGTCAACCAGCTCAAGCGGTTCTGAACGTTGAACATGCTCAAACGCGAACCTGACGGCGTCGAAGTCCGCGATTAGTGGTTCCTGTCCAGCCAGAAGCGCTTCATTAATTCTCGAGGCTGCTATCCTACCTGCCTCGATGGATGGCGACTCATAGCCAGCAGAATCCATTAGCACTCTGAAGTTAGCTTCGGCAGCCGTCCAGTCTATTTTGTCAGGAGTTTCGAAGGCTTCCGTCAACTCGTGTGCCGCCCTCTGGAGGGCTGTCGGCTCTACTTCGATACGGCTAGCGGCGAGATGCCCGTTCTGATTGTCGGTTGTCATGTTCTGCCGTCCTTACTTGAGAAGTGTTGAGGCATATCTTATCGCCTCGAACTCCGCCATGCCTTCAGCTTTGAGGTCCCGTGCAAAGTTTGCGAGCTCTTCTACGTCGATGTCTCCCAGCGGAGATTCGCGAGCTGCGTCCGCGGCATCTTTTCCTATGTCAACTCCCATAACGTCAATGGACTGTCCAGAAAGCTTTCTTGCCTGGGCTAGCGCAATGGCCGAATCTAAGCCAGGTTGCCGGCCCTGCATATTCATCTCATCCATATCAGGCCACAGTGTCACCGTGCTGAAGACCGAGAGAACGTCTCTCCAGGCCAAAGCCGGACGGGGAGTCGTCAGAATTGCGACCACAGGATCCGGTTCGCGAGCGCCGAGTGCCAGCGCGTCGGCTGCTCCTTCGCATACCGTGACGGACTCCCCTCTGATGTCTCCAATCGCCCATACGGCCAGCCTGGCGTTGCCGAATTTGGGCTTATCTACGCGACTACCTTGGGAGTTTTCGTAGTCCGCCCGTTCGCCAGCGGCGTCGATGCACACAAGCTGCACCGCGGATGGTGAAGGTGTTTCAGGATAGCTTGCCCTCCAGTTCTCAACTGGTGCAAGCGGGAACGCGATCGCGCCGACTCCGGAGTGCGTTCTTCGGAATACTGGAGCATCCGATGGAATCCAACGGAGGGATGTTGGCAGAGGAATCTCGTCACGCCAAAGGTTTCGACGGCGCATCCAAGCTCTGATGGGGTGGTCTGTAGCGTCCGCGATAGGCAGAATCTGCCGTCGTATCCAACGGAGAGACTCAATTGGGCCCGAATCAAGTGTGGTACCACTATTACCGTTTTTTGCGGCTCTTTGCGGCGAATCTGAAGAGTTGGCCGTTGTTCGAATCCCGGCATTCGTTGCGTGTTCTGCACGCCTTCGTAGAAACCCTTGTTGTTCCAGCCAATCGAGTGCTCTCGCTTTATCGAGGCGTTCCTCTCGCATCACGAGTGCCAGCACTCCCCCACCCTCTCCGGCTTCAAAATCGTTCCAGACTCCGGTGTCTAGTTTGAGCCTAAATGATCCTTTGTTCCCCCATCTCCACTCCCTACTCGATCGCCCAGAAGGCTCACCAAGAAGGCGTTCGCATACCGCTGGAGCGATCGAAATGAAATCGCCCTGACCAAACCCTTGGGATGTGGCGGCTAGTGGTTTGGAGGTCATCGCTATGGAGTCCTATCCAGGACTGGCTGTGAGTGCAAGAGATGAAACACTTCATCCTTGGCGCTCACCTGTACGCCGTTCCTTCGTAGTCTGTCGAGCTCGTGCGGGTCCGGAGCTCTAGACTCGCCCCAAAATTCCAATGCGCTTCTTATGTCGATGAGATGTACTGTCTTGCCAGAAAGTCCCATCACGACTGGTGAAACGACATTTCCTCTAAGGCGGGCCGCCCTGACAGCCGACTCGCTAATGCCGAACAGATGGGCCGCTGCTCCGGGCGTCAGCAACTCTCCCTGTAGCTCTTCTTGTTGTATCTCAGCTAGCCCTTGGGTTGTCATGCCTAGTCTCCTGCTGATCTCGCTGAGTGTCTCGTATCTGTCACGGTAGCGTTACCATCACATGATTAACACAAGCCTTGAAATCTTGCAAACATGCACGTGCGCAGCTTTGTAGGTAGGCATATCTGCATAAGTGCCTGGCAACCTACATGCAGAATTGCAAGTATGCAGGTATGTGATCGTGCATAACCATGCTCAGTATTGCTCAGGTAGATGACGGATCCGGCATTCAGATTGATGATGCATCTGATCCCATCTGCTCGGAGGCGTTTTGCCCTAGTTTGCATTCGAGTTGCCTTGCATCCTTGCAAACACGCATAATTGAATAACTGCCTAATTGCGGAGTCACATGTCTGCTTGATCGCACTTATGCATATCCGCACGTCCGCACATTCGCCAAATCAAGGACAGAATTCACATAGCGTCAATCGCCAGCTTCTCTCTAACGTAGAATGTGAAGTTGCACTCTTGCGAGATCGCAGAATCGTAAGATTACATTCTTGCGCAGATGCATAGATGCACGAATGCACGACTGCGCAGAGAGGAGGCGAAGAATGAACGTTGCGATAGTTGGCGAAAAGGGCGGAGGAGGTAAGACGACATTCGCGACCAATTTGGCAGGAATCAGAGCGAGCAGGGTAGGGAGCGGTCAAGTAGCTCTGCTAGACACGGACCGTCAGGGAAGCTCAAGATTCTGGAATGAAGAGCGGGTCAGCCATGGTAATGGACTTGCACAGATAGAAGTTCTGGGGACCTACGGTGAAGGCTACAAGCGTGTGATGAATGACCGTAAGCCACGGTTTACGGACAGCATCGCTGACATACCTCCGGGGGACAGCGACGAACAACGTACGGCGCTCTACATGGCAGATCGCCTGATCATTCCAGTTCAGCCTGGGGCAGCTGACATTTGGACACTCAGCCTACTTGATGTGCGCGTTGCCGAGGCAATGGAAGCGCGGCCTGAACTTGAGGCATGGATAGTGCTCAACAGGGTCTCAACCCATCCAGGAAATCGCGACAGAGCTGACGCACTTGAAGCTATCCGACAAACATGCAAAACCATTCAAGTGGCGGATGCCCAAGTATCTGATCGTGTCAGTATGCGCAGAGCATTTAACGAGGGACTAACTGTGGAAGAGTACAGGCCAGCCGACAAGAGAGGCATTAGCGAAGTGCTCGACGTATATGAACTGGCGTTTGGAGAGGAGTCGAGAAATGGCAATCAGGCCTAAAGTGGTGACAGAAGCGAAGGGAACCGGTACTGCCCAGGCGGTGCGCGAGAGCGACATCGAATCCCCTGCAGCGGCACACAAATATGTCAGCTTCAATGCGCCTGAAAAGACGGCACGTATCATCGGACTTGCCGCACAGTTGGAAGGAGAATCGCTGAAGGATTACTGTATTTCACTACTCCTGCCAGCGTCACAGAACATTCTGCAGGAGAACGGCATCGATCCGGAGAAATTCAGCTAAGGTGTTTGATTTCGGACGTGCATAGATGCACCTATGCATATTAGCAGGATTGCATATCTGTACATTAGCCATCTTGTGCTCACAGAGACCCTGGAGGCTGTCCATTGCTGGATTGGCCTGCATTTGTGCCGGCAATAGCTACCGCAGGATTGCTAATATTAGCAATCTTATCTGCCCTTTTGGCTTACCGGCGGTTCCATCAGGAAGCTCTGGATGTATCGCCACGGCACATTATGGAGGAGTTAGCGTCCCGGGTTATGACGAGTTGGGTTTCTGAGCTACCCTGATCAATGAATGTACTCGCGAGGAAAGCATTTACTCGGCGGGCCATCACGTTAGAGATGACAAAGATGATCGAAACTTTCAGTTTCATGCCGGTCAGCTTTACTGGCGCCCAGCTAAGGAAGACGATGAAGAAGCGATGCCGAAAAGAGAAACTCAGTCCAGCATTTGCGCCTAATTTCTTACATTGGAATATTACGGGAGATCTAGTGTCACTACGCCTCTAGGACGTGATCACAGGTAGGCACTATCCGAACCCGTCAATCGTCGTGAGTTAGTGTTCGCGTGGACTTATGCAATACACCTCATCACGACGGTCGGCGTCAATCCCAAAGCCAGTCAAGCTCGGCGAACGCTAGCTTACGCTGGAAGTTTTCGATGTTGTCACTGACGTTGAGAATCAGACACCGGTCGTTGCCTCCGTTCCTTACGCCTCGTAGTCCTCTGCCGATCATCTGGAAATACAGGTTAGGGCTGTAGACGGGCCGGGCCACAATGATCGCCCTCGTCTTCGGGGCATCGAAGCCCTCTCGGAAAATGCCATAGTTAACCAGGACGTTGATCTTACCGCTTCGGAATTCCTCGACGATTCGCCGGCGGATGGAACCGTCGGTGTCGGCGCTTACGGCTCTTGCGTTGATCCCATCCGCTGTGAGCAGTGCCGCGATTGTTTTCGAGTGTTCCACCGATGTCGCGAAAATCAGTGTCGGCCAATCCGGTGAGATTCGCTGCCTGTATTCTGCGACGATGCGCCGGGTGCGCTCGACGTCCGACGCTATTCTCACTTCGACACTCTGGGGAAGCCAGGGAACACTGGCAGAGAGTTTCATCTCGTTCCCGGTCAGTTGGAAACTCCCCCCTTCGATTGTGGCGTGATCCGCCCTCGCGAGCACTTGCATCGCCTGCAGCTCTTTGATCACATCGTCAGGGTCGTCACTGCTGAACGCGCCCTCGTCCAGCCTATTCCTTCCATAACGATTAACGAGTCTTTCGGTCTCTCGTTCGTCGCGCCCTCTGTATGGAGTTGCGGTCAAACCAATCAGTAATGGTTCGTCGTCCCTTCTCCACCGCGTAAGGCCGAGTTCCTGCATAACCGAAGTAAACGAAGGAGTCACCGATCTGTGGGCCTCGTCGAACACCAACAACTTGAATTCCGACAGAAATTCGTACCTGTCCGGCTGCCTGGCAATTTTCGTAGCCAGTGTCTGGATAGTCGCGACTATGACGTGTCTGTCGGCGGTGGGCAGAGGAGCGGGCTGGCCGCCCCACATCCGCGATATCCTCAACTGCGTCCTCTGGACTCCCTCGCTGGCCCATACTTCCCGCCACGCTTCCACCGCTTGCTCACACAGCTCGTCTCGGTCAGCGATCCACAGAACGCCTCCGTCAAAGCTGTCATCCCGCATAGCTTCAACAATCGACTGCACAGCGACGCGAGTTTTGCCGGACCCGGTCGGCATGCTGATCATCCCACGACGGTCAGCTACGGAGTTGCGGACCCTGATCAGATCTCTGACTCTGTCTACGATCCTGCGCTGGTATTCGTGAAGATCCGGGAGTGAGAACGGTCCGTCAATCTCCACGAAGGGCTCACGCCGAACGCTTCGCTCCATCGCCCATTCTTCGCGGAATCCAAGCGATCTGACAAATGCTATAGCGCCGGCACTTCCGGCCCAGCGCCTTGGCGGTCCGAGATGTCCCAGGGCTTCACGATATTCCCGGAGCGCTCCCGTATGAAAGGTCGCAATAGCTGCCCGTGCAACCTGCGAGCCATCGAGGTGGCCACCGTTCTCAATTTCCAGAATCTCAACCAGGCTTGCTGGAAGTCGCCTCAGCAACTCCTGCTCGCCAACAGCTGTAAGGAGGCGGAGCTCATCCGTCGGCTGCGATCTCACATCTTCGCGGGCAGCTTCTATGTCGTGCGCAGGTGGTCAATTGTCGTCATCGTCATCGTACGGATCGTCGGAGACGGAGAGCCCAAAGGCCGCGCAGATCAATGCGGATCGCGGATGCGAAAGAAGCTTGGCAAGCACGGCGAAATTCTGTGGTGAAGCCCCTAGCCCCGCCGACAGTTCGTGGATGCCATCTTCCGTTCCGATGCGTCCATGTTCCCGAAGAGCCTCCAATGCTGGCGATGGGAAGGTCATAGTGGGATAAAAGTCACGCCTTGTGTTGTGGCGCATAGTCCAAGGCGTGTATGTATCGTGCAGGTCGAGCAGACGCCAGGTGAATGCTACTTTTCCCTCCTCGGAGAGCGCCTTCAATATCTCTAGAGGACCTGATGTGACTGTTTTCTCAAATTCAAGGTAACTGTCTTGCGGCGTGCTTCGCAGTCCGTCTTGCTGCAGAAAAGTTCTTCGACAGCGCCGGGTGAAGTCCCGCAGCCTAGTTCTCGAAAGAGTCTGGCCACTACGGGGTGAATCCAGTGCGCCCAATTGAAGTAGCAAGGGCTGTTCCTCGCCGTGATAGCTGACGTCAATGCAGATATTGCCGTCTCTGCTGCCATCGCCCGGCACAACCGGACCGGGCAGCAGGCAATCGCCTAGTAAGTTCCAACTGCCGTCAACAGTGCGGACAGAGACAATCTCGCGCCAGTCCGTCGCAGACTCTCGAATTATGTCGGCAGCTTCTCGTGGATCCAGTTCACGAGTCATCGTCCAGAAAATCGCCCAGTACTGGCTCATCCAGGCCTCATAATCGGGGATGGTGTCCTTATCCTCATTCAAGAAGTCAAATAGGATCGAGGCATATGTTTTTTTCTCTGAGGTACGTTCTCGAATTTGTCTCAACGTATCGGGTGGCAAATTGGCGAACACATTCCATTGGCGCTCCATCCAGGCGTCGTACACAATCTGAGAAGCGTATCCATATATCGGGAACTCAGACTGTCCGTCTCTCCAAGCGGAAACCGCCTGTTTCAGCGCAATTTCCGGTGATGCTGGCCTGATGCCTAGTTCCCTCAGGGCCGCTAGTATGTAAGGGTCGTTCTGCAGGTCTGTATGAACGAGAGACACAGGAACCGCAGATGTTCCGCCGCCAAGGAAAATTGATTTTGGGTTAGCTTCAGCCCATTTTCCGGCATTGGTAAGTATGATTTTGCCCAGGCCACCACGCCCGGGCAGAGGCACGGGTAAGAGCGTTGACGTCAGGATAGCTGACTTTGACGCCGCAACCTTTTCCTGTTCCGAGGCAGCGTTCGAAGTGAGTGCTTCTAACCACTTGGAGACTGATACCCTCGGTAGAACCGGCCATTTCCAGTCGACCTGGCCACGTGACCGCGCGGTAAGTCCAAGGCGAGCCTGACGCCCGGGTCCGTTTATGATCAACACGCTGTGGTGCAACCAATTTCTCGGACGGCTTTCACACGCTGCCCACGACTTTAGGACGTCGCCGGTTAAGCCTTCCGGAGGATAGGAGATTTCGAGAATCTTTCTGAGGACTCCATTCTGGTCGGGAACAACGTCCTTGTCCTCAAGATTGGAGTACAAGCGGTTTCTCAACGAAATACTGTGTTTGTTGTCGCCGGCCTCTCGCCTTCTTGGCAGAGCGTCTAGATGGCGGCCCGGGTCGGTTGACGTAGAGAGTCTTGGAAGAGCGTTT
Source organism: SAR202 cluster bacterium bin90 (assembly GCA_002238855.1). Classification (GTDB taxonomy): domain Bacteria; phylum Chloroflexota; class Dehalococcoidia; order Lucifugimonadales; family JADFKI01; genus Bin90. The sequence continues at coordinate 22,824 of MPND01000050.1, forward strand.
GCGACCATTGACGCAGCGGCATCGATGATCTCGCTGTTGTAGATTCCTTCAAGTAGATTCTGCCTGTCTTCGTTCGTCTTCCAGGGTGCGTTCAAGATCCCGGCCAGAAGGCTCGAAGTTACCGTAGGGAAGTACGCCCAAAATACGCCGGGCTGCGTCAGGTCATCTAGAGGTGCCGCCCATGAAATGGGAACCTCTCCGGAGTCGTCCAGACTTCTGCTGTCACTTTTTGCCTCTGGGGAAAGTTCGTGCACAGTCTTTTCAATCATCCATCTCGTGGTAGATTCTCCGTCATACAGGAAATAAATGTCATCATCTTTGGCGAGAGTAAACGACCTGACCGTTCCCCGCGTGTCGTTCTGGAGAGTCAACTCTGAGACATGCTCCACGAAAAGAAGGAACTCCGCGGGAAACTCTTCCATCTGGCTCTCAAGGTTCTCGTAGGCTCCATCCTTGAGCGGCAGACGGACGATATTTGATGACCATTCCATCAGCCCTTGGAGAATGGGATCGCTTGAAACCTCGGAATCTGGGTCGATTGGCTTGGGTAGGCGCAGAACCGGATAGCGTTCAGTGTCAGGGACGATAGGCCGTAAAACGTCAAGTGCTTCACGTCGATCGAATCGGAAAGAACCGGACCTGCTAAAGAATTCAGGTGCGTCGGTCACCCCGAGAACCGACTTGAATCCCAATCCGAAACGTCCTATCTCATCCGTTCCTCTCTTGGGCGAAAGGTAGGCGAACATCAGGGCCCGGACGCCATCGTGGTCTATCGGTTGACCTTCATCAGCGCAGTAGAGGTGGTCCCGGGTCAGGCCAATCCAGATCCTGCCGCCGCCGGAATCCGACAGCGCGTCAGCGCCGTTCTGCACAAGCTCGAACAGCTGGCGCCTGGAATAGCCTCCGCGCGCCGTGTCCTCCTCGTGGTTCGCGTGCTCGACAACGAGATTCGGCTGACTGCGATAAGCATCAATCGTCTTCCTAGTCTCACTGGATATATACTCTCCAATGTGCCCGGTCGGTCCGGACCAGACTTGCCTCGCGACGCCTTCTCCTAGGTTCGGGTCTGAAGCACGTCTCTCTCTGAGGCCAACAAGAGCATCGCTGCGCTCGCTGGCGGACATGTGGAAAAGCCCGCGCACGGCTCCTGACCAGTCACGAACCTCTGGGATGTCGGTAGTGTCAATCTCGTCATCAGGCAAGGCGTCAAGGCCGGCCAACTCATCCTTCTGAGCCTGGGTCAGCTCAGTCTGTCGCTTCTTCATACGCTCTTCTCTCATATGGCAGTGCTTTTCTAGCACTGATGATGCGACCGTCTTCAGGTTCGGCCTCGTCCTGACTTAGGGTGTGAACAACCAAAACAAGCCTTCCTTCCACCATGCCGATCGTATGGAATCTCTCTTCACCCTCGTACCTGTCGCAGTCAGCAAAGGAAAATGAATCTTGAAATACGATCTGTGCAGTTTCGAAGCCGATTCCGTGTTTTGCCCTGTTGGCGGCGTTCTTGTCCTCATCCCATGTCCAGCGCAACGACCCGCCTCCGCGCGATTGCGATAATAGCATATACACCGAAGTGTTCAGGTGATCTCAGAATCGCCATTCTATCTCATGCCGCTGTTAGAGTCAGCGAGTCTCCTGTCGGTTTGTGGATGAGTCAATCTGCTCTATAATCCCTCTCGGACATACATTTATCTATCGAGAGAGAAGGCCATGGGAAGCAA
>MPND01000051.1 GCA_002238855.1 SAR202 cluster bacterium bin90
GTGGGAGTCGAGGGCGCGAATATGGATATGCTCGCCCGGATAAGCCCACGCCGTCCATTGATGCTGAAAGGGCTGGACTTCAGCAGCATGTTCGTCTGGCTGTCTCATTCCATGTCCCGCGTCTCACGCTCGCGCACCGACGACGAGATAACGCTGGACGTCGAAGGCCTGCATGACTGGGCGGCGATCTGACGGACTCGGCACAGATAGATAGCACGGCGCAAGCAAGGAGGACTTATAGATGACCACCGAACTCATACCCGACGACATACAGTTCGCCGAAAACCCCGAGCCCAGATGCCCATGCGTGCTGGTCGTGGATGTCTCCAGCTCTATGTATGGTGCACCGATTGACGAGCTTAACAAAGGCATCGCCACATTCGCACAGGAATTGAAAGCAGACCAGCTCGCCTCCCTGCGAACCGAAGTCGCCATCGTTACATTCGGCAGCGGAGCGGAACTTGCGCAGGACTTCGTAACGGCAGACCGTTTCGAGCCGCCTACGCTGGAGGCGCTGGGCGGGACCATGATAAGCGCGGGCATCAATCTCGCCCTCGACAAGATCGAAGAGCGCAAGCAGATGTATAGGGACAATGGCATAGACTACTACCGCCCGTGGCTGTTCCTGATCACCGACGGCGGTCCCACCGAAGAGCCAGAAGTGGTCAAAGCCGCATCCGCCAGACTGAAGCAAGCCGAGAGCGAAAAGAGAGTCGCCGCGTTTTCCGTTGGCGTCGGGTTCGCGAATATGGAAATTCTCGCTCTGATGAGCCCGCGCCGCCCCTTGATGCTGAAAGGGCTGGAGTTCAGCAGTATGTTCGTCTGGCTGTCTCAGTCCATGTCTCGCGTTTCGGCTTCACGGACGGACGACGAGATAGCGCTGGACACGGACGGATTGAATGACTGGGCGGCGATTTGATGGGTTCTGTGCAGATAGGCAACACGGCGCGAGTAAGGAGGACATAGATGACGACCGAACTCATACCAGACGAAATTCAGTTCGCCGAAAACCCGGAACCCAGATGCCCATGCGTACTGGTCGTGGATGTTTCCTCTTCCATGTACGGCAAGCCGATCGATGCGCTCAACGAGGGATTGGCTCGGTTCACGGAGGAGCTAAACAATGACCCACTCGCGGCTCTGCGCGTGGAAGTAGCCATAATCACCTTCGGCAGCACGACGGAAATAGCGCAAGACTTCGTAACCGCAGACCAATTCGAGGCTCCTACCCTAGTCGCAAACGGCATCACAATGATGGGCGCCGGCATAAACCTCGCCCTCACCAAGATAGAGGAGCGCAAGCGGATGTACAGGGATAACGGCATCGACTACTATCGTCCCTGGCTTTTTCTGGTGACAGACGGTACGCCCACCGATTCGGTGGATGCCGCGTCCGAGAATCTCAAACGAGCCGAGAGCGAAAAGAGAGTAGCCGCGTTTTCAGTTGGGGTCGAGGGAGCGGACATGAACTTGCTCACTCAGATAAGCCCGCGCCGCCCCCTGATGCTGAAGGGTCTGGAGTTCAGCAGTATGTTCGTCTGGCTGTCACAGTCTATGTCCCGCGTTTCCGCTTCACGCACTGACGACGAGATAGCGCTGGATACGGACGGATTGAGTGACTGGGCGGCGATTTGATGGGTTCTGCGCAGATAGGCAACACGGCGCGAACAAGGAGGACATAGATGACGACCGAACTCATACCAGACGAAATACAGTTCGCCGAAAACCCGGAACCCAGATGCCCATGCGTGCTGGTCGTGGATGTTTCCTCATCCATGTACGGCGAGCCGATGGATCAGCTCAACAACGGCATCGCCACATTCGCCCGGGAACTGAAGGCTGACCGGCTCGCCTCCCTGCGAACCGAAGTCGCTATCGTTACATTCGGCAGCGGAGCGGAACTGGTGCAGGACTTCGTGACGGCCGACCGCTTCGAGCCGCCTACGCTGGTGGCGCTGGGCGAGACCATGATAAGCTGGGGCATCAATCTCGCCCTCGACAAGATAGAGGAGCGCAAGCAGATGTACAGGGATAACGGCATAGACTACTACCGCCCCTGGCTGTTCCTGATCACCGACGGCGGTCCCACCGAAGAGCAAGAAGTGGTCAACGCCGCGTCCGAGAATCTCAAGCGAGCCGAGAGCGAAAAGAGAGTCGCCGCGTTTTCCGTTGGCGTCGGGCTCGCGAATATGGAAATTCTCGCTCAGATGAGCCCGCGCCGCCCCTTGATGCTCAAAGGGCTGGAGTTCAGCAGTATGTTCGTCTGGCTGTCTCAGTCTATGTCTCGCGTTTCGGCTTCACGGACGGACGACGAGATAACGCTGGACACGGACGGATTGAATGACTGGGCTGCGATATGATGGACGCTGCGAATCTCACTGCCGCAAGCAGAGAGCGGGAAGCGAATACGCCCGAGCGCAGTCGACCACAACGCTGGCGCGTGGTGCGAGCGTCCGTGCAAGGCACAAGTCACTCCAGAACAGGGCAGCCCTGCCAGGACAGTTCGAGCGTGGGGGAGGACGCGCCTGACAGGATGCTGGTTGCCGCCGTAGCCGACGGCGCAGGGTCTGCCGAGCTTTCCGCCGCCGGCTCGCGCATCGCCGCTTGCGCCGCAACCCAAAGGGCTGTCAGACTCTTGCGCCTCCATGTGCAGCCGTACTATGAAGGCGTGCTGGAAGAGATACTCAAGGGAGCGGTCCGTCACGCAAGGAAAGAACTGGAAGGTGAAGCCCGTCGGCAGAACAAACCTCTCAGAGAGTTCGCCACGACCCTGATAGTCGCAATATGCGCACCCGAAATCACCGGCGCGGCGCAGATAGGCGACGGCGCGATGGTAACGGCGGACAAGCGCATGCCGCAGGACGCTGAGGACGGCGACTATACACTGTTCAGCGCGCCGCAGCGCGGCGAGTACGCCAACACCACCAACTTCATCACATCGTCCGGCTGGCAAGACTCCCTTCATATGAGAACGCGGCGAGGCGGCGTCAGCCGTCTGGCTATGTTCACCGACGGCATACAGGCCATCGCGCTGAACGCGGCGTCCGACAACGCGCCGCATGCCCCCTTCTTCGATCCACTTTTTCGCTGGGCTGACAAACAGGAGGACGCAGGTGTTGCCAGCAGCAGCCTCGCCGCCTTCCTGTCCTCTCCCAGGGTAACGGCGCGCGCGGACGACGATCTCACGCTACTGCTCGCGCTTCTGAGATGAGGTCGGCGCGCCGAGAAGACGGCAAGGATGGTTAATCAAGGCGACATATCCGTTTGGACCAGCGCGACTAACCAAATCACGCTGTCGCAGTCGGATGTGCTGGGCAGCGGCGGTGAAGGCTCAGTTTACGAACTGCGCTCTAACCCCGACCTTGTGGCGAAGATTTACCATCCCAACAGGCGCGCGGACGCTGTCATCAGCAAGCTCGGAGTGATGATAAACTATCCGCCGCGCACCGAGGACGACCAGACCGGCCACCTGTTCGTTGCCTGGCCCAGCCATCTCGTCTATGACACGGCAAGCGAGGTTATCGGCTTTCTCATGCCGAAGGTCGAAAAGACCAGCAGCCTCTTCGAGTATTACAACCCTTCCCTGAGGCGCAGAACCGCGCCCCACATCAATTACGCCAATCTCTGCTCTGTAGCCAAGAGCCTTGCTACCGCGCTGGACAGACTGCACGGCAGCGGCTATGTGGTCGGCGACATCAACGAGTCCAACGCCTACATCACCGAGAACGAGCATGTAACGCTGATAGACACCGACTCCTTCCAGATAACCGACTACCAGACGACGCCTCCCACGATATATCGCAGTCTGGTCGGCAAGCCCGAATACACCCCGCCCGAGCTGCAAGGCATAAGCTTCGCACAGGTGGACAGGAACATCCATCACGACAGGTTTGCGCTCGCGGTAGTCATCTACCAGCTTCTTATGGAGGGGACGCACCCGTTCAGGGGCATATACACCGGACATGGCGAGAAGCCGCAGGTCGAGGCGTGCATATCTCATGGATACTTCCTGAACAGCGTGAGTAGAAGCGTGCCACTGCGTCCCATGCCAAGCGCCGTAGAGTGGGATACGCTGAACGATGACATCAAGACGCTCTTTTGCAAGTGCTTCGACGACGGTCATTCGGACCCGCAGGAGCGTCCCGCGCCCAGGGACTGGGTTGACGCGCTCGACGCGGCGATTCGCTCCCTCAGGCAGTGCGCTCGAAACCCCAACCACTGGAGCTTCGACAATCAGGCGTCCGGCAGCGCGGCGTGTACATGGTGCGAGCGGGTAGCGAATGTCGGCATTGAGTCGTTCCCCTTCCATCTGGGCGCGCAGACATTCGTTCCGCCCCCGCCGCAGTCGCCACAACAGCCGCCACAGACTCGACCGCCACAATCGCAGTCGCCGCCGCCGCAACCGCCGCAATCACCGCCTCCACAGCCACAAACACACACCGGCCGCCAACGGGGCTGGATAGCGACTGTTTGGGGCTGGATGTCAGTCATACTCTCTTTCATACATGACGCAGTGCTTTCAATTCTTAGATTCTTGTTCAGGCCGCCGGGGCAAATATGGAAGATTGGGACAGTGGCGGTTATATGTTTCGTGGCGGTTTGGCAGTCGAGTGAGACTTTCATCTTTGTCTCTATGCTGCTCATATTCATAGTGGGAGTGGCGATGATCGACCGCGAGAGTCAGCTGATAAGAATGCTCGCGGCGAATGGATTTCGCAGGCCGCCTCCTTGGATAACCACCCGACAAAGCAGGCGCGCTATATTGAGACTGCTTCTTGGGTCATTTCTGGTTTTTGTGGGAGGAGGGACGATAATTTCCCTGGCTGGTGAGACGATAAGCGACTGGTATTGGCAGTCTGCGGAGGCGCTGGCATCCGTGTCCCCCCCACCTACACCAACGCCGACACCCACGCCGACGCCCAAGCCTTCCGTTCTTTGTCGTCTCGGCTGGCTTCCATCCTGCGAGCCAACCCCGCTGCCGGTCAGGTCTGCGCCCGCATTCGCACTTGAGCCTACAAGCGCGCCCACGCATACGCCCACGCCGACTATCGTTTCAACGCCTACTATGGCAGCCTCATTCACTCCTGTGCCACCAAATACGCCTATACCCATCAACACGTCTACGCCTATACCCACCGACACGCCTACGCCGCACCCTACTTTCACATCCTCTCCAACATCTACAACAACACCCACGGTCACGCCAACTACTACACATACACCTTTGCCCACCAATACACCGACGCCCCTGCCGACCCTGACGCCCACTCCGCTACCGACTGCTACACATACGCCATTGCCTACACCCACGCAAACACCCTCCCCATGCCTGCACTTCGGACCCGGAGTTGACCTTAACAGGTGCGACCTATCGGGCAAGGACTTTCGTGGCTTCAACCTGACCGGCGCAGACCTCAGTTATGCAAACCTGACCGGCGTCAACTTCCAAGACGCGGTGCTGACGAACGCTACCATCGCGGGCGCTTCCGTCGAAGGCATCACGCTAACGAATGTTGACTTGAGCTCGACGGACATTACGGGCATCCGTGCCTTCGACAAAGCCATCCTGGTAAAAGTGATATTCCCTGCCGGTCTGGACCTGTTTGGCGCGTCCTTCGTGGACGCAGACCTTTCCAGAAGTTCCATAGTTGGCGCAAATCTCGAATCGGCCGATTTCACTGGAGCTTCGCTCTATCGCGCCGATCTAACAGGTGCTGTCCTTGTAGAAGCGAACTTCAGAAGGGCTAATCTCGACGGCACAGTCCTGAATGGGGCGAATCTGCAACGAGCGAATCTAACCTCCGCCGACTTCAGCGACACGGCGTTTGACAGCAATCCCGATTTTCGAGCCGCAGACCTCAGAAACGCGAGTTTCTTTAAGGCTGTTCTAAATGGAATCAATTTCTCGGGAGCCCGCCTGGACGGGGCTAACTTCAATAGGGCGGAGATGAGAGCGACGATATTTGCAAATGCCGATATGAATGAAGCGGATATGAAGGACGCCAATCTGCAAGGAGCGCTCTTCAACGGCGCTGATGTCAGCGACGTGAACTTTGAGGACTCAGACTTATCCAATGCCAATTTCCAGGGAGCTGACATCGAAGACGCCAGGTTTTTCCAGGCGAACCTTACAGGCGCGAATTTCTCCGGCGCACTGAATGCCGACAAAGCCACATTCAGCGATACCGTCTGCTCTGATGGAGTCACCAGCGACAACTGTTTCTCCGAGAGCAGGCTGCAAGGGATAGGACACTGACGTAGAAGTCGCTAAGGGTAATTACACCACATATAGGAAGCGCCCCAAAAAGGTTCAGGGCTGTGTTTTCGCTCCTAAGAGACGTCTGCACGGGCCCGACTCCGGCACAATTTGACTACAAGCAGGGCAAGCCACGCCGGCAGGGAAAGTGCTGCTGTCGCGATGACGACCGTCTCCGATAGCAATAGCCCTGCAATTATGAATCCGAATATTGAAGACGGTATCAGCACCAGGGCGCAGAGATAGGCGATTAAACGGGACAGCCGGTGGAGCAGAATCACCGCCAAACTCAGTGGAATTGATGCGGGCCAGACCACAATCAACAGAGTCCACAGGAAGGTAGCCCCGAATTCCAGATCCTCCCGCTCGAAGGTCGTCCACCCGGTGGCAAAATGTATTATGAAGGCCGCCCCCACCAGCAAACACAAGCCCAGAGAGAAGATTACCGTTCTCGCTACAACAGCCAACATGAGCCCATTCTAGGAATGTGCTGACACCCTGTCAATCAGGGCGAATCGTGCAATACAGATGGGCAGTGCCTGAGAGACGATTGTGGAGGGATCAGGCTCCTCGGCTGGATTGCTATTGCCTCCATCTAATCTTGACAATGTCTAATTAATATGGTACATTGACATTGTCAAAACAACGTTCAGTCGACAATCGCAGCGGCTGAAGCGAACAATAACAGGCAAGGAGAAAGACAGACATGACGGTTTCGATTTCAACCGACCTCGGCTATGAGGTCCAGACCAAAGTGGCGACGGAACTGCAAGACCTGCTGGCAGACCTCATTGACCTGAGCCTGCAAGGCAAACAAGCTCACTGGAATGTGGTAGGTCCTCTCTTCCAGTCAGTGCATGTCCAGTTGGACAATATCGTTGACGATGCACGGATGTGGGCAGACGACGTTGCTGAGCGCAAAGTTACCATTGATCTTGCAGCCGATGGGCAACCCGGTGACGTGGCAAAGCATAGCCGTCTTGAGCCACTACCACAAGGATACATAGCCGACAGAGAAGCTGTGGCGCTGATGGAAAGACGGGTGGCCGGCGTCGCTTCTCGTGCGAGACAGGCGGCGGAGAGACTCGGCGACCTGGACATAGCCAGCCAAGACCTCATCATCGAGATAGTGCGAGGCCTGGAGAAACACCAGTGGATGCTGCGGGCACAGCGATGATAGACGACCAGGAACTGGCGCAAAGACTGCGGGCGGCCGGTCTCAAAGCCACCAGGGCACGGCTTCTGGTCCTGGAAGTCCTTCAAGAGACGGGACCTCACCTCTCTACGGACGAGCTGGTCGAAGCTCTCGATGCCCGTGGCACTCCTCTGCCACGTGGCTCTGTGTACAATGTGGTGGGAGCTCTGGCGACCCACGGACTGATGATGGTAACTGACATCGGCCCAGGGCGTGCGCTTTACGAGCTTGCGGAGAGGTGGCATCATCACTTTGTTTGCCGCACTTGCGGCCGTATTGAGGATGTTGAGTGCGTTGTTGGACAGAGCCCCTGCCTGGACCCAGGCCAAGTCGATGGGGAGGTTGACGAGGCCCAGGTGATATTTCGAGGTATTTGCACTAAGTGTCGGGATTGACCAGGACGTATGAATCCTCGCCCGCCTGGTCGGTCTTCGATCGCTCGATGTACACCAGTCCGGCACCGTCCTCAGTAGCGAGCACGTCGCGCCACCTGAGGGCTGCCGTCTCAGAGATGCGCAGGCCCGCATCACACATTATCGAAACCAGAGCAATATCCAGGCGGCCGTGAGCCATAGGTTCCTTTCCTCGGTCCTTCTGAAACCGACAACGGGATGGAGTGCGAGCGGATTGACCTGCGAACGCAATGGCCTACTGACTAACAAGCTAATGGACACCTGCTGGTCAACGGCAACTATTCTGGCCGCTGCGCTGCGCTCCTGTTGCGTCTTACCTGTTTCAGAGCCAAATACAACATACAGGTTGTGGAAATTGAAGAGCCCAGATAAAGGGGGAAAGGCATATCCTTCCGGATTCTGGCAGCGGCATAGGTGGCGCGGCCCGACCGGTATTGGCTCGCGACCAGCTCCACCATCATCCTCAAGATCTCAGCGCTCCCCTACTCTACACCTGCACATACATCCGATAGACCAACGGCATCCAAGCCGCGACGCAGTATTGAGTTCTCGATACCGCTACGTTCATCTTTTGGCTTCCCGATAAGATCAAGGATGTTTTCAGGCACTCCGGCTTCACGCGCGGCCTCCCTGCAGTCAGTTTCTCTTACCGCCTCCACAGCCTCTTTCGCCTTCTCAACCGCTTCTTCTTGCGCGGCATCAACTCCTTTGACGAAATCCACAACCTCACCGACCGAATCACCAATTGACGTCACATCGGGGATGTCCGTCTTCAAGTATGCTCCCGGAAAGTCGGGACTTGCCTGGTCAACCGCCTGCTCATTAAGGGTTATGGTCAGCACGAACGGCAACTCGCCCTCTAAGGTCGCTGTTCTCGAAGGCATCTCAACACTGAAATCGACGCGCGCCACGGCGACTACTTCATATCTGTCGTCTTCAAGTGCGTCCGACGGCTGATATTCCCACTCAATGAAATCGTGAATTCTGTCTTCTACAAACCCTGCGCCTAGTTCCGCGAGGAACCAGTTTCCGCCGACGATGAATAGCACGATCTGTCCGCTTATCGCATCTATCCCGTCAGCTATGTATTTCTTCGCTATGTCTTGAAGAACTTTATCCAGCGATGGTAAGTCGGTGCCGAATTGCGCCTTGGAATAGTCCAGTTCGTACTCGACGACAGACTCTTCAGCCTGGTCAATAGCCAGGGCGAAGGGTGTGATAGCCTCGGCAGTGCCCGAAGCCCAAGGAGAAGATACGCCGACGCTCGTGGATGCCACCGCTCTCACTTCATACATACTCCCACCAAGAGCTTGAGCGGGAAAGCGTTCCCAACTAATGGACCCTTCGACTTGCTTAGAGAAGTCCTCTCTGTCTAGCCGTTCCAGAACCCAATGGTTGGCTGCCATGTATTCAGCAACTTCTTTTGCAAATGCGCCGGAGTTGTCGTTGATGTAGTCTTGCGCCAAATCATCCGGACTCGGCTTGGAGTTAAGAAACATAACAACTATCACCGCGAATGCGGCGGCCAAGCCAACTCCAATCAGTATCGCTATCAGTTTGGCGTTCACGCCACCTTGAGCGACATCCTGTGAAGTTGTAGTCATTCACCTGTCCTCAGGCGAGTGTAGTGGCATTGTCGCGGCAGAAATCTAAGTCGTTCTCTGCATTTCTGTCCACAGTCCATTCGTTTCTTCGCGCTTCTCTGAATCCATATCGTGGATAACGTGTGCCGTAAGAAAACGGCTCCAATGCTCTACTCATGGATCGGCCCATATTCGTTCTCGTAGTCGCTACCAAGCAACATGAAGATAATCAACACAATACCACCGAAAGGCACGAGGTATATTAGAAGCCACCAAGCGCTTTTACCGCTGTCGTGAAGCCGTCGGACAGTAACCGCTAAACCCGGGATAAACATACCGAGTGCGTACACAGCGAGGACGAAAATAAATGCCTCATGGACGGTGAGAGATATGGCAAACAATATGGCCATAATAACCAGGTTCATTAGCACAAACCACCAGTACTCCGAGCGATTGGCACGCCCATTGAAAACCGCATACTTTCGCAACACCTGAATATATGCCGCTATCATTATGAGCCCCCTTACTTGCTTAACGCGCGCAGGCACTTAGGTCGTCTGCAAGCGTAAGTTCACCAAACAGATTATACAAATCCCGACGATCACTATCATCAACCTGTCAAGACTAGGTTGTGTGGACTTGACCAATTATCGAAAACTGACTCGTGCCAGCCTACGTTAGTTCAGTAGGCCATGCCAGTTCCTCTGCTGTAATCATTGGAGGTATTCCGAACTTCCCGGCACGTTCCATCACTTCTTGTATCTTATCTGACTTCGCTTCGTCTATTTCTATCAAAGCGTCTCCTGAAACGAGAGCTTCGTAAGTGCGAATGAAGAGAAGTAAACTATAATGAAGACAAAAGTGCGCCCAATAATCTCTGAAGTGAATTGAGTTTACAGATAGCGTTCCTGCCCAGGGATTTCCCCAAGCCCGCCGGAGCAATTCAGATACACTGAAATGCACGAAGCGTGAAGTGGCATGATAGATGAAATCATAAGTGGATTGTTCTTCTGTTGCTTTTGCCAACCACTTCATTCGGGGAAGTCGACCTCCGCGTTCACTGCGTTCAGGCCAATCTAATCGTGTTCCAAGATCGCCAATTCGTTCTAGCCAATTCTTCCTGATGTTTTTTGACTCTTCAAGAAATGGAAGGAGTCCAAGTGCTTCTGTAACGGGTCGGCCAGCAAATTTATCCTGGGCAGCCAGGCTTCTGCATCGTTCGTCTAATGCAAATTGTAGGACTAGCTGCTCGGCGTCCTCGCCAGAAATACTTGTGAGATACTTTGCCCAGATGAGTTCCTCACAGGCTGGACGCAAAAGAGGACCAGCAACAAATCCGTTACCCGTCGCTACTAATTGGGAAATCGCTTGGAGACCTTCAAACTGCCTTCGAAGTATTGCCCTGAAGACAACCGGTAGAAAACCATCCAACGGCTTCCATGTCATCTCACTATTCGATTCTACGTACCCCTGAAAGATATCCAAGAACTGTTGGAATTCCTCTTGCAGAGCCTTGATGTCTGTCCGGTCCATCTGGTTACCTCAATTCTATTTCGGTTTTCTCATCAATCCCTGCGGTTTCACGCGCTTTGCTTATATGGTGCTTCAATCTTTCTTTCAACAATGTAAGGTTTGCATTCTGGTTCATCTATTTCTCTCTCCATTTCCGTCTCTGTCTTCTCTCACAATGTGTTTGCTGTGCTCCTGTACATCCCATGATTCAACCTTGAAACTGTCCCTCGCGCACATCCAGCGGTCTCGCAATCTCCAATATTCTGACCTCCGGGTAGCAGGAGTTGCTGGGGCCGTCGCAGCCTTGCCCGATAATCCCACCTCTGTCGCTAGACCTAGGGGTGGGTGTCGGTGTAGCGGTTGCGGCAGATTCCTGAGCCTGCGCCGGGCTGTCGTATGAGAGCGCCAGCAGCAATAGAACGACCGCTGCGACTACTACCCCGACAACGCCAAGCCTGCCGGCACGCTTTTAGATCCGATTTTGTCCTGACCTATTTTCTGGCACTCGTCCATTCTCGTCGAGAAAAACATTTACGATAAGCAGGCTATGCCATTAGACGATTTCACAAATGCTTTTGGGAGCGCATTCGTCATTTCTGCCTCCGCAGGAATCCAGAAATTGGCCGATTCTTGGCACTCAGCGGCGACACAGACGCTGTTTTACCCACATCCTGACCCCTGCTTTCGCAGGTGCAAACTCTTCCCACATCAACACGTGTAAGCAACATCGGGATCTATGAAATCGCCCTGAGGGATGTTATATATCCTTATAATTACAGTCAAGGCCAATTGGTAACAATGTGGTAACAGTATAGTGATAACGATACGGTCGCAATTCTCAGGCTGTGTATGAACGAGTCAGTATCACTGGACGGAACCCGTATTCCGCAGCCCCATCCGGCGGCTGTGGCTTGCAGGGCGTCGTGGAATCCGACTTCTTCGCATGGCCGGCCGAAGTCGGCGGCTTGAACCTGCTTGCGACCCTGGCGCGGTTGCATGGTGAGCGCTGAGATGATGTGAGTGTTACGATAGCGCGGCGCGAACTGCGGAAGTGGCTGCGATCATCCGAAGAGGGCAGGCGTGTGGAGGAAGCGGCTGGAGAGTTGCTGGTTCAATAAAGGCTAACTTCCGTACTCTTTCAAGTTGTGCACCATCATCGATACAACCTTCCTCCTTACTACTGATGATACTGAACTGACAAGGTTCAAGTAATAAGATCTCTGCACGCTCGGCCTTAACGATATGAATATCGACAGTGCCGCGCCGGGTCATAATCGTAGCGCGGTGCATGCCCGGAAATGGCTGTGCCGGATTGTCTGTTCACATCAAGCGGTGTCGCCCTGAGTTGACTGGGGAACGGCACCCTTAAGTCCATCACTCAGTCGGTGCAGGTCCGAGTATTTTGTACCCCAGGTTGTCCTCAGTCCTCTCAGATGTAGGTAGGATCTCCACGACCACATTCGCCAGCCCCACGACCTCACCATTTGCGTCGAAGCTGTAATTGTCGCCGATAGCGCCGCTCCACGTTATGTCGTACATGCAGTCCCTGAAGCCATCCGCATCCTGGTCATCTTCAGTCTGCTTCAGACACTCGGCGGTGATGTACACATCGTCATACGCAGAACCGAGATACCACGGCAGCGTCACGTAATCGTACTTCTGTCTGAAATTCGCCAGAACTTCTTGCGCCTTCGAATTCGCCGGGTCTAGGTCCGCGGTGATTGCCTTCATGCCGGTCGCCGCATCCCCCGCAATCTCAAGCGCCGTCGTACCTATCGGAACGATGTCCGAATAGATCGGCCCACCGTAACCCAGTTCGCGCGCCTGCTTGACGATTGTGCCGCCCGTGAACTCAGACTGCGCCGCCACATGCAGCCCATCAGGGTTCGCGTTAAGCAGCTTCGTCAGCTGCGATCTGAAGTCCGTTACCTCGGAAGCGTAGCGCTCCTCACCGACGATCTGCCCCCCGCGCTTCTCGAACTGCTCCACCGAAGTCCGCCTCACACCCTCTGCATAGTCAGTAGCTTCGGTTATCGTTGCAAGCGTCCGTACCCCGTCTGCCCAAAGCACATTGCCTGTATCGATTCCAACCTGTGCGTCACTCATCGAGGTGCGGAAAATGTAGTCGCCGGCGTTTGCGATATCTGGATTCGTAGCCAGCCCTGAGAACATCACCACTCCTTCTTCTTCGGCAAGTGGCGCAACTCCAAGCATGGCTCCGCTGCACGAAGTGCCGAGAATGATCTTCACGCCATCGACATCAGTCAGTTTCCTGTACGCGGTTATTGCGTCCTGAGCGTTGCACTTCTCGTCTTCGACGACAAGCTCTATCATGCGTCCGTTCACGCCGCCTGCGGCGTTTATCTCTTCAACGGCCATCTGCTTGGCCTGAACAGCTACGATCCCGTAGGTCTCTCCAGGTCCAGTCACCGACTCCATCACGCCAATTCTATAAGGTTGATCCCCGCCGCCGATCTTACCTAAGTATGCAACACAAAACATGGATGTTAGGAAAGTGGGGTCAAGCTCACGCACTTTGGAATCACAATCGCAGGATCCCTCTCCGTCCGACATGTTCCCGATCTTTTCACCACCACCACCTTTCAATATCTTTTTGATTTTCAAGTATTCGTCGATTGTCGGCGTTTCCACTCTCGCGACCCGTTCCATTTTGAAATACAGCCCTTCAGCCAATGCATTTACTGGTTCTTCGCTCCATAGCGATGAACTGCTCACCCGCGCCAGGACATTACCGTATCTGAAGTGTATTACCGACCATTTCGTACCGTCGGAGGACAAGTACGAATAAGATATTGAATCGTCACCAATTTCCGGATTTCCGAGGGCGTATTTCTCGTAAGATGCACTCCATATGTTCCTAAACTCTGTCATGGCCTGTTCTACGGAACAGTAAATGTACATAGAAGAATTGACGGAAACGTCGTCAGTACTTTTGAATCTGGAGGTGTACTTTCCCAATACATATTCCGAAGATTTTTTTGACCAGCCTTCAGTGAAATCTGATATATGTATGTTCAGCTCCTCAAGGTCGTTGACGATTATTTTGTCGCCGCTCATGGAGGAGGCCTTACCGGCGGATCCGGTATCTGAATCATCGCTGCCTCCACTGTCGCTCATGGAGGAGGCCTTGCCGGCGGATCCGGTATCTGAATCATCGCTGCTACCACTGCCGCTCACGGAGGAGGCTTTGTCGGCGGATCCGGTATCTGAATCATCGCTGCCGCCACTGTCGCTCATGGAGGAGGCTTTGCCGGCGGATCTGGTATCTGAATCATCACTGCCGCCGCCACCGCTACTGCCTGCGCTACACGCCAGCATGGCAACTACGGCGAGCAGCAACGAGAGTATGTATGCACTCTTTAGCAGGGAGTTCTTCCGTGTAATTCGTTCTAGGTTCACAGGCAATTCAGTTATCTCCTCTCTGCTTCAGGGTTTCGACATCGGCGATAAGTGATGGGGGAAAAGGCAAGCGGCGGTACGCTCAAAGGGCGCTATCGGGAGAGACACGACGGTGGGGGCGCGCATGATTTCGGATGTGAGCCGGTAGGGTGATGATGCATTGAGAGTGGTGAGGGGACAACAGGGACTGCTGCAAGCAGCGCAACGACCTACGCGGACAAGGGTAAGATTGAATTAGAACAAACACTGGGGGAGGCGATTCTAACTATGGCTCTAAGTCTATCTGATGAAGAGCAACCATCTGTGCCGCCGCTAATAGTAGCATAGATACAAATAAAATCAATAAGCGGATGCTGGAACATAAGCCCCCGCCTGCTCTATCACGGTCCGCTTGAAGTAAGATACTTCTCGTCCCAGAATTCGGTAACGAGCAATTTCCTCATGAGGAACTCGGAAAGGATGCACGGATTGTGAATCGGCATTGACGTCGGCGGCACCTTTGCTGACCTGGTGGCGGTGGATGAATGAGATTCCCCGCCGGTAGCCTTCAAGACTCCAACCACACCGGCCGATCCTTCGGAAGGCATATCTGCCAGTCTCACTGCGGGTCAGGCACGAGCCACGTACTATGAAATAAGAATTAGGAGAATATCCGAAGAATGAGAGAAGATAACGGAAATGTTGGAGAACCGCGACAGAAGCGGAACTCTCCAAGCAAGCTGTGGAAGATTGCTCTGCTGGTGGGTGGTCTGTTAGCGGGTGGTCTGTTGGCGATTGTAGTGGCTATCAGGGTGCTGGCCGGCGGTGAGCCGGACCCCAATGAGATGGCGAGGCAGTACATAGAGGGCAACATCGACAAGCTGGGTGAGGACGTTGCAGGCTTTATCGTACGCGATAACTGGCTTCTCACGGAGCTAGGCGGCGAGTATATCGAGAGCAAGGTGAATGATGTTGTCCATTGGTCGTACTCGCCGGCAAGGCTTGTGTCAGAGGGAGAGTGTCTGGTTACGGCAACGGCCGGTGTAGCGTTTGATGTGGACTCCGACGTTCTCGGCAGAACTTTCATGATTGAGGTGGCCCTACCGTTTGAACTTACGATCAGACCGGGGGATGAGACTGTGAGTGGCAGACCGGACTATGCCGGTGGTCGGGTAGAGCATGACATACCTGCTGTGCCTCAGTTGCCGAGTGGTAGGGAAATCAAGGAGAAGGCTGACGAGGCGACAGACAAGGCCAAGGACTTGCTCAAGAATCTGAGCAACTAGAGGGTATGAGCAGTCATTCCACATTCCTTTGGATAGTCTGCGATATAGGTCCCATATGAAAGCCCTCAAGGTGCTGAAACTGGAAGGTATCGAGCTGGAAGGGTGCATACCGAAGTCGTTTCGCGCCCTGTCGTCCCTTCCAACCTGGGGGAGCTGTCCCTGTGTGACAACGACCTGAGCGGCGAGATTTCCTCTGAGCTGGGCAACCTGTCCAACCTGACGGTGCTGTAGATGGGGGGAACGAGTTCGTCGGCTGTATTCCCGATGGACTGGTACGCGAGGCCGGCACTGGTGCGCCCCAATGTCTTGCCGGTTTATGCCGTATCAGAATCTGGGGAGAGCAGGGAGGAGTTGATGACCGCCCGCGCCACGACAGCCACGGTTTGTCCCCAAGAGGACGGCATGCATTGTCTCCGGAATGAAGCGCTACGACGCCATCACGCCTGGGTGTCCTCCTCGGGGGCCAAAGAAGCCCACAGGTTCAGAAAGCGGCTGGTCGAGCCGATCTTCGGGATCATCAAGGGGAGTAACAGGCGCACGGAGATTCCTGCTGTGCGGTCTCGCCAACGTGACGGCCGAGTGGACCCCGCCTCACCCTCGCCTGCTTGTCCCGAAGCCTCCCGAACCAGCGGGCGTAGACGTCAGTTAGGGAATCCACGACCGCTGTAATTGTGGAGGATAGACCCCTGCCCTCCGCTTTTAGCCTCGCGCTTGCGCGAGAGTGACGGGATGGTGGTCTGGCGCTTGGGTGGCGTTATTGGACGAGGCTATTTTGGCGACACGCCCCAGGGTCTTACGGCCCTTACCCCTTCACGTTGACGCGTATGTCCGTGTTGGCGTCGTTGCCGTCGGCGTCGACCGCCTCCACGAATAGCTGGAATGATGCGCTTTCGAGGCCTGTCAGAGCCTTGGCGATCTTGATCACGCCGTTCTTGTCGATGGTGAAGAAGCCGGCGTTTGTCCCCGACAGGGTGTAGGTCAGCTGGTGGCCGTAGGGATCGATGCGCTCGACCGTGTGGACGCCGTCTCCCACGGGGGCGTCCTCGTTTATGTCGGCGGCTTGGTCAACCGCGAACACAGGCATGTTCTCCGGGTACGCGTAGATGCTCAGGAACGCCCGGTCCTCGCCGCCATTGCCGTCGCTGACGACGACCCGCAGGCTGAAGGAGGTATTCGGCCGCACGTCAAGCTTTTCGTCCGCAATTCTGATGATGCCGTCGTCGTCCAGGGCGAAGTAGGAGGCGTCGTTGTATTCGCCCAGCAGGGTGTAGGTCAGCGTGTCGCCGTCGGGGTCGGTGGCCTTGAAGACGCTCGTCTGGCCGCGCGCTCCCCCGCTGATGACGATTAAAGCGCCCTTGGGCTGGTTCACCCATGTGATGAAGCTGTTTGCCAGTTTCGCATCGAAGACGGGCGGTTCGTTCGGCTCGGGAGTGACGACCGGCGGCGTAGACTTGACCTCGACCGGGTTGGGGATGACCAGCCGGGCGGTCACGCCGGTTGCGAGGTCGTCCTCGTAGGTCGCGGTGGCGCGCAGGTACTTGCCTACGTCGTCTGTCGTAGGCGTGTACGCGTACGCGTACCACTTGTCTTGGTAGCTCTGCGTGCCGCTGTCCACTTGCGTCCACAGCTGGCCGCTGAGCGCGTCGGAGCGCTCCAATACCCAGGCGACCTCGCCGATGATGCCATCGGGGTCTGTGGCTTTGACACGCACGGCGGTTTCCGCTTGCGGCTGGTCTTCCTCGACGATCACGACTCCGGGCTCATTCACGTTGGTGACCCAGATGTAGAGGAGGCTGGAGGCTGTCAAACCCGACGGGTCCGTGGCCGCGACTCTCATCACGTATGCCGAGTCATTGCTCTCGTAGTCCAGCCTGGTCCCGGGTGCGACGGTAATCTGTCCCCGGTCGCTGTCCGAGTTGCCAATGCGGAACTTGGACGAGCTCTCGCTGGGGCGGAACGGGGGCGTCTTCTCCGCGCCCACCAGCGCGTAGGTCAGCGCATCGCCGTCGGGGTCCGTGGCGGTCACAATGCCTAGGACAAAGCCCGCGGGCGACATCTCGGGGATGTCCAGATCGATTCTCTCGGACGAGAACTCGGGCGCCCGGTTGCTCTCCGGCGCGGCCAGCACCGTGTTGGCCGTAACCGCCTGGGCGCTCTTCCCTCCGCCCTGGCGGTCGGTGTAGCTGGCCGTGGCGCGCAGGTATTGATTCGTGTCGGCGGCGGCGGGCGTGTACACGATGGATGACTCCCTGACGGGCGCATACCCATAGAACTCCGCGCTGGAGGTGAATGAGCCGCCGGCTGCCTCCCACGAGCCGAGGTCGGTGGAGCGCTCCCAGACCCAGGAGACGTCGCCGTCGCTGTCATCCGGGTCGATGATGCCATCCGGGTCCGTCAGGATCGCGGCCAGCTTGCTTTCCACGCGCGGCTGGTCTAGCGAGAGGATTATCTCCCCGGTCTCCTCCAGGTCGTTGACGATGACGGCGACGGTGATGGCGTCGGTCAGGCCGCCGGAGTCGGCCACGGTCGCGGTGACCGTGTAGCGGTTCGGTTCGCCCTCGAAGTCGAGAGCGGCGGCGGCGGAGACTTTGATCTGTCCGTTGTTGTCGATGGTGAAGTTGTAGCTGTCGTAGCCGGACAGCGAGAAGGTCGTCGTGTCGCCCGTGTCGGGGTCGGTGACGGGGAGCGGTTCGCCGACGTTCGTCCCTGCGGGCGAGTTCTCGTCCACGCTGCGCCTGGTGGAGCCGCCCTCGGTGAAGATGGGCGCGCTGTTCCCCTCCACGCTCGTCCTGCCGCCGCCGGGCTCGGACCAGACGCCGGCTCCGTCGCCGTTCATCGCCTGCACGCGAGCCTGGTAGGTGGCGGCGACCTCTAGGCCTGTGAGGACGACGGTCGTGCCGGTTACATTCTGCGGGCCGCTGGTCCAAATGCCGCTGCTCCCTAGGCGGTACTGGATGTTGTAGCCGGTGATGGCCGGCCCGGTGTTGACCGGCGGATTCCACGAGACGCGCACCCGGTTGATCGACAGTCCCGCAACGGTCGGGGCGTCAGGCTTGCCGGGCGTCTCTTTCACGTTGGTGACATCGATGGTAACGGTGATAGATCCCGTCGCGCCGAAGCCATCGCTGGCAATCACCGTTACCTGGTATCTCGGCTCTGCCTCGAAGTTCAGGGGGCGCTTGACGGTGATGCGCCGGGAGGAGGCGCTGAAGTTGAATGACCCGGCGTCCGTCCCGGACATGGAGTAGGTCATTGAGTCGCCGTCGGGGTCGGTGGCGGCTGGGATCGCGGTGCCCACGTTTGTGCCTGCCGATGAGTTCTCCGCCACGGTGCGCGTGGCAGTGTTGGGCGAGAAGGCGGGCGCGTTGTTGGTGTTGGTCGAGGTTGACTGCCGAGTCCAGCCGCTGACTCCCTCGTGGTTCACGGTCTGCACCTCGACCTGGTGCAAGGTGTTTGCATCGAGGCCGGTGATGTTGGCTGAGGTCCCGGGCACATTCTGCGGACGGTTCGTCCACGTGCCGGATGTCCCTTGGCGGTATCGGACGTTGTAGCCCGTAATGGGCGGCCGGCCGGTGTTGTCAGGCGCCGTCCATGAGACCGCAATCCTGTTCCTCGCCGGGGTGAGAGTCACGTTGGCGGGCGCGCCGGGATTCTCTGCCACGTCGTTCACCGTCACCGTGATGCTCTGCGTGGCGGACAGCTCCCGGCTGCCTGTGCCGCCCGTTGCCCGCACCTGGACGTTGTAGATGTTGTTCCTGCCCGCGTCCTCCGCGTTCTCGTAGTTGGGCGCGGTGCTGAAGGTCAGCGCGCCGCCGGACGTGATGGAGAACTTCGACGAGTCGGCGCCGCCGGAGATGACGTAGCCCGTGATGCTGTCCTGGGTGTCCGAGTCCGTCGCCGCTACCGCTGTTACGGACCTGTTGTTCTCGTTCACGCTGAAGGTCGAGCCGCTGGTGAAGGTGGGGGCGTTGTTGGGCGCGTTAGTCATCCCGCTGACCGCGCTGGACCAGTCGCTGTCGCCTTCGTCGTTCGTCGCCCGCACTTGCACCTGGTAGGACGTGTTCCCCGAGAGGCCGGTGGTGATGTCAACGGTCGTGCCGGACACGTTCTGCGGGCCATTCGCCCAATTTCCGGATGTCCCCTGCCGGTACTGGACGTCATAGCTGGTGACGGGCGGCCGGTCGGTGTGGCTGGGCGCCGTCCAGGCAACCCTCAGGCTCGTGGTCGTGCCGGCGACCGCCGTAACTGACGAGATCGTCGGTGCGTCGGGCGGCTCGTCCACATCCGTAACGTTGATGGTTACGGCGAGGGTGGCGCTTCCACTGTTGCCATCGCTCGCCGTGATGACCACCGTGTAGGAGTTCTTCGTGGCTTCGAAGTTCAGGGTCGTCCCCGAATTCACGGTGATCTGGCGCGTCGTGGCGTTGAAGTTGAACGACCCGGCGTCAGTCCCGGACATGGAGTAGGTCAGCGAGTTGCCATCGGCGTCGGTGGCGACGGGCAGTGCCGCGCCGACGTTGGTGTTCGCCCCGGAGTTCTCGGGCACGGTGCGCGTGGCAGTGTTGGACGAGAACACGGGCGCGGTGTTGGTGGTGTCCGTTACGGTTACGGTGACGCTGGCCGCGGTCACGCCGGTTTGATACCCGCTGTTGGCGCCTCCCACGGTGTGGGACACGGTTACCGTCTCGTCGTTCGTGTCGGTGTCCTGCACGCCGTTCACCGTGACGGTCTGAGCCGTGCCCCAGTCGCCGGACGAACCTCCGGCGAAGGTGAGCACGCCCGAGACGGTGGCCGCGCCGGTGTCGCCGCTGGACGGCGTTACGGTTACGTTTGCAGTCGGCTGGGTGTTTAGCTTCACGGTGTAGGTCGCCGTGCCGCCTTCGTTCACGCTCAAGGTTGTGGTACTGACCGTGACGCCCTTGGTGTCGTCGTCGGTGATGGTCAGAGTGACGTCGTCCGGAGCGGTTACGCTGCCCGTGGTTACCGCGCCCGACACGGTTACCGTCTTGTCGGCGGCGTCCACGTCGTTGTTGGTGGCGGTGATGGTGACCGTGCCGGTGCTGGCGGTGGTGCCCGAGGCGATGTTGAGGACCCGGTTCGTAGTCAGCGTGCAGCCGCAGTTTGACGATACCGAGACGGTGATGGTGGTCGCCGTCGTGGACGCCTTGTCGAGGCTGGCGGTTACGTTGGTGGTGCCGCCGTTCTCGCTTATGGACGAGCTCGACAGCGACAGCGTCGCGACGGGATCGGCGACAGCCGCCACCACCGCGGCGGAGACGGTAGCGCTGGCCGTCTTGTTCGTCGTGGCGCTTTGAGGGTCCTTGTAGGTAGCCGTGACGCGCAGCCACTTGCCCACGTCGGCGGCGACGGGCGTGTAGCTGGCCGAGTTCGTGCCCACCGAGGTCCCGGTTGTGGCGCTCGCGCTGTCCACACGCAGCCAGGCCCATGTCACGGAACTGACGGTCCCGTCCGGGTCGGTGATGCTGGCGGTAAGTTCTGTTCCGACTCTCGGCGTAGTAGCGGGGCTGAGCGTCACCGCTCCGGCCTCGTCCACGTTGGTCACGGTGATCGTCACATCGATAGTGTCGTCGATGGTGGTGGTATCGGTTCCGCCCAAGGCGTTCTTGCCGTCCTGGACCCTGACCGTCACAGAGTAGCTCGACTTGCTCTCGAAGTTGAGCGCCGCGCTGGTCTTCAGCTGAGCGCCGCCGGATACGCTCGCCACCGTGAAGGACGAAGCGTCCGTCCCCGTCAGCGAGTAGGTCAGCGTGTCGCCGCTGTCGGGCTCGGTTACGGCGAGCACCGCGCCGACGTTCTGCCCCGATCCCGTGTTCTCGTCGACGGTGCGGGTGGTAGAAGTGCCGTCGTTGAAGCTCGGCGCGGTGTTGGTAGTGTCCGTGACGGTTACGGTGACGCTGGCCGCGCTCACGCCGGTGTACCCGCCGGTACTGCTCACGGTGTGGGACACGGTCACCGACTCGTCGTTCGTGTCGGCGTCCTGCACGCCGGTCACCGTGACGGTCTGCGCCGTGGCCCAGTCGCCGGACGAACCTCCGGTGAAGGTGAGCACGCCCGAGACGGTGGCCGCGCCGGTGTCGCCGCTGGACGGCGTTACGGTTACGCTTGCCGCCGGCTGGGAATTCAGCTTCACGGTGTAGGTCGCCGTTGAGCCTTCACTCACGGTCAAGGCGGTGGCGCTGACCGTTACCCCCTTGGTGTCGTCGTCGGTGATCGTCAGAGTGACGTCGTCCGGAGCGGTTACGCTGCCCGTGGTTACGGAGCCGGAAACGGTTACCGTCTTGTCGTCTGCGTCCACGTCGTTGTCGGTGGCGGTGATGGTCACCGTGCCGGTGCTGGCGGTCTGGCCCTGCGCGATGGTCAGGACCTTGTTCGTAGTCAACGTGCAGCCGCAGCCTGAAGATACCGAGACGGTGATGGTGGTCGCCGTCGAGGACGCCTTGTCGAGGCTGGCGGTTACGTTGGTCGTGCCCCCGTTCTCGCTTATGGACGAGCTAGACAGCGACAGCGTTGCGACGGGAGCCACCACCACCGCAGCGGATGTGGTCGCGCTCGCCGTCTTCCCGGAGCCTTGCGGATCAGTGTAGGTAGCCGTGACGCGCAGCCACTTGCCCACGTCGCCGGCGACGGGCGTGTAGCTGGCCGTTGTGGCCACCGAGGTCCCGGTCGTGGCGCTCGCGCTGTCCACCCGCAGCCAGACCCACGTCACCGAACTGACGCTCCCGTCAGGGTCGGCGAGGCTGGCGGTCAGGGCAGTCCCGACGGTCGCCGTCGTGGAGCTGAGCGTCACCGTCCCGGCCTCGTCCTCGTTCGTAATGGTAACGACGATGGTCTGCGCCGCCGTCCTCTCTCGGTCGCCGGTTCCGCCAGTCACGGTAACGATGATCACGTACTCGTTGTTCATGGCCGCGTTGGACGGCGTCGCGCTCACGACGTCCGTCGGCGACTCGTAGTTGGGCGCGGTTTCGAAGGTAAGCACGCCGCCGGGGGATGTGATGGAGAACTTGTCCTTGTCCACGCCGCCGGTGATGGCGTAGCCGGTGATGCCGTCCAGGCTGTCGCTGTCCGACGCCACCACCGTAACGACCGCCGTCTCGATGTTCTCGGCCACGCTGACCGTCGCGGCGCTGGAGAATGTGGGCGCGACGTTGGGGGCGTCGACTACAGCACTTGAGGTGGTCGCGCTCGCCGTCTTCCCGGAGCCCTGCGGGTCGGTGTAGGAAGCGGTGGCGCGCAGCCACTTGCCGATGTCGCCGGCGACGGGCGTGTAGCTTGCCGCCGTGCCCACCGAGGTCCCGGTCGTGGCGCTGGCGTTGTCCACACGCAGCCAGGCCCACGTCACGGAGCTTGCGCTCCCGTCCGGGTCGGTGACGTTGGCGGTCAGGGCAGTCCCGACGGTCGCCGTCGTGGAGCTGAACGTAACGGTTCCGGCCTCGTCCTCGTTCGTAACGGTAACGACGATGGTCTGCTCCACCATCCTCTCCCGGTCGCCGGTACCGCTCGTCACGGTAACGATGACCACGTACTCGTTGTTCATGGCCGCGTTGGAGGGCGTCGCGCTCACGGCGTCCCCCGGTGACTCGTAGTTGGGGGCGTTCGTGAAGGTAAGCACGCCTCCGGGGGATGTGATAGAGAACTTGCCTTTATCCGCGCCGCCGGTGATCTCGTAGCCGGTGATGCTGTCGCCTGAGTCCGAGTCCGTCGCCGCCATGGTTATCACGGTGATCTGGTTCTCCGCCGCGTTCACCGTGGCGGCGCTGGTGAAGGCGGGCGCGACGTTGGCCGCCACCGCGGCGGCGGCCGTCGCGCTCTCCGACTTGCCGGAGCCGTGGCCATCGGTGTAGGAGGCCGTGGCCTTCAGCCACTTGCCCACGTCGCCGGCAACGGGCGTGTAGTCGGCGCTGGTCGCGCCGGAGATGGCGGTGAACGTCCCGCTCTGGGTGTCGGACTTCGACCAACCCCAGGTGAGGCCGCTCACGCTCCCGTCCGGGTCGGTGAGGGTGGCGGTCAGGGCAGCTCCGACGTTCGGCGCCGAGGAACTGAACGTCACCGTGCCGTCCTCGTCCACGTTGGTCACGGTGACGGTCACGGCCAGCGTGTCCGACATGGCCGGGCTTCCGTTGTCCGTGGCCTTGACCGTCACGGAGTAGCTCGACTTCGTCTCGTAGTCGGGCGGCGACTGGAAGGTCAGCACGCCGCCGGTGCTGATGCTGAAGCTGGCCGCGTCCCCGCCTTCCAGCGTCCAGGTGTGGGTCTGGCCCGAGTCGGGGTCGCTGACGCTGTAGGTGGCGACGTTGCCCGTGGCGTTCTCGTTGAAGCTGGGCGAGGCGCTCCCGGAGACGGTCGGCGCGGTGTTGGTGGTGTCCGTTACGGTTACCGCTACGCTGGCCGCGGTCACGCCGCTTTGATACCCGCTGTTGGCGCCTCCCACGGTGTGGGACACGGTTACCGACTCGTTGGCGGCGTCGGCGTCCTCCACGCCGGTCACGGTTACGGTCTGTGCCGTGGCCCAGTCGCCGGACGAACCTCCGGTGAAGGTGAGCACGCCCGAGACGGTGGCCGCGCCGGTGTCGCCGCTGGA
>MPND01000213.1 GCA_002238855.1 SAR202 cluster bacterium bin90
AGTAGGTACGTTGAAATCGCTCACGTGGCGCAATCTGGGGTTTCGTCTCGGTGACTACTTCGGGAAGAGGCCGAAGGAGGAAATCGAACAGGTCTGGGCTGTTCTCGCTTCTCACTACGATAGAACCTGCGGAAGTGAAGCGGCGGACCTAGCCGAAGAGATCGATACATCTCAGCTGGTAGAGGGTGCGAAACGGAATATTGTCGTCAACGCATATGAACGCAATTCGGTAGCACGAGTTCAATGCCTCGCCGCACATGGAGTGGATTGTGTGGTTTGCGGCTTCAACTTCGGCAAGCGATACGGTCTTCCAGCAGAGGGCTACATACATGTTCATCACCTCCGGCCTCTGTCGGAGATCAATGCCAGCTATGTGGTTAATCCTAAGGAGGACCTACGTCCGGTCTGCCCCAATTGTCATGCGGTGATTCACCGTGGTAAGAAGCGCCCCTTTACGTTGAAGGAGGTAGGTGAGATGCTGAACGCTGGGGAGACTGCTAGGGACGCTTGAGGGTGCCCCGTTCTCTGCGGTGAGTCGGCCCGAGCGATGTCGGCGAAGAGAATCGTGGGCCGTGATTCTGACTGAATCCATCTCGACGCACCGTCGACGCCGGAGTCGAGCAACGAGGACTACACCCAAAGGCTATTCCTTTATCTGAATTCGGTCTCGCAGATAGTCCAATCTGAGGTGGTGGTACGGATGTCTCTTGTCTTGAGGACGCTTCGACCGATAGCACTCGATCCAGTCTTCGTACTGGATTCCGGGGTTGTCCAGAATGATCTGAAATGCAGTGGAGCCGTGGGTGTCAGGGCGACGGGGATTCTCTCGCAGTTTCGAAAAAAGCCTTTTCCCCCGAATCTGCTGCCAGAGCGGCTGGCCTCCGACGGGTTGCGACTTTCGACGCTTCTCCCTGATCTGAATCTGGTAGTCCTTCGCCTCTGGCAGCGGAATAATCTGTAACTACTCAGGCCCCTGCGACTACTTGTCTTCTCGCCTAGCGTCGCGCAGATCAAGGCTTGCGCTGGTCTCCGGCCAGCTCGCGAATGGTTGTTCGTGTAGCAAGCCTGTCGCGGGCCGGGAACC
>MPND01000052.1 GCA_002238855.1 SAR202 cluster bacterium bin90
CAGCCCATCCTGAAGGCAGTAGTCTATGACCCTTCCGAGGTCTATCCCCGCGTGTGCGGGGCAGCCTAGGGGCAATCGCGGCATACCCACTGGGGATAGGGTCTATCCCCGCGTGTGCGGGGCAGCCATCTGCTTACCATTGCCACTACAGAATCAGGCGGGTCTATCCCCGCGTGTGCGGGGCAGCCGTAGCCGATACATCTACATCAACTGGGACAATCGGTCTATCCCCGCGTGTGCGGGGCAGCCTTCGTTGCCTCTTGACCCTCCATTACCATAGGGGGTCTATCCCCGCGTGTGCGGGGCAGCCCTTGACCATCTTCTCAATATCTTCCGTGATTAGGGTCTATCCCCGCGTGTGCGGGGCAGCCCGACTTCCCCGTATTTGTTTTCAAGCGTTTGGCGGTCTATCCCCGCGTGTGCGGGGCAGCCGTCTCGACCTTCCGAGTCTCGACCTTCCGAGTCGGTCTATCCCCGCGTGTGCGGGGCAGCCGAGCAAGGCGAACGGATATGCATTGCTCGGTGAGGTCTATCCCCGCGTGTGCGGGGCAGCCAGAGAAATGGTTAAAGGTCTGGAAGAAAGAGCGGGTCTATCCCCGCGTGTGCGGGGCAGCCGATGTCGTCGTCGGCTTCGACATCGACCTGACCGGTCTATCCCCGCGTGTGCGGGGCAGCCGTATGCGGCGTCGCCGTCTTGCCCGCGGGATTAGGTCTATCCCCGCGTGTGCGGGGCAGCCAATGTTTTGTTTCTTCGCCAATCCCCTGCCCGCGGTCTATCCCCGCGTGTGCGGGGCAGCCGCCGCGACGGTAGGAGTCACGCCTCGTACCGTCGGTCTATCCCCGCGTGTGCGGGGCAGCCCCTAGACAAGTTGATATGATGCGAGTTCTTCAATTTGTCCAGAGAATAATCTAGCTGTACTTTACGAGATATACGCCATCGGCATCTACGATGCTTTTTGGCGCCTCGCCAAGCGTACGGATGCGCTGCTCTCCCACCGCTGAGGGGTCGCGCCAAGTCATCACAATCGAACCCTGGCCCAATTCAGCGTGCCAGCGTGCCAGCACATCCCAGACGCGATCCCTTATACCAGTCGTCATCATCGGCGCTGTGTACACGCCAGGCGCAATTTCGAGCATGGTAGAAGCCAGAAAGCCACGATAGCGTCCCTCGACATTTACGGTAACAACTACGGTCATTTGTCCCGCCTGTCAATTTCTACAGGGCGTAGATTCGGACCCGTTTCATTCAGTTCGGTCGGCGTTATGTCCTCGAACAGCGTCTTGATGCGGTCTATCATCTTGGCGATGACATTTTCCTCTCTCAGCATCTGCCCGGTTGTACGCCGGGTGTGGCGCTCTATGTCCATGCCCGGGCTTTCGAGCGCGGTGCGAGCGGACTTAAACGCGGCAGGTATCAGAATGGAGTCTCTGAACAGGTCAGCGATGTCGAGGGGAAATGCGTCTCCGCTTTGCTCGTGGATGAAACCGAGTTGCGGGATCGCCCCGACAGCTATTACGGCGACTACCGCGGCGGATGTTACGGCGACCGATGCATGGTTGATCGCCTGATTCGGGATGTCGGCTGCAAGCGGATTCGCTCTGTCGTAGCGACGACCGCGCCAGTCTATGCCGTATCGCTGTGCGAGGTTCTGGTAAGTACGCCTCGCTCTCGCTCCTTCCATTCCTCGCAGCGCCTCGATGCTGTGATGTGGAAATACTTCGCCGAGCCGCATTGCGTACATCATTCGGGCGATGGTGATTCTGCTGCCGTCGGCCTCGCCCCAGGCCCGCATCTGGCGTCGGGCTATGTCCGATGTGTCGGGCATTAAGGGCGGAGCGGTGTAGCATCTTACGCCGTCCTCTCCGACTGCGACCAATGCGGTGCCGTGTCTTGCCATGAGTCTAAGCGCGTCGTGGCTGACGGTGGAGCCGGGACCGAGCAATATCATGGAAAGCGTCTGAAAAGGTATGCCGTATTCACCCTCGTCGAGCGGACTGCCAGAGTCAGGAGTGGCTTGGCGCTCGAAGCGCAGCGTGCCGTCCCGGACGGTCAGCGCCCCGCGACTGAGCCACAGCAGCCCATGACGGTCTGCATGCGGGATTCTGGCGGTCTCAACTCCGAGTCTGCCTCGCATCATGTTCCGTGTTCACCTCCCCGGTCTGTCCCCGCGTCTGCGGGGTAACTGCTTTTCCGCGTGTTATGCCTTTATATTCAGATGTTAAGGTGCATGAACTATTGGATGGCGGTCATCGGCGGCTGGAGGCGGCGGGACGCAGCAGAATCATGCCGTAGCCGTAAGCCTTGTGCCTGCCTAGGCCGCTTGCCAGCATCTCGGCGAACTTTGCCCCATCGGTAATCTCAAGCTCGCCGCGCATCAGAGCGTCAGGACCTTCGCTGTATCGCCGATGCAGCTTTCTGATGGCGCGGGTTCGGCGGAAGGATACGAGCTTGGTGGCGCATACATCTAGGACTGCTCCGCCCTTGTGCTCGAACCGATTTCGCAGCCACTCTTGATAAATCTCTTCCCTGCCACGCTTCATCTCGCCTCTTGGATACTTGATGGCTTCGTACTGAAAGGCGTCGCACTCCCTGCGCGGGCGACAATACGGACAAGTCTGTCCTGAATTGTCTCGCATATAGTGCCTGTCGCATGATCGCAGCCCTGCATTCTTCGTGGGACGCACGACCGGACGAATTCGCACCTCGAAGCCCAGCCGCCTACCCGCCTGCCACTCCGACGGCATCGGCTTGCTGTCCAAACTCGCAAGCGGCATTACGCGGGATTGCAGAGGACAGGCGAACAGACTTGCCGCGTCCCGCAGTTCGTCGGCGTCGGCGCGCGAGTAGCCGTAGACCGTACCGCGCCGCCCATCGCGCGGGATAATCAGGCGAAACGGCCTAGGCGCTATGCCTTCGGGGTTGCTTTCAGCGTTGTAAGAACGTCCGAAGCACTCCGTCAGCAGGCAGTGCATCGCGTGGTCGTCGTCCACGAGTCGCCGGCTGCCCATCCAGCGGCGGAACTGGAGCGCGTCTATGTCGGCGCGTATCATGTGTAGGATACCGGTTGCCTTTGCAGTATCCTTGTCGGCAATCATCGTGGTCGTCATGCTTCACCGCCCTTCTCGAAATCTTGCGCTGCGCGCTGCCTCCCAAAGCAGGACTTGTCCACGCTACCCTCATGCGCCAGCCTGCCGCCGCCGTGCAGCCCGGAAACCCAGTTGCGCTCGTCCGTGAGCATCTGGCTTCGGCTGATACGAATGTCTTCCACTTCCAAATCTACGCCCTTGTCCTCCCCGTCGGGCCACTGTATAACCACCCTCGGCGGCGCGTGGTCCGGGTATTCCAGAGGCGCATTCAGCAGCGCGGCAAGGCAAGTATCCCCCTCGCTGAGTCCGCCGTATAGAGGAACGGACGGCAGGCACGGCTTGCGCCCAATGAACAGGGGGCGCTTTGGGTATTTCAGCGCGTGGGCAAGGTCGTTGAGCATGGGCGCGTGGGCGTCATCGGTATCGCGCAGGCGCAGGACAATGCATACTCGCATGTCGGTGAAGAAGTCGCGCCAACGTTGGTGGGTGAAAGGACCGCTGCCGCGTGAGCCTAACGCTCCGGCACGCCTTTCAGGTATACCTCGAGTAGTCCATCCAACGACCCAACCCCTATCATATATATCTATGGTGTCTGCCATCTGTACTGTCTGATAGTCAGTCATGCTGACGCCGCCCGCCGGCTCCCGCTCTATGCGCGTGGCGAACACCAGTCTGTCCTGCAGATCCTGATGCTTCTGTCGCTCGATACGCCGCCAGCCGAGGGCGTTAGCGAATATGCCGGTGAGCATCGACGCGGCGGGAAAGCGGCGTATGATGCCGAGATTATCGATGGTCTCGCCACCGAACGCCATGAGTGGGCTTTCAAGATTGATAATGAGATGTCTCATCGCCGCTACACCTTGCCGCTGCGGGTTGCCTCCGCCGCCCAATTCGCCAACGATTCACAGTCTAGCCACTGAGCGCCGGGCAGGTCGCAGTCCTCGACCGACATCATCCGTCGCGCTTCGCCATTGCCGTAGCACCTATCCAACTTGCCCAGATAGTCGGAGAGCTTGGATACGGCATCATTCACCTGCGCCTCCGCTGGCTTGCGGAATGCGTTAGCGAGGCTTCTCGGCTGTCTGCTGCCCGCTTCGATGAGCATCAAGTCCGCGGCGGCATATGGCGCGGTCGAGCCGAGCTTCGCCCCCGGCGACACGGTTGCGATAAGATGTACGAGACGCTGCATGACATCGCCCGCGAGTTCCCGGCTGCCCGACAGGTTAGATGCCAGTCCCAGCACATCCACCACCACATAGCCGTAGAACAGGCCGGCAGTTAGCTCCATGTCGCCGATGTGCGCCGCGCCCGCGTCCTCGTCATCGCGCTGCAAATCGTCCACGACCGAGAAGTAGTCGCTCTCCGACTCTTCCCGATGCACCGTGAAGGCATGCGCCACATGGATTGCGGCATCGATGTTCGCGCCGGGGTCGGATGTAACCATGCGCCCGAACAACGCGCCGACTAGACCGCCGGGCAGGGTTGTCTGCTCCCGGAAGGCAACGAAGTTGTCGCGCTCTTCGTTGCGTCGCACCGCTGTGAACAGCAGTGCGGCGACATCGCCGGCCGCTTCGGCGTCGTCGGGATGCTCGGCACAGATTTCGCGCGCCTTGCGTTGCAGATACTCGACCTCTGGTTGACCAAGCAGCAGGGGTTGGCGTCCGCTTTCGGATGTGCCGCCGCTGCCGTACACGCCCACATTGAAGGCATCTTCAACGGCTTTGACCACCTCTTCACTGATACCATCGACTTCCTTAAGCGGCTCTATAACCTCGCGCTCCACAACATTGCGGGAACGTATGGCGTCTGCCGCGCCGTCGATGTTGCTCAAGGCGAAGTCGCCGTCAGCCACGCGCCAGTGTCGCTTGAGGCACTGCGATGATATGCGCGTGCGCGTCGCACCACCAAACGGCATGCGCTTGGCGAGGCCGCTGTCGTCGCGGTTCAGCAGAGCCGCCGGGTACGAGTGCAGCGTGTGGATTTGCAGGAATCTGGGTTCGGTCATCGTGGTGTCTCCTTATTCGGATTCAGGTTGCGCGCTGCGCCGTTCCGCTTGGTAATACTCGCTAGCGATACGACGCCGCGCCATTTCAAATCTGTCTTCGTCGTAGTCTTCGTTCAGGATGAACCGCGCCATTTCGCGCCAGTTGAACGGCTGGTCGGAAGCCGCCACCATGCGAAACATCCGCGCCAGCAGCGTCCGCAGCATAGGACCGCGCGCCGTCAACAGACGGTTCAGCCGCGATTCGCTGTAATATCCGCGCTCGCGTCTATTCGCGTCGCCGCCGAGGAACAACGCCTTACCCACAGGCATGAAGCCTTCGTGTGCTGTGCGATTTTCGCCTTCTTCGCCCGCCCTGGGCGTCATCAAGGCTATGCCGTGCAGGATGAGCGCCCACTTCAGTTCGACATCCGAACCACGAAGCAAGTTCTTTTCCGCCATTAGTCGCCAGTATGCCGCCGTAGTGCCGGGTTCGTCCGGGTCCATTCGGCGCAATCCCGCCAAGTCGCCGCGCGAAAAGTTGGGAAGCGTCATCTGACGCGCGAAACTGACCGCGATGCTGCCCCAATCTTGCGGTTCGTCGCCGTCTTGCGTAGGCCGGGCTTCGGTCTGCATCTGTGGTGTTGTCATCATTACCCCTTCCCCTTAATTTGTCGAAACAGGTGAGGAAAGCCTCCGTTGCTATTGCGTATCCTGCCCTCGAACACGCCTTCGGCCCGCGTGCGCGCCTTGTATCGCCGCATTTCGTTGCACGGTAGTGTGTCTTCGGCTTCGTGCAATATCTTTCGGGCGTGGTTGATTACACCATTACCGTCTTCGTCATTGCACAGCCACTTATCACGGATGGCCTGGCGCTCACTTGCGTCCTTTTCAAACTCATCCTGCAAGTCATCAAAGAAAGTTGCGTCAACGATGTCGTCAATTCTATTCGCCCAAGGGTTAGCGCGAACGCGATGTTCGTCCGCGATGCTGTCTCCCCCGCCTGCGGCAAACACAGACACCGCATGCCGTAGGATGCGCTGAACTTTGCCGACATCTTCAATGCGCTCTTTTGCGATCGTGCCTAGTTCCTGCGCATTTAACCTAGCTACTGTTCTAGGTCTCAATGTGATGGTGCGTTCGTAGTAGCCCTCACTCTTGCCCTGCCCACGCACCATTGCACGGGCGACCAAAGTCATGTCGTTTGATGACCGTCTTTCATCTCTGGTCTGCTTCAACAACACGGGATGATCCCAATCTATCAGATACTCCGCAATTCGTTTGTATGTGAAGCCTCCTAACCCAAGTGTCAGTGACTTGTTCTCTTTTCGGTTCACCGGCGTCCATGGGTCGCCCACCATGCCTTTCATAGCCTTCGCTTCAATGCGCGTGTATTTGGCAGTTGCCTTGATCGCGTGAATGCCATCATCATTCCGAAGGCGAATGAGGCGGCATATTTCGATGAACAGTGGATCGAGCTTGTCCAGAGTAAGTGCTTCTACCCGTGTCCCATCCCATTCGCGCGTCCATAGCAACCCGGTCCCGTCTTCTGTCATCGGATATTCTCTAGTAAGCGTTGTGCGATGCCCTAACAGCAAAGTTATGTCTCGTTTCACCTGGGCGCCAATGCCTCCCATTGGAGCTAGTGAAAAGGCAGGACGATTACCATACGCTCCATTCATCCGGGCTATCCCTGGATTTCTACCGGGGTTTCCATCCATGGTTTGTAGCGTGATTAAGGCGAATATCCAATCATCCACATCACCCTGCGCTCCGACAGACGCTTTCAAGTCGTGATTTTTCGCCGTGACAAGCATATCCAATTCGTCGGGAGTGGTGATAACGCTCTTGTAGTCTTTTTCTCGCTCGGTAGATGATGCCGGCGGTTGCATAAACGCGGGCTTGGTGATGTCTTCAACAAACAGATGCCAAGCTTCCTCTTGAAGTGTAAGGGAACGAATGATTTGCTGCCATTCGTCGACGTCTTCAGGTGGCTCAGGCAGCTCGGCTTTGTGCGTTGCGATTGCACCGAGCTGCGTGAAGAAAGCAAGTCCCGGGTGTTTCTGATGCGGGCGCAGTGCCGGGAAGGCGGCGATGTCGTCTGCCATCAGTGCGGCATAGACTTGCGGCAACGTCAATTTGTCTATCGCACCATTGTTGTGCTTCGCTCGAATGGTGGGGTCAGTGAGGATGTTAAACATCGCGTGAACTCCATACTACACAAAACAAATGTTGGGAATAAATACGCTGACCAAATGTACTCATATAGTCCTTTCTTTGTCAACTTTTTGCCGGAGGAAAGTCATCAGGCGACTAGGAACATCTACGCATGTATCCACTGATGGCATAAATTACAAGCAGGCAATGCTTCAACTTCCGATCCCGAAAGCTGACAGCACATATCGCATACGGAGTTTCGGCAGTTCCGGCATACCCCGATTTTCTCCCTTGGACAAAATTCGCACTTGGCAATAATGAGTAAATTTGATAGTCTGTCCAAACGAACACCTCCCAAATATGGGTTGTCAGACCTAACGCGGAGCCACTGTTCAGGCCACTGGCGGCTACTACCCGCCGGTGGCATTCCAATTGGGCAAGAGCGTATCATGCTCTTGCCAGCCCGTCAATGCGATGATTCACCTATTGGAACTTGCATATTATTTTTTCTATAACATGCAGGTCCCAGTGGGTGTTTAATAATCTACCTCACATATTGGGGATAGACCTATGCAGGTACCCATTGGGGTATCAAAGTTTGCCCCGCACACGCGGGGATATACGAACCTAGGGTTGCTTCCATTACAGGCGATGCAGCCCTAGGCGATCATAGCGAAATCCCCTCTCCCCAATCACAAACTCAAACCCATCATCAACAGCGTCTGCGTCCACTCTCTCATCCTCAGACATTTCTATGTCTTTCCGTAACCATCGCACAGACATTACCACTTTGTCGATTACACAGGGCTGCCCGAATGGGCTGTCTTGCGGAATAGCGAATACTATATCTATGCGCCGGTCGCCTAACCGTGTGCGGATGTCCGCTTCGTCAGAGTTGAATAGCACTTCATGGTTGTCCTCGCCGTCCTCGCCATAAAAGCACTTGTCGCGCCGAATAATAGCGCCTTGTGCGAATTGCTGGTCAGCTTGCAATTTTCCGGTCAGTTCAATTGTGTGTATTTGCCAAGCCTCTCCCATTTCTTTCGCTATGTCCTCCAGCGCGTCCGGATGCGTGGCACACTCCACCAGCTCGCGGTTCATGCGCGGTATCTCCCATTCGTCGCGCTCCGCTATCAGTCGTAGCGTTGCTTCCAGAATTCGCAGGTCTTCATAGACTCCACCATGCGGGCCCAGCCCGTTCGCGTTCTCGCTCCAATCCAGCAGCGGCGACAGGTCGTTGTCCAGTGGCGTCAGCACGACGCACTTGGGCGTGCGGTAGTCTGCCGCTCTGTCATCGCGCTGATGCCGGTGCAGCCGTCCGATGCGCTGAAGAAGCACATCCATGGGGCAGAGGTCGGTTATCAGCAGGTCGGCGTCTATGTCCAGCGACTGCTCCAGTGTCTGCGTACCCACGACTACGCAGCCCGCGCCGCTGAGCCCCGCGTCCTTGCCGAGATACGCCTCTACCCGGCGGTCGAGCAGGCGGCGGTCGTGGGCCGAGAAGCGCCCGTGATGCAGCGTATTGACGCCATTCAGATTGAAGAGCAGTCCTTTATCACGCTCACCCACCAGACGTTCCAATGCCTGCTGTGTCTGAATGGCGTGTCCGACGGTGTTCCGAATGACGAGAACCTTCGCGCCTGCGCGGGCGGCGTTCAGCGCGGTTTCGGCCACGGAATCGTGGTCGTGCATTGCATGCTTTGTAGATACGTTGACGGTCTTTGTCCTGCCATTCTCGCCGACTTCTGCGATCCCTTTGCTGCTTCCGCTGACTGCGGGATAGGGCGCGTCAATGGCGTCGTCGAGCGGCAGTATGTCGCTCATCACGCCCACGCCGCCTGCGGAAACCAGGCTGCGCCGCGCGTCCGAGCCAAGCGTAGCCGACATGAGCAGCGCGTATCCACCCGCGCCGATGTGCGCTTCCAGCAGCGCCTCCAGTATGCGGCGCATGTAGGCGTCGGATGCATGCACCTCGTCTACGACCAGCAGATGTCGCGCGAGGCAGGCGGCGCGCAGGTGGGCATGCCGCACTTTCAGCGCGCCCATCATCGCCTGGTCAACCGTGCCGACGGCGATTTGCGCCGCCAAGTAACGCTTCGGATTCTCCGACGCCCACGGCTTTTCGTGATGATGCTCGCCAGCGGCAAGTTCATCATACTCTTGCAGTTCGACGCTCTCAGAGTCGGCGTTCGGTTCGTAGCCGGGAACGGCAAGCACAACGGGCGGCACGTCCTGTCCTCCAAACAGGTTCGCAGCGAATCGCTTGACGCGCCCTTGTATTTGCGCGGCGGCCGCGCGAGTGGGCAGAGCGAAATATATACCGTCAACCAGTTCTCGCTCATACATCTCGGCGAACCGCCAAAGCGCCGCCTCGGTCTTGCCCGAGCCGGTCTCAGACTCTATGACGACTACACGCTCGTCAATCGGTGTGTCCTGCGCTGCCGCTTTCTGAATGGCGTTGGGAGAATGGGGCATGTCGAACAGCGTAGGAAAATTTGGGATGCCGTTGAATGAGTTTCGCTGCTCAGAGATGTCCAGCCCTACATCGGCAATCGCGCGCTTCGCTCTTTTCTGCGCAATGCCAATGTAATCGTCCCGCGGCGTATCGACATACTCGAACCACCGCTTATCATCGGAGCCTATCCAGTCGGCGAGTGTGCATAGACCCAGGAACATGTGCTGAAACGCGGGCGCGGACGGTAGCGGCGGGGCGTCGGCGTCGAACGCTTGCGGAAACCATACCCGCAGCAACCCCCCAATCCGATCGGCGCAGGCGCGCGGACTGAGTTCGCCGAAATCTTGCCATATCTTCGCATAGGGACTTCTGCCACCCTCTAGCTGAAGGGGCCTGCCGTGGTGTGAAAATGTTGCCACGAGCAGGCCGCACGCCGTCTCGCCATCCTTGTTGTCCCATTTCACCAAGTCACTCCACCAGCCAAACGCGCTAAGAAGCCAATCAGCGGTGGCCTTATCATCATCTTTGAGCACAGGCACCAAGTCTAGGGTATGACTAGAGTCTCTCCTGCTAGACTTCAACCACCCTGGGAGTTCGGCATCAGGCCATATCTTCGCCTGAAAACCAATGCTTAGCTTGCCGATGTCGTGCAGCGCTGCGAACACGCAAAGCCGCGCCATCGTCGCCGTGTCCAGGTCGTCAACCCCGCCCGAATGAGCCAGCCGCCTGCGTATCGTGGGCTGGGTCAGGAGCGCCTCAAAACACGCTCCAACATCCGCTAGGTGGTGCTCCAAGAGGTGGATGCGCTCAGGTCCAAGTTCTTGAGCCTCGGACTTTGCCTTTGCCCAGTGGAGGCGGATGTACTTCTGAGGGGTTGTCGGCATGTACCACCCTCCTTGGTTCAGTATTGGCGCGAATGTCCCCTGCCCTCTTGCGGCAGTGCTTTTCATTTTACACGTGCTGTCATTGTCATCGCCGCCGCTAATCGGACGGACGTTCATCCCAACAATGCGGACAGCGGGTGGTTGCACAAGTACCCGCAGATCGTAGCGGGTGCAGTTGCTGACGGTGTCAACGGGACAAATCAGCCCCTCACCGTACTGCGCAGGAAGCTCAACCGGTGATAAAGGGTCTGGTGGAAGGCGAGCCATCGGGCCAAGCTGCAAGGCACATCCAACCGCGCAATCGCAAAGAAACTGGGGATCATTAGGATAATTGTCAAGAAATATTGGCGGCGGAGAGACCGGAGATGGTGGGTGGGGTCCACTCCAGTTACTAACTGAATAGCCCGTCTGCGTGCATTCTCCAGAGCGCAATGTCAGACTCTCTCTCAGAGTAGAAACTAACCTCTCGCCGATAAGCACCGTCCCTCTGCCCCCGGTACGAAAGCCAGTTGAAGCTGCCTGATACGCAGAACAGCTCATCGCATATGATGAACTTCTCATGAGTTTCCATAAGGCGCACGTCTAACTTTCCCCGTAGTTTGCGAGGGATCAATTTCCTTAGCTCAGAAAGTGCTTTTTCTCCCTGCGCCTTGTTGCGAGCCGAATCGGAAC
The DNA here is from genome assembly GCA_002238855.1 of SAR202 cluster bacterium bin90. Taxonomy (GTDB): domain Bacteria; phylum Chloroflexota; class Dehalococcoidia; order Lucifugimonadales; family JADFKI01; genus Bin90. Next base: position 11,237 of record MPND01000052.1, read on the forward strand.
GACGCTTTCCCCTAACACCCATTCCCCAGGCAATACGCACCTTCGTTCCACGGACAATCGCATCAGCAATCGCTTGACGAATCTCATCGTCTAATGCATCAGTATTTATCCAAGCAGAAACCAGTGTCAGTTCAAATTCGGACTTCTGTATGGCCTCCAGCAAGAGGTGTCTGTGTTCTTCCGTCTTTACAAGGCGAATCTTGCCCTGAGTCAATGCATTTTGCTGTGCTTCGCTCTCGTCCAATTTCTTCTGTAAATCGCCTCGCTCTTCCTCTAGACCCTCGATACGGCTTTCGAGTTCAGCTCTCTCTCTCGCATCCTGCGTAGCGTTACGAGTATCCCTAGCCTCAGCAGCTTCCCAGTCTTTCTCATCGACCGCCCGGTCCAACTCCTCGATGGCTGCCAGAAGCTCCAATTCTTCACCTGAAACTGTCGTCGAAGACGTCCAGGGGGCAGACGACGGCGCATTTCTGGATTCTTCGGGCACCATATCTCTACCAAGATCGGCGAGTCTCTGCACCTCAGTTGACTCCTCGTCGAGAAACTGTAGTGCTCGATACATAGCGAACGTCGATGTCTGCGATTGATGGTTATCCATTTTCACCAAGACGACATCGCTCAGGTACCGGAGCTTGTGATTCCTGACCTCAACCACCTCGAGAATATCACGCGTTCCTTGAAACCGCGTGTCGTTACGCACGGAATCTCTGACTTCCTCAATTCGGATACCATTGAGTCGTGGTGGTCGTGGATTCACTGGAATCACGAACATCCCATTTTTTCGGACTACGTCCCTATCCAACAGAATATCCGTACTCATATCCAAGACCCTTTTCGTCAATGGGTCAAAGGGCACACTTAACGATAATTTGCGAGGCCTCAGAGTGCTCCCGCCATCTCTCAGGCATTGTATACCTGCGTCCGTCAAGTTTAGACTATTGTCCATTCCTTGAACTGCCAACTCGTTTCCCAGCAGCTCAGAGGCAGCCTCTGCCACGTAAGCTGAGGAAAGCCCCAGATTACGACTGATCTCATCGGGATGGCCCACGCCGGCGTTTACCAGTCTCAGAATGAACCGAGCAGGCGTCGATAGGCTGTCCTCCGATAATGTGGTAACGAGCAATCTCAGTTCGTAAATCGGAACACAAACCGGATAAACGTTGTCGAGAGTGTAATCTGGGAACCGACGCTTCGCACGCGACGTAACGGAAACCAAGTCATTCCTTGAATTACTCATAGCAACCTCACCACATCTGAAGGAACAATCCTGCACTCATTCCCGTGGGCTCTCATGTACTCAAGGACGGACGCAAAGGGGTTGGAGTTCTCCGAACCTATTGTGGCTGCCTCCATCATAGAGTTGTCCCCCACAATTACGAGTCTGTCTCTGGCCCTGGAAAGAGCGACATTTATTCGTCGATAATCCCTAAGGAAACCAATCGTGTTGTTGCTGTTCGACCGGACGGTGGAATATATTACAACGTCGCACTCACGCCCTTGGAAAGAATCCACGGTAGCTATTTCGATATTCATGCTCCTCCAGCGGTCACTATTTTCAGGATCAATCCGTGTCAACAGCAGGTCCACCTGTGCCGAGTAACCGCTAATAACACCGACTGAAATTCTGGGCCCAGAGGCACTGCGCTTCTCCTGTAATTTCGTGAGCACATCGAGAATCACTTCGGCCTCAGCGGGGTTGGCAAAGGACTGCCCGACACGTGTTTCTCTCCTGGTGGGGTTCATCGACGTCGATAGCCACGTGACAGGAGAAGGCAACCAATCAAGAGTTGGGCGCCTCCTAGGCTGGTCCTCACCATTTCTCAGGTTGCCCTCGTAGAATACTGCGCTAATCAGATTTCCAATAGCCGGGTGCATGCGGTACTGGGCTGTCAATTGGGTAATGTGGTCCTTCCCCGACTCTTCCAATTGTTCCACAAGGCTTTGAAAAAGGCTGGTGTCCAATCTGACAGCGCCGTCCGATTCATCTACGCCTCCCACACTGATATCTTCGCTCGTCATCTCATCTATCATGGGAGGAAGCTGGCGTTCATCACCCACTAGAATTGCTCGCTCCGCCCTGACTATTGGAATGAGTACCTCAGGTACGGTAGCTCTTCCCGCTTCGTCAACGATTACCCAGTCGAATGTAATCCCTTCTTTTCCCCTCTCTCCCCCACGATTGCCGCTGAACAGACACGTCGCGGCAACCACGTTGGAAGACCTTCCAATGAGTTCTTGAAAGTCAGGGGTCAAACCCACAACCCGTGTCCAGTCGGTCAGAATCTGTCGAACTTCCCGCAGTTTTTTGAGCTCACTTGTTGCGGGATCATTCAATTCGCCGACGTCGGTTCTTGAAGAGGCGGCCGCCCTGACTATACCGGATAGGATATCTCGATTGCTAAGACCATCAGTGTCGATGGGGGACGGTAGCAGCTGATTTAGGGCCCCCAACTGGTCGCTCAACTGCATCCGTGTCTGTTTCACCGTCGCTTCCATTGCTGACCTAATGGAAACTAGTTCGTTGGACTCACCGGGCTGACTTCGCCTTAGGTGTTCATACTCGCGCTCATACTCCTCTAATTGGTCTGCAATCATTGATGACTCCGCTATCCACTCTTCGATTTCGCCGTCGAATTCATGAATTGGCTCGGTCGCCTTGATTTCACCCCGTACTCTCCGTTCCTCACGGCTCAAGTCTTGGAGCAGTGGTGTGCACCTGCCCAAAACATCTTGCCGCCAAGAATCGGCACGATTTTGAAGAGTCCAACTTTCGCCGCCATAGCCTATCTTCTCCACACGTCCCAGCCGAACCATTTCGGGAGGCTTCTGTCCATTTGCCTCCGCCGCTGCGGCTATTGTGACAAGCGCATGGTCGACAGCTATGTTTGACTGGGATGTGAGTAGAATCCGAGTGTCTGGCTCACGTTTGAGCAACTGTAGGACGATTTCTGCAATCACGGAAGTCTTACCCGTACCAGGCGGGCCTTGAATAAGGAAAAGCTCGTTGCTGGATACTGCTCTCTTTACGGCGTCCTTCTTGTCGTCCGACAACCAGTCCTGGTAGAAGTCTAAAGTCGCAGGAGAAGAGGAAGTAGCACCCGAAGGGTCAGTTATGGCGCGTCCCAGATCCGGGTTGGCCATTCTGTCAAGTAGAAAGTCTCTCACTGCGTACTGCTGACGGCTGATTGCGGTTGAGGCTTCCATGACATCAAGCATCAGCTGTCCCTCTTTAGGAACGGAAGTGTCATCCTTTCTAAATCCACCGAGCTTTCGTGCAACCTCAATCGTGCGGCCCCGGATTTCAATCAGGTTACCGATTGGACGAATGCGCGAATCAGGCGCCCTCCTGACGGCAAGCGGTGTATCTTCCAACCATCCGAGGTTGTCAGGCGGTAAATCGGTCAATGTAAATCTGAGAAAGTCGGGATCTTCGTCAACTTCGAAGTACGATAGTGGCGAAGCTCTCTTTTCAATCCGACTGCGCCCCCTATTCAGTGCTGTCTCCCAACGTTCTATAAAGTCTCGTCTAGAACTACGCCGTTCATGTGTCACCGAACCAATAGCCTCATATGTGTCGAGGTGAGCTAACAGATTGGTCAGTTCCTCGCTCGCCAGCACCAGTGACTCACTGGGTTCCTGCGATTCGAACCCTGGCAGAACGGGCGTCCACATTGCGCGATACGACATAGCGGGGCCCCGGTCTGCGTCAAGAATCGGCATATGCGGCATCTGAACGGCCTTAACAACAAGGGCGTTTCCACCATCTGAAGGGGTACATATCAATCTAAGTGAAGAACCTATTACTACAACATCGTCTGGGGACCTACGGTCGCGGCGTATGTGGATTTCATCAAGGTCGTCCCCACCTAAGTCGTCCCGAAGTGCTTCCGCAACATCGTCGGCGTTAGACGTGAGAGACATCCCGGAGGAAATGAGTCCATCCACTGCGCTTCTTGTCAGGATGAGGAAATGACTAGGTACTCTTTCAAGGGGACGTGCGACCTCAAGCAATCTCATTAGCTCGGTGCCGTTTGATATGCGCTCCGAAGGGTCTGTAGCGAGCATTCTCTTCAGAAGGGTCCTGAGAGCAGGTGGCCCATCCACCTGCTCATCTACCAGTGAGGCCGTTGGGCCTTCGTACGGAGGCTCCACGCCAGAGAGCAGGTGTAGGAACACTGCGCCTAGCGAAAATATGTCTGATTCGGCATTTGTCGGCTGGTTTGCCTGCTGTTCTGGCGAAGCGTAGCCTCCACTCCAGAAACCTGCAAGCGTGTCCCCGACAGTCAGTTGTCTGAGTAGCTTGCTGATTCCAAAATCTGTCAGTAAGGGACGACCGTTCTCATCCAGCAGTATATTTGAGGGCTTAACGTCCCGGTGAATGAAACCCTCAGAGTGGGCGTAGGAAAGGGCTTCTGCAATTTCGCGCATCACTCGATAAGGCTCAAATCCGCTAAGTTGTGTCTTTAGTTCTCCTCTGAGATATTTATCAAGCGAAAAGGGCACGTAATCAAGAACGATGTAATATACGCCTTCAGACTCCGCCCATTTGCTATTTCTCATCCTTACGATGTTAGGGTGGTTCAGTTTCTTTAATGCAGCGGTTTCCCGCTTGAACAGTTGGCGCTTTATCGTGTCGGCATGATCTGTGTTCAACACCTTTATGGCGACTGGAGTATCACCGGCAGTACTATCCTGAGCCAAATAGACGGAACTCATCCTGCCGTTTCCTATCGGTCTTTGGATTGTGTACTGACCTGCAAACACGCCCTCTGCAAGCTGGCTGATGTTCCTGTGTAGCAGCATCTGAACTCCCTCTCTGACCTTGGACCGAGCTCCAATTATTGATTTAATTGCTTTCTAAGCTGATGGTAAATAATAATTCCGCCGACAATCCAATAGAATAATATAGGTTGAGCCGCCTTTCGAGTCCGACGTCTTCACGTGAGATGACAATTATTTCGTGGTGGCGCCGGCAGGGATAGGTCCTCTCTTAGCGCAAATTGTACGGCGTGCATATTACGACGGTGCATATGTGCAGTCAAGACAGGGTTATGTACCCTGAAGTCGCAAGGAAGGATCCGTGCCACAAATTCAGCAGCACAGAGCTCCGAAGCTAGTCAGGTGCGCATGTCGGTCCCAATGTATGTCACCCTTTCAACGCCAACTATTTCGGGCTTACTGTGGGGGCGATAGTATTGAGAGGCAGCCATTATTGGACATAACCTCCGAAGATTTGATTCTGCCCCCTACCGGAATCGACCCCACAAAGCATCATTCAGAAAGGAAGAAATGCATTTAACTTAACGAATGCTCTTCAGCATGACACGAGAGCGGGGCATGACAAGGCCGTGGCCTGGTTTAACAGATCCGCGGAGGCCATGGCTGAGATAATCGGTGTCCGATTTCCAGGTCTGCACGATCTCAGAAAGGAGTCCCTGATCCGCCCTAACTGAAGGAAGTTCTTTGAATAAATAGCTGTATCCTTCACAGAGTTGAAGATACGTTAAAGTTACTGCTGAAACGCTCAGGATGACGGCATATTAACCGATCCAGCAACTCCCTGGCCGTAGTGTCCGGCTTGCACTGAAGCCAGTCCAGTATCTCGCACCACACTCCTTCGAATGGATCAGTATGCGTCTGCCTCGTGTGTCGCACGCACTTCGCCCCGACGCCAAAGGTCAGGCAGTTTGCCGAGGAACTGTTCCAGACTTTCGCTCCTTTGCGCTCTGCCGGAGACCAACGAACTGACGGTGACGAGTGCCGATTGCGCCTCGCGGACGGTATACAGCAAGGATATCGGATCCAACTTGATGCGCATATCCTGCAACCCACGCTCCGTCTCTTCGATCACATCGTTACGCTCCAGCAACCTGCGGATTGACTTGATACAAAACAACTCAGAACGGCAAGAATAGCTGACGCCGTACATTTCCCTCGGCCAGCGTCACATCAGTCGGCATTGGTCGTTGGACTGAAGCGGTGAGAAACAAGCCTCCAGCTATGCAAGCGCTTCAAGAACATCAAGCCATTGTGCGAAATGCTTGCACTTATCCCTAATCGTTGGCAAACCAATGGCTTCAGCCACTCGCGGACCTGCCAAAGGCTTCTGTTTCTCGTATCTTGGTATCTCTTTGATTACGCGCTTGGACGGGGAGGTTTCCGTTCCCATGTTGATGAGTTCGGGTGATTCGTATGCGGAAACAAGTTGGGTTAGCTTCCGTATGCTAGCGTCATCGTTCAAGAAATGTACATTGAACTTTTCAGGGTCGGACAGAAGCACCGCCTCGAACTCATGCAGTTGTATGTATGGGATGAAGCGGCTGTCGGCAATGTCGTCTCGCAACGCATCTTCCAATCGCATAGTACGGTCGTAAGCATCGTTCAGCCGCATAGCGTCCTCGTAGCCTGGGAAGTCGTTCGGCAAACCGTAGAGATCAAACATGCTGGTGAAGCGAGCGTCCGTATTTTGGTCCTCTCTTAGCCAATTCAGAATATCATTCTTGGCTTTCGCATAATTTGGAATGCCTCCGCTATGTTTGGCATGGGCGGTTCGCTTAGTCATTACGCAGCGCGCGGATGCCCAAACTGAATACGCGCCAAGATGCGGGGCAAGTACACGGTTAACGAAAACCTCCTCGGTCTGTCCTTCGACAATCAAGTTTAGCCTTATCCCCATGACGGACGCCCTCCAACTACATTTTTCTCCCAAAGTTCGGAGAGCGAGTAGTCGTTCAGCCAATCCTTTAGATCGTCCTCATTAAGCTGTCTGAATGTAGAAGAGCGGCCCTTACGCTCAACTACAACTATGTCTTCAGTCTCAAAGCAGTCTATGAGCGCCATAGACTGCGTGGCGACTATGACCTGTGTTTCCATCGAGACACTCGCTATCAACCCTCCTATTACGGTAATCGCATAAGGGTGCAAGCCAAGCTCCGGTTCGTCCAGAATCAGAACATCCGGCAAGTCCTCTTCTGGCTGAAGCAAAAGCGTTACGAGGGCTATAACACGCAACATGCCGTCGGACGCCTGTGATACATCGAACACTCGGTCGCTGCTCCGCTCGTGCCATGCCAAGAGTAGATGTCCGTTGTCCGGCTCCAGTTCAAATTCTGAGAAGAACGGAAGGATCATACGGATGGCATCGACGATGCGTCGGTAGTATCGGTTGCCACTCTCGCGCAGGCGAAGCAGAACGGGAGCGATATTCGCGGCGTCCTCCTTCAGGTAGCGGTTGTCGGACGCAAGCCACTTTGTTCGCATCCGCGCCGTGTCCGATGTGTTGTGAAATTGATGTACGATGATCCTACGCAGCATGTTTTGAATCACATAAGCGGTATTGTCGTTGGACCCCATTTGAAGCAGCATCGGCGCACGATGTCCCGCGCCCGTTTCCGTCCAAGGGGCTAGGCCGTCATAGAAATCTCTTCGCGAAAAGCGGTAACGCTCATCGGCGAAAATCAGCGCGTCCCCGGCGGCGTAGAACAGCCGGAAGGCGTACTCATTCTCGCCCGAATCGGAGTGAAGGGATAATTTGGCTTCAATTTCGCGTGTAACTTCGGGACCGTCGTGCAAAAGACTACTCGCTCCACCACGCTCCGCCACGTAGAATTGAAGGTTGGCGGCATCTGCCAGCATCCAGCTCATCATTCGAAAGAATGAGATGAAGTTGGATTTACCCGCGCCGTTAGGGCCTATAAGCGCCGTAAGGTTACGAGGGTGAAAGCAGTCGAGTTCCCGAATGGATTTGTAGCCTCTCAAGGTTATCGAATGGAGTCGATTTCGCATGTTCCAATCCGTTTCGCTGTTGCTCAATCTTAATGAATATATTATCGTCAGTTTGTTGGGCAAGGTCTAGTACCAAGTCCAGGTGATGATGACACGTTGGGTATTCTGGGCGTTCATATCTTTGGCTTGGGATAGACGCGGTTGAGTTTGGCGCGGGCGTCCCGAGGGCGAAAGCTCCAATCTATCTTAACGCCGGCGGTGTTGCGCTCCCGCTCAAATTACCCTATATTTCGCCTGAGCATCTCTTCATCGCAAGACGCCCCTTCAGACACTTGTATGTTGCAATAGCCTCACAGATAGACCAATCTTTGGGGTGAGTGAAAGAGGCGTGTCGTAAGTCACTGCGTGATCAAGGAGTGCTTCTTGACCGCACCGCCAAGCAGTAGGACTGCGATAATGCAAGTAGGCCATCTTGGCTCGTGTCTGACCCGCAGTATGACTGGCAGATATGCCTTCAACGTGATCTGTCGGCTCGTGTACGAGATGGCCACACAATACCGAGGGTCTAGATGAGTAGAGACGTCATAAGAGCCTGGCACTCAAGCCCTTTCGCAGTCTTGTCCTCTCATCTGACCGATGCACCTCCTTCTAGGAGGCAGAAATGACAGGAATCGGCAGGCACGAAGGAAGCAGTCGTGATGTTCAGGTGATAATCGGAGTCGATACTCATCAAGATCAGCATGTTGCGGTCGCCATAGACCGACAAGGTGTCCGTCTCGCCAAGTGTCACGTGCCAGATACTATGTATGGATATGCGGAGCTGGAATGGTGGGCCCGCAGCTTGGGAGAGATTAGCGCGTTCGGGATCGAAGGTACATCCTCTTCCAGTTCCGGAGTCGCACGCTTCCTGACTGGGCGGGATTATGCCGTAGTTGAGGTCAGCCGACCTGACCGGTCGGTTCGTCGCCGCAAGGGAATGAGCTACGCTACTGATGCGGAGATGGCAGCGCGCGCGGTGCTTTCAGGGGTTGCCGATGCATTCCCAAGATTTCGGTAACATCCACGTGAGGCAATAGCTTGAGTTAGGTAACAATTCTGTTGAGGCAACGCGGGCGGCCATTATAAATGTCGTTGTTCAGATGGAACCAAACTCTCGGTCGTACGCCACCTAGGACTCCATTTTTTCCCATAAGGGTTCTGCAAGCCTGTTGTGCCAAGTAGAAAGCCCAGTCATGACCGACTCGTCCAACACCTCAAAAATGTCGGAGTCTCGTTGAAATATCTCCTCACTTTTTGAATCAATAAGCTGAACAATGTCGTTAGGTAGCGGCCATTCGAATTCCACCGTACCAACATATGGCTTGGAATCTGTCGGGCTCGTATTGACTTGGAAGCCTTCAAACCACTCGCCGAAGTAAGGTGTCTTGGCAATACTCTGCCCGAATGTTATCGACACACGACCAGCCGGGTGAAACTCGTAATGCCCAGATATTCCGGTGGAAGGTAGCGTATCCACAGTATTCTGAATTGAAGCATTCAATACATGAAACATATGCCGTCGGACTTCAGAGCTACGCTGCGCAAGAACGCTGACGTCGTCCAGGCCGTGGACAATGTCATTGCGTAAAGCCAAGGCGTCCTGAACGCCAAAGTCCTCTAGTATATCGGAGGCGACTATCTGTTCCGTGCCCTCAGATGTCGTTTCCGATGAAAAGTGTTGGGCCAGCCAACAGAACATGTGCTGTATTCCAGCGATCTTGCGATCTCTCTTCTTGCCCGCCTCATTGTTGCAGATTTCGCAGGTGGCCTTTGGACCATTCTCATGGAAATTGCTGTCCAACTCAGTGCCAATGCACTCAAGACCAGTCCATGCGGCGACGACGCTCACGGTTGGGTCATCGGCGTCCAAGGCAATTCCGTACCAATATGTCGCCGATTGTATCTTGTATCGGCTACCGACATCCATTGATGACACTGCCTCAATGAAGCTTTGCAGTCCATACTGGGCGGTTTGACTAAACTCCGACAGCATTTGTATTTTCTCCCCATACCAATAATTTGTTTGCATCATCAACCGTTGTCCTGCATCCACCAAAGCTATCCTAATGAGTTCGGGCGGCTCTGCCGGATGTCCAGCGTAGGAGGAGACTAATGCCGTGAAGATCCTGCCTACCTTCAGGGCGTGCTCCTCAGCCTCCTTTAGAGATGTGGCATGGAAGGAAATTACAACAACAAATTCTGCATATTCTCCTGCGGCAGACTGGACGCTTATCGAACGTAGCTTCCAGTAGCCCTTTAAGATCTCGAATGCTCCTACATTTGGGATCTTTTTTCTCGTTTCCTCTTGGAAATAGAAGAATGTCGGCACTTTTATTTCTGCTACATAGGTCTTCTCAATATCTAAACCAAGTATATGCTGCAGTCCATCATGTTGAATCATCAGGTCCTTTGCACGGCTGACTGTCAAATCCGGGCATGTTTGCACTCGGGACGTCAGCAGGAGTCTGTTGCGTCGTCAGCCTATTCTGAGTGAATGATAAAGCGCTACACCTTCTGGATTTTATCCCAGACTACAATCTGCAATTCCGGAATTCAACTGGTTCGATTTCTTGACGAATCAATCTAGCGCAGGCTGAAATGCATTGTCACGAAAGGAAGCCTCACTGCCAGATCATATTGGAGACCGTCGTCATCAACGTAGGAAGGAGGACAAGATACTACTAAATTGGGCAAGTTGCATCTGAGTGGCTAACCTGGGGAGAGTGAGGTGAGATACTTGCTACTGCCGATGCTCATCCCAGCTCTCGACGATGACTAATAGGCGGTGAGACGCGAAAGACGGCGGCGATTCTAATATTGCCTCGTTCTAATTCTTGTGCCAGTTGGTTTGTACGTGAAATTGGTGGCGCAGTGAGTTAGGAAGGTCGAAAGAATACCGCCGTTTATGGTCGACAGATTTGTGCATACTTCGACATTTTGTGCAAACCCCTTTCTTACGAAGCCACCTAGAGTGTTTTCAATCACGGCACCGTCGCCAGACTCCCCGTTGGGTCCGGTACCAGATCAAGATAAATCAACGTAGTCTGTATCGAAGAGTGCCCAAGCCAGCGCGACAAGTAGTTGATGGGGATACCGTTCATCTGCAGGTGGCGGGCGTAGCTGTGGCGAAGCGTGTGAGTTCCTACGCGCTTCCCCGGCGTATTCGCACCCAGTTCCTCAGCGCGTCTCACCGCCGCCTGCACCCAGCGCCAGGCGGTTGCAGGATGCGCCTCAACGACTCTGCCTTGGCTGATGTCTCCGTAGGCTAGGGCGCTGCCCAGCGCTCCATGCAGCTCTGGATGTACTGGCACAAGCCTCGACTTTCCACCTCTGCCAGACCGAACTCTGAGCGTGGGAGTCGCCTCATCAAGCGACAGGTCCCGCACTTCGAGGTCGAGTGCCTCGGAGACACGTAGACCGGCCCGCCACTGTTCCAGCATAAGGAGCTTTGCCTTCGGATTGGGCGCTGCTCTGATGATGGCGTTCACTTCGTCGGCATCGAGGTACTCCGGAATGCGCTTCTGGCGCTTGGGGGTCGCGCTGTCCTGTGTTTTGGGATAATGCCCGCGGGGCCTGCGCCGGCGGGAGATTGCGGTCGGAGATTCAGTGGTCATACAGCTCTCCCTTCGACTGTGCCGCGGTCATGTGATATGCGCCGCCGGCAATTCGTGATTATCATCATTCGTGATGTCAGGCGCTCCTGCAGCGCGCAGGAGCTGTCATTCGTGGGCCCAACTCGGCCCGCCGTCGCGCAGGTCGGAGCAGGTCCTCGGGACTTTCAGGCTCTTTCCCATCACAAATCGTGACAATCGGCGCTGACGCCAGTTACAGTTCATACGCGTCGCATACGTTGTTCTAATGCAACGCCAAGGGACGCCTGTCGATGCAGTCGTTGCAGAGCCAGATGCCGCGAGGTTTCCCATCCGGCCACTGCTCAAAGAAGAGGAAACACCAGCCACGCTTCCAGCAGTCCATGCAGTCGGTGATTCGCCTGGTCTGTCGTTCCATAACCGGCCCTTGCCGTGGCACGTTTCCGTTAGTCGTCACCCGAAGAAATTCACTACAGCTACGATTGCGATTACAGTCAGAACCAGCAGCTCCACCCATAGGCATCCCGAATTGCCGGAATTCCGTCTGAACCTTCCGGTATCAGGAACTTGTGGAATGTCCGGAGGTGGAGGTGGGGCTGCCATAGCAAGAATCTCTCGCAAGTATATATCCGATACATCCTTGCATACTGGCGGTAGGTTGTCCAACTTAAGAGGAGTGCTTAGCTACGGGCGTAGCGTCAAGATGCAAGCTTTCACTGTATTTCCTTGCATCGGCCTTGAGGGGGAATTTGCGGGCGAGGAAGCGTGCGCGGCCGGCGATGGACGGGGGAAGGTAGCGCCTTACTCGCCGCGCAGGCGACGAAGCTCTTCTTCCAGCTCCGCCATACGAGCCTCGGCGGCAAGACGAGCCGCCTCTTCCTCCCTGGCGCGGGCTTGAGCAGCTATACGATCGGCACGCTCTTCTTCAGCGCGAGTCTGAGCAGCCAGACGAGCGGCGCGCTCCTCCTCGTGAGTGTCAAGATAGCTCTCCGCCACGGGGTCGAAGAACCGCAGCATCCCGTCCTCCCAGCACACGTACAGCCCCAGTGCCTCGCTGTATCCCCGAAGACGACCTTCACCCAAGTTCTCTATCTCTATCGGCTCATAGCTGCCGTCCACCAGCAGGTCGCCCGCAAGCGCAGCATCGTGGTACTCTCCACCGCTCGGGTCGAAGCGCCAGTACTCCCCAATGCCGAATCGCTCGTAGTCCTCACGCTTGTCCGTGTAGTCCACCTTACCAGTCGTGGGAGACGCCACTTCGAGCACGAAGTCAGGAGCCTTGCCCTGCCGGTCTATCGCATAGCCCCGCTGCTCCTCCATGAGCGCGCGGTCTCCGTCGCGCACAATCAACAGGTCAGGTATCCGAGCGTCATTGCGCACGGGCAGGCTGGGTCCCACCGGAACTTCGCTCGCCACCGTGACATTCGG
>MPND01000053.1 GCA_002238855.1 SAR202 cluster bacterium bin90
GAAATCGTCCTCCGGCATTATGGACGCGTCGCATCCATGAGCCAGCAAAAGCCTCACGATTTCCGGATTCTGTTCCGCATCATCGCTTGACGAACTGCTTTCGAACAAATCGTAGTAGTAGAGGTGCAGGAGGGTCACGCCGTTGTCACCGTACCGCTCTGTGGCATCGGCCCCGCTCTCAAGCAAGAGCCTTACGATTTCGGGGTTTCCGTCATAGGCGGAGACTTGAACGGCTATGGACAGGGGCGTGTCGCCGTAGGTGGTTTTCCCCGGGTTCGGGTCTGCTCCTCTTTCCAGCAGCGCCTTGATCACCCCATGATCGTTTCCCGCTGCTACCGCCAAGGTGAGAACGGACGTGTTGTGGTAGTTCTTGGCTTGGATGTCCGCACCATGATCCAACAGCAGGTTAATGACCTCGACACTGCGTTCGGAGCTTTCTGCGACCGTATAGTGCAGTGGAGTATCGCCCCCGCCGTCGACCAGGTCCGCGTGCGCACCGCTGGCCAGCAGCAGTTCAATAATCTCCCTCTGGGCGTCCCTTCCTATCGCCAAGTGCAAGGCGGTGGCGCCCTCATCACCAATCACCGACGGGTCGGCTCCCCTGTCCAATTCGGCTCGGACCGCTTCAAGGGTGAACTCGCCCTCTCTCCAGAAATCTCTTGAGCACAGCCGTCCGCAGGACTTCTCTTCCGGTTCGGCCGCGAACCCCGTGAGCTGAGGGGCGCTCGGCGCTGGTCCGTCCGTCGGCAACGTAACCTTGGCCAGTTCAGCCCACTCCGCCAAGCGTGAATAGTAAGGTGGATGGTCGCTCGGTGGAGTGGTCAGTCCAACATGGTCTTCTGCGGTCCTCCCCCAGCACACTGCGGTCCCGTCGGTTCGCACGGCGCAGGTACGTTCGTCTCCGGCGCTAACACGCGCAAACCTGCCGCCGGGCGGTGTAATTTGGATCGTATTTCCTCCCCAGCACAGGAGGGAACCGTCGGCTCTTATTCCACAATCGTGATTGCCGCCCATTGACAGCGTCGACAGCGGACCCAGCTCAGACCGAAGGGATTGATGCCCGCTCCATGACTGACATGACACCATCGACTCTGCTGTGATCCCGCAGCCGTCATGCGCTCCGATCTGGAAGGAGATGAAGCTGCCCCTTGGGGATGGCATGGCTCCGCCCCAGCATTCGACTTCTCCATTGCTCCGGATGCCGCAGGCGGAGTCGTCTCCTGATGCTATGGAAACGAATTCTCCCCCGGGAGGCCCGCTGCGAACGCCACTATAGTTCAGCTCACCCCAACACACCGCTTCTCCGCCAGGGCGCAACCCGCAGGTGTGGTTGTCACCCGCGCTGATGGCGGTAAACTGTCCTCCCGGCGAAGTTGCCTGCCCGCGGTGGCTACTCCCCCAGCAGACGACTGAACCGTCGGCTTTCAATCCGCAGGAATGAAAGTAGCCGGCGACAACGTCCAGGAAATCGCCTCCGGGAGGGTCGTCCAGGTCTCGGTCCAGGTCTCGGTCCAGGTCGGGTTCTGGACCGCCTCCACCCGGGTACTGGCTGTAACCCCAACAGACCGCCTTGTTTTCCGTGGTCACCGCGCAGTTGTGAAGATTACCGACGCTGATTGCCCTATAGGTGGGATCTCCGGGCCCAGAGTGCCCTGCGTCCGGGTTGCCCCAGCAGAACTTGCCGTAATTCCTGCCGCCATTGGTTTGCGACGCTTCCTGCCACTGGCACGAATTGTCGTCGCCGACGGCGGCGTAGGTAGTCTTACCGTCGACTCGCACCGCGTAAACTGCGTAAACCATTCCCAGCTCATTGATGCCGTATCCGCCGGGCGGCATTGCGCCCGATGTCTCCCCCCAGCACACCACAATGCCGTCGTCCCTTAACGCGCAGGCAAACTCCCTGCCAACGCTGATTGCCGTGAAACGCCCTTGCGGAGGCGCTCCAAGTCCCTCCAGGACCCAGCCGGGAAGTGGACTCCAACACAGCAGGGCGCCGCCGGCCCGGATCCCGCAGCCCCTTTCGCCCTCGACGCTGATCGTTTTGAAACTGCCCTCCGGGGCCGCCAGTTGTGAGAATTCCCCATCGCGAAATTTCCAGCAGGTGACGGAGCTGTCCTCCCTGACGCCGCAGGTATAGCCATCTGTGTCCGCACTCACTGACGCGAACTCTTCACCGGAAAGCACTGTTACGCCCTCACCGTATTCCCCTCCCCAGCACATCAGGCTGCCATCACCTTGGACGCCACACGTGTGGCTGTGCCCTGCGTCTATCATCAGGAACTCCCCGTCCGGGGCTCGGTCCAAGCCATCGTCGGCCCCATAGGCGTCGGTCCAACATTCGACCTCACCGTCTCCTTTCAGGGCGCACAGGTGGCTGTCCCCGGCGGCCACGGACACGTAGATCTCAGTGGATTTGGCCAGCTGTTCCGATTGTGGAGGCTCCCACTCGCCCCAGCACTCGATTCCGCCCTGGGGCCGCGCACCGCAGGAGTATCGGTAGTATGAGCTGATCGCGGTGAACGATCCACCGGGCTCCGAGGACTGTCCATACCAGTCTTCACCCCAGCACACGGCAGTTCTGTCAGCCCGCAGGCCGCAACTATGACCTAGTCCTGAGACAATGGTCACAAGGTTCCTCGCGGTGTAATACTCAGTTTCGGTTGGCGTCGCAGGGGTTTGGGCGTTAGGTCTCTTTTCGGAAGTCTGGTGGGCGTCAGGAGATGACGTTACAGGTGTCTCCTTCGCAGGAGGTGACTCTACCGCGCCGGTTGGTTCCTCAGTCGGTTCCGGCTGGGTGTTCGCCGCAGTGGTGTGCGGGAGAGAGTTGGTTGGCATTACGGTAGTGGCAGGAGGTTCTGCGGGTATGGTCATCACCTCGGACGCTTCTGTGGGCGCAGTTATTGTCGCGGCGTCCGCTCCTTGACCGGTCGGCTCCGAGGACTTCGCAGGCGGAGGGTCGGCTTTGGTATCACAAGCTATGGCCAGGGCCGCGACGAGCACGGCGAAGGCAACGAGCATTTTCATGGTAATCTCCACGGGTATAGTTATTTGAAGCTACCACAGGTGGGAATGAGCCGGGACTGGTAGCGCCGGGAATTATCCTGAACCCCGATCCATCGAAGTAGAGGTTATCGGAGGTCAGCACAAGGGTTGAAAAGGTGCTCCCGCATATCCGGGATAATGGTCTGTGGACATTGAACCAACTAGATAGGAGGAGCAGCCATCAGATGTTAACATCCGAGTGTCCCGACCGCATCCAAGTATCCTTCGACGATCACCGCCTGGTGGCCAATGCCGGGCTGCTGCCGGTTACCCTCGCCGGGCGTCTGGGTCTGAGAGAGCTTGTGGACAGTCACCTTGACCTGGGTGATGCGCCGGGTCAGGCGAACGTCGGAGACAAGGCGCTGACCCTGGTGACGTCGGCTCTGGCCGGTGTCGACTTCCTAGAAGACGCCGATGCGCTGCGGTCCCGGGGGACAGGCTCGTACTCTTCCTCCTCCTGTCCTTCTTCTTGTCCGACGGCAACGGTCCATTGTTCCAGTTCCGCACCGACCTCTCGCTCATGTCCGATGCCGCGGAGGCGACCTGCTGTGGCGACCTGCTGTGTCTTGCTTGTTTAAGTGCTACTCACTATGACTGGCGGAGCAGCCGCCACGAAATAAGAAGCCTTCGTGGGAAGAACGGCATCCAGCTTGAATTATTGTTTACGCGGCGGCACTTTGAAAGTTCGCTGTACAGGCTATGACACTTCCCAATTGCACGTGTCATACCCAACCAAAGAACAGGTGCTTGGTACAAGGGTTTCTACACCTGTTGTAAACGCCCATCCTGGAGAATCAGAGCCACTTCAATTTGCAACACCTCATTTTGGAGCGCTTTCACAACAGGTCGTGCGGCCCGCTCCACTTAAAGGGAAGCCCCTCTATGAAAAGGTTTTTAGGGGAACAAACAAGAGGGATAAACCAGGAGGGACAAATAAAAAGGACAAATTGGCAAAAAAAAGGTCTTTTTCTACGTTGCCCATATATACAGGGTGCTGGCATTATGGATTGTGCGGAAGATGGTGTTCTGAAAGAGGGCTGAAGAGGTAGAAGAAGAGGACTAGCTGAGAAGGGCTGTAAAGGCCGCAATGCTGCTTGATGGTGCCGGGGGAATCCGATTGGTTGGCACCCACACGATTCCCCCGATTCTCAAGGCATCGAGGTCGACTTGCGTCCAGTCCTCGAAGCTTTTGTCGATATTATACAAGGCCAACAGAACGTTCAAGTAAAAATTGGTATATGAAATGGCAGATTTGATTGGAGGGGACGATGTCAACTAATGACGTATCGAAAGTCGAGGAGCATGATTTTGAGTTCGCGGCGCTGCTAACGGAGCACCTGTCCAAGGATGAGACAGAGATGGATGAGGCAGACATGACGATGCCGTTCCTCAATGGGATTAGGGCTGCGGTGGTCAGAAAGGAGCAGTTCCACTTAGCTCAAGTCAAGAAATTGGGGCTGACTAGACAGGTGGTAGACGACTTGATCGCCGTGGCGCTCGACATGGTCGGTCACGACAAGCAGCAGGAGGTAGAAGAGGTGATAGAAGACCAGCCCCGTGTGGGCAAGGAGAAAGCACCGCGGAAGGTTGACTTGTCCGAGATTCGGTGTGGAAATGCGACGGCTGCCGATATAGCTGGATACCAGAAATATAGGCACGCCCTCTGGCCCATCGCAGCCAAAAATGATGGGATCATAGATTTGGCGGAGGCTACGGATTTGATTCTTGCGGTGATGAAACCGCATGGTGAGCATAACGGAATGAAATCGAACTTGGGGAAATTCCTGCGTAGAGATGCCCGATGGGAACGCATAAGCAAGGGACAATACAGGTTGCTGGAGGTGAACGCTTCTGAGGGCGGGGAGTCTCCCATCAGCACGGTCACAAGATTCTCGGAGGGCGGGCCTACTCGGGAAGCAGCGTGACTCTTTTGACGAATATGGGTCGTAGATGAATGAGTAGCGGAAGCGTCAATGTCGGATACTGCGGACAGCGATTTCATGCGGGAAATAGCCGCCGCGTGACTTGGAAAAAGCCAACGTTTGTTCTATAATTAGCACACCAAAATTGAATACGAAAAGGCCGCCGGAGACAACACCTCCAGCGGCCTGAGCGCCGAGCAGACCAGAGCTTCTAAACACGGTACCGCGTACGGCTTTTTCTATGGTAAGTGGCGCATACATAGATGGTCAAGTGGAAAGCATGCCGTCCTGAGCTGAGAGTTGGCCGTGGCGGGACAGGCGCAAAGGAGAGGAACAATGTCGAGATACGGAATGACAGTGCGACCACCATAACTGATGATTAGAACGGAATCGTGCAAGAGAAACCGCCCGGCAGAAGTTGTCGCTTGGTGCCGGGCGGCTAGAGCCACGGGAGGTTAGTCCATCGAGTCTCTGTCAAATTCTAGTAGGTTTTGCCTGCTTTCGCAATTGTGTTAGAGGCGCCTGACCTTCCGGTTCTATTGAGAGCAACGGACAGATATGGGAAGGAATACTATGGCAACCCAGAAAAAGAGGCCGGTAAAGCTGAAGAATGTACTCCTCGTTTCGGCACCCGACGCAGCCGAGCGTCAGCGACAGATTGTCGAACTGATACGAGAGGTGAAGAAGACTGTGCCGGATTCGGCGGCCTAAGACCAGACCGCAGGCACGGCAAAGTAGACCTGAACGTTGGACATCATAATACAGATCATAATCATAATGTAGACATAGCGGGAGCATTTCGTTGGTTGACGGCAGGCCATTGACCGCCGAGAAGCTCCCGCCAGGAAGAGAAGGAAGGAAAGACAGTGACGAGAGTACAGACTAGGCGATTTGAAAAGGAAGTGAAAAAGGAAGCGGAAAGGCAAGCGGAATGGGAGCGCAGAATTGAGGCGCAGGAACGGAAGGAACAGAAGGAACAGACCAAGGCTTCCGTGAATGTCTCAAAGAGCCTGATTGCCGCTGGGGTCAACGACGATATGGACAGAGGCACGGTGCCCAACACCTCTCGTGAAATCTTCGCGCGCGAGCCTCGCCGTCGAGGCGTCATCTATCTTCGAGTGTCAAGTGAAGCTCAAGACGGAGAGGATAGAGTTTCGCTGGATGAACAGAGGGGCGCCTGCTATGAGTATTGCGAATCGCAAAACATCGAGGTTGTTGCGGTGTTCTGTGATATTGCACCCGGCAGGACAAAGGATCGGCCTGACTTCCAACGCATGCTTGCTGAGATTAGAAAAGGAAATATTGACGTTGTTGTGTGTTGGAAGGGTGACAGATTGGCGCGCTCTGTATCTCCTGCCAATGCTCTGTTAGAAGCCCTTGAGGGGACTGATACACAGTTGGAAGCCGTTCGGGAGAGGATTGACAGACAGTTCTTCGTCCTAATGGCATGGTTCGGGGGAATGGAACTCGACAATTTTCGAGATCGCTCTACGATGGGGAAGAGAGGTCGCGCTAAGGGCGGCAAGATTCCCTGTCGCCAGATCTGTTTTGGATACGATGTTGATGAGGACGGTTATGCAGTCATTGACGAGGAAGCTGCTAAAACAATTTGTTACATTTATGGACTTTATATTGAGGAAGGCCTTGGCATGGTCAAAATCGCCAAGCGCCTCAACTTGGAAGGCGTTCCAACTGCGAAAGGGGCGCAATGGTCATACAGTGTCGTGAACAGAATCCTTTCCGACTCTACTTACATGGGCACGTGGCATTATGGTAAGCAGAGGTGGGAATACTTGGGGAAGAAAAAAGTCAGAAAGACCGACCTGTCGGAGGAGTCGTGGATAGCTATTGAGGTGCCGCAAATTATTGATGAGATTACGTGGCAACGCGCTCAGCAGCTCAAGAAGGAACGGAGTACCCATTCCAAGCGAAACACGAAAGTTTTCTTTCTCCTGCAACATCGAATGTACTGCGAGCCTTGTGGTCGAATGATGGGTTGCAAGACAGAGAGAAGAAGGAAAGTCACCGTAAATGGCAAAGTCCAAAGGGTCAGGAGCGATAATCCCGAAGACTACTATCGCGCCTATCTCTGCTACGGACAGCAACGCGACGGATACAAGTGTCGAAAGCCCGGAAACATACCAGCACAGGCGCTGGAGGATGCGGTCTGGTCCGCCACCGAGCGAATAACCGGAAATCCACAAGGGATTCTGTCTATCCTTGAATCTAAGTCCATCGATGATGATAAGCGCAACTTACTGCACGAGGAAATTCGTAGAGTAAAGCGCACATTGGTTAAGGAGAACGAAGCTAAGACTTTTGTAATACGGATAGGTTCACTAGGTAGGCTCACGGAGGAAGAACTTAACGAGCAGTTAGAGATCATCCGAGAGCGAGTCGAGCACAATGAGGAACTCCTGGCTGACCTCCTTGAGCAGGAGAATATGGCCAGGATGCAGGAAGACCAGAAGGAGCATATCAAGGCATTCTTGTCATCTATTGACCAGGTACTTGGTGACCTGAGTGATACGCAGCGAAGGGAACTGATCAGGCTCTTGTACACTCGAATTTCAATTGATGACCAAAACCGAATAACTCTCACGGTCGCTCTTCCGGGAGACCCTTCGACCGCAATTAGTATCTAAGCATCAAGACCCTCAGACGCCCTGACACCCCCGCCACGGATGAAGAGTTGCACGCTGCCGCCCTTCAGTTCGTGCGCAAGATCAGCGGCTACCGCAAGCCCTCGCGCGTCAACGAGCAGGCGTTCAATATCGCCGTGGACGAAATCGCGCTGACATCCCGCACGCTGCTGCAGTCTCTGACGGTTCGACGATAGCGACGAGACGCCGCTCAGACCATTCCGGCATCCCAACTCCCGTCTGCTCAATCGCATCCCGCTTGTAGTAAGATACTTCTCGTCTCGGAATTCGGTAACGAGCAATTTCCTCAATGAGGAACTCGGAAAGGATGCACGGATTGAGAATCGGCATTGACGTTGGCGGCACCTTTACTGACCTGGTGGCGGTGGATGAAGGAGATTCCGCGCCGGTAGCCTTCAAAACTCCAACCACACCGGCCGATCCCTCGGACGGCGTACTCACAGGCATTGCGGGTCTGGCATCCTCCATGGGCATGGACACTCCCGCGCTGCTGGATAAGGCGCAGGTCATCATCCACGGCACCACCGTCGCCACCAACACGCTCGTCGAGAGGAAGGGCGCGAAGATCGGGCTAATCACCACCGAGGGCTTCCGAGACCTGTTGGAGATACGCGAAGGTCTAAAGGAGGACAGGTACAACCTGCGGATGGACCAGGTGGAGCCGCTGGCGCCTCGATACCTGCGCGTCGGCGTCGAGGAGCGCGTGGATGCAGCTGGAAAAGTCAGGCGTGAGCTGGATGTCGAAGGGCTGCGGCAGCAGGTCGAGTACCTGAAGTCCGAGGGCGTGGACTCGATAGCAATCTGCTTCCTGTTCTCATTCCTGAATCCCGACCACGAAATGGAGGCAGAGAAAATCGTGCGGGAAATGCTGCCCGACGCCTATGTCTCCGCCTCCCATGTCATATTGCCGCAGATCAAAGAGTTCGACCGGCTTTCGACCACCTCGCTCAACGCCTACGTGGGGCCATCGCTGTCAAGCTACCTGGAACGACTTGAAACCCGCATCTCAGAGGCGGGCGGTTCCGCGCCCCTGTTCGTGATTCAGTCCAACGGCGGCATCGCTCCCGTGAAGGACAGCTCCGAGCAGGCTGTCAGATCGATTCTCTCCGGCCCCGCGGGAGGCGCGGCAGGTGCTGCGCATGTTGCCCGTCAACTGGGAGAGGAGCGTGTGATCGCCCTCGACATGGGCGGCACAAGCACCGACATCACCCTGATTGAACACGGCAGCCCGCACATCACCGGCGAGAAGTTCGAGGCGGGCTGGAAGATTGCCGTTCCCACTGTGGACATACACACCCTCGGAGCCGGCGGCGGCAGCATCGCGCGCGTGGATGAGGGTGGCGTGCTGCGTGTCGGCCCCACCAGCGCCGGCGCAGACCCCGGTCCCGCCTGCTATGGTCGGGGCGGAACACAGCCCACAGTCACCGATGCCGCACTGGTCCTGGGCTTGCTGGACACCGACAAGTTCCTGGGAGGCACGGTCGAACTGGACATTGACCGCGCGACCCAGACGATCCAAAGCGATGTAGCGGACCCACTCGGCGTTGATGTCCGTGCCGCGGCGGAAGGCATTCTCCGCGTGGTATCCAGCTCAATCGCCGAGGGCATAAGGCTGGCTTCCGTGAGCCGTGGACTCGACCCCCGCGAATTCGCGCTTATGGGCTTCGGCGGTGCCGCTGGTCTGGTCGCGACAAGGGTGGCACGAGAAATTGGCATCAGCCGTGTCCTGATACCGCCGGCAGGTCCCGTTCTGTCCGCTTTCGGCATGATGGCATCCGACCTGAAGCACGACCTCGCGCTGTCGCACCCGTCCAGCCTCAGCACCGTGGACCTCGACGGGCTACGCTCTGCCTTCGAATCTCTGACTGAGAGCGGGCGGGAACGCATCCGCGCGGCGGGCGCTGCAGACTCAGACATCACCGTTCACTTGTCTGCCGACATGCGATACCTCGACCAGATTTACGAAGTGACTGTTGATGTGCCCGACCTCAACTCGTCGGACGACGAACTGCGAATACGCTGGGCAGAAAACATGCACGAGCGATTCGAGCGGCTTTATGCCTATCGCCAGCAGGAGCAGGACATCAGGATTGTTACGCTGAGAGCAAGCGCAGTAGGTCGGCTTTCGGTCAATGGCGTGGACTCCAGCCCGGCTTACAGCCACGATGATATTGCGTCGGCATCCACGCACGACGACCACCACGATGAAGTGAGCGGCCCTACGGTGCTCAATTCGGACTACAACACCGTCGTGGTCGGTGAGGGATGCTCAGCGAGATACGACGGGCACGGCATACTCCACATCGATGTGGAGACTTCCACGCAAGCAGAAGACGCTCAGGCCGACTCTGTCACGCTATCCGTAGTCGGCAACAGGCTGGAATCCATTGCGATTGAGATGATGGATGTCATGCTCCGCACGGCGCTCTCCCAGATTCTGAACGCCAGCAGAGACTTTTCAACCGCGATCCTCGACAGCCAGTGCAGGCTCGTCGCGCAGGGCGAGGGCATACCGGTGCATGTCAGCGCGTTGCCGGTCGCAGGTCGCGCCGTGCTGGACTACTTCGGGGACAACATTGCTCCGGGCGACGTATTTCTGCTCAACGATCCCTACTTCGGTGGCTCGCACCTGCCGGACATAACCGCCATACGCCCGGTCTTCGTAGATGGACAACTGATGTTCATGACGGTGAACAGGGCACACCATACGGATGTCGGCGGAGGAACGCATGGCGGCTACAATCCGTCCGCGAGCGAGATCTTCCATGAAGGTCTGCGGATTCCGCCATTGAGAATCTATGACGGCGATGTCCCGCGCGACGACCTGCTCCAGATGATGGCGGCGAACGTCAGATATCCGAAGAACTTCCTCGGCGATCTCAACGCGCAGATAGGGTCCATACTGACGGCGGAGCGCCGAATACGCGAGCTCGTAGAGCACTACGGCACAGAGCGGCTTACCCGCATTGTGGACGGCATTCTCGATGCGACGGAGTCGCAGGTCAGGAGCTTCATCTCGGACTGGCCCGACGGCGAGTACTACGGCGAGTCACTCGTGGACGACGACGGCTTCGACTCCAAGCTGATCCCCATAAGGGCAAAGATCACTGTCGCCGGGGACACGCTGACCATAGACTTGAGCGAGTCCGCCAAACAGGTTACAGGTTTCATAAACAGCGCCTACGCCAATACCAGGTCACTGGCGCACGCCGCGATAATGTACCTCGCCCCCTATGATGTTCCGAAGAACGACGGCTCAATGGGACCGTTGAAGGTCATCGCGCCCAAAGGCTTGATAGTCAACGCGAACTCGCCCGCGCCCGTCTGCATGAGCACGAACCACTGTGCAGAGGAGATTGTCGAAGCAATCTTCAAGGCGCTCTCACAGGCAGTGCCGGAGTCGGTAAACGCTGGCTTCTCCCGTCGGTTGCGGTACGCCATCACAGGCACCGATCCAAGAACTGGCGAATCATTCCTGTGGCACTTCTTCATGGCGCGCGGCGGCGGCGGCGCGTCTCTCGGTCACGATGGCTGGAGCTGCGTCGGCGAGGTAAATGTCGCGGGCGGAATCCGCGCAAACAGCGTAGAGGTAACTGAGGAGCGATTCCCTCTATTTGTCGTGAACCACGAACTTAGACCGGGGTCGGCAGGCGATGGTCAATGGAGGGGCGGACTCGGTGCCGTGTGTGAAATCATCTATGAAGGCGAAGGCGAGGCGCTGCTCAATACAGCCGGAGATGGTGCGATAGTGCCTCCTTTCGGAGTTCTGGGCGGCGAGCCTGGCCTCCCACACAGGTACTCCATCGTCTCGGGCGGCGTAGAGACTGTGTTGCGTACGAAGCAGACAAGCGTGGTCGTCAAGCCCGGCGACCGCATAGTCGCCCTTTCCTCCGGCGGAGGCGGATACGGCAAGCCGGAACTCAGGTCGTCAGAAGAGGACACCTGGGATCGTCGGAACGGCTACGTCTAGCCCTACCATGAACGAAGCAATTGTTTTCGGCGTTCTGCTTATCGCGCTCGTCATGTTCGTGTCGGGCAAGATTCGCTACGACATTGTCGCACTTGGCGCGCTTCTGATACTCACCGTCTTGCGCATAATCCCTGCCTCAGTTGCTTACCACGGATTCGGCCATCCGGCCGTCGTCACAGTGGGCGCTGTCCTGGTGCTCAGCAAGGTTCTCGAAAATTCCGGCGTCATCGACGTCATGGAACGCTGGTACTCTCGCGTCGGCCAGCGTCTTACCGTTCAGGTCGTGTCACTATCGGGGCTGGTGGCTGTCCTGTCCGCATTCATGAACAACGTCGGAGCCCTCAGCCTTCTGATGCCGCTGGCTGTCAGAGCTGCGAACATCGCCAAGCGTCCATACTCGCCTTACCTGATGCCTCTGTCCTTCGCTTCACTGCTGGGCGGCCTCACCACTCTGGTCGGCACTCCGCCCAACATCATAATCGCCACCTTCCGTCAGGAAGCGGTCGGCGATGCATTCCGGATGTTCGACTTCACCCCCGTAGGTGCCGCCGTAGCCATTGCAGGGATCGCCTTCATTTCACTCGTTGGATGGCGCCTCATCCCATCCAGACGACCGCAACCCAGCCTGTCCGACGCCATCGACATCGCAGGCTACATGGTAGAAGTGCGAGTAACCGAGAACTCCCAATTCGCTGGCAAGCTTGTGAATGACCTCGAGGAACTGGCCGGTGAAGACGTGGCGATAGTCGGGCTAATCCGTGGGGACGCCGCGTATGGCGCGCCATCCAGCTACCAGATTATCGACGTAGGCGATGTGTTCATCGTCGAGGTAGCTCCGGAAGACCTCAGATCGTTCATGACCCAGACGGGATTCGCGCTGGAAATCTTCAGAGACCTGCGCTCCGACGTGGTGCAGACTGTGGAATCAGAGGATGTGACCCTGCTAGAGACAGTCGTTATGCGCAACGGCCTCGCGGATGGAAACACGGTGCAGAACCTGCACATGCATGCCTCGTTCGGCGTGAATCTCCTGGGCGTATCTCGGAGAGGCACCAGGCTGATGACGCGTCTGAGTCAGGTAGTTCTGCAGGTTGGCGATGTACTCCTGATTCAGGGCAGGACCGAGGTTGTACAGGCAGCCCTGCCGCAGTTGGGTTTGCTGCCCCTGGCTCAACGCGAACTGGGAGTCGGACAGCGCCGCCGCCTGCTCGTCCCTGTAACGACATTCGCCGCCGCCCTGTTGCTAACCATTTTCGGCATCGTTCCAATCCATGTTTCGCTGCCCGGCGCGGTCGTCGTGCTGCTGGTAAGTCGCTATCTATCACTCCAAGCCGCATACCAGGCAGTTAACTGGCCGATCATCATACTGCTGGGCGCGATGATTCCCGTGGGCGAGGCTTTGGAGACTACGGGCGGCGCGCTACGCATAGCCTCTGCCGTAACCGAATTGGGCGAATCGCTTCCGCCCTGGACGCTGGTTATGTTAGTCCTCGTCATCACCATGCTCCTGTCGGATTGGATCAACAACGCCACGGCAGTCATCCTGATGGCGCCCGTCGGCCTCGGAGTAGCAGCCTCCATCGGAGCGTCAGTGGACCCGTTCCTGATGGCAGTCGCAATCGGGGGATCATCCGCATTCCTATCTCCGATAGGACACCAGTCCAACACCATTGTCATGGGTCCCGGTGGCTACCACTTCGGCGACTACTGGCGAATGGGTCTCCCACTGGACATAATCATCGTCGCCGTAGCCACCCCGCTGATTGTGCAGTTCTGGCCACTCGGTGTGTGACCTACGAACACGCCTGTAGTTGCCGGGGAAACACCACGAATTTCAGCCGCGCAGTCATGGCGTTGGCTGAATGAATAACAACCAGAGCCTAGAACAGCGCATCGCTCGCGTATTGCACCGCCCGCATCAGAGGCGCTGGATACACCCCCAGCATAATCATTCCGGCAAACAGCGCGCCAAGCACACCCATCGTCAGGGGCGGCACGGGTATGCGTGCCGCGTCACCCGCAGGCTCAATGTACAGTTGCCTCACGACCATCAGGTAGTAGTACAGTGAAATCAGACTTGCGAAGATAGCAACTCCCGCCACCCACAGCAGACCCTGCGCGGCAGCCGCATTAAACAAGTAGAACTTACTCGTGAAGCCCACGAAAATCGGCAGCCCCGCGAGCGAGAATAGCGACACGGCGAACACCAGCCCAACAAGCGGCGCGCGCCTGGCCACGCCCGCCATGCCCGCGATGTCGTCGCGCCCAGTGATGTTGAAGACGGCTGCAAGGCACAGGAAAGCCGCCATGTTCGTCACGGCATACGCGACAAGATGCAGCATGATGCCGTTGGACGCAAGGTGCGACAGTTCGATCGAAGTACCACTCTCTCCTGTCTTCGCAAGCGCGGCAACTCCCATAAGCAGATAGCCCACCTGCCCCACACTGGAATACGCCAGCAGTCGCTTCAGGTTGCGCTGCGCCAGTGCAACCAGATTGCCCAGCAGCATCGTTATCACCGCGAGTCCGACCAGCAGCACCTGCCACTGCTCCACGATAGGCATGAACGCCTCCGCGAACAGCCGCAGCACCAGCGCGAACGCCGCCGCCTTCGAGCCCACCGCCAAGTGCGCCGTGATCGGTATGGGCGCGCCCTCGTAGGCGTCCGGCGCCCACATGTGGAACGGCACGGCAGCAACCTTGAACCCCAGCCCCGCCACAATCAGCGCGATCCCAAGTATCAGACCCGGGCTGAGCGCGCCCGCACCAGCGAGCGCCCTGCTTATCTCGTCGAAGCGTGTCGTGCCCAGCAGCCCATAGATCTGGCTGATGCCGAAGAGCAGCAGCGCCGAGGAGAACGCGCCCAGCAGAATATACTTCGTCGCGCCCTCGTTCGACTTGGCGTTGTAACGGTCGTAAGCCACCAGCACATAAAGCCCGAAGCTCAGCAGCTCCAGCGAAATGTACGCCGTCAGCAGCTCGCCCGACGCCGCCAGAAGCATCATCGCCACCACGGTGAACAGCAGGATGCCGTAATATTCGCCGGGATGGTCCAGGTTACGCCGCACGAAATCGACGGACACCAAGATGACCACGCCGCCGAGCGCAATGAAGAACGCCTTGAAGAACAGCGCATAGCCGTCCACACGAATCACGCCGTCATACAGCGAGTCGTTGACGCCCCACAGGTACGCCAGCGAAATCACCAGCGCAACCGCCAACCCCGCAACCGCGACGAACGGCAGCACCCACTTCCTGCGCTCAGGCAGGAACAGGTCCAGCGTCAGCACAACGAACGCAAGGCCCGTCACGATGAACTCCGGTATAAGTAGCAGGAAGTTGTTGTTCATCTAGTCTTACAAGGGTTCTACGATGCATTCCAGTCCGTGCGAAAGTCCAGCTCATCAATAAGCTCGAAGGTATGGCGACAGCAGACGTCAAGGTCGTTACATACATCAGGAATGTGACGATTTCCCCTTTGTCTCTTTGGTCTTGATCTCTCGGTTGTTACTATGCAGCGCAGTGTGGGGTCGGCAAGTGCATACGCTATCAAAAGAGGGTCCTCGTTGAGTTGCTCAATTTCATCATCAGTCAAGTTGCTCGCATAGCCCTCATCGATTACAAAATTAAACAGTTCTATATCAACATCCTCGGAGAGCAGCATAGAGTTCCTGTTATCCTTCAGCCAAACTGCGAGTCGATCATTGGCATCACTGACTTTGCTATATACCTCTCGAGGTACTTTCACTCGATTCAGCCTACCCATATGCACCAGCCAATCCCAGAATTGCGGAATTCTGCTGATAGGATAATAATCGCGGTTCGCGTCTATGAGCACATTCGCATCAAGAATATACAGCAAACTCTATTATCCTATCCGAGTTCGACAAGGCTCTGCACTTGATGAGGCTTGACACCCAAAACGGTAGCGGCCCTCGTCGTTGACAAGGCTCCCACGGCCATCATTCGTCCGACCAACGCTATTAAGCCATTTCCCGTGCGGTGCCGACGGGTTACATAGTAATCTCCTCCTGCACCTGCACTTTTTTGGCGTTCCTGGCGATTAGCTCGGTTGGCGAGCCACTGTTGGCGGAAGAGACTTGAAAGCTGCCCATAAGTCGGCTGGTCTATTTCTCCAATGCGATATGCTCTGTAAGCAACCATAGTGCGACTCAGATTGTAGTCTCCTGCAAAATCGCTTATCTGATTCGCAATAGCGTTAGTGCTGCTGATACTGTCTAGGCTGAGTTCTCGTATTTCCCCATCGTGCAGGAAGAACCTTCCTGCTATATCGTCACAGAATTGTTCAATATCGTTCTCCGTTTGAGCACCGCCAATACCCGTTTGCCCTAGGAGAATATGAACCAATTCGTGCATAAGGGTGAAAGACCAAGCTGTCTTTGCGTCATACTCATTAATAACCACAAACGGAGCTATTTCATCGGCAATAGAGAATCCCCGAAACACTTCTGTGCCAATCTCGGTGTGGTGAGTCCCCAAATTCCCCTTAAGGAGCACAAACACGCCCGCACTTTCTACGGCTGAACGCAGTACGGCGAATGCATCTTCTGGGCTAGACTGCGCACGATACTCCGTACGCTTCACATTGAGCAATGCCCGCAGCGATTCAATAACTGCTTGCCAACCATCTGACATTTCATGAGAGTTGACAAAGACAACAGGCTCTACCTCATCTTCATCTTCCAGGACAGCGCGTACCATGCTTTGGCGTGCCGTTACATCCCGCATAAGGGCATCAAGAATTGCATCGTCCGTAGCAGATCGGTCGGCAGACAGTGTCCGGAAGTCAGCACCTCGGTCTCCCTTTTGCGGCGGTTTCGAAAGGTAGAAGGCAATCAATGGACGACGATATTGCTTCGCCATTTTGACGAGCATAGGGTGCGT
Organism: SAR202 cluster bacterium bin90; assembly: GCA_002238855.1. Taxonomy (GTDB): domain Bacteria; phylum Chloroflexota; class Dehalococcoidia; order Lucifugimonadales; family JADFKI01; genus Bin90. The sequence goes on from MPND01000053.1 coordinate 16,503, forward strand.
CGGCTCGACTGAACCAGTTTCAAGCGCCGACAGCCGTTCCTCAGGTTCTATGCCATAAGCAGCACGTATATTGAGCTTCTTAACAGCGTCTTCACGTGAGAGGCCCGCTGTTTCGCGCGCCCAAGTTAATATTTCAGGATTGACTTCAGGCATCAATCAGCAATCCAGTCTTTGCAATCTTGAGGATATTGTACACGCTCATAAAGGCATTGTTTCTTCTTCTCACCCAAACCGTGCCAGCACATCCGCAACGCCTCCATTTATCACGCGCATGAACGGGAACGGGAACAGCCCGACCAGCAGGATGAACGCCGTGAGGATGGAGGCTGAGACTTTCTCCTGCGTGGTGGCGTCCATTCGCTCTACATGTTGCTCATGGACGATGGGGGTTGCCTGTGCCACCGCGACGGCTACGCCGCCGCCCGGCATAAGGACTCCTGCCGTGTCTTGAGCGCTCCCGTGCGCCTCAACCTCGTCCGGCAACGGACTCACCGGCCCGAAGAATACCTTGGCGAGCAAGCGCAGGATGTACACCGCCGTTATCGCCGCGCCTATGACGCCGAGCGCGCCGAGGATGGGATATGTCTTGAACAGGCCGAGGAACACGAGCAGTTCCGCAACGAAGCCGCTCAATCCGGGCAGCCCAAGCGATGTCAGTCCGGCGATGGTGAAGAACACCGCCGTCACGGGCATGCGCTTCGCCAGCCCGTCCAGCACCAGCATGTCGCGCGTGTGCGTCCGGTCATACACCACGCCCACAACCGCGAAGAAGAGCGCGGTCATTATGCCGTGCGAGAACATCTGCAGCACCGCACCGCCCAACCCGAGCGGGTGCAGCGTGGCAATGCCCATCACCACATACCCCATGTGACTGACGCTGGAGTAGCCGATGACATACTTCAGGTCCGATTGCCCCATCGCGGAGATTGCGCCGTAGATGACATTCACCGTGCCGAGGCCCACGAGCGCGGGCATCCAGAACTCCGCGCCCTCCGGCAGAATGACCATGCCCACGCGGATGATGCCGAATGCTCCCAGTTTCATCAGCACTCCCGCATGCACCATGCTCACTGCAGTGGGCGCCGCCACATGGCCGTCCGGCGACCATGTGTGGAAGGGCCACAAACCCGCCAGTATTCCGAACCCTATCGCCAGGAACGGGAAGAATACCTTCTGGAACGTGGGCGAGTATTCCACCACGGCGAGGCGCTTGATGTCGAATGTGCCCAGTCCTGCCTCTACGAATATTGCCATCAGCGCGACCCATATCAGCACGCTGCCCGCCACAAGGTACAGCGTCAGCTTCATCGCGCTGTACTCCTTCGTGCGGCTGAACTTAGGGAACCGGCTGCTGCTGCCCCACACGCCGATGAGCAGGTACATCGGCAGCACCGAAAGCTCGTAGAAGAAGAAGAAAAAGAACAGATCGTAGGACGCGAAGACGCCGAACACACCCGCCAGCAGCAGGAAGTAGAGGATGAAGAAGTCCTTGTTCCACGACCTGATCGACCACGAAACAAGCACGCCCGTGAACATCACGATGCCAGTAAGCAAAAGCATCGGCGCGGCGATACCATCGACTCCAAGCGTCAGCGATATGCCGATGTCCCCGAACTTCCACGGCCCCGGAAAGCTCAGCCAGCGCCAGGTGCTTTCGAAGCGCGCGCCGTCACCATCGAAGTAGTACCGCCCGAACACATAGAAAGACAGCAGCATCACGACCAAGCCGAACGCGGTAGCCACACGCCGCACCGCGTCGTCTCGCACGCCCGGAATCGCCATGATGACTGCTGCGCCAACCATCGGCAGCGCGATGAGGGCAAGCAGTATATGCTGGTCGAAGAACTGCATAGCGTTATTCTACATGGCTGAATGGGATAATTGGGATAGAAAATATGCATCCTTGAACGGCGGCTGATGCACACATATACTAACATTAGAGGCAGAAGAGTATCAGAGGACGGACGGGACATCGCGATGAAGCAAAAAGTCACCATTAGCATGGACTCCGACATATTGTCGGCAGCCAGACGAGACGCACACGCTAAAGGCGTTTCCCTCTCGGCGCTAATTGAACGGTCGCTGAAAGACGTGGTAGAGACTGAGGAACCTCCATTCACATCGCGCTGGCGGGGACAATTCCGTCCGTCGGAGCGCAGCGACCCACGCTACGATGCGCTGTCTAAGAAGTATTTGCAGTGATACTTCTGGACACTGACATACTCATCGACATTGCGCTTGACAGAAATCCTTATTCAGAGCCTGCATCTGACTTGCTGGACAGCATCGAGCGCGGAGCCGAGAGCGCGTGCATCGCCTGGCATTCCATATCGAATCTCTATTACCTTGTATCTCCTGAGCGCGGTGGATTAGGCACTCGTGAATTCATCATTGAGCTGACTCGCTTTGTAGAAGTGGCAACCACTGATACCGAAGCAGTTCGATATGCTGCCGAACTTCCTATGTCGGACTTTGAGGATGCGATGCAGGTAGCAGCCGCGCGCGCCTGTGGTGCTCGGTACATCGTTACGAGGAATATCAGAGACTATGTTCGCTCGCCGATCCTTGCTGTTAGCCCTCAGCAAGTGCTCGTTGAGTTAAGCTGACACTCGCCTCTTCACAGTCGTCCCCTTCCTTGCTTTCGCCCGCAACCTGCGTATAATCCCAACTAGAAATGATACTCAGGAGGTTCGACTACAATGACCACCACCGCTAGAAGCGTCCCGACTAAAGAAGAAGTGCTAGGCTACCTGAGCGAGCGGCGCAACTGGGGGCGCTGGGGCGACAAAGGTTCGGCGGGCGCGATGAACCTGATTGACGAGCAGAAGCGACTGCAAGCGATCGGGCTGGTCCAGAAGGGGCGCACCGTGTCGCTCAGCAGGCCGTTCCCGGTCACGCCTAATGCGGAGAACCCGCGACCGGCGCAGCAGTATGTGCAGGTCTGGGAGAGGCCCGGCAACTCCGGCGCGGCGGTGGACTATTACGGACTGATCTATCACGGCACCTCGACTACCCACATCGACGCACTCTGCCACGTATGGGACGAGAATGGCATGTGGGACGGACGCAAGCCGGAGGACACGCTCACATTCGACGGCGCGAACTACGGCACGGTGGATGCGTGGAGCGACGGCATCCTGACGCGCGGTGTGCTGCTGGATGTGCCCAAGCATCGCGGCAAGCCGTACGTGACTGTCGAAGAACCTGTGCATGGCTGGGAGCTTGAGGACATCGCCAAGGAGCAGGGCGTAGAACTCCAACCCGGCGACGCGGTGATGGTGTACAGCGGGCGCGAGGCATTCGCCGCGGATAACGGCGGAATCTGGGCAAACTCTGTGTCCGGCGAGCCGCGACCGGGACTGCATGCGTCCTGCCTGCCCTTCGTGCGAGACTGCGACATGTCCCTGCTAGGCTGGGACATGATGGACGCATCGCCCAATGAGTACGACATCGGCTGGAGCGTTCACGGCGTCATCTTCGCCTACGGCGTCGCGCTGCTGGACAACGCGCTGCTTGAGCCGCTAGCCAACGCCTGCGCCGAAGAGGACCGCTACGAGTTCATGATCAGCATCAACCCGCTGAATGTCATCGGAGGCACAGGCTCCCCGGTCAATCCCATCGCCATCTTCTGATCGCCGTTACAATGATTGTGCAGGACTTAGGGTTAGGGGATGCGCGAACGAGGGCATCCTCTCTCTGTCCAGCATATTGCCGTAGTGGGCAATCGAGGAGGCTGCCATGACCGAAGAAAACGGCATTCAAGCATACCCGTTATACATTCGCGGAGACTTGTCATCCCCTCCAAACAGGGGACTGTGGCTAATCAAGTGGATTCTGGCGATACCACACTTCTTAGTGCTGTTTTTTCTCACGATAGCCTCCTTCGTAGTCTGGTTCATTGCATGGTGGGCAATCCTGTTCACGGCGCGCTACCCACGCTGGATGTTCAACTACATCGTCGGCGTGATGCGCTGGACCTGGCGCGTGAGCTTCTATGCCGGCGTGCTTGGCACCGACCGCTACCCACCCTTTAGCCTAGCATCGAATGACGACTATCCGGCGGACATTACGGTGGTATATCCGGAGCGGCTTTCGCGCTTGAAGGTTGTGTTCAAGTTCTGGCTGCTCGCGATACCGCAGTACATCGTCACGTACTTCTTTGGTGGTCTGGGATTCGCTCTGTCGATATTCGCCGGCATCGCGCTGCTGTTCACAGGGAGATACCGCAGCGACATGTTCGGCGCGCAGATGGCTCTGAACCGGTGGAAGTGGCGGGTGACAGGCTACATATCGTTCCTTTACGACGACTATCCGCCTTACGAGTTCGATACGCGAACCGGCTAGAAGCAGTGGATTGCGGAACGAATGGGATGGACAGCATGTAGCGGCGGGGCTATCCTTATACACCCATGTCATTCGAGATAACGCCCACTGCACCCTACGACTTCGACCTGACCGTCGGCAGCATGACCTTCTTTCAGGAACGCCACGCCGCCGACATGTTCGAGGACGGCATACTACGGCGCGTGCTGTCACTCAGCGGCAAGCCTGCGCTGGTGTCGGTGCGGTCGGTTGGCAGCGTTGACGCTCCGAAGCTGGCGGTCGAAGTAAGCGGCGACAAACTGACATCGGACTACACCGACGAAGCCCAGCGTCTTGTGCGCCGCATGCTCTCCACGGACGTCGACATCGCCCCGTTCTACGACATGGCGCTCGGAGACCCCCACCTCGCTCCTATGATCAGGAACATGTACGGGTTGCGACCGACCTGCTCGCCAACTGCATACGAAGCGCTGGTGCTGGCGATACTGGGGCAGCAGATCAGCACCCATGTGGCACGCATGCTGCGCAACCTCATCATCGAGACTTACGGCGACCGCATCACCATCGGCGGCGAGACGCTGCACGCATTTCCGTTGCCGCAGACCCTCGCCAACGCGGGACCCGACGGACTGCGCGCCATCAAGTTCAGCATGCGCAAGGCGGAATACATCACCGGCATCTCTCAGCAGATAGTGTCCGGCGAGCTGTCGCTGGAGGCGATGCGCGACCTGCCCGACGACGAGATTGTCAGCGGATTGCTGGCTTTGCGCGGCGTGGGCGCGTGGACGGCGCACTGGATGCTGATGCGGGCTTTCGGGCGACCGGACGGCTTCCCGCAGGGTGACCTTGCATTGCAGCGAATGATGGGCGTCCTGGTCGGCGACGGCTCGCCGATGCCGCCCGATGACGCGCTCGCATATTCGGAGCGCTGGTCTCCGTGGCGAAGCTGGGTAACTACTTACATGTTCGGCGCTGGACGCACCGGGCGCTTTGCCGAGATTGTGAGCGGCGAGTAGAATATTCCTCACGCCATCCCAATGCACTCAGAGAGCGAAAGCGAGGGAAGCCATGGCAGGCGATAACAGGATCGAGCAAGCGGCAGATTACCAGGCGGCGCAGCACAGGGCGCGCAAGCCGCTCGACCTCATGTTGCAGCCATTCGCGCCGCAGACGATTGCCGACGCGTATGCGGTGCAGGCGGGCATGGTGAGCAGGCTCGCGGAAAGGCGTGGACCAGCGGCGGGATACAAGATCGCGTACACCAACGAGGTGGCGCGGAAGCTCACCGGAACGACGCAGCCATGCTATGGACGCATCCCAGCCAGCATGGTTTACGACTCGCCTGCGGTCGTGGACAGCGAAGACTATGCCGCCGTCGGAATCGAGTGTGAGGTTGCCGTGAAGTTGGGCGCGGATGTGCCGGCATCAGGTGCGCCGTACACGCGGGAGAGCATCGCGGAGTACATCGAGTGGCTTGCGGCGTCGTTCGAGCTTCTGGACATGCGGGAGGCGCCCACGCTCGACGGTCAGATGCCGGAGATATGCGGTATCGTGGTCAACATCAGCAACGGAGGCGCGCTGCTCGGAGAGCCGGTCACGGACTGGCGGGGAATCGATCTTGCGGCATCGCGCGGCACGATGAGCATCAATGGCGAGAATGTCGGCAAGGGACTTGGGGCGAGTGTGATGGGGCATCCGCTGGAGCCGCTGGTCTGGCTTGCCAACACGCTTGCCGCGGAGGGCGATTCAATAAAGAAGGGCGCGCTGGTTCTGACGGGCACCTTCGCGCCGCCGGTTCCAGTCAGTCCCGGCGACGAGGCGACTATCCACATAGACGGACTCGGCGGGGCGCGGCTGAGTGTGCAATAATTGATGGGTGACGGGTTCGGCGGCCGGGCTTGAGCGCACCGGCGGGCTGAGCGATTTCGACTTGTAGGAGCATTACGAGATTGGAAAACAGAAACAGACTTTGGATTATGCTGGGCGCGGGCGCGGTTGCGGTGGTGATTGCGGTCGCCGTGATCGTTGTGGTTGCGCTGAATCTGACGGGCGGCGATGAGACCGGCACCCCTGCCGTGGCTCAGGAGTTCCCGCCATATACCCACATCATCGGGGACAGGGACGCGCCGGTGACGGTGGTGGAGTTCGGGGACTTCCAATGAGTGTTTTGCCGTGATTTCGCCCTCGGGGTAGGGCGACAGATAAAGAAGGACTATGTGGACTCCGGGCAGGTGATGTTCGTTTACAGGCACTACGCGTTTCTGGGCGAGGAGTCGGTATGGGCGGCGGAGGCGGCGGAGTGCGCGAGCGATCAGGGCAAGTTCTGGGAGTACCACGACGCGCTGTACGAGAACTGGGCGGGCACGAATGTGGGCGCCTACTCATATAACAACCTGGTGGGTCTTGCGGACATTGTGGAGCTGGACCTGGTGCAGTTCTCGGCATGCCTGAGCGACCGCAAGTATGTCAGCCGGGTGCGGACCGAGAGCGAGTTCGCCGACGACAACGGGGTTACATCCACGCCGACGGTGTTCATCAACGGTGAGCATGTGCGGGGCGGGGAGTACGGGATATTCCGGGACGCGATCGAGGCGGCGCTTGCCGAGGCGCAATGACGCCGAACGCCCGAACAATCTGCTGGGGGGCGGCTGCCCTGCTGAGCCTGGTGGGGCTGGGGCTGGCGACCTACCTGAGCGTGACTTTCCTGAGCGGGGCTGACCTGGCTTGCGGGGTGAGCGGGGGATGCGGGGCGGTTACGACTAGCGAGTACTCGCGGTTCCTGGGGATTCCGGTTGCGCTGATGGGGGTCGGGGGGTATGCGGTGCTGCTGCTGGGCAATCTTGCCGCGCTGGGAGTGCCGGAGCCGCCGGCCATGCTGCGGTGGGGCGTCGCGGGCGTTGCCTGCCTCGGATTCACATTCTCCGCGTACCT
>MPND01000054.1 GCA_002238855.1 SAR202 cluster bacterium bin90
ACTGATGCGACCTGACGGACCTGGACTGTCCGGAACGCGTGGATAGCGACCTTCCCATAGACAACAATGGTTCCGCTGCTGACAAATTGCTGTTTGATTTCTGACTGCATCAGTCGCTGGCGGGCGGTCCCTTCAGCAGTCCTGGCAATCTGTTAAATCGCCTTTCCCTCGTTTGGCCAGGGATTAATCACTTCAAACCCACTTCCCTCAAAGTCATTGACATTTCTTGTCACCACAGACGCCCCCCGGCAGCGGGCTATGGCGGCTATCTGGCAATCGGGTTGGTTTATTGGTCGTCCGGCGGCCCTGCGCTCAGCAGCCAGTATTGCGTAAGTCCGGGCAGCATCACTGTCAAATGGCAGGATACGTTCAGAAAAGAGCACACTGAAAAGCCGTTCGGCAGCGGCAGCCAGTCCGCGCTTCCTCTCCCCTTCAGGCAAGATGGCGATGCCAGTCCGAACCTCCGCTTCAGTGACGGAAGTCACGAACAGGTCACCCGAGGATTGATCGTCCACCCAATGGAGGACTTCGGAGTTAGGGCGCTCCCTCATCAGTTCGGACACTACATTGGTATCTAGGACGAGCATGAATGCAGCTCTCAACCGAACTGTGGGGGTTCGCGCATGGGTTCCCTGGGAGGGATCTCCAGTTCCACTCCGCCAAATGGTCTGAAGAGGTTATGTATCGCCGTGCCAAGATTGCTGTTCGGTGCGGCGTCCTCATCGAGGGCCGCGCGCAGGATGTCGCGGGCCTCCTGCTCCATGGAGCGTCCGTTCTCGGCAGCCCTGATGCGTAGTCGGCGCTTAAGCCCGTCGTCCAGATTGCGCACGGTTATGCTGGCCAAGTTCCCGCCTCCTTGTTTTTGAATGCAAATTGTACCACGATTGCAATGCAATCATTGTTAAGTGTCCCTCTCATGAGCTTGTATCAGTTAGGGCAGAAGCCACCAGGTCAATCAGCAGACACAGTTGCACCACACCTCCGTAGTCTGCTCTGCCCAATTCTGTTTCACGACACTCAGACAAGCCACTCAAGGGCCTCGAGCGCTTTCTCACTCCTGGTGTACCTTGCCGGCATCGAGGGAGACTTCCAGCGGCCGTGCGTCTGCACCGCCTGCAGCGGAGCACCCCGTCGTGTCATCCTGATCGCCAAGCCCACGCGTCCGGAGTGTCCCGAATATCCCTCGCCCAGACCCGCGGCTCTCGCCATACTGTCCACACGCCGGCTTATCTGCGACATCGACAGCCCGAACACAGGGTCATCATCAGAGCAGTCTCCAGCATCCTCCCGCATCTGCTTCAGCGCTGTCAGCGTCTCGGGAGTGACCACGACATAGGCTCCCTCTCCGACCTGGTCGGTCTTGGAGCGCTCGATGTATATCAGCCCGGCCCCGTCCTCGGCGTCCAGCACGTCGCGCCACCTGAGAGCTGCGGCCTCGGAGATGCGCAGGCCCGCATCGGACATCACGGACGCCAGGGCGATGTCCAGCCGGCCGCGCCTGTGAGCGGTATCCTCCATCTCAGGCGAGCCACCACGCGTTGTTCGTGGTGTGAACGCAGTTGCCCGGATTGCGGCCAGGGCATCTGCATCGAGTGGCCGTGCCTGCTTCTGGCTCACACCCAGCTGTCGCGAAAGGCCTCGCAACGTTTCGGTGACGCCGGCAGTCTGTGGAGACTCCAGGCCCACGCGCCTGTGGGCGTCGACGATAGCCGCGACCGCAAGCCGGATCGTCGACATGCTCTTCCCGTCATCAGCAAGCTCCGCGGCATATGCGGCCAGCACTTCCGGCTGGGCCGGGAGATGAGAGTAACTTTCCTGCTCGCACCAGATCCTGAATTTACCTAACTGACTGGCGTAATTCCTGCGGGTGTTTTCTGACTGGGCATTCTCGAGAGCGTCTGACACTCGCAGGCGTTGTTCGTCGGTTAGAATCGCCGGCGCATTTTCAGGCTGTGGTTGCTGTGTCTGGAGGGTCATTTTGGATACTTCCTATATGCGATATAAGGGTAATTATAACGCATTTAGAATGAGTCAAAAACCACCCTCTGAAGGGTGGTTCTAGGCACCATGATATGACCATCACACAGGCATTTTCGCCCGGGAAGAGATCGCGCTGGCAAGCGCAATTGGCGCGCGCCAGAAGTGACCGTCACGTCAATTCCAAAGCTGCGCATCGAAGGCATGCGGAACAAGCAGCTCAGTATGCGCTAAGGTGAGACGATTTCATAAATCCGATTTGTTGAGAAACGACCCGACTTCGGCGTAGTTTATTGAGACTACTCATCTCTGGCGTGGTAATCAAGAACCGTCGTTCTGATAAAATGTGAGCATGGCCAAGTATCACCGGACATACCAGCACCGCGCCTATACCAGTAGGTCAGGATACGCCCGCATCACCGAGGTGCTGCGCGAGAGCGCAAGGCTCTATAACGCTTCGCTCGAAGAGTGGCGCTGGGCCTACCGGGCGGGCGTGAGCGTCTCGCTTTACAGCCAGTACAGGGAACTGACGGCGGTCCGCGCTGAGGATGAGTTCTGGGGCGGCATATCGATTCAAGTAGGCCGCGGAGTGCTGCGACGCGCTGAGCGAGCGAGACAGGCATTCTACCGCCGGGTCAAGGCAGGTGAGAAGCCTGGCTATCCACGCTTCAAGTCCAGTCGTCGCTGGCATACCATCGAACTTGCCGGTGTTACGGCCAGCATGGTCAAGGCCCGCGGCAATTACTCCGCCGTGCGCATCAAGGGCCTGCCGGAGATAAAGCTTCGTAAGGGGCTGGTGTTGCCTGACGGCGACCTGAAGGCGCTGACCGTCACGCTTCGAGGGCGCAGGCTGTTCGTCAATATGACATACGAGGTGGAGCTTGCGGCGCTGCCTGCCAGTGATGCCGCGGTCGGCATAGATATGGGTGTGTCCGACAGGCTCGCGCTGTCTAATGGGCAAGCTGTGGGCCGCAGGCGCAAGCCCAATACAAGGCTTAAGCGGGCGCAGCAACGTCTGTCTCGTTGTCGTAAAGGCAGTAACAGATGGCGCAAGCGCAGGGCCGTGCTGTCCAACCAGCAGCACCGCGAGCGCGTTCGCAATCGCCTAGAGTGCCACCGGTTCACGACAGAGCTGGTAAGACGTTTCGGGTTGATAGCCGTTGAGAACCTTCAGATAAAGAACATGACAGCCTCTGCGAAGGGGACGATAGAAGAGCCCGGCCGTAATGTCGCGGCGAAGTCGGGTCTTAACCGCTCGATCACAGAACAGACCTGGGGGCTTATCCGCAGCCAACTTCACTATAAGGCAGCATGGGCCGGTAGGGAGCTGGTAGTGGTTGACCCGATGTTCACGTCGCAGAGGTGCTCCGGCTGCGGGGCGGTCTCGGCGGCTAACAGACAAGGCAAACACTATAACTGCACCGGGTGCGGGATGGCCGAAGACGCGGACGTTAACGCCGCACTTAACATCTTGAACTCGGCGCTGGCGGGCAGACGATGGCCGGACAGCCGGCTTCCCGCCGCGAGCTAGACTCGCAGAAACTTCACGCCCTGAGAGCGCCAATTGATACTGGCAACAGACTCAAACAGCGCTCCGGAGTATTTGTGAAATCGTCTCTAAGGTAACTCAGTGTTGACAAGAGATATCTTACGATTTACGCTAAAAGTAAGAGTCGGGAGGGATTCCTTGCAGGAGTCACATCTGACTCTTTGTTTTTGTCAGAAGCCTCCCACCGGCATGAAGTAGACTCCCCGTCGCTCCTCCCCATCATCGGTCGTCAAGTCAACCGCTCGCCTCAGCATTGCCTGTCTTGGTCTGCCCGAAGCAGAGGATGAGGCACTCGAACCGGCCAGCAATCTGGACGCCTCAATCGAGTGTTCCCAATTCAACCTATTTCCTGCTCCCACGGCGGCTGCCGTTTAAGAGCGAGCCAATCGGCGTATTCGCTCTTATGGATGTAGGACTCGGTCGGAAAATTATGGAAACCCAGTGGCGCCAGTATCGAAGCAAGCTCAGTCGAAACTCTGTTGAGTTTGTGCGGGTCCAGATGAGCGTATTCACCGTCATAGACCACCACTATGTTTAGATTGTCCTCACCATAATGGTCGGATGTGGATTCTACCCGCACCGAGTCGAACACGACCATTCCTTCGAATGCCTGGTTGAGCAAAGTCTTCAGGTTATTCTCAGCAGCCCTTACTGTATCGACAGGTATGCCCATGGTTATCGACCTCCAGGGTAGTCGATGTTAGATGTTCGCCACGCGTTTGTGAGACGACTCATCCGATGTCCTGATTGAATGCTATCACACCGGGACGCGGGTCAAGTCCGTGCATCAGACAGAAGGCAAAAGTCCACGGTATCATTACCGGTCAGCGATGTTGATACAGCTCTATACAGACAAGATAAAGGGTTTGACAAGCGTTTCCAATGCAACGAGCTCGCTACTGGCGAGAGTGAACCGGCCCGCTCTGGCTTCCTGCCACATCGGGCCCAGCAATTCTCGGTACGGCTCGATGCGCTCTATGCTGTAAATGATAGCATTGGCGTCGATATAGACCGAACCACCCGAAGGTAACGTCAGCGCCCCCATGCTTCCTTCTCTTCTGCCAGGTAGACCGCTACGTCTTCGGCTGTCTTGAAGACCAGGTGCCCCGGTGCTTCGGCCAGAATATCAACGACAGACCGGCGTTCTGACACCGGCGATTGACTAACGACAACGTCAACCGACTCTCCCACAGGAAGTTCCTGATCCACGATTTCGATCTTGCCGCCCGGAAGCACCGTCGTTCTCACGTGTAGCACTTCTTGCATGCTTCGTTCCTCCATCACGCAATGTGTTGCCTCGAAGCCGCCCGGGTCTCTTTGTCAAACACAGGTTCATCATACTTTGTGACAATGCCCAGCCCTCTAGGAAACGAACGCCAACTCTCCTGCATACCAGATATATCGCAACAGCATACATAGCCGACAATTACAACGCATTTAGACCGCCCGAAAAATCGGCCAAAATTGGGTGTCTGAAGACAGGGCAAGAAGACCTAAAGAGCTCAACGCCAATTACGTCGCTGAACAGATCCTAGAGAGATTCCTCAGTCGCTGCTATCCGCCTTACGGTATCGATCAGGGCGGCTACTTGCTGCACCCGTTATAAGTTATGAACACTGAGTATTAATGTACAATATAGTCATGAGGTACGTTCCTTCCAGGGAAGCCAGTCGCATACTCGGCGTTCACCCGCAGACACTGCGAGCATGGGCACGCGACGGACGCATCGACTACATCAGGACAGAGGGCAACCAGCGAAGATATGACGTCGATTCATACATCGGGAACTCAAAGCCCACCATCACAGTCTGCTATTGCCGCGTCTCGTCCAAGAAACAGTCGGCAGACCTCGACGGCAGGTCGCTTTCATGCGAGCACGATACCCTGACGCCGAGATCGTCAGCGACGTCGGATCCGGACTCAACTTCAAGCGCAGGGGACTTCTCGCCATACTGGAGCGAGTTCTGGTGCTCGATCCGGACGGTGCAGCCCTTCTGCTCGAGTTCGTTGGTGAGCGAGTCCATCAGGACGGTGTGCTCCGCCTGCCAGCGCACGAGATCGAAGTCGCTGGGCTCTTTCCGGTACTTGTAGTAATGGGTCTTGTACCAGCAGGCCCACTGGCAGGACTTGTCGCCGGTGATGTATCGTGTGGGCCAGGTCGCATACATGTAGGGGCTGTCTCGTGGAACGGTCATGGCGCGGCCCTCCTAGTGTAGTTGTCCTGCTGCTGTTCTTACGTTTTGGTTAGAGAATAGCGCACGTGTTCGCATGTTGTAAAGGCGGTGAGGTTGGATGCGGGGTTGCGCCGCAAGGTTCGGTTGCCGATACTTCGGGAAAGCGGGCTGGCGACAAAGCGAGAGGAGATGCGATGGAAGACTCTAAGTTGAAGAGGGACAGGCTTTATCCGGTGCCCCTTCCGGACGTGTCTGCGGATGCGCCTAATTTGATGGCACAGAGGTGCCGGTGGAATATTTCTTCGCTTACTGGGACGATAGGTTCGCCCTGAAGGATTTCTTGGTGGATTTTCCAGAAGTGAGCTCGGCTCAGGCGTTGGCGGCGCTTAGGAAGGGAGCTGATGCTGACTTTCCTGCTGATAGCGAGGACGGACGAATGGGCGGTATGCCTGTGTTTAGAGGCACGCGTGTGCCTCTAAGATTCATGTTTGAATCGTTAAAGCTGGGCGAAAGCGTGGAAGGCTTTGTGAGCGACTACACCTCGGTCGAGAGAGAAGATGCGTTAAGGATTCTGGAGGTAGCTAGCGAATTGGTGGAGATCGCTACTTATGAGAATGTTGTTCCTCGGTGAGAATATCAGGATGGCGTAGGTTGGACTGAGCAGGATTCGGGGTGGATTCCGTTGGTTACATCGCCTGCGTGTGGTGGTGGCGGGGCGCAGCGTTTTGAAGAGCGGGGTGTAACGAGGTGGTCTGGGCGGTGTCACCAGTTTGCTTGCCGCGGTGTAACCGGCGGGTTTTCGGGGTGTCACCGCTGCTTATGCGCGGTGCCGATGCCGTCCGTGTGGTCGCCGGTGGTATCGGGTTGGTTACGGCTGGGGTGCTTCGGACGCGAATTGGCGGGGTTGCCGGTGTGTTGTGGTGGTGTCGTGGAGGACACGGTCCTGTCGCGTGTTGACGAGCTCTGCCGGGATCGGTGACAGAGGTTGGTTTCGGGGCTTTTTTTGGGCTTTGCTAATGATATTTATGCGGCATTTAGGTTTTCGGACGTGACTGGCAGGAGCTGCTGATTCGCCAAGGTTGAAGTTGGCGTTTGAGAAATTGTTTTGCAGGATGGGTACGGGCTGCCCGTAGCACAGAGCGTAGGGCGGGTGCCCGTGCCCCCCTACCCTCTATCGGTATCGGGTATCGGGCGGAAACAAATTATGGTGTTAGACTGCTTCCGAGTCTGAAAGCGTCCCATTGAAACACGCAAAGCGTCCCATTGAAACACGCAGAGCGTCCCATTGAAACACACTCAATCTTCTGGTGGAGGCATGATTCGCCAACTGCCGTCGCCGTCAGGTAGAAGAATTATCTCGCCGGCAGTGTGGAGCCGGTGTAGAGTCTCAATGCCGCGCCGATATGCTTCTCGCTGATTTCGCTTTGTCGTTAGTGGTGCCGTCAGTGCTATGATCTGTTTGCGGTCATACGGCTCATAGCGCACGACGTGCGCCCGCTTCTTAGTGTCTGTCAGTTGCGTCCAGATTCCCCGCCGTTTGCTGACTGGCACACGAGTCTTGCCGGGCTGCCACCAATCGACCGTAAGCTGCAGGAGTGCGTAGAACGCTCGACTGTCGCTTGCGCCGTAGGCGTACAGATTATCTGTGATGGGAGCTCCTTGGTCGCTCTTGGGCGGCAGATCGACAGCTATGCGCAAATCTCCATCAATGTTCCCCGGAATCCGCATGATCATGATTGGGATGGTGCTGCCTGATTGTCCCGTGTCAGGATCGAGGTATGGTACTCGCGCACCTGCTTGCGCCTCAGCGACACGCGCTAGATCTGCTTGCCAGCGCCCTCCACGAGGGTAGCCGTTCGGGTAGAGACGGTTGAGGAAGTCGCGCACCGGCATTGTGTAGAAGGCGTTGCGTGAGTGTGGCGGTGCGAATTCGATGCCGGCAAGGGTTGCTCTGATAGGCAGTTGGGCTCCTCGACCACCGCTTCGCACCTTTCCGAGTGCAAGCAGCTCTTCTGGCAAGGCGGGCATGCGTCTGTCCGAGCCGAAGCCGGGCAAGACAATGTGCTCAGCCTCCGTACGCTCCATTCGGGCAGGCAACCCGAATGCTTGCGTTGAGCGCTCGCTCGCTGCGAGCCGGGAAGATATGAAGCCTGCACCGTATTGTTGTGGTGTCGTTTTGGGCTTGCGCTCGAACCATGCCTTAATGAATGGTACTAATGGATGAAGTAGCTTATCGTTATAACGTCGTAAGGTCTCCCAGAGTTCGTGGTTTTCATCGAGTTGATGGGCTAGGTATTGTCTGCCGAAATTTGGCGCCGGTTCCGTTTCATCACTGAGTTGTGCCATTTGTTTCGCGAGTTCAGAGCCTCTATACAGTGCCAAGACTATGAGGAGATAAGAAAGGTCAGAAGGGGCAAATGCGCTGCGGTGACACTCGAGGACACTCGCCATTGCGTCCAATCGACTCGCGTGTTCCGCGAATGCTGAATCAAGGTGCCCGGCTATTATCGCATCGAAGACCGTTTTCTTGGTTGGTAGCTCATAGGCTTCTAGGTCATTTCCGACTTGACTCCAAACCGCCTCTACCAGCTGGGCGAAAAGTTTCTCGGGAAATTCCATTGACTTCTCATCAGAATTGCATCTTGATATATCCATACTTGAAACCGAGTCTGTGAGCCGTGATTACCACTGTCGCCTAGAGAGTCCTACATAGCTCACAAACTCCGTTCCGATCTCGAAGCAGGCCCCGCGAGCGCAGAAAAAGGGCAGGCGGGACACATATCGGCGAGTGTATCCCGTCAGCCCTGCTTTCAAAGTCGCTTAGACGCGCCTTATAAAATGATTTCCGAAATTGGATGCGTTGGCATCTAATGTTGCTGTGAAATGCAAAAGCCGCGCTGAAATCAGATCCCAGCGCGGCTTGATGTGTGGGTGTGAGTCTGCCTTAGGCGACTATCCCCTGCAGCTCCGGCCTGCTGTCAAGCCACTGCTTGACCTGGCTCTCGCGCCAGCCGACCGAGCGCGTCGCGAGACTGCCAAGCCTCACTGGCGCAGGGAAGTCCCCGCTCTTGACCCGCCGCCAGATAGTCGTCCGCGACAGCCCCGTAATCTCCACAACCTCCGGAATCCTCAATATCCTGTCCATCTGAACCTCCATTCAGAACACTTGTCTAATCTGGAAGCTCTTGCTAACATGAGACGAGACGCCACGGAGACTCCCTCTTGGTCTGTCTCATCCGTCCGGCGCGAGCTTCCAATTTCTCGCCGGGCGGTTTTCTTTGTCCGTTTTCCTTCGTGGCAGGGCTTTATCGCCTCCACCAGAGCAGTGCTACGGCGGTCGCACTTTCGCTCCGTATTTCCCCATGGAAATCTCCTGTTTATGCTGTGGTTAAATCTGTTCATGTTATAGAACGACTGTGCTATCATAGCAATGCCTGAAGGGTACTGAAACGTCCTGTTTCTCAGGCGATGCACCAGTCTGTTTCGCAAGTTCTGGGGATTGAAACGCTATGGTGTCTCATGGGATTTCCGTTCGAATGAACGACCGTGCTAGGGTGAAGTTGCAGGCGATTTAACCTTCCCTGCGAAAGCGTAATTAAATGAGCCGGAGGTGCAGCACAATGGCCTATGCCCGATCAAATCCTTACCTGCATGCGACCTGGATTCCCAGATACCTGACAGGTGATAAGTCCTGCCTGTGGGCCTGCTGGTTCAAGGCGAACTACCAGGCTTTTGAGAGGATGCCGTCAGACTTCGACGTGGCACGCTGGACGATGGAGCACACCGATGCGCTGAACAGGTTGATCGCGGACCTCGAGGAGCAGGGCTGCGAGCTGTTCATTGAGCACCAGAACGGCTTTCGGGTGCAGAGCCCACGCACAGGCGCCGTGATCGGCGGCAGGGCAGACCTGATAGCCAGGTTCCCTGACGGCCGGACGGTTGTGTACGACGTGAAGACCGGACAGGAATCGGCGTCGCACATCGTCCAGGTGCAGCTTTACATGTATCTGCTGCCGAAGTCGAATCTGGTCCAGTGGAAGGGTATGGCTGGCAAGCTGGAGGGCGCGGTGGTGTATGCCGGCGGCCATGAGATGAACATACCCGCGGAGAGCGTTGACGACGCCTTCGAGGCGCGTCTGGTCGACTTCATGCAGAAGATGACGTCTTCGGTGCCGCCCAGGCGAGTGCCGAGCGTTCCTGAGTGCGGTTTCTGCGAGCTGACGAAGGGTGACTGTTCCGAGCGTCTGGAAGCGATGTCGGCCTGATGTCTGGATGTCTCTTGCCGGGGCCCAGCGGATGTTCTTTGAGAGCAGCTTGCCGGTCCGCGGAACAGGGTGATTTGCCGTTCTCTGCGTCCGCAGGCGCGAGATGCGCGTCCGTTGCGAGGCAATCCGGGGCGGTTTCGCGCCGGTAAGGTGTCGGGGGATTGCCGGCTCTGATTGCGGGGCTGTACGGCGACTCTATGGCGACGGTTTCGCCCGAAATAGCCCTGTGGGCGGCGAACTCGGCGTGTTACGCCTATAATTGACGGAGGAGGGTGGCCGATATGAACGATCTGGAAATTGCAGCGGGATTTGCTGGACTGCATGGGTTGAATGTGAACAGGGTGAGGACTAGGCAAATAGGGAGAGGTGCCCTGGAACAGTGGGTTGACGACCATGAGGATATGCTTCTATCGCTTGATCTGAGGCAGGAGGGTGCGCTCATAAAGTTCGAGCGTCCCGATTATCTTGCTATGGTCGGTGAGAGGCGTGCTGGTCGGATGGAGCGGGCTTTCTATCTGGCTGTTGAGTCGCCTTACGCTGTCCGCGAGAGGGACATCGACAAGGTCACTGACAACGCGAAGATTCTGCGGGCGGTCACTGGGCTTGCGGCCTATCCGGTGGTGACTGCCGGGATTCTGAGTCCGGTGTTGCCCGATGGGGCACGGGCGCGATTGTATGAGGACGTGGATAGGTACGTTGCCGCGGACGACACGGACGCCGCTCTCTGGTACAGGCTGGACCCGGAAGCGGATTGATGTCTTCTCCGGTGAGAGCCGGCAGGATAAGGAAGGCATAAGCCTAGATTACGGCGAACTCGCCTTTTCTGCGTTCTGGGTTGGATGCCGACTGAGGCTTTGGGGTCAAGCCCGAGTTCCTTGAGTTTACCGGCGAGATGTCCGTTGCGATAGACAGTCTGCCACCGGCGATAGCGAGTGATCTCAGACAGGCGGGTTGCCTGTAGGCGACGGATGGCCGGGCGGCGCTCATCTACGAATTCGCCAGTGGCTCTGTGGTTTACTTCGCTCCGGATGCGCCCGACTTTGCAGAAGCCGGAGAACTGAAAGGCGAGGAACTTGCCGCGGCCTGGCGGGTCCCTGACGGATGCACTACCCCGTCAATGAAAACACCCCTAAAATAGAATGGCTGGGGTAGAGTTTCTACCCCAGAGGTTCCGGCGAAGTCAGGTAGGTTCAAATCCTCACCTCCGGCGTCTTTAGCCGGAGTAGCTTAGCCAGGTAAAGCACCGCCGGAACCATTCCATCACTGACTTGCCCAGAGGTTGAATCATGACAACCGACAGAAGACTTTATGACCGCCAGGGACGCCCCACGCTCTCTGACCAGAACACTCATGACCTGGACGCCGCGCAGCACTTTCTGGCCGACCATGCCACAGAGCTGACAGTGGCCTTCGACCACCACGCCATTGATCCTGAAGTATTCATCTACGTTGTGACTTCTGACGGTACGCTTTCCGGCGGCGACTACTACCTCTGGCCGTTGCTGCACCAGACAGCGGAACGCCTCCAGGCCGAGGTAGATGAAAAAAGAGAACAGGAGCGTTCGCACTGGTACTATACAAATAGAAGGATAGTAAAGTGGATAAGGCGAATGCCGATGCTTCAGACCTTGATTCGGATCCGTAAGTCAACCGTCCATGCCCTGTGCGCCTGGGACCTGCAAAGCAAGCGACCCGATGGCCTGGTCGTTCTCGACACCGCACAAGACCTTGCCGGACTGAGGCGGCAGGAAGCGCTGGTGGTCGCGGAGACGAAATAGGGAAACGGAGATAACCGGGAAGTTGGGGGATCTGGAGGGCAGACCTCACCGTAGTCCAACGCATTCTCAATGACAGGGAGTGTCCGATAGGTCAAGTTGGCGGACTGGCTTCGTGCAGGATGCCTCCCGCCATACCCGACACTGTGGCGTTTAACGCTGTGTTTCCGCCGGTTGCCGCCGCGCTTTTGTCGATGTTCGCAGCCGTGCGAAGTCGCTCCTGATTGTGCTGATGCTGACGCCGAGGCGCTCTGGGGTCTGGGCGTAGATCAGCAGCACGTCGTTGCGAAGCCGGGGCGGCTGTGAAGGGTTGGTGTGTGGCATAATGAAACTGAGTAAACAATGCGTTGCATCGCCTTTATTCAATCTGTGTGACGCTTTTTACAAGGTCAAATTAGGAAGGTAGATATGCAAAAATATAACGGACGCGCAATCGCCGAAACTGCCGATCCTGAACGTTTCCGTGAGCTTGCTGATCAATGGGAGAGTGACACCGTGCTGCTGTCAAGCTCGGACCAAGCGACTGAACATCTTGCCTACCGGGAAATCGTCAGCATGGGTGAACCGGCAGTGCCTCTAATTCTGGTTCAAGAATAATCACCGTGACATCGGATAGAAACGCGACAGGGAACATTCGTAGGAAAAACAGGGCATATTTCGAGCGCCAGGACAGGCGCAATGTCGAGGTGAGGTTCGATGAAGGCTAAATACTACGAAGAAGACAACCTTTTGCAGATAATGGGCAGCGCTCCATCCAAAGACGGGAGCACATTACTTGAGGAATGGTTGGTGTCAATTTCGTTCCCTGATTCGGAAAGCCGCGTGATTGTGGGCTTGGAAGTCGTTCAGGCGTCATACTTTTTCGTTAATGGCTACAGTCCTGACGCCGATACTTGGACATTGGGGGATGTGAAAGGCGCTGATTTGGTAGAAGAGCATGGCGACTTTATAGGCTACTGGCAGAGGTATCGCTTTGATGACGGCAATGTTGAGCTCTCTCCAATAGGCGTGGAGTTACGACAAGCGTCGAAACATATTCCTCACGCTGTTCGCAAAGCATTGCGTCGGAGACAGCGGGAATATGAGAACGTCGGCTCTTAACTTCATGCTAAGAACATTAAGACCTCAGACTAGGAAGTTTCTGCGAATGATGCGTGTTAGGAGTTGAGCGCATGATGCGTGTGAGAGCGCTATTTAAGATGATTTGATCTGGTAGCATCCGAGTGGATGCCCAGTAGCGAAAGACAATCCCCGCGGCGTCCGATGGCGTTCTCGCGGGGATTTTTGCGTGATTGAGAGGAGGACTATATGTCCGGAACGAATGGATGCTCCTGGTGCTGCTGCTGGTGCTGCAAGGACTGTTACCAGTATCCTCTGTCACGGGGGAACAGGCGATGCGCTGTCTGCAACTGCGACAACCGCTCGTGGTTGGAGCTTGAGAAGGCGTAGGGTGACGAGTCGTCGTCCTGAGGTCTTTGGACTGAGGGCAATCCGTCGGGGAGGTGAGTCGTGAGCAGATACATCTTGCACGCTGACTTCGATGCGTTCTTCGCGTCGGTGGAGCAGCTTGATGACGCCTCGCTTGTTGGCAAGGCGGTTCTGGTGGGGCGCAGTCCTGAGATGCGCGGCGTGGTTGCGGCCGCTTCCTACGAGGCGCGTGAGTACGGCTGTCGCTCGGCGATGCCCATGAGCAGGGCGCTTGCGCTCTGTCCGGCTGCCGTCAGGGTTGACCCGCGGATGGACCGCTATCGGGAGATCTCGGCTGAGGTGATGGGGATATTCGGCGGGCTGACCGAGCTTGTCGAGGCCGTTTCACTGGACGAGGCGTATCTCGATGTCACTGAGTCGGTGTCGGGGATGTCGGACTT
Organism: SAR202 cluster bacterium bin90; assembly: GCA_002238855.1. Lineage (GTDB taxonomy): Bacteria > Chloroflexota > Dehalococcoidia > Lucifugimonadales > JADFKI01 > Bin90. The sequence continues at coordinate 13,609 of MPND01000054.1, forward strand.
TGAGGCGATGGCCGTGGGCCTGAGAGCTCAGGTGAAGCGCGAGACGGGTCTTGCGATCTCTGATGGCGGCGGCGGTAGCAAGTCCGTTGCTAAGGTAGCCTCCGACATGAACAAGCCCGACGGGCTGAAGCTGGTGCCGATAGGAACTGAGCGTGCGTTCCTGGCGCCGCTTCCTGTTGGGGACCTCTGGGGAGTCGGCGAGAAGACCGAGAGCCGTCTGCGTGCGATTGGGGTGGAGACGATAGGAGACCTTGCGGCTCAGCCGGACGGTCGGGTACAGGCGATGTTCAAACGCGTGAAGGCGCGTAATCTACTGAGTCTCGCTCGCGGCATCGACGAGAGGGAGATCAGGGTTGGGCGTGTGAAGAAGTCGATCAGTGCTGAGACGACGTTCATGTCCGATGTGTCGGATGTGGTCGTGATCGAGGATGCGATTGAGTCTCTTGCCCAGAAGGTCTCGTCGAAGATGAGGGATCTCGGGCTGAGCGGCTGCGTGGTGAGGATAAAGCTCCGTGAGAGCGACTTCAGCACGCTGGGCCGGCAGGTGACGCTGGAGCGTTCTGTCTCCGATGCCGGGGCGATTGCCGGTGAGGCGAAGGCTCTCCTACGTCAGTGGCGACGCGATGGTGCGAGCTACCGGCTCGTCGGCGTGAGCGTGACGGGGTTCGGAGGGGTGCAGACTGAAGTGGGCGACGATGCGGTCGTTCAGCCTGCTCTGTTTTAGTGAGCGGGCGTTCGGAGAGATGAGATGTTCAAATCGAAGAAGATGAGGGCGGCGGAGGCCAGGCTTGAGGGACCGCTTGAGCGGACGCTTGCGCCGTTGGTTACGGAGCGCGGACAGGCCGGTACGGCGGCTTATCTGGGGGTGTCGAAGGCGACTGTTGCGAACTGGATGCTGAATTGTGGCATCGAGGTGCGCAGGGTTGCACTCAGACCGGGTGAGTCACTGGAGGTGGTCTGCGGCGACAGCGGCGCGGTGCGGATCATCAGGAACGATGCGGAGAGCCAGTATGAATGATGCGAAGGGCAAGCCCGTTACTGGTCAGATGGACATGTTTAAGGTGCCGGTTCTGGTGCCTGAGCTTGGCGATAAGGTGGAGCGGATCGGGCGCAAGGCCGTCTCCTACTACGATGCACGTGAGCCTCTGACAAAGGCGACAGGCTTCATCGACGGCACGATTACACGGCGAATCCGTATAGCGGTTGCACATTCTAGTGCGCGTATTGCCAGTCTCCTCGTCGTGTCTGGCGAAGGTTGCTGGAATATGAGTGTAGTCTGAATCGAGCCGTGCCTCAGCCAGTGCCACACGGTTGACCGGTGAGTTTTGATTATGAGCCCTCCGAAGACATCGCGCATCAATTTTGGAGAATCTACGTCCGGGTTTCCTGTCTATGCGCTGCGGATATTCAATAAATGGCCCATCTCTGCAGGGCGAAGTTTACTATCCTGTCCTCGCGTTCACTGATGGTTCCGGCGTCCCACATCGGTTCCTCGGCCAGGGTTTTCTGCGCTTGCAGGCTGGAGTTCGAATAGCTGGGGCTGACGTCGGACTGGATCTTCTTCTCTCCAAAGGGTTTGTTGCCCATACTGATGTTCCAGGCCCTGGATGCAATAGCTCCGTACTTCTGGGCGTGTTCGGTCGCTTCTCTGAGCCAGCGAACCGTGGTCGAGCGCGACGCTTCAAATATCTTGTCTTCCTGCCCCGGCTCTGTCGTACACTGATGGGCGGCGGGACAGCATCAAGTGAGAGGTCCTGGACCCCGAGCGTCAACGCCTCGTACACTCGCAGGGCCACCCGCCACTCGATCATCATACGAAGTTTTGCTCTGGGGATTGAAGCTGCTCTGAGCAGAGCATTGACTCCGTGGGCCTCAAGGATGCACGGGCAGTCTCTTCCCGACAAGCTCCGCAGACTGGTCTGCTTTCTTCGGGCATTGACCACGGGGACGGCGGTTGCGGATGGCCGGTGCGCTTGCTATGGTCGCATGCAGGGTTTCGTTAGTCATGACGTCAATTCACTCCCGCATGCGCATAAGACACTATTTTCGATTATAGATTATATTCGTAGGAACGCATTGACAGGGTAAATGAGTTCGCATCCGACATTGCCAAGCTGGAGCGGCACTATGAATCGTCAGGTCCCCCGTGCACTTTCACGCGCAGCTCTCGTAGTCGCCGTCATTTTCGTCGGTTACTTCACACTGGCCGCGCTTTCCCTCGGCATACAGACCAGAAGCTGGATACTGCTCTCGGCGGTCGCCGCCCTCGTCCTTGTTTTTGGTCCTCCATTCCTCGGCAAGGCTTTCGGCGACAAACTCTCCTTCCTGAGAACCTGGCCAACCTCAACGATTAACGCCAGAATTCGCCGCATCTTGATCCCTAGGTTTGGCTTCTTGGGTGGCAACACTTCCTTCAGCAATCCCCAAACCGGGAAGCAGGTCGCAGTCAACATCGTCTGGGTATTCTCGTTGTTCCTCATTCTTCTGGCGATTGCAGTTGTCAGGTTACTCCTCGGTCGCACTGTTTCTGACACTCTGGCAAATCTGTTGGGAACTGTCTTTATGGCCTCTCTCCTGATGGCGGCGTTCCAGTTCATGTCATTGAGATTGAGAACGAAGTACGACTTCCGAAGCGTCCTTCTCGCCATAGCCATCTACGTGCCGATAGTCATGCTGGTAATCAGCACATCTATTGTGTGGAACGCGATTATCGACGATGATCCGTTCCGTATTCGACGCGACTTCTTCCTGACATTCGTCTGCGGGTTCGGTGTCATATTGGCAGTAGTAATTCTGCTTTTGCACAGTCTCCGAAAGCCAGTCGCCCCCGCGCTCGCATTCGCCGCCAATCCCCAGTTCCAGCGCGCAGAGATAGCCGTATCAGTCGCATCGCTGGCCGCTGTTGCCGTCGTCTTTTTCATCTCATCCTGACACGCGCTCCCACACCTTCGTGTCTACCCTTCCCATCACGGATTAAGTTTGTCGTTGTGATTCATCCGGGAAAGTGGATTCTCTTGATGCAGGCTTGACATGTCTTGACATGTGGCGCAGCCGCAAGGTTCCCCGACGGGTCCGGCACAAGCCCCAGGTAGATCAGCGCTGTCTGGGTCGAGCAGTGCCGCAGCCAGCGCGACAAATTAAGGCTGGGCAAGGAATCGTTCAGCTACCGAGATCCCCTCCTGCCGATGACCTACTCTTGATGCGCCGGTGTCCGGGGAGAGATGCCCGGGCGTTGGTCACCGCCTGTTGGCGTCGCTTAGGATAGCATCTTCCGAATCAGCATAGTGCAGGATATGATGATCGAGGCAAGAGCTAACGGCGCTATGAGGAGCCCAAAACTGGCGATAGCTAGCGCAGCGAACTCGAGAGCCACCAATCCTATCAGTCCCGCTGGCGACCTCTCGGCAGTCAGCGTGGTAAATTGTAATTCCGTCGTGTTTGAAATAAGGCTTCATCGCAACACTTCATCCGACTTTGAAACCTCTTCTCGCAGAATGTCCGATACGCTCTTGGCCGGCTCTATCGCTAGCAGTAGGAAATAGGTCGCGAATCCGCAAAGCATCAGAGGTATCCATACCTTCCGCCGCCGAAATTTGGATTTAGAAAGGAAGAATGCATGGGTCGCCAGGCCTGCAACCACAAACAACCAGAGGGGTAATGCTGATCCAATGGGTAATTCGGAGGCAGCAAATCTATTCAACAGCAAATTGACGAATAACCCGCCCACAATAGCCGCGATATTCTTAGCCATATCAACACCCTCTCTGGTTTCTTACTCGCTGGGGCCAACAGCAATCGGCACACTTTCTAAGCCTCGGGCACCAATTCCAGCGGTCGTTACCACAGCTTGGGCAAGTGTAGCTCACGACCGGGCTAACCTGTCGCTTGTGCAAGTGTCCGGTTCCGTTGCAATCCATCAATTCGCTCCTTTATTCAATTCGACGAATTTGAAAGATATGCTTTAATCTTTTGGGAATTATAAAGGGTTGTAACCAATGAGCTTCAACAGCCCTATCTGAGAACCAACTATCACGACTCCAATAAGAAACACAGCAATCGCTCCTATCGCCTCCCGCCAGTCAACACTCTGAGTCTGCCACACCTTTACACCATACATGAGGGTAGCAAAGATAAAGGCTAGTCCTAGAATTAGGGCTAGATTCTCCAGGAACCAATGTCCTTCTTGCATTGTTCTCCCTTCTCCATAGTAGTATCTGATGCTCCTTGATACTTAACGCGCTCGATTTAGAAAGACACGCCTGTTCATAATAGACGCTGGAGGCCTTTATGAAGTGTATCGAAGTATGATACACTTAGCCCTATATTTGCAATACAACATCTGCGGCATCGTATATTTGGGGATTCCAAATGCCCACTGTGGCTAGAGAGGGACAGTTCCGATTCGTTGTCAATACCAGAGAGAACATATTTGAGCCTCCGCACGTTCACGTCTGGGTCAGTAATGAGGATGTCTGCCGCATCGAGTTGAATGGAGGTACATTCATGGATGACCCACCGCCTGGGACTCTCAGGGACATTATGAAGGTCTATGCGAGTTACGCTGAAGAGATCAGTAAGGTGTGGGATGATATTCACGGAGGTAGGTGATGGAAGCAGTTTTGGTGAAGAACGCCAACCGAATGATGACGGTGGCCAACCTGTTGGAAGATGGTATCGAACTGAGCTTTGCGGATGGTATGAGGGGTCTTATACCCTATGATGATATTCCTGAGATCAAGGAACGTGCGGCTCTGTCCAGCCTGGACTTACCAAATCCGTACGAGATTGTATTAGGTACGGCTTTTGGAGAGCAGATCGAGATTCCATGGGACTTCGCCCGCCACTATTGCGATGCCTACTATCGACCTACTATTGAGGCGATAGCAATGACGGGTAGGCAAACTGTTGGAAGGCGTATCCGGCATTTCAGGGAATCTGCGAGGTTGTCACAAGAGGACCTCGCCAGCGCAGCGGACATCGGGCGAGTGACTCTGGTGCGGTTGGAAGGGGGCGGACAGACTCCTAGATTTAAGACCCTCGACTCAATTGCTAGAGCCTTAGGTATACAGGTGTCAGAGTTGCTGGTCGATCCAGAATGGCTTCTCCAGTAGTTGCAACTAAGGCGTGGAGAGATTGGGTTGGCTACGGAGGTCTATGCAATAGAGACCGCCGAGGCTTACTCTGATGAGTAGTATTTTCTGCTGCCTTTCCATTGTATTGACCCACGCGAGTACCTCAGTAGCAGGACACCACAGATTTTGCTCGGATGACGCTCCGGACAGAGTGCCTTCCTTAGTGTTCAGCCCTCTATCATATTCCCAAGGAGCCTGATCTTCTATCATCCCGTCTCAGCTGGCTATCTCATCTCATGAGAATCTCGAGGGCCCTCACACTTGTTAGTTCGCAACCTCTGCCGCTTCATTCCAGCCTCGGTCGAAAGTGAAGGTCTTGGCTTTGCCAGCCGGATTCCTAATGCGGACAATTCGTGCTGTCGCTGGATTGCCAGCATTTTCGACCACGTACAGCCAATAGGCATTTTGCTTACGTTGAGCGAATTCAAACTGTGTTGCGGTTAGCGTCGCAGGACGATTCTCAAGCGAACCTCTCATGGATTTGACCTCAACCCACTTGATCGTGCTGCCCTGGCTGTCGTTCTCAAAAAGATCAAACCCTGGATTATTTGTCGGCGTCCCATGAAGCGATGGCTCTTCAGAGAGAATCAAGTCAATCGCTTGGCTTTCTAGGCTCATACGTTCTTGGTGCGTTATTCCATCTGGATCTTCACCATCATCGTCTTGTGATACCGCCACGTAAGAGATGAATTCCCTTGTAGCTGGTATGGCAGGGTCGTTCTTGCCGCCAGTATTAGGATCGTCGTCTGAAGTTTCATTTTGTCCGTTCTGAGTTGTGTCGCCTTGCTTCTCATCAGAGCCGGCTTCATCTTGGTTAGTCTGATCGTCCAGTCCTGCGTCGTTTTGTGTGTCATCTTCTGAACAGTCAGATTCGTTGGATTTTGTATCATCCTTTTCATCCAGTTCGGCAAATCGGTCTTTCAGTTGGTCAATTGTTATGCCCCTTTGTTGTAGGAAACTAAGCGCTTCTGGCTGAATTCCCATTGCTTCTGCTAACTCGGTAACAACGTCTGGCATAAACTTGATCTCAGACTGGAGGTTGGGGTTTTCGGCCCAGCCCGTATCACCGAACGTCACGGCTCCGGGTTGCTCCAACGTGCCATTCTTGTTCGGCACCCAAGGCCGTTCATTCAGCTTGCGTACAAAATGTGATTGGAATGTGGTCTCTTTGCTGTGATGGTAAAACCAACGATATCTACCCTTGAAATTATTGATGGATCTGCTTCTTTCTAGTGCATGCAGTGCATCCCACAGCAATCTCGCCTTCTCGGACGCCTTTCCGTCAGGTAATTCGGGCAGCAGAGTCAGGAGATTGTCCAATCCCATAAGACTGTAATCTTCCACCGGCCTTTCGTAAGTCATGCGGTCGTCGCCAGAACTGCGTCTAAGTTCGGCTTTCCCTTCATCTTTGAGCGAGGCTTCTACCGGCCGTCGCTCTAACATATTTGATACACCAGCAGCCTGCATGACTTCATTGACTTGCCTCCCCTTGAGTGCGTCCCTAGAATCGTCCACAAGAAACACGCCCTGAACCCCTTCAAAGAGTTCTTTAAGTGCCTCCGTGGCTTGATACGTTTCTCGAGGCAGTACGAACTTTGCGGTGCCGTTACCGGCGTCGACCGCCGAGATGAATCTTGACCGTTGTAATTCGCCGATAAGCCTATTCCGTTGCTCCCGCGAATCCGTTCCGTGTGCGTTCACTATACGGCGGATATCTGACTGATAGACTCCATCGGTAACATCCACACTCTCAGATTGATATCTCGGCAGAACGTTTGCGATTACGTCGTCAACAGGATCTGGTTCCCTGAGTCCCAGATACTTAAGGTACTCAAGCGCCTCGTCCGTTTGACAGACATTGGCGCGGACAGTCGCGAAGTCAGTTACGTTGTCCGCAGGCAGATATGCTTGTGGCTCATCGCCAATTTCTGCGACCACATGAGTTCCATCATGTAGGCGGACTAACGGCACGTTAGACATCCAGGTCCTTAATGACCTTTGTTCATTAAGAAACTTGTAGAGCCGCTCTATCCACTCATCGGATTGCTGCTCGAGGAATGGTTTGTCCAGCCCGCGAATCAGGTCGGCAGGCGTGACTTCGCGAACGTTAAGTGTATCCGTAAGATATTCGAATAGCTGGGATGTGCGATTTTCAGTAATCTCCGCGCTCAGCCAAAGCATGTCTTCGTCTGATTCGTACAGTTGGGTCAGTTGAGCAGGAGATATAAGGTCGCGTAGACCCCGTCCTCGTGCAAGCATGGCATTCTGTCCGGCGATGTATCCGCCATTATAGGCAGGGAGCAATTGCTCGATCTGCAAGGCGTCTCGAACTCCATTGAATAGGGGAGTAAGTCTGCTTAGTGAATTATCCAACGGGAGACACTGAATAGCAGATACATTTAGCAGACCCAATCCTCGTAATTCTCTTAGTGCGACTATCAGCAGTTTTGACGTCTCGTCAACCAGGTGACGATTCCAGGCGTCATTTTCCGGGACATTATCACGGCTTGGTGTAGTACGGTATGGGCCCTGTAAAATAAATCCCAAGTTGGTTGACAGCACTGTTGGGAAGAAGGATACGAGCTCAGTGTTTGTGGCAGCTTCAATCTTGAATTCTCCGCTCACGTCATCTTCTTTAAGTGCAAAGGCAATTTCAACGTGACCGACTCTTGTATTCCCCTTGAAGACCTCATTGGAAAAGACGATGTAACCTTCCTCGAGATCGCCATTTTCGTCATCGTGGCCAATCATCACGATTTTGCGAGCGTTGCCACCAATGGACTCGCGTTTGCCACGCATGTATAGACCAGATACCCCGCCGTCAGTGTCTTCCCAATGTATTTCCTCTATCTGCCGCAGGAATAGCAGTGTTCTCGTGCTCAGATTCCGCAATCCACTCAGAATCGCGTCTTTTGCATCTGGTTCGGACTTTCTGAAAGGGATACGAATGACGGTCTCGTCGGGTTCCAAGTGACGAACGCTTACTTGTCTTGGGTGGACATAATCTACGACTTCGAAATGCTCGTCTTCAGAGTGAATTACCGGGTGATCAGTGAAGGCGTAGACTGACTTGAAACCAATCCCGAATCGACCTATGTCGGTCAACTCCTTGGTACTTTCGCCGATTCCACAGACTCCCCGTACATCAGCCTCGTCGAAGGGCTTGCCAAAGTGGGAGATGACGAGTTCATCCGGAGACAAGGAAAATGTAACTGTGCGGCTTTCACTCCAATCTGTCCCACGTTTGGCAAGCGCATCCTCAGCATTTTGCAACAACTCGAAAATGAAGTGGGTGCGATCATCGTAACGGTCAGCTAGGAGCATACCGCCTATTCGTCTGATATCTGTGCCGTATTTGACTCTATTTTCTTTGCTGATCGAGCTGTAATCTACTGGCATATCGAACTTCCTGGTTGGATCTTTTCAACAGTAGCTTTGCTGAATGCTATTTCAACGCGCAATGTCGGAACACACCCGCGGCACGATAATTCATATGACGCCGAAAGGAGTACTAAGGAACCATCGCCAGGCTCCCCGTTGGATCCGGCACTAGCTCTAGGTAGATGAGTGTCGTCTGGATCGAGCTGTGCCCCAGCCATCGACTCAAGTAGTTGATCGGTATGCCGTTCATCAGCAGGTGCCGGGCGCAGCTGTGGCGCAGGGTGTGGGTCCCAATACGTTTCCCAGGCGCAATCGTTCCCAGTGCCTCGGCACGTTTCACCGCCGCTTTAACCCAGCGCCAGGCAGTCGTGGGATGAGCCTCGACGATTCTTCCCTGACTGATGTCCCCGTAAGCTAGGGCACTGCTCAAAGCGCCGTGCAGTTCCGGATGCACCGGCACCAGCCTCGACTTACCGCCCTTGCCTGAACGCACTCGCAGCGTCGGAGTGGTCGTATCGAGCGACAGGTCACGCACTTCAAGGTCGAGCGCCTCAGATACCCGAAGACCGGCCCGCCACTGCTCCAGCATCAGCAGTTTCGCCTTCGGGTTGGGCGCTGCTCTGATGATGGCGCTCACCTCGTCGGGTTCGAGGTACTCCGGTATACGCTTCTGGCGCTTGGGAGTTGCGCTATCCTGTGTTTTTGGATAACGTCCGCGGGGTCTGCGCCGGCGGGAGATTGCGGCTGTAGGTTCTGTTGTCATATAGAACCCTTATGTCGTTGTGGGATGCGTCCTTTCATCCCAAATAGGGGTAGTCTTATATGGCCTGAACAACGGGTGACGTGGCTCTCCTTTGTTCGTTAAGCCAAGATGGTATGCTCCATGAAATGACTGCTTAAGCAATTCCCTCACGGCGTCTGAACGGTCAAGCAAGCTTCCGTGGTCCCCCCAAGCCATGATTACTCTGTTGGCAGTCGTCAAGGATGCCTTGATGATTCTATCGTTATATTCTCCGATAGGGTCATCCACGCTCAGGAGTCCTTCTGGTTTGGTGGACCGCCATGCGAAAAGGTTTACTACTGACAACCATTCGTATCTACCCCTTTCGGCGAACCCTTTGCATCGCCTGATGGTCTGATCGTCTTCGGTATGATCAGCAGTAGATGGATTCAGCATGATGAAAATCAGATGGCCATCGCCCTCATCATTCAGATGTCGGCGCAACAGGTATCGATACTTCTCTCCTATTGAAAAGACAGCTCCCCCCGTCTCCGTTTCTCTGATTCTAAGGTGTTCTGATAGGTCGCTTGGTAGGTCTGTGAACATGGTCATACTTAAGGTGTTTTCTCCTTCTAATCGTCTATGTGGGACTGCAAAAATACCACCGATAGATTCTTGCATAATGACGGTAGGTTGTCCAACTTAAGGAGGCGGCTCAGCTACGGAGCGAGGGTGTGGATGCAAGCTTTTGCGGTATTTCCTTGCATCAGGTTTGAGGAGGGAATTGGCAGGAAAGTCAACGCCGTGGAGGCTGTGCGGTTATTCGCCGCGCAGTCGCCTCAGTTCAGCTTCTAACTCGGCCACGCGAGCTTCGGCAGTTCCGGCTC
>MPND01000006.1 GCA_002238855.1 SAR202 cluster bacterium bin90
TACGATTTCTTATACATTGACCAGTATATCGTCGAAGGATGATTGACTGTTGGACTCCGCAAGGAGGTGTGCGATGGTTGCGAGCAAAATACTGTTCGTGGACGACGAGCCGGATCTCAAACCCTTGATCCTGAGCAGGATGCGAAGGGACATTCGTGCCGGAAGGTACGAGTTCATCTTCGCTGAAGACGGCATCGAAGCCGTGGACATCCTGTCCAGCGACAAGGATATTGACATCATCGTAACGGACATAAACATGCCTCGCATGGACGGGCTAACTCTGCTGAACGAGATTAGCGACATCAATCCGGATACCGTGACGATCGTCGTGTCCGCTTACGGGGACATGCCCAATATACGCACCGCGATGAACAGAGGGGCGTTCGATTTCGTCACCAAACCCATAAACTTCCAGGATTTCAGGCTGACCATATCAAGGACTCTCTCACATCTTGAGGAATGGCGGGGCACTCAGTCCACTAAGGAACGCCTGCTGGAGATGAAGAAGGAACAGGATGTAGCCAGCAGAGTGCAAAAGTCAATCCTGCCGACAGCATTTCCGGATTCCAGGGAGTTCCAGATAGGCGCACGAATGGAACCGGCACCCGATGTTGGTGGAGACTTCTACGATGTCATAAGACTCGAAGACGAAAAAGTCGGAATCTTGATGGCCGATGTCTCAGGCAAGGGACTCGACGCCACCCTGTCTATGATGTCAGCGAGGACAATGCTGAAGGGAGCGGCGATCAGCTACGATGACCCAAGCGATGTTCTCACTGAGGTCAACTCTCTGATATGCCGGGAGAACGACGACGAGTTAGTCGCGACTATCTTCTATGCTGTTTACGATCCCTCCTACGGCTCACTGACATTTGCCAACGGCGGGCACGAAATACCGTTCCTGATCCACAGAGACGGAGTTCTTGAGAGACTTCCTGCGACCAACGGGATGGCTCTGGGGATCAGTTCTACCGAATCTTTCGAGGAGAACACCATATTGCTGGCAACGGGCGATACGGTCATTTTCTACAGTAACGGCGTAACCGAAGCCGCCGACACTGCAGGCGAGACATTTGGGCAGGATAGGCTGGAAAATCTGTTCAAGGTAAAGATTCCCTACGGTGCAGAAGAAGCCGTTGAAATGGTCTTTGCCGGCATAGACGACTTTGTGCGTGAAGCACTTCAGACCGACGACATCACTTGTCTCACGCTGTACAGGACATAGAAGTCGCCCCTCATTGCGACTGACCAATGCCCGCAATGGACTCCAATGCGTCTATGAACTGAACCTGTGGTCACTTTCCAGGCTTGAACCCTTCATCCTATTCTCTCGACCAGACTCAACCAAGAGCATTGGGCGATTTCACGGCGTGTGTCATAGAAATCAGCGCCGCTTTTCCTTCAAGAACCGGCGAGCAAGAGATTATTGACATAAATCTGACTTATTCGTAAGATTGATTGCATAAATTTTGTAGTGGGTTTGGAATCGGCCCTGTGTTGGCACCGACGAGGACAATCCGTACATTGCTCGCGCCTCATGGGTGAACGGAACCCTTGAACGAATGGACTGCGGACAATGCTTGAGGCGCTCACATCGCTGGAGGAAGGGGTAAGCGGTAATGATTGAATGGCTCGGAATCAGTCACCTTTTTGAACTCTCACGAACGGAAGCGATTGCGGGCTTTCTTACGCCTCTCGTGATCTTCGCCGTGTTCTTTGTGGCACAGTTCATACTGCCGGCAAGGCGCGTTCCCGGCTATGTCATCAACCCGGAGACCGGGGAACCCCGCAATTATCGGCTGAACGGTATCCTGATATTTGTAATAGCGATTGTCGTGTGGGCTACCGAAATCACCGGTATGCCGCGCGACTGGTTCTACCGGTCCTCGGTCTATGCTGTGGCGGGCGGAACGGTCTTCTGCCTTATCTTCTCAATGCTGGCGGTCTACAGCCAGCCGGTAGGCCACATCAAGAATCCGCTCCTGGCGCTGTGGGAAGGCCGCGCCCTGGAGCTGCCGTTCTTCAACGAGCGATTCGACGTAAAGATGTACCTGTATGTCGTCGGTGGGACGATGTTGTCGCTCAACGCCCTGTCCGGGGCAGCGTACCACTACGAGATGTATGGCAATAACTTCAATCCGGGCGTCTTTCTGTATGCAGCATTCCTCACATTCTACGTAATGGACTACTTCGTCTTTGAGCGCGTCCAGCTATATACGTATGACCTGATCCATGAGCTTCTTGGTTTCAAGCTGATCTGGGGTGGCCTCGTTGTTTACGGGTGGCTCTACATCCTCCCGCTCTGGGGGATGGCCGCTTACCCGGATCCCGGATTCTCCTCGGCGTGGACCAATATCTGGCTCATTGTCACGGTCACGTTGTTCCTCGTCGGCTGGGGCATCTCGCGCGGCGCCAACATGCAGAAATACACTTTCAAACGATGGCCCGACCGCAAGTTTCTCGGACTAATCGAGCCTGAGTACATCCAAGCCGGTCAACGCAAGATACTGTGCAGTGGCCTTTGGGGATTTGCACGCCACTTCAACTACTTGGGTGAGGGGTTCCTTTCCTTTTCAATCGGTCTCGTATTCGGCTATTTCTTCAATCCTTGGGCGTGGACCTACTTCGTCTTCATCACCTGGCTGTTCACCTGGCGTCAACGACTTGACGAAAAGGAATGTGCCGAGAAGTACGGCGCCGAAAAGTGGGCAGAATATCAGGAGCGCGTGAAGTACCGGATTCTTCCCGGGGTCTATTAGATGAGTCCAATAAGACGACGAGGAAGCAAGACAGAGTGACGCAGCGCTGGCAACCGGGAGACCTAGTTGTTCTGCGGGAGTTATGGCAAGGGCGTATCTGGTCGGGCAGGCCTTACACAATAGTGGAGGACACACCCGATCGACTCATCATATATATGAAAGCAGGTGTCCGATGGGTGCGACCGCTTCGCTATGATGGAAGCGCCCTACACGGACGCGAACGTGATTGGACGCTGGGGGAAGACGCCTGGCCGATCGAAACTCTTCGTATCGTTACCCCGCACCGCTTCCACAGCGTCCTACTCCTATGGACCGAGGGATTCGGAAAGTTCCTCAGGTGGTACGTCAATCTCGAGGAGCCGCTCACCCGTAGTGCGATAGGCTTCGACTATCTGGACCAGCTACTGGACATAGAGATCGCGCCTGACCTTTCGGCTTGGAATTGGAAGGACGCAGATGAGCTTGAAGATGCGCTCTCCAACGGCCTGATCACACCCCAGAAGGCAGATCTCATCAGCCAAGAAGGGCGAAGTGTGACCGAAGCATTGGACATGAGGCAGCCACCATTCGATGAGCAGTGGCACTCATGGCGGCCCAATCCCTTCTGGGACGTTCCAGTTCTTCCTGACGGATGGAACGACCTGGAAAGTTACCCTGCGTGTGGCGGCGATATCTGACGCCGCAACCCCAAGTATAGTGACGAAGCAGGCTTGCGGCGACATCGCATTAGCCCATGTCCCCAGATAAGGCGATCAGAGCCGTAAGTTCTGATGCACATTTTCCTGTTCCTCAGATATGATTGAGCAAAATCCGAGCAGAAGGTGATGTTATGCCCGACTATGAACCTCTGAATATTGCAGCCCATTTGAACGGCGGGCTGGATGCACTTGGGGCGGACGGCACCGCCGAAATCGGGCCGCGTCACTTCAGGGGGCTTCCATTCGCCGTCGGCAATGACCCATCATGGTGCTTCATCTCCCTGCAGGGTGACAGTGAGCCAGTCTCCATCCCAGTGGGCAGTTCACCGTCAAGAATCATTTTCGCGCACAGGCTTCTCGTTTCCGAGATCGACGAAGGCGGGCCGGTGGGCGTCCCCGTCGCGGACTACATCTTTTCTCTGGCGAACGGTGAGGAGCATGTCGTTCCTATAAGGGAGCGGTTTGAGATAGGCTTCGTACCGACCGACTCCTTCCGTGGGCCGTCCGGACTGCCGTTCCTGGCCGTCACGGATGGCAAGCACCGGCTGTTTCCACGTAACGAGGGGCCATGGCAGGAAATCGGACGGCGGCAGACGGAATACCTTCAGGCGACTGCGGGGAGTTACTTCCTGTGGAGTTGGACCAACCCTGAACCGGATTCGCAGGTAGAATCCATCCGCATCGTGCCCAGAGGACCATCATTCGTGATTGCCGCAGTTACGCTAGGCCATGTGGACGAACACCCCTTCGCGCGACAGGGCCGCCGGGAGGCGAAAATCACGATCACCGATCCGGTCGTGGCGTCCAGCCCGTTCGAGCTTGAAGTCGAAGTGGACAGGGGAGACACCACCTACTCCTTCCCTCTGCCGAAAGACCCGGACGACGGCTTCCTGAACGGCTATCACCGGGGCTTCGGCGAGCCGAACAACGACGATGCGAGTCCCTCATACACTGAGATATCGGCGGTCCCATCGGCAACCGTGTCCGTCAAGCAGGGCGGCGAGGCTATCGCGCACCTGCCCTGGGGAGAGGTCGAAGAGAAGGGTAAGGCCGAGACTCCGAGGGCGCGCATCGAGTTGCTCGACCGGGGGCGCAACTGGGTGAAGGTAACAGTTGTGGACGACGACACCGGCAGACCTGTGCCGTGCCGCGTCCACTTCAGGTCACCGGAAGGGATACCCTACCAGCCGCACGGACATCACAACCAGGTCAACTCGAACCTCGACACATGGCATATTGACGTGGGCGGCGATGTGCGGATGGGGCAGATCACATACGCATATATTGACGGTCGCTGCGAGGGCTGGCTGCCTCGCGGGGATATCATCGTTGATGTGGCACGCGGCTTCGAGTACGAACCGCTGCGGACGAAGGTGCGAATCGAGCCGGGCCAGCAGCGGCTCGAACTACGCATCAAGCGCTGGATAGACATGAACGCGAGGCGGTGGTTCAGCGGGGACTCCCATGTCCACTTCCTGTCCACGGACGGCGCTCACCTGGAATCCAACGGCGAAGACCTCAATGTGGTCAACCTGCTCCAGTCACAGTGGGGCAGCCTGTTCACCAACACCGAGGACTTCACCGGCAGGGCAAGCATCTCCCAGAACGGCAGCAATATCGTCTATGTCTCGCAGGAAAACCGCCAGCACTTCATGGGTCACATGATTCTATGGGGGCTGAAGGAGCCTGTAATGCCGTGGTGCTCGGACGGCCCCGGAGAGGCGGAGATTGGCGGGCACATGGAGACGACGCTGGCGAACTGGGCGGATGAGGCACACGCGCAGGGCGCATGGGTCATCAACCCGCACTTCCCGAATCCGAATGGTGAGCCTGCCGCACTCGTCGCCACAGGAAGGCTCGACGGCGTGGAGATGCTGCGCCAGACTCGCCCCAATCACCTGGAATACTACCGATACTTGAATTGCGGATATCGCCTTCCGCTCGTCGGCGGCACGGATAAGATGAGCAGCGATGTACCGGTCGGGCTGTACCGCACCTATGCGCTGCTGCCGGACGACGAGGAGTTCTCGTACGACAACTGGTGCCGCTCGGTCGCAGCAGGCCGCACATTCCTGAGCGGCGGGCCCATCATTCACCTTTCAGTCGATGGCAAGGATGTCGGTGATACGCTGGCAATCTCTGGCCCCGGAAGCGTAGAGGTCCATGCGTGGGCAGAGAGCGTACTGCCCGTCTTCTCGCTTGAGATAGTGCAGAACGGCAAGGTCGTCGCCCGCACCGACAGCCGCAAAGGCTCTCGACGACTTGAACTGAAGGAGAGTATCAGGATCGACGGGCATTCATGGATCGCGGCGCGGACTGGCGCATACGACTACTTCGACATTGTGCCGCATCACGATGTCTGGAACCGTGGCGTGTTCGCGCACACATCGCCCGTCTATGTGGCTTGCGGCGGCGAATGGGATATGTTCGACGCGGCGACTGCGCAGTACATGCTAACGCTCATCGAGGGAGACCTAGCATACATCAGTGAGTCTGCGGGAGTACGGCCCCACGGCTCGGTGACGCACCGGCACGGCGAGCACGACCACCTTGCATACCTTCAGAGGCCGTTCCTGGAGGCGCGAGACGCGATAATGAGCAGGATGCGCTAGCCCTGTTGTGAAACTTCGTCCAGGAAAGATGATGCGGCGAACGACAACAACGTCGTGAGATGCGTGTACAGGTAGGTGACGCCCTGCCCCATATACCGATTCATTGCCGAGGCATTCCCTGCGGAACCTGATACGCTGCCCGCCGCCGCGATTGTGGCGAACACGCTGTCCATAGCCTCCCGCACGGGAGGTGCGTCCGGGCGTCCCGGGTAGCCGAGAGACTGCGACAGATCAGATGGGCCAACGAAGAACACATCAACGCCCTCCACCTGCACTATCTCGTCCACATTCCTCACGGCTTCGCCTTCCTCCAGTTGCACGCAGACCAGTGTTTCACTGTTGGACTGCTCGGCATATTCGGACATGGACATGCCATACCCGTATGACGCCGCCCTGACGCCTGCGGCAAGCCCGCGCTCGCCCAGCGGATGGTACTTGACCGATTCAACCGCTCTGCGGGCGTCTGCCGCCGTGTTCACATGGGGCACCTGCACTCCCATCACTCCCCTGTCCATCAGTTGGCCAATCGCCTCGAACGAGTTGACAGGAGGCCTTGCGATGGGCGTTATGCCGGCAGTCTCGGCAGCCATGACCATCAACTCAACGCTCTCCAGCGAAATTGAGCCATGCTCACAGTCAATCAGCACCCAGTCGAAGCCCAGCCGTCCCACGATGTCAACGATGTGCGGAGACGGGAACATGACCGAGACCCCGAATGCGGGGTCTCCTGTTAGAAGTTTGCGCTTCATGCGGTTGGCAAGCACGAATTATCCCCTCAAATCCACCTTCGCGGGTTGACTTCGCATCAGTCCGCCGCGCTGGATTGACCGGCGCTATCGGCTCGCTGGAGTCTTTCCAGTTCATCAACCGGAATGTGGCAATTTATCAGATGGCTGCCACCGCCTGAACCCTGTTGTTCCGGAGGCGGCTCATTATCGCAGATGTCGCCTATCTTCCTGGGACATCTTCCGGCAAAGAAGCAGCCCTTGAATGCGGTGCGCAGCGTGGGCACCGAGCCTTCCAGCCTGATGTGAGTTGGTTCGGCATCAGGATCAGGCACGGGTGCGGCTGAGAGCAGCGCCTCCGTGTAAGGATGCGACGGCACGGCGAGCACTGCGTCAGAGGGGCCGTATTCCGCGACATGCCCCGCATAAAGCACGAGAATGTCGTCCGAAACATAGCGAACAACGCCGAGATCGTGCGTGATGAAGACATAAGAGTTGCCGGTCTCACGCTGGTGGCGTTCAAGCAGGTTAAGCACCTGCGCCTGCACGGACACATCCAGCGCGGACACAGCCTCGTCCGCTACCACAAGGTCCGGGTTGGCGGCGAACGCACTCGCGAGCGCAACCCTCTGCTGCTGACCCCCGCTCAGCTCCGAAGGCCGTCTATTGAGGTACAGGGGGTCCAGCCCCACGGCATTCATAAGTTGTTCGGCGCGCTCCTGGCTCTCCGAGCTGCTGACGCCGGCGAACTTTCTGAGCGCCCTGGTGATGGCATGCTTTATGGGCAGCTTGGGATTGAGCGAAGCGGTCGGATTTTGGAAGACCATGCGCATCGACGAGCGCTGCTCCTCAGTGCGGTCTCCCACATCGCCTTCCAAGGCCTCGCCCCGGAGTTCGAGCTTCCCCCTGTCACGCGCTTCGAGTCCGACGATTGCGCGGGCGGCGGTGCTCTTGCCGGAACCGCTCTCCCCTACGATGCCAAGCGTGCGACCGCCATCAACCTTCATGTCGACATCCACGAGCGCACGGACGGGCTCCTGAACGGGAGGCCCGAACAGGATGTACTTCTTTCGTCCACCGCCGTAGAACTTGCGAACATCCTCGGCGTTCAACACAGGCAGGTCGCCATTGGACGGGGGCTTCACCAGCCTTTCCCGTAGCTCGCCCCATAGATCATCCGCAACATCCGCGTGATGGAAGCATCTTGCGATATGCCCTTCCGAGACCGGAGAGGCCGAAGGTGATGCCTGCACGCACATATCCGTAGCCATCGGGCAGCGCGGCGCGAACAGGCAGGAGTCCGTCTGCATGCTCTGCGCGTCAAAGACCGTACCCGGTATGCTGCGTAGTTGTCGCTCCACGCCGTCGTCCTCGGGCGGCTGCGGAACGCAGGACAGCAGTCCCACCGTGTAGGGATGACGCGGGTTCTTGAACAGCTCACGAACCGGCGCTTCCTCCACTATCTCACCCGCATACATTACCGCCACGCGGTCAGCCACCCTGGCAATAACGCCGAGGTTGTGGCTGACAAACAGAATTCCAGCATTCACCCTATCCTTGAGCTCGACGATGAGGTCGAGGATAGTCGCCTCGGTCGTGACATCGAGGCCGGTCGTTGGCTCATCCATAATCAGCAAGTGCGGGTCGCACGCAAGCGCCATCGCGATGACGACGCGCTGCTGCTGCCCTCCGCTCAGTTCATGGGGATAGCGCCCGCCTATGCGTTCCGGATCTGCAAGGCCGACGCTGGCGAAAAGTTCCACGGTGCGAGCCTGTGCAGCTTCGCCATCCATGTCCAGATGCTGCTTGAGCACCTCTTCTATCTGCGGGCCGACCCTCATGGAAGGGCTGAGAGATGTTAGCGGGTCCTGATAGACCATCGCAATGCGGTTCCCCCGAAGTTCGCGTAACTCAGCATCGCTGAACTCGGATATTTCCATACCTTCAAATCGCACGGCGCCGTCAATCTGGGCCGTGCCGGGCAGGTAGTTCATCATTGCAAATGCGACTGTGGACTTGCCACAGCCCGATTCGCCCACCAGCCCAACCACTTCTCCTCGCGCGATTTCAAGCGAAGCGCTGCGAACGGCGCGGAACGAACCACGCGGGGTGTGAAACGTCACACCTAGATTTTCGAGTTGAATGATTGGCGCTTCCGCGCCGGCGACGTCAGTAGTCATTCATCAGCCTCCGGTTTCTGGCAGGTTTTGCGCCTGTCGGATGCCGTCCGCGAGCAGATTGATGCCAATGACGAGCGACGCCATCGCCATTCCCGGTGCAAGAGCGGCAAGCGGCACCTGTCCGATATGGCGGAAGTTCTCGCTGACCATCAGGCCCCAGGACGACGAAGGTGGCTGAACGCCCAGCCCGAGGAAGCCGAGCCCTGCCGTCAGCAGCAGGGCGAAGCTCATACGAATTGCGGCTTCGACCGCAACCACCGGTAGAACATTCGGCAGTATCTCGCGGAACATGATGTAAATCGTAGGCTCGCCCCTGAGCCTTGCGCTTTGCACAAATTCAAGGGGCTTGATCGCAAGCGCTGCGCTGCGAATTACGCGGCTGTTGTTTGGCATAAAAGAAATGCCGATCGTGAGTATGACGAGCCAGGACTCGTCCAGGTCGCTGAACCTCTGCCTGCTCATGTTGATGACAAGGATGGCGAGCAGCAGCGACGGAATCGCAAGGAACCAGTCCACAAAACGCATGATGATCTGGTCGATCTTGCCGCCAAAGTATCCGCTTGTTACGCCGACAATCGTGCCGAGCGTCACGCCGAGTATCGTGCCGAGCGTGGCGATCCATACGATTGATCGGGATCCAGCGAGGACGCGGCTCAGCACATCTCGTCCCTTGTCGTCAGTGCCGAGCCAATGCTCTGCGCTGGGGCCGGTGAAACGAAGTTCCAGATCGTATTCGGTAGGCGGGTACGGCGTTATCCAGGTGCCCAGGATTGCGACTATGATATGGATGAGGATTATTGCGAAGGCAACTCGCCCTGTGTTCGTTTTGAGAACGAGCGCAAGTCCACTTTTTGCGGCGTTCCCGGCGCGAACCAGGGCAGACGGCCTGCCGCCTTCCAGTTCCGGTTGAACTAAGGAATCCTGAACAGCCATTATGCCAGCCTCACTCGTGGATTGAGCCAGCCATAAGTTAGGTCAGCTGCAAGGTTGCTGAATGCATACACGGCGGCGATTACCATTGCGGTGGACTGCAGCAGCCGTATGTCGCGGGCGTTGATTGCCTGAATGAGCAGACTGCCCATACCCGGGTATGCGAACAGGTTCTCGATGATGATCAGGCCGCCGAAGAGCCAGCCCACGTTGTTAGCGATAACGGTGATTGTGGGAAGCATGGCGTTGGGCAATACATGCCGCATGACCACCGTCCGCATCGGCAAGCCCTTGAGGATTGCGGTGCGGACGTAGTTGCTTTCCATCACTTCGATTACATTGGCGCGCGCCATCCTCAGTATGTAAGCGAAAAGTGCGCCGGTAACCGTGAGAATGGGCATCACAAGGACTTGTGGATTGCCGATTATCGTTTCGCCGGGCAGCATTATGCTCGACGACGGTAACCAGCCAAGGGTAGAGGACAACACGAGCACCAGGATGATGCCTGTCACGAACTCTGGTAGAGATATAGTCACAAGACCGCCCAGAGTGAGGAAGCGGTCTATCAGCGTGTCCGATTTGACGCCCACGAGGACGCCCATGGCTAACCCGAGGGGAACGGCGATGAGGAACGCTCCTACGGCAAGCAGCGACGAGTTGAAGAGGCGACCCGGGACAATACCGGATATTTCCTTGCCCGAAGCAGCGATTCCGAGGTTGCCCTGTACGGCGCCCGCCACCCAGGTGAGGTAGCGCTCATACGGAGGCATGTCGAGGCCCATTCGCTCGCGCAGCGCCTTTGTGTTCTCAGGGGTGGCGGCTTGCCCCAGAATGACTGTTGCCGCGTCACCGGGTGCGAACTCGATCAGCGAGAAGATTGCGACGGAGACGGCAAGCAAGGTCACAACGATGAGCGCGACCCTTACTATGAGAAATCTTGCCATGCCGTCTCCGTTTTCCGTTTATTTTCCAATAATGAATGTAATTTCTAGAGCAAATTCTCGGTTCCTTCTGAGGGACCGGGTTTCAATTACGGCTATTCCTGGAGCCACCACTCTTCTATCAGCCAGTGAGCGAGCGCGGCGTGGGCCTGTACGCCCCCAACGTTGTCACGGTGTGCCCAAATTACGGGTGAGTAAGCAAGATAGAGTACAGGGACGTCCTCGATGAGGATTTCCTGCATTTCGCGGAAGTACTCCTTGCGCTGATTCAGGTCAGGGGATGCTGCCGCGAGATCAAGAAGCTCGTCAAGACGAGGGTTGTTGTAGAAGGACTCGTTCCAGACAGTGCCACCTCTAAGCTGAACGTCAATGGCGGCGTTAGCTGGCCTGCCGCCCCAGTTGCTTGTCACGAACGGGCAGCATGGGTCCATCCACTGAGCTTCCCAGTACGAAGCAGTGTCGTGTGTGGCGATTTCGACGTTGATGCCGGCTGCGGCGACGGACTCCTTGAAGGCGAGAGCTGCCTCAAGCTGGAAACCAATGTCGGAAGTGTTCAGCGTGACATCGAGGCCGTCGGGATAGCCGGCGGCGGCCAGGTATTCTTTAGCCCTCGCAATGTCCTGCTTGATGATGGGCTGCTCGTCCCAGTAATACTGGTCGTTGACGCCCACCGGGTGGTCATTTGCGGGCGATCCGCGCCCGAACTGCGCCGCCTGGACTACGAAGTCGCGGTCAACGGCGTACTGCATCGCCTTCCGCACGTTCTTGTCAGCGAATATGGGGTCAGCCAATCCCTGGAACTTGTCCCAGCCATCCACACCCTGCAGGTGCGAGTAGGCCGTATGCATGTCAATGACAACCACGTCCGCCGACGGAGTGTCGGATATGCGAATCTCAGGGTTACCCGCAAACGCCCCAAGCGAAGCTATAGGGGGAGTGGGCACCACATCGAGCGCACCTGTCTTAATTGCCTCGATGCGGGTTATCTGCTCGGGTATGTAGAAGAAGACAACCTCGTCGGCGTAGGGCCTGCCATCACGCCAGTAGTCGGTGTACTTTTCGAACGTGGAGCGCTCAGTAGGGTTGTGTGATGTCATCACATAAGGACCGGAACCGTGCTCCTCATTGGTGAGAGTTTCGCCTGCAATTCCGTTTGGCACAATCCGGGCGTGATAGTCGGTCATGTCTCCCATCAGGAAGGCGTTGGGCGCGCCCAAGTTAAGTACGACCGTGTTTTCGTCCGGTGTATCAATTGTGTCAATGTAAGAAATCTGCCCCTTCAGAGGCGACGCCGAATCTTCTGCTCTGATACGGTCGAGCGTATATTTTATGTCGGCTGATGTGAGCGCGTTGCCGCTGTGGAATTTGTTGCCTGTGCGCAAATTGAAAGTGTACTGCGACAGGTCGTCGCTTGAAGACCACGACTCAACAGCCCAAGGGGTAATCTCGCCGTCGTACCAGTACATGACGATGCTGTCGTAAGCGATTTCGCCGTATGGCGACTGCGCTTGAGACAGGCCCGCAAGCATGGGGTCTAGTTGTCCCTGATCAAGGAAGCCGACGCGAAGCGTGCCACCGTACTGAGGCTCCAGGTTGGGAAGTGAGGGAACGGCAGTAACTTCTACCTGCACAAGCTTCTCGACTTCGACCTCTTTGATGACCTCAACCTCAACCTCGACCTCTTTCACCACCTCCACGGGAACCTCAACGGCTACCTCTTTCTGTACCTCAACCTCCTTCACCACCTCAACCTCTTTGACGACCTCAACCTCCTTCACCACCTCAACCGGAACTTCTCTCTCTACGATTTGTGTCTCTCCTGCGCAGGCGATTGCCGCCAACGCGACAATTGACACCAGCGCCATGACCAAGGCGAATGGCCTTGCCCTTCTACCAAATAACATACATTCTCCTTTCGAGATTATTCTTATGTTTCATTAAAGTCTTATACTGCGTTCAATAAGTAAGTGAACGCTCGCATTCAAAACTACCGCATTACAATATACATAATTGGCGGTGTATAGGTCAATAAACGACAGAAGCGAGGGACTGTCCCTGAAAGAGGAACAAACCCTCGCTTCTGTCTCGCTGCCATCTTGCGACGAGTGGTTACAAGCCCGCAACCCCGCTGTTGAATATGTGCCACAGCTTGTTGCTGTCGCCTACCGGTAGGTCTTCGCTGCCAAAGTGGTTGAGCGTATTCACAGCCTGAATCAGCCCATAAAACTGTAATGCAGCGGCTTTAAGATCAACGTCCGCGCTGACCTCGCCCTTCTGTACTCCCACCGTGAGTTGAGCCTCTATCATCGCAAGATGCTTGTCTATCGATGCCTGCATCAGAGAACGCAACTCGTCGTCGCCGTTCATCAGAACTTCTGCGATGACAAAGAAGGAAACGCCGGTCAGAGTGGAGGGCGCGACATTGTGATGCAGCACCTGTTCCAGCCTTTTCAGGCCCGAGTCGGGGTCGCCGTCTATCAGATCGATGCGCTGAGTGAGCCTGAAGTCGATGTCCTCGATCAGACCCGCCAGGATCCGCTTCTTGCCGCTGAAGTGGCGGTATATGGCACCCTCGCTCACACCAACCGCGCGTGCGAGATTGCCAATCGTGAGAGACTGCATGCCGTGTTCGGTTATCACAGCACGCGCAGCGTCAATGATCTCTCGTTTTCTTACGCTCGTGGGACGGCGCGATCTTATGACCATTTCTACCAAGTCCACACAGTTCAGGGTAGATAGCGAATATACATAATGTGTATGAGAAGGTCAATTGCAGCCCAACTGCATCAAGCGAATATCGCTCGATGGGAGAATGATAATTGTAGAGTGTCGACCAAAAAGTACCTATTTGAAATCGTATGAGAAGACGGTGGTCAACTGCCCTTGATAAGGTCGGCTGCCCGCTCCGCCATGCCGATGACCGTAAGGTTGAGGTTTGCCCGCACGGTATCGGGCATGATGGACGCATCAATCACGCGCAGCCCATCAACGCCATGAACCCTGCCGTACTGGTCCACGACTGCCATCGGATCGTCCGAAGGACCCATCTTGCAGGTGCTCGATACATGGTGCGCGGTTACGACCTCGCGCTTCATCCATGCATCCAGGGCATTGTCGTCGCGCAGCACATCATCGGACGGCGCGATCCGCTCTTTCACTATGGGTGTGAACGCCTCATGCCTGAACAGATCGGCGCACAGCCTGACAGACTCCCGCATTCGAGCGCGGTCGAAAGGATCGTCAAGCAGGTTGAAGTCCAGGTATGGCGGCTGCCTTGGATCACGGGAGCGCAACCGCAGTTCTCCCTGGCTCAACGCAAGGTAGAGGCATTGGCTCACCCCTATCCCTACCGGGCGCAAGTGGTCTTGCCCCCTCATCGGTCTTTCGGTAGCGTAGTTGCCCATGAAAATAATCAGGTCGTTCTCGAACGGCGACTCCGATGCCGTGAAACGCAGCGTAACGGTTCCCGTGGCGACCTGGTTGGTGTTCAGGGGATAGCCATCGCGAGTGCGCCAGGACATGGGAACATCGGGATGGTCTCTCAGATTGCGCCCGACACCCGGCAAGTCATGAACGATCGGTATGCCGAATCGCCGCAACTGGTCGGCGGGCCCGATCCCGGACAGAGACAGGATGTGCGGAGACCCGATTGCGCCCGCACAGAGGATTACCTCATCACCATATACGGAGAACTCGCTGCCATCTTTGGCAACGCGCAGGCCCACCGCTCTACCGCTCTCAAAGATGACGCTATGCGCGAGACAATTGGGCTCGATGGTCAGACCCGGACGGTCGCGCGCCGGATCAAGATAGCCTATCGCCGTGCTCACACGCACACGCCCATCCATGTTGAACGCCAGCGGCCCCACACCTGTGGAATCGGGCAGGTTGTGGTCCTGGCAATCCGGGAAACCGGCGTCCAGGCAAGCCCGGTAGAAGGCTTGCTGCTGCGGTTCCCATTCCACGGGCTGATGCCTGCGCGCTACTATTGGCCCTACCGTACCATGCAGTTCGTCATCGAAATCCTTGTCCGTTTCTAACTTTCTCAAGTACGGTAGCACCTTCTCGTACTGCCATTCAGGGTTGCCCCAGCTCGCCCACCTGTCGAAGTCGTCCGGCATTCCTCGCAGAAATTGGGCGTCGTTCACGGCGCTCGAGCCACCGGTAACTTTGCCGCGTGGGATGTCGATGTAGGCGCGGTCGGTGGCTCTGGCACGGAAATTCCACATCTGCTCGCCCTCCCAGACGGTGGTGTCCGTGCCAAAGACATACCGAATGGAGTCCGGCATGCTGCGCCTGTCGGGATAGTCAGCGCCCGCATCCAGAAGAAGAACGGTGCGATGCGGGTCCTCCGTCAGCCGTGCCGCGAGGACCGCCCCAGCCGAACCTGCCCCCACGATGATATGGTCATATCTCTTGTCCATTTCAGCCCCGTGCCTGCAAGAAACATCTCTTAATCAAGGATACCATTTCAGAGTACGGGCAACGCCGTATTGCCGAAGCAAAAGGGCGTTATTTGGCTCTTCAAAGTCCTCACCGCTCACCATTCCCCACTACCCGTCAGACACCTTACAGGACTGCTCTGCTTGACCATTCCATCAGTCCTGCTACACTTGCACCCATCGAACCGCGCTGCCCTTGAGGCGGCGATGCCCAAGTCAACCGGAAATAAGGTGAACCACTATGACGACCACCGACATTCCACACGAAGTACACGGACCTGAGCTGCCCCGTGGTGGAACGAAGCGCACCCTTGCCGTTGACTGCGAGCATGTCGAAAAGATGCTCCACAAGGGCACACGCGATCACTTCGTAATCTACTGCGACGAGCCGGAAAGGATGGGCGGCGAGGATGCCTACCCTCCGCCCCTGACATACATCACCTCCGGTATCGGTTTCTGACTGCTTACTCAGTTGAAGCGGTACGCTACAATGAGAAAAATTGCGATCAACAGCGCGCGCGTTCATGTCGAGATGGACTACTACCTGTCCGGCTCGGTACTTGCCGGAACGGTGAACAGCGGCGTTACCGAGTTGCGCTCCGAGTTCGAAGTCAGATCCGACGCAGACGAAGAAGACATCGCCTACGTCATCAGGCTGGCGAAGCGCGGATGCTTCGCCGAGAGGCTTGTGGAAACTGCCGTGCCAATCAAGAGCACACTCAAACTGAACGGCAAAGAGGCAACGAGCCTCCTGGAGGAGTGACCGATGACCACGACCACCGTTGGCACAGACAAGCTCACCTATGAACTTGCCCAGGACTTCCCCAGTCTTCCCGACGGGGAGACCTTCGCCGTAGTCAGCACCGTCGCGACCGATTCGCAGGACAGGCTCTATGTATTCCAGAGGAAGGACCCGCCCGTCGTCGTCTTCGACAGGGATGGCAACTACCTGGATGCCTGGGGACACGGCGCCTTCAACTCACCGCACGGCATGAGCATCAGTGACGATGTCGTATATCTAACCGACCGCGACGATTCGGTAGCGGTGGCATACACGCTGGAGGGCAGGCCCCTCATGGTGCTTGGTGAGCGCGGCGTTCACTCAGACACGGGCTGCGAGGGTCCCGGCGACCTGGTTCCACGCGCAGCCGGTCCGTTCAACTACCCCACCGAGATAGTGAAGGGGCCATCCGGCAACCTGTATGTCGCGGACGGATACCGGAACAGCAGGATTCACAAGTTCACGAGTGACGGCGATCTCATCAAGTCATGGGGAACGCCGGGAAACTCGGCGCCCGGCGAATTCCACCTGCCACACAGCCTGATGGTAGATGCAGATGAAAAGGTTTATGTGTGCGACCGCACCAACCGCCGCATCCAGATTTTCGACTCAGAAGGCGAGTACATCACGGTGTGGACCGGCATGGGCGGCCCGAATGACATCGTGCAGGGCACGGACCGGCTGTTCTACATCTGCGAGCAAGAGGCAGACGGCAATCCTCCGTATGTCACAATCCGCGACGGCGACGGCGAGGTGCTGGCAAAGTGGGGAGTGCGCCACGCACACGGCATCTGGGTCGACTCGCGCGGCGACATCTATATCGGCCTGACGACTTTCCAGAGCGTGGACAAGTATGTCCGCGTGTAGTAATTCCCTGAAAGCAATTTCTGCGAGGAGTTGAGAGTGAGCAAATTCTACGACGAGGCGCTGCTCCCCGACGAGCTACGGCGCAACTTCGATGTGTACGACAGGATTCGGGAGCTTGGCATCCCGATGGGCAGCTTCGACGAGGACGTGGTGTCGCTGGCGGGTGCGGGCATAGCGGCAACCGTCGTGCATGAGAGCGGCCTGGTGTACCTTTCCGGCAGTTCAGCCGGCACATATCCGATGAACGACGACGCAGATCGCATCGAGCACGGCTTCCAGGCTGCGCAGGACACGGCCGACCGGCTAATCCGCAGGCTCCACTGGACGTTGAGTTGCGGCGGCGAGGGCGACCTGAACGATGTCCTGTACACCGTGAAAGCGCTCGGAATGGTGGTGTCTCCCGGCGGCGGAGCAAGCGGCGCCGCGCCCGCCGTCACCAACGGCTTCTCCTTCAGATGGCACTCAGTCTTTGGCGGACCTCGCAGCGACTACGCCAAAGACGGTATAGACCCGGGCGGGTTCGCCGGAATCCACGCCAGAAGCGCAATGGGCGGCTTTGACGGCAAGTTCTCCATCGAACCGGAGATTATCGTCGCAGTCCCCGCCGCACTCACCCAGCAGATCATCAGGAACAGGGGCTGGGTCTTCCCTCTGCCGCCGGTGATGCTGGACAAAGTGAAATCTACCAGGGATTCCTAAACCCGGAGCCTCGCATAGCGGAAGCCCGTTAAGTTCAACTGCCGCGTGCGTCAGCTACTTTCGACCGCTTCGCCGGTATAGAACGCCGTCGTCCGCCCGGCAGCCCCATTCGCCACGCCAGACTCTGTCCCGGCCGCAATAGCCGCTCGCGCCCAATCGCTGCTGCTGCCAGAGATAAACGCCTTCCCCGCGTCTGAGGTGACGAATTCCATCTCGTCCGGCATTGGCTCGGTCGGCTGCTCTGTATGGATGGCAAGTCCCTGCAAGCCCATCTCCCAGCCGACCCCGACCGCGCCCGGTCCATACTCGTCCCAGTGCAGGGACAGCAGCGCGGTATGCGTGAGAGATAGTCTTGCACGGCCTGCCCCCTCGCCCGATATACTCACATCCACCCAGCTCACATCCCCTGCAAACTCCCATGTGAGCGCAAAGTTGGATCGTAGTTCGCACTCCGTGATCGTACCGCCAGCGTTGCCCTCCACCTGATAATGGCCTCCCAATTCGAGGTCACCGCTGACCGGCGCAAACCATTTCGGGATTCGCTCGCTGCTCGTGACGGCATCCCACAATTCCTCGATGGATGTGGCAAAGCTACGAGAAATCGTAACCGCGCTGGCAGGCTGTCCTTCTCGCTCCAGGAACTGCACCGCGCGTTCCACCGATCGCAGGCTATATTCAACATCCAAGTCCATGGCTATCTCTCACCTTCCAATACATGTCCACACAGATCAGATCGGTCCTCAGTTGACGGCGTTACAACCGGAATCTAGTTCTCAGCGTTCACTTGCCGGCAAACGTCGCTTGCGCTGCCTCACCGAGCGGAATATATTAAAGTCCAAATCCGTCAGAGTCATCCTCACATTCTCCATTGAGGACGGATAGACCGCTAGCGGAATTCTGACCAGTGGCAGCTATCAATTGCAAAATGCATGAAAGGAAAACGATATGACCTCCAACCGAAAGCCGGTCGCCGTAGTCATCGGCGCGACATCCAAGTGGCAGTCCGACGGTCGCAACACGCGGCTTATCCACGGCACAGACCTCGACGACAGCGACCTGCCCGTCGGCGTGCGCTGGGGTGTAGGCGGAGCCATCTCCCAGAAGTTCGCGCAAGAGGGCTTCCTCACCGTGCTCACCACCCGCACCGCCTCCAACGCCGCTGCGCTGCAGGCTGCAATTGGCGAACAGGGCGGCGAGAGCATCATCGTCGAGCTCGACCTCTCGTCTCAGGACTCCATATCCAACGCATTCGCGCAGATACGCGAGGAGGCGGGCGAGCCGGATGTGCTGGTGTACAACGCCGGCTACATCGATGGCCGCGACCTTCCTCCGGAGAAAGAACTGCTTGAGCACATCCCATTCGAGATGCTCGAGACCGCGCAGCACATATCCGTCAGCGGCCCCTTCCTGGTAGCAAAGGAAGTGCTGCCCGCCATGCGAGAGCGAGGCGATGGCACGATCCTGTTCTCCAACAACTCGTCGTCGCTGCGAGGCAAGAAGCGTTACACAGGGCAGTCGCTCTACTACCCAAGAGTGATGATGCGCACATTGTCGCAGGCGCTGACCGAGGAGTATTCCGAGTACGGCATACATGTCGCCAACGTGGTCATCGACGGCACCATCGACTCCCCCGGCACGCGCGCAATGCCGCGCTCGCAGCAGAACCCTGATCTGCTCATCAACCCCGTCAAGATCGCCGAGGCGTTCTACTACCTGTACACGCAGGACAAGTCCTGCTGGACGCACGAACTCCAGCTCACGCCACATCCGGTGATGCCAAGCTTCTAGTACCGGTTAGCGAGGCGAATGACTTGAACGAAACAGAAGGAGTGTCCGCATGGATGTAGGAATGATGATGATCTATTCCAGCTACGGCTGGGAAGAAGGCTCAGACGGCCAGATGTGGGAGGAGGAGCTGCGCCTCGCCGAAATCGCGGCAGATTCCGGCTTCGATTGCCTCTGGTCCGCAGAGCACCACTTCAACGACTACTCCTTCGTGCCGGACAACCTCCAGCTTATGACCCACCTTGCGGCAAAGCATACCGACACCGACGTGGGCACGGCAGCAGTCATACTCCCCTGGCACAATCCCTTGCGCGTTGCGGAAAACGCCGCCGTCCTCGACCTATTGAGCGGCGGACGCCTGCGACTAGGATTCGGCAGAGGCCTCGCGCGCCGCGAATTCGAAGCATTCGGCATGAGCATGGACGAGTCGCGGGAACGCTTCGACGAAGCCGCGCCGATGATTGTCGACGCCCTCAACACCGGCTTCATCGAGGGCAACGGCAAATACTACCGTCAGGAACGCACCGAAATCCGGCCCCGCCCGCAGCACTCATTCGACGGGCGCATCTACGCAGTCGCCGCCAGCGACGAGTCCGTTATTTCAGCCGCCAAGCTTGGCGCGCACATCATCATGTTCGCCGACCGCCCCTGGGAGATGCGCATGCCGGGCATCGAGCGCGGCAGGGCATTGCACCGCGAGTTCCACGGCACCGAGCCGCCCAATCTGCTGCTCACCGAATTCGCGATATGCGGCACCGACCTCGCGCAGACCGAAGAAGAAGCCCGCCAGTACCAGGGCAAATTCGTGGAAAGCAACTTCTACCACTACGAGTTCCTCGGCGACCACTTCAAGTCGGTCAAGGGCTACAACGCCTACCAGCAGAAGGCAGACATGGCGCGCGCAGCCGGCCTCGACGGCGCAGTCGAAGGCTTCATGAAAGCCGCAAGCTGGGGCACGCCCGACAAGATCCTCCGGGGCTTGGAGGAACGCCGCGCAATAGTCGGCGACTTCGAGCTAAACGTAGCCTTCCGCTTCGGCGGCATCCCATTGGACATCGCCGAGCGCAGCCTAAAGCTGTTTGCCAAGGAAGTGCTGCCGGTGCTGAAGGAGTGGTAGTTTGATGGCCCGGGTGCTAATAAAATAGGATGTGATAACTTGACATCTTTGTATTCGCTCTGTTCAATGTTACGTCATTTCAAGAGAGAGGCTAAAGGATACTCCAGATTTGGAGAAACTACATTGCTTACCGAAGCATAGCGTATCGAAGTACACACTGGCACCTTGTTTCATCTATAATTCCTTTGATGTAAATTGCCGGATGCCTGTCGGCTTAAAGAAAAAGACAGTGCGCGAACCTTTCATTTGCCTTCAGTTCAATTGGGTGTCGCTGTAAGGAAGGATGCAACATGACTTTACCAAGACAGCAGGACAGTTGCGTAAGCGTACGCAGCGTATTCGAAGTAGAGCGGCGACTGTCCGCTCCTCTATATCAGCGCCGCTTTTCTTGGGACAAAAGAAACCTCGACGAGTTCTGGGATGATGTCAGACTAGTCGAAGAAGGGCAATCGGAGGCGCTCTTCCTGGGTGCGATCATCCTGAAGCACGAGGGACCCAGCGACCCTAGCTCGGGCTTACTGGAGGAATTCCTGGTATTGGACGGTCAGCAAAGGATTGCAACCTTGTTCCTTACGCTCCTCGCTATTGCACTTGAGTGGCAAGAGCACGGGCATGTAAATGAAGCTACAGCTGTCGCAGAGACATTTCTAATGTCCACCCGAACTACAACTAAGGGCAAGCCACGTTTTTTCCCCACTATCCCAGATACACCAGAGTTTGTGTCCCTGTGCCGGAAGTTAAACGTCAGCTGGGAAGTGCCATATGGCGCGAGATTTAGACCAGGCAAGATGTCTGCAGCGCTTGATCTAGCCCAAGCAGAGGTCCGCTTCCGATGCAATGGAGAAGACGGATTTGATGGTGAGTCACTGAGAGCTCTTGAAAGAACAATAGTAGATACCATCGAGATTGCAGTCATCAATATTGCCGAGCGACATCAGCCGAACGAAGTGTTCGACCGTCTAAACCGTAAAGGCCAAGTATTGACGGTGGGTGACCTTGTGAAGAATGAGATTTTCCGCCGACTTGGCGCGGACGCGGCGACGGCGATTCAATTGTACCGTGATCACTGGGAGCCTTTTGAAAATTCGTTTGCAGATAAGCGGCGGCTTGACAACTACTACTATCCGTTCACTCTAACGGTTGATGATAGTGCTACGGTCTCGGGGGCGTTCCGTGTTCTCAGTAGTCACTGGGATTCGACGATTCGAGATGACAATGAATTGGCTACAACCGCTGAGCTCATCATAGAGGACCTCAGTCAATTTGTGCCAGAATACAACGCCCTATCGGCGGGAGCCACCTACTCGGCCACTTCAGAGATTGAGGTCTGGGTAGAGCGTCTCGTTCGTATGCCAGTGCCTCGTGTGACCTACGCGTTTCTCGTTCAGCTTCTTAGGGCTCAACGAATTGGGGTTCTGAACGAATCAGACGCCGCCGAATGTCTTCGTATCGTTGAGTCATTCTTGGTCAGGAGGGCTTTTTCGGGCCTAGAACCGACCGGACTCCACGCAGTTTTCAAAGGCCTATGGAGTAAAAACGGAGGAAACCCACGTGCACTCGTGTCAGACCTTCGGACACGAACAATTGATTTCCCGGACGACAACCAACTTCGTCGCGACATTTCGAACAAGCCGTTTTATGGGCGCCGCCTAGACAGCTATGTGTTAGCCGAGCTAGAAATCTCTGCTCACCGTACGAATCCATTCAGTCGGGAGCAACTCGACGCCATAACAGTAGACCACCTGGCTCCGCAGTCCCTCAGTGGCGATTGGAAGGACGAATTCCCCGACGATGATGAAGAGCGAAGACAGCTCCTTGATCTTCTTGGTAACCTCGTTCCGCTTAGCCGAGCCGACAACTCAACAAAGAATTCTTCTGACTGGCAGGAGGCGCGCAGTCGTCTCAGGAATGAGACGATTTATAGAACCACTAGGGAGGTGTTAGAGGAGTATCCTAAGTGGGGGCCAAAACAGATCGTTGAGAGGTCAGAGGAATTGGCGGAGCAGGCCGTTCTCCGCTGGCCCCGGCCTGAGCATTAAATCATTTGCTCGGCCCCCACCTTCGACACCACCCCACAATGCTACCACCCCATCGGCACCTGATTGCCAGCGCACAGGCACGCATCCTTACATTGGGACACCACCCCCTGACCACCAGCGCCCTCGATTATTCCACGCCCTTCAACAAGGACCTGCCCGCTCCTGCGGACAAATTAAGAGAGCGACTCGAAGCACATCTCCATCTCAAGCATCGAGAAGCGCCGCGCATTCGCCGGAGACTTCGAGCCAAACGCCCATGACCCCTACCGTTGCCCAAATGAACTAGCCCACCCTTCCCCCAAAGCCGCCAGCCTTCACAGGTCTGGCGGCAACTTTTTTCTCCCCCAACACCTTCGGTCTCATTGATAGAAGTCTAATATCGGCGATAGGTAGAACTGCACTCTCATCGAAAGGGGCTTGGCAGCGCCTAGGGCTATCTTGCCATAGATATTCCCTCCTATAAATATACGAATATAGATTATTTATATTGGTAGATTTATACAAAAATGGTTGTAGTATATTTGTATCTATCACATAATGCTTGAGGCTCACACATAAATACAAACAAATATAGGGAAGGGAAGGGTGGTTGATATGTCTCCGAACTCGAAACGCGTCGTTATTATAGGTGGTGGACCCGCAGGATTGAGCGCCGCATACACACTAAAGAAACGCGGCATATCTCCAATTCTATTCGAAGCGAATGATCGTGTCGGCGGACGCCTCGGCGGCGACAGGGTTGACGGGTTCCACATCGATGAGGGCGCCGATTTCTTCTGCTCCTCCTATGACGTAACATTCCGCATCTGCCAGGAGTTGGGGCTTCCCCTTGTTAAGTCTCAGATGAACCTCGGGTGGTACCTCAACGGAAAGTGGGTAAGGACCACCCCCCCAACATCATTGAGCGCTTTTTTCAGCAGTCTTGCGCCCTTAAGGGCATTGGGGTTTCTCTCGCCCTCGGCTGCCGTGGCGTCAATGAAACTCCTCAGGCACAACAGGCAGCAGGCGGACTGTGTAAACTTCAGCAGCACTTCCCGTATCGCCGAAATCGACAGCAACGAGAGCTTTGGCCAGTACATGGACAGGGTTGGAATACCCCAATCTCTTCGGAAGACATTCAGGGGTTTTCTGGAGATGACCATGGGCGATGTCGATGATGCCGGCGCAGCCTACATGCGTACCTATCTCGCCGACATCCTATTCAATTCCCATAAACTGTACATACCGGAAAAGGGCGCCGGCGAGTTGTCTCATGCATTAGCCAGGGCATGCGGTGATGCTATCCGCCCATCGACTCCTGTGAGAAACGTTGCAGTCAAGAGTGGTGCCGTCACAGGTGTTGCCGTGGAGGGTGACACCGTCGAGGCTGACGCGGTCATCTGCGCCGTTCCCGCCACAAGAGTCTCGGAAATCATTCCCGCCCTCCCGGAAGACATCCACGAATCTCTGGGCGCGGTGACATACTCCTCCGGTTGCCGCGTCGTCATGGGACTGGACCGGCCCCCGCTTCCCAGTGGCTGGTACGGTGTGCTGTACCCCGAAGACGAAACCCCTCTCCTGCTGGACCGGTCATCCAATCTCCCTTCCTGCGCACCTCCGGGCAAGAGCACTCTTGACCTTCTTGTAGGACGCGAGCGCGCGCGCGAGTTGATCCCGCTGGGCGATGAGGAGATCAAGCACGAAATGCTCAAGGATGCGCGAAAGAACCCTCCTCCCGGCTCTGACCTCCCTGAAGACGACGAAGGACTGTTCACACGTGTATATCGCTGGAAAGAGGCAGTCTGCATGGCTCCCCCGGGCATGTTCGCCGCCATGGATAATGTCCGCAGGAACCTCAGCAGGCAGATCCCGAATCTGGCCCTGGCAGGCGACTACATGGGCGTACCTTCAGTCAACGGAGCTGTGGCAAGTGGTATCAGCGCTGCCGAGGACATCGCGGAGCAACTGACTGCCAGCTGAGCGTCGCCGGAAATTCCGCTTCTCAGAGCCGGAAACCCCGCCGGCCGCCCAAGCCGTTAGACAACCACAGCCTCCAGTGCTACTATTCCATCGGCATCAGATTGCCAGCGTATTCATACGCATAGAAACCCACTGGAGGACTACCCCATGACCAGCAACGCCCTCGACTATTCGACGCTATTCAACAAGGACCTGCCCGCTCCCGCAACAAAGTGGGGAGGTCACCCTAAGTACAACTTCATCGGCGGGCACAGCGACCCCGACTCCGTGCCGATGGAAGGCTTCATCGAGGCGGCTAACAATGTGTTCAGCGGCGACCCGAAGTACATGTCCATGTACAGCCTCGACGGCCCGCAGGGCATCCTGCCGCTCCGCCAGTTCGTAGTGGACAAGCTCAAAGCGCACCGCGGCATCGACATCACGGTTGACGAAGTCCTGATTACTTCAGGCTCCGGGCAGGGCATCCAGATCGTAAACGACGTACTCCTCGAAGAGGGCGACACTGTAATCGTCGAGGAGTTCAGCTTCTCCGGCGCCCTCAACTTCCTGCGAAAGCGCAATGTCAACTTCGTCGCCGTAAAGATCGACAATGACGGCATTCGGATGGACCACCTTGAAGAAGTGCTGGCAGACCTGAAGGGCAAGGGCATCCAGCCCAAGTACATCTACACGATCCCGACCCTTCAGAACCCCAACGGCTCAGTGATGAGCATGGAACGCCGCCACAAGATGCTAGAGTTGAGCGCCGAGTACGGCGTCCCCATCTTCGAGGACGAGTGCTACGCAGACCTCGTATTCGAAGACGAGTACGAGCCCGCGATCAAGGCGCTCGACGACACCAACCGCGTCGTGCATATCGGCTCATTCTCCAAGAACCTCGGCCCCGCAATGCGCCTCGGATACATGGTCGCTCCATGGGAAGTTCTGAGCCGCTTCATAACGGCAAAGGCCGACGCAGGCAGCGGCGTAATGGATCAGCTCATCGTCGGCGACTTCTTCACGAACCATTACGACGAGCACATCCAGGACCTGCGAGCCGCGCTGCAGCGCAAGCGTGACGCCCTCGGCGGTGCCCTCCGCGAGTCGTTCGGCCCGAACGTCGAATTCGAAATTCCCAGGGGCGGAATGTACCTCTGGCTCAAGTTCCCGGAGGGGATTGACGTGCGCAATCTGGTCGGACCCGCAATGGAAGAAGGCATCGCCTTCAACCCGGGTCCCGACTGGTCCGCCGACCCTGACGCCGCAGCCAACTACATCCGCCTCTGCTTTGCCCTCCCCGCCGTAGATGACATCTGGGAAGGCGTCGCAAAGCTGGCAGAAGTGTTCCGCAAGGAAGGCGCGCTACCCTAGCCTCCGATTTCCGTGACACATGTCCCCCGCCTATCTTGCTTCTCCGATAGGCGGGAGTACCACCGTGCGCCAATCTCCGACGGCTCCGGCTCGCATCATATTCCCACTGGAACTACGCGAATTCTCAGCTTTTAGAGACTGAGTATAGATTTCTGTGGAATTCGTTTAGATACTTGTTTATCATTCAGACAAACTTGTGCGGCGCAAATGTTGAGCATGTACAGGAGGTCTGTCCCACTTGGAACTCCACGAGTCCCTCTTCGCCATAGGTGCGATGATTGTAATCGCCAAGCTGCTTGAAGGCATCTTTAAGCGCTATGGCCTCAACTCCATCATCGCCTACGTTGCGGCAGGCATCCTACTCGGTCCGGTGACCGGCATCGTCGAGACATCCAAAGAGATCGAGTTCATCCTCAGCATCGGCATCTTCATTTTCTTCTTCCTCATCGGCCTGGAGGAGTTAGACATAGGCGGCTTTCTGTCTGCCATGCGGGGACGCCTGTTCTTCGCATCCCTGCTCTGCGTTGCCATATCGCTGCTCGTTTCGCTTGCAGTCACCACAGATACCTTCTTTGAACTAGGACTGAATCTCAGTTTCACCGAGGCGCTTGCGCTGGCAGGCATCCTCTCCCTGTCAAGCCTCGGCGTCGTCGCCAAGGTCCTGGTTGACGAGGGGCGGCTCAGGGAAACGGTGGGGGTGCAGATGTTCACCGCCGTGATCATCGCGGAACTCATCGCGCTGTTCGTCGTTGGATTCGCCATCAGCGAACACGGCGGCGCTGAAGCAGACCTCCACGAGACAGATCTGACCAGCGTGGCGATAGTCATAGGCGAGATTCTCCTGTTCGCTACTGCAACCTGGTTCGTCTCCGCCACAATCCTCCCCAAGCTCATCGTGCTGTTGCATCGCGTTCTGGATGTACCGCACCTGTCCTTCGGTCTGCTGCTGGGTGGGCTTTTCCTTGTGGTCGTGGGGGCGGAGGGCGCAGGCCTTCACGGTTCGCTCGGCGCGCTGCTGTTCGGCGCCGCACTCTCCACGCTGCCCTACCAGGTGCGACGCGACCTTATGCCGGGGCTGCGGGGATCGGCAGAAGGTCTATTCGTCCCCCTGTTCTTTGCCTCCGCCGGTCTGAACCTGACCTTCGATTTCCTCTCGCTTCCGGTCGCGACAATACTGCTGTTGGTCTTTGTTCCCCTCGCCGGCAAATTCCTCGCGGCTTTCGCCGGTGCATATATAACTCGACTGGACGCTCCACTTGCAGTAGCAGCCGGCCTTATGGCGAAGGGCGTGGCTGAGATCGCGCTGCTTCTCGTACTGGTGCATTCGGGCGCGATCGGTACGGGAGTATTCTCCCTGCTTGTGCTCGTGATGTTCGCCTACATCCTGCTCACACCGATCGGCATCACATTCGCATTGAGACGGTCAGACCAGAGAGAAGGAATCTACGTCAACGGAAGCAGTATCCCGCCCTCATTGGTTCGCTTCGGGCTGGAAGGCATTAGGGTTAGGGACGTGCTCGACACTTCCCGCAGCCATCCTGAGCAGTCGGTAACGGTGCAGAATTTCGTGGACAACTGGCTGCTAACCGGACAGCAGGAATACATCGTAGTCAACCAGGGAGAGTTCGCGGGCATAGTATCAGTGCCCCTGCTGCGCTACCTCCCCCACACCGAATGGGCAAGCACCACGCTCGGTAGTATAGCGCGGGAGCTTGAAGAGCCGCGCGCTTCTTCAGACGACTATGTGGAGGATGTTCTGCAGCGCATGACAGATCACTCGATCTCAGTGCTGCCGGTGATCAATCCGGAGACGGACGAGTTCATAGGCTCCATTGCCAGCTCTGAAATCGTGGAAATGATCGTTCTGACCGCACAGGGCCACGAAGTATAATGGCATAGTGCGCTCGCCCTGAAATTCCGGTCCGCGGTTATCACAACTGTCGGAATCCTGTTCCGCGCCCTATCGCGCTTCACATCACCACACCACTTTCTACTTCTGCCGTGCTGCAATGTTGATACGGATAAACAAGATGCGTAGTATAATCTGCACGCACTTGCAATCCGTAACCGTTCGGTGCTCCAACATTCGAGCGACGCACAATCGTTTGGTAGCTCTCGGGGAGGGTGCTTCGACTTGGACCTTCAGGGATCGCTCCTTGCCTTAGGCCTCATGATTGTTGTGGCCAAGCTGCTCGAAGGAATCTTCAAGCGCTTCGGCCTAAACTCCATCATCGCCTACGCCATCACGGGGGTCTTTCTCGGCCCCGTGACCGGGCTGATAGACCCCGGAATCGAAATTGAGATTGTGCTGAGCATCGGCATCTTCATATTCTTCTTCCTCATAGGACTTGAGGAGTTGGATATTCGAGGGTTCCTGTCAGCCATTCGGGGCCGCCTGTTCATTGCCGCCGTGCTCTGCGTGACCATATCGCTGCTGGTCTCCTTAGCAGTCACCAGCGACTTCCTCTTCGATCTGGGACTTGACCTCAACTTCACCGAATCGCTTGCATTGGCAGGAGTGTTATCGCTTTCGAGCCTGGGCGTCGTCGCTAAGGTCCTGATAGACGAAGGCCGCCTCAGGGAAGCGGTGGGCGTCCAGATTTTCACTGCCGTGGTAATCGCCGAACTCCTCGCGCTCTTCGTCGTAGGCTTCGCAATAAGCGAGCACTTCTATGCGGGAGAAGACGGCGGTCACGGCCCAAATCCGCTCAGCGTCGCGATCCTCATCGGTCAGATCCTCGGATTCACCGTCGCGACATGGTTTGTCTCCACAAGAATTCTCCCCAAAGTGATCGTCCTGCTGCATCGCTTTCTGCAAGTGCCGCAGCTCTCCTTCGGACTGCTGCTGGGTGGCCTGTTCCTAGTTGTCGTAGCAGCAGAAGAGGTCGGCTTGCACGGCTCGCTCGGCGCACTCCTCTTCGGCGCTGCGCTCTCGATGCTCCCCTACCAGGTCCGCCGCGACATAATGCCGGGGCTGCGCAGCACGGCGGAGGGTCTGTTCGTTCCCCTGTTCTTCGCGTCTGCCGGCCTGCACCTTACCCTCGATTTCCTGACTCTACCGCCCCAGACGATTGCGGCGCTCATATTCGTTCCGCTGGCAGGCAAGTTTGCGGCGGCATTCATCAGCGCATACATGACCCGGCTCGAATCTCCCTTTGCGATGGCAACGGGTCTGATGGCAAAGGGCGTGGCCGAAATCGCTCTTCTTATTCTCCTGCTGCACACCGGCGCAATCAGCGAGGGAATCTTTTCGCTGATGCTGCTGATCATGTTTGGCTACATTCTGCTGACGCCGATGGGCATGATCTACGCACTGCGTAAACTGAGGCACGCAAATGTCGCCAGCAGCGATCAGCCCGTGCCGCCGTCACTCGTGCGCTTTGCCCTGGACGGCGTGCGGGTGCGGGATGTCCTGGACACCTCCCGAAGCCACCCCGAGCAGTCGCTGACCGTCAGAGCCTTCACTGATAACTGGCTGGTGCCGGAACAGCACGACTATGTTATCGAGGACAATGGCAGGTTCGCGGGCATAGTGTCTGTGGGCATGCTCCGCTACCTGCCGCATAGCGACTGGGATCACACCACGCTCGGCAGAGTTACTCGACGAATTGAGACATCTCACGCCTACTCGGACGAATTCGTTGAGGATGTGTTGCAGAGGATGACGGAAAACTCTACAACCGTGTTGCCCGTCATAGATTCCGAGACGCGCGAATTCATCGGCTCTATCTCCAGCCACGAAGTTGTGGAAATGATAGTCCTGACCGCGCAGGGACACGAAATCTAGCTGCCCCCGCTTTCAGCCGGAGCCGCCCGTCGAATTATCTACTCGCTCACATCAGGCGACCAGTTGTACACCTTCGTCAAAGCGCCGCCCATCAGCATCGCGCGCTCAGAGTCAGACAGCGTGTCCGTAACACGGAACGCTTCCACGCCCTGCTCGTAGGTCAGCACATGAATTGCTCGCGTCCAGTCAGTCCCCCACAGGCACCGCTCGAACCCAAACGCCTTGAATAGCTGGCCCAGCGGCTCCCAGATGTCCGGGTACGGGAACGGCTCTTGTGCCATGGTGCATGCGCCGGAAATCTTTATTGCCACATTGTCGTACTCCGCCATCGCTACGACATCTTGTAAGTTCGCCCACGGCTCCGGCGGAGCAGGTGGATGTCGCGGCTGCGCCAGTCCCACATGGTCTATCACCAACTGTGTATTCGGATTGCGCCGCGCGAGTTCCCCCACCACATGCATCCTGTCCGTAGACATGATGTTCACAGGAACTCCCGCACGTCCCGCTGCAGCGACAATAGCGTTCAGTCCCGGATGCGAACCGTCATCGTAATTGCCG
This sequence comes from SAR202 cluster bacterium bin90, assembly GCA_002238855.1. Classification (GTDB taxonomy): domain Bacteria; phylum Chloroflexota; class Dehalococcoidia; order Lucifugimonadales; family JADFKI01; genus Bin90. The sequence goes on from MPND01000006.1 coordinate 30,230, forward strand.
TAAGTGAGCATGATGCGCGCGCCCACCACTCCCGGCGTGCCAGTCCACTCCGCCATATCATCGTCAATCGTCTCCGACTCCGCATCGAACGGCCTGATGAGTCCGAACTTGCCCGGATGCTTTGCATACACCTCAAGCGCGTAGCTCGGATCGTAGCGATACATGGAGTACGGCGAGACCAGCAGTGCGCCGTCCACGCCCACCGCGTCCATCGCCACCACCATGTCGTCGCCTGTAACCTCATCGGGACCGTCTAAGAATCCCTGCCAGGGACGCTCCGGGCTGTTGCGCTCATAGGCATGTACCTGCGAGTCGATTGTGGGAGTCCGATCAGCCATCGCCATTCTCCTTGCTCGAAATGTTCGTTCGCCACTATGCCCGGAATCAGCCGCTCACCATCGGATACACATGATAGCCACGCTGCAGGTCCAGCGGAATCTTGTCGCCGGTCCAGCTGTCCCCGCCGTCGGTGCTGGCAAAGAAGTGTCCATAGTTCGTCGTGCAGAACACATTGCTCGGCGCTCTGGGATCTATCGCGATCTGGAACATCCGCCCCGGAGGTTCATCGCCGATGTCCAGCCGTTCCCAGTTTTCGCCGGTATCGGTGCTGCGGAACAGCGCACCCGCCTCCTGAGTGCCCGATGGCGCGCCGCCACCGCCCGCACCAGCCGCGAGGTATATTGTCTGCGGATCATCCGGAGAGACCAGCAATCCGCGGCAGTATGACCCGCCCGGGAACATCTCGCCGAATCGGATATGCTCCCAGTTGCGCCCCTTGTTACGGCTGCGGAACATCGCCACCTGCGCGATAATGAACACCGTGCCCGGAGCAGCAGCGCTCACCTGAACGCCGTGCAGGTCAACAGTGTGGTTGTCGCGGTAAAGCCCGTCCGTCAGCGAGTCCCAGGAGTCGCCGCCGTTCCTGCTCGCGATCAGACCACCGACTTCGATCGCCCCATAGATGTCGTCCGGCTCCGATGGATCGGCGCACAGCCCGATTACGCGCTTGCCCAGCGGCGGCATGTAAGTCGTAACATCCGGGTATTTTACGCGGCTCGTATCCATCTTCTGCCATGTCGCGCCGCCATCCTCTGAGCGAGCTATTCCGCACGGCTCGTACCCCGCGTACACAACATCAGGATTGCCCGGCCGGAACGCAAGCGACCAGACATCGGCTTTCGGAGCGTCCAACGCCTCCCAGTGTTCACCACGGTCGTCGCTGCGATACGGCCCGTCCTGCGTCCCCGCGAATATCACCGCCGGGTTGTCCGGATGAATCGCCAGTGCGCGCACCTGCGGATTCTCCGGCAGCCCTTTCGCAATAGGCTGCCACTCCGAGTCACCCAGAGTGCGCCGAATCATACCGCCCTGCCCGACGAAATCGCCCTCACCGGCAATCCCGACATAGATGTGTGTCTCGTGTCCGTTGGTAGTCATCGGTGCGCCTCCTTATTTCTCACGACCCATTTGCAGAGTTCCTGCATAGCGTCATGAATGAGTTCTGCACGCTTTTCGAGGAAAGCGTCATAGTTGCCAGAGATCATTTCGTCGAATGGAATGATATGGCTTTCCAAAAGACGCCTGATTTCGGCTTCATCTGGATCGCTGTCTCGTCGTCGCTCAGTGAGGTATCGTTCAGGCTCCTTATCTGAAATCGCTCGGTTTGTGCGCCAAGTCACCAATGCACAATTTAGTGCGGTATAAATTTTGTCGCTGGGTATGTTCGGATATTGTCGCTCTAAGTGTGCAACAGGAAATAGGTGATGGTATTCACGCTGCGAAAGGTTGTCATGCCTAGCGGTGCTACCATCCGCTAAGTCTAACCCCTTCGCTTTCAAGGAGAGCGCGAGAATGGCGCGAGCTAATCGGTCTTTCTTATTTGGCCATCCTGCTTCTACGAGCTCAGTGGCTTGTGGGAGAGATTCATGGAAGATAATTGGCTCCGATGCCGTTGAGTCGGACAGGTAAGTTTTCAATTCGTTGTAATCCACTAAAGAGCGTGTAGCAGTGGTTCTTTCGTATCTCTTGGTGAAGAACGCTCGCCAAAGATACTTCCTGAGTGTAGATCGAGCGTTACCTTCTGCGTAGAGTCCCTCAGGCGCTTCTGCCCAAAGAGCTACCAATACTGGTATGACGACGTCCGTAGGTAGCCTCCGTTCATCGAGGATGCGTTCGTCTTCAAGGAAGACCACTGAGCGTTCCACGCCTCTGAGATACTTATCCCAATTTTCTACAAGGCGATTTCCAAAGTCCCTCGACAAGTAAGTTGCATTTGAAGGGACTCGTCCTTGAAGTAAGGCACTGGCAGCCAAAATCAGGCTTTCAGGCTCGTAGTACCGTGCTATGGCGGGGCATACTTCCTTGGTTTCGGCGACGAGGTCGTGTAAGGATTCGCCCGCACCCGCTTCGACCTGTGCAACCACAATGTCATAAGCCGATAGAGGTGTTGCCGAAGTGTTCGTTCTTATGAACACATCAAGGGCGACGTCTCTCTTGGTTTGTACGGGAAGAGACAGAAAGGGAATATTGAAACTCGAGATTTGATTCCGTACGTTGCTTACAGTCCTATCGACTTCCCTCTGCGTCCTTGAGTCTTTAATGGCCTCTTCTAACCATTCGTCATAAACTTGCTGTGCTTCATCTCCAGGTGCAAACAGATTTAACGGAATCGCCCGTCTCTCCCACTGACCATCTGGATTGTCCGCCCAAAGGGGCATTCGCTGATTGTCTTGCCGTCGCCAATAGCGAGAAACAGAATCAACATAGTACGGCAAATCTGACTCTTCATCTTCTTGCAAATAGATGAAGTACGTCCTGTCGGGATAGTCATTGTTAAGTCCTCTCCAGATGGCCGTAATGCGTTGCTGCCCATCCAGCAGATGCTCCGTAACACGCTCGCCATCTGGGGGAGCACCAACTACTGATCGCGATATGAAGGGCTCTTCGCCGCCTATGTCGAGGACGAGCAAGGCGCCACACGGTAGATCTTGGAGAATAGTGTTGAATAACTGGGTTACTTGCGAATGACTCCAAGCCTGAAATCTCTGGAACCGCGGTAACACGGTCTGGCGCGTGCGAATTCGCGTCATCCAGTCCGACAGCCGCCTGTTGCGAGCTTCTGAGGGCATTAATTGCTCCTTGTCTTATTCTCTTGTGTCCCGCTCATCGGAGTAGGCTACAACTCAAACGTCTTCACCCACACCCCCGGCGAGCCTACCGCGTGCTCCATCGTGTCCTGCCAGCGCTCGTTGCGCGGGTCTATCGCGCGCTGCCTCAGCCACTCGTCCGTCTTGGAAACATCCGGATGCTCCAACTCATAGACGGTGCTGTAAGCAGGTTCCCCCACAACCGTGCGATACCGTCTCCCGCGTATGCAGCCCGGCACCTTCATGTAGTTCGGCACATACACGCTGTTGTACCACTCGTTCCATTCCGCATCCAGTTCCGGTGGCACGGTCATCCGCCCGATCTGCAGCACCGGCGCCATACCACTCTGCGCTGTGCCCTCTTCAACTTCAGCCGGGAAAATCTGGTCGTATGTGTTGCGAATATACGTCGTAGCGATCAAATCCGGCGAGCAGCGCTTCGTCCATTCTGACGGGTTAGCTCGCACACTCAGGTACGCCTCAGAAGTCATCACGCCGATGTTCTCCAGCTCGTACATCGCCAAGTGCTTCGGCGCGCCAGGCGAGTCCGATTCGTACCGCGCCGCGCTAAGGAATCCCGGTATGGCAAGACGTTCCCCAATGTGCTCCTCGTTGTACCAGGCGTTGTAGTCTTCCTCCTTGTCGGCTGGAACTTCTGTCCAGACCATCAGCAAGGCGCTGCCCTTCTTGTTCGCCATTTCTGTATTCTCCTTGTCAGTTATCAGTGGTCAATGGTTGGTCATCGGGAATCGGGTTGTACAGGTCGAGATTGTCTATCCATCGGAAATCCCGTGTGTTGCGTGTCAATAGCGGAATGCTAAGTAATAACGCGGTTGCAGCTATGATGGCGTCTCCGAGTTCTATTCTGCGCTGTTGACGCAATCCAATAGCCCGATCCGCGATTTCGGTAGTCAGGTGTATTACTTCGATGGACTGAAAGAACTCTTCAAAAAAGCGCTTTCGATAGTCGTCCAGTCCTCGAAAGCCTAAGACTTCAATGTAGCTTGCGATTGAAACAGCCGTGTCTTGTTCTTCAACGAGTTGCTGCAGGTCGGCATACTCAGGTTCTGCTGAGTAAATGATGATGTTACTGTCCAGAAGTATCATTGCTCGCGTCCAGGCAGTGGACGGTCCTTGCGAATCTCCCGCTGCCAAGCCACAGGGTCAGGTATTTCCGGAACCCCGCCCCTTTTTGCAATCTCTCTCAACGCCGCTGCCGCTTTCGCGCGCCGTTCCTCTTTGATCCGTGGTTCTTCCCTGTCTTCTTCCCAAACGCTGACTTCCACCTCAAGTGGCACATCCGTCCTAGGTTTGCTGCTGATCCATTCTACACGTTCGCCGTCTATTACAGCCTTGTAAGTGTACTTCTTCTTCATGTCTGCCCTCTCCTAAGGCATCGTCCAGTTAGTCGGCAAGCTAAGTATAGCTGACACATCCATCGGCTAACCGAATTTCCGACTAACACTACACCACTACTAATCATCCCCAGGCACAGGCTCCGCAATCTTCGCCCCAAACGCTGGCATCACCTCTTCGGCGAACCACTGAAGCTGCTCCGTGATTATGGCTTCGGATGTGCCCACAGGCTGGCTCACGCTAACCCTGTCCAGTCCCGGATACATCTCCTCCACGCGCTTCAGATGCTCGATGACTTCTTCCGGCGTGCCGCACAGGAAGCCGCCAGCCTCGACGGCGCCCTCGATGCGCGGCAAGTCGAAAGTCGGCGCACGCTTCGGATCGCTCATCGCCTCGATCTGTTCCTCGCTCAGCGAGCGCACAAGCCGCAGCGGGCCGAACATCTTCAGATTCTCCTCGAACAGCGCGGCGGCCTCGCGGGTCGCCTTCTCCTTGCTGTCCGACAAGTAGAAGTGGAAGCCAAAGCTCAGGTTCTCGCCGAGTTCGAGGTCCACACCCGTGCGCCCGTACGCGTCCCGGAATGCCTCAACGACTCGGTGCATCGCGCCGCCCTCAGCAACGCCGCCGCCGATGATACCTCTGATCCCGTGCTTAGCCATGAAGTCCAGCCCGCGCGGGGTCGCACTCTGTATCGGCTGCCAGCATTCCACCGGCAGGCGCAGCGGACGTGGCACCAGTGTTATCTCCTCCAGCTGGTAGCCACGATAAGGCACGGACGGCGGTATGGTGTAGTTCTTGCCATGATGCGAGAACGATTCCTCGTTGAACGCCTTGAAGATGATGTCCACCTGCTCCTCGAACAGGTCGCGGTTGCCCTCCTGGTCAAACAGCGGCGAGCCGAACGACTCGATCTCCCGGCTGTGGTACCCGCGCCCCACGCCGAATATCACGCGCCCGCCCGTCAGGATGTCCGCAGTCGCGTAGTCCTCGGCAAGTCGTAGCGGGTGCCACATCGGGGCTATGTTGAAGCCGCAGCCGATGTTCAGCCGCTCGGTGATGTGCGCCAGATGCACCGCACTCATCAGCACATTCGGCAGGCACTCGTACCCCTCCGGCTGGAAGTGGTGCTCCGCAAGCCAGAATGTATCGAACCCGTTCGCGTCCATCGTCTTTGCAATTGCATCGGTCTTGGCATACACGCTCGCCAGGTGTTCGTTGTCGAACAGGCGGTCATTCACCGCTGTGCCCGCGTAGCCAATATCGTCCATATCCACATGTCCGGCGTACAGGCTGTCAAATTTCGTAATCATGAAGCGCCTCCAAGTTGTGTAGGATAGGCTTATTGTAGTCTGGCACAATCCAGTGTCAACAAGGCAAACAGGTTGACCGAATACTATCAGGTGATGAAGTGACTGAATTACAAGGCAAAATCGCGCTGGTCACGGGCGCGAGCCGTGGCGTAGGACGCGGCATCGCCCAAGAACTTGGCATCGCAGGCGCAACCGTGTATGTGACGGGGCGCAGCGTAAGCGACGACTCAACGACCGAAGACCTCGGCGGCAGTGTGAACAGCACGGCTGAGCTTGTTACGCAGTCCGGTGGCGCTGGCATCTCCGTGCAATGCGACCATACTCGCGACGACGCCGTATTAGCGCTGTTCGAGCGCATTCGGCGCGAGCAAGGAAGACTGGACATTCTGGTGAACAATGTCTGGGGCGGCTACGAGGACTTCGCCGCCGCGAACTTCGTCGCGCCATTCTGGGAGCAGCCGATGTGGCGCTGGGAGCTGATGTTCGATGCGGGAGTGCGCGCCCATTTCACCGCAAGCCGTCTCGCCGCGTCCTTGATGATACCACGCAAACAGGGGCTTATCGTCAACATATCATCGGGTGACGAAGGCAAGTACCGCGGACAAGTGATGTACGACATCGCCAAGGAGGCAGTTGACCGCATGGCGTTCGGTATGGCGCTGGAACTTCGGCAGCACGGCATAGCCGCACTCGCTATCTACCCCGGTTTGACGCGCACCGAGCGTGTCCTGCGATACGCATCCGCCGAAGAACTCGGAACCTCGGAATCGCCGCGCTACGCAGGCCGCGCCATCGTCGCCCTCGCCACGGACACCGAAGTCCTGCAGCGCAGCGGCGGCGCATACAAGACAGGCGAGCTGGCGTTGGAATACGGCTTCAAGGACACCGACGGCACGCAGCCACCTCCGTTCACATTCGGATAATGCGGATATTGAAAAGGCGAAAGACTACACGCCAAGCATCCGCAATGCAGGTTCAATCCGGCTTATTGAAACACCCCACATGTCGCACTGAAACTTTACATATCCCCAAATCTCGTCTAAACTTTGGCAATCTGGCTGTTAAATTTAAACGACAGACAGGCCAACACCAATTAGGGAGGTTGATGTTATGCCAAAGGGAAGTGTCCCTAAGCGTGAGGCAAAAAAGCCCAAAAAGAAAGCGCAGAAGCGAGACTCATACGCGGCGCCAGTCATAGCCAGCGACGCAGTAGAAGTCGTAGGCAAGCGGCGCAGGCGCAAGGAAGAAGTGGACTTCTAACCGCTACCACTAATGGACCACGCGATATTCATCGCTCCCTGTCCATTCAACGTCCTTACGGGTGAGCTTCGACTCTGTATCGCTAAGGCTGGACCCGCCCAGCAGTTCCGGCAATTCCGCCAGCTCGGTTATGCGCGGCTGCGCTGTGTAGTCCGTGTGGTTGCCGTCCCGGTCCAGCAGCACGGCGTTGATGCCTGCATTCACGGCACCGGCGACATCCGATGTCAGCTGATCGCCAACATGTACTGCGTGCTCAGGCTGCGTATTCGCACGTTCAAGTGCGCGCTCGAAAATCAGTAGGCTGGGCTTCTCTGCGCCAACTTCCTGTGAAGTAATTGAGAAGTCCAGATGCGGCTGCAGCCCCATGCTTTCGGCTAATTGATCGCCGCTCTGATTCATGTTGCTGATAAGCCCGACCGTCAGACCCATCTGCTTGCAGGCGTTCAGCGCAGGAATCGTATCGTCGTACAGAGCTAGACCATACTCAATCTTCCTGATGCGCCGCCATATCTGCCACGCCTCTTCCTGCGACACCTCCACGCCCGCGCCGCGCAGCACGCGCCTCTCGTACTCGGAGAAAAACACCCTATTCTCGTCACGACTGAGACTTCGCACCGGCTTCGTGGCGTTCTGGTGCGACATGAATGCGTCAGCCAGGTTATAGCCGCGCAATATACCCTCCGGCGTTACGCTGATGCCAAAGTCGGCGAGCGCCTCGGACTGAATTTCATAGCGCGAGGGCTGAAAGCCGGCCAAAGTACCGTATAGGTCGAAGAAAACCGCAGTTATCATATTTCCTCGGCTTTTCAATTTTCCGTATCGCACAACGCGACCATGTTACATTATTACCCCAAGACCGACACATTAACGCTTCAGGATACCGGCAACTCTCATGCTCGCTGGCAAACTTCCCATGGAACTGCTCTCGCGGCTGCTGTCCGACATAGATGTTCGCGACCCACGCGTCGTGCTGGGCGCGCGCGCCGGTGAAGACGCCGCGCTCATCGACATGGGCGACCGCTACCTCGTTGCCAAGACCGACCCCATAACCTTCGCCACGGACCTCATCGGATGGTATCTCGTGCAGGTCAACGCCAACGACCTCGCCTCAATGGGCGCGACTCCCCGCTGGCTTATGGCGACCCTTCTGCTGCCGGAAGGCACCACGGAAGAGCAGACTGAGGCGATCTTCACTCAACTGCTGGAAGCGTGCAATTCGCTTGGCATCACGCTCATCGGCGGACACACCGAGATCACCTACAACCTGCCGCGTCCAATCGCAATGGGCGCAATGCTCGGCGAGGTCGCGAAGGACAGGGTGGTGCTGACATCGGGCGCTCAGGTTGGCGACAGCATCGTGCTCACGCAGGGCATCGCAATCGAAGGCACATCCATATTGGCGAGAGAAGCAGAGGACGCGCTCGCCGCTAAGGGCGTGCCGCAGCCGGCCATCGAGCGCGCGAAGTCGTTCCTGTTCACGCCGGGCATCAGCGTGGCGAAAGCCGCAACAATCGCCTGCGATACCGCAACCGTCCACGCGATGCACGACCCCACCGAAGGCGGCGTTGCAACTGCGCTCCTAGAACTCGCCACGGCTGCGAGTGTTGGAATGACCATTGACGCAGTGCGAATACCCATATTGCCTGAGTGCCGCACCATCTGCGAAGCCCTCTCGCTAGACCCGCTCGGACTTATCGCATCCGGCGCGCTGCTCGCTACTCTGCCGCCCGCAGAAGCTGAGCAATTGGTCGCTACGCTCAATCAGGAGGGCATCCCCGCAAGCGTAATTGGCATCGTCACACCGGCATCCGAAGGCTTGCGGCTCGTATCGAACGGCACATCGCGCCCGCTACCCACCTTCGAGCGCGATGAATTGGCCCGTTTCTTCGCCGACGATGGCACAGCTCCACAGGACGCATAGTTCATTTCCCGGCACAGTCCCGCTCGGTAATTCATACCTGCCTGAGTCCCCTATGCTATCCTGTATTCAGCGATTATTACCTAGAATAAACATCGGAGTTAAACCTCAATGCCCTATTCTTTCAGCCGCGTCGCGGTCGGTATAATAGCCGCCGTACTGTTCGCGGCAATGCTAACCGCCTGCTCGCAGCAGCCCGAACCGCAGCCGACCGCAGTCCCCACAGCGGTTCCATCCGCCCCCACAGCAGCCCCTGAACCAGCGCCGACCACCGCTCCGGCGCCCGCGGCGACCACTGCGCCCGCACCCACGGCTGAGCCCGCGGCTACTGCTGCACCCACTGCCGAACCCGAACCGACGGCGATGGCTGAACCGGAAGCACCGGCGAAGAACTCATTCATCATTGGAGAGGGCACAATCGCCCGCTACAAGGTGGAGGAGGAACTTGCGCGACAAGGCTTCTTTGTAGCCACTGGCGAAACGACCGAAGTGGTCGGTCGCATCTCCTTCGACGACGACGGCGGGATCGTATCCGGCGAGAGCGGCATCGTATTGCAGGCAGCCACATTCAAGACGGACAGCGACCGCCGAGACCGCTTTGTGCGCGAGCGAACGCTTCAGACCGCCGATTTCCCGGCGATTTCCTTCATTCCGACCTCTGCGGAAGGTCTGCCGTCACCGCTGAGCGAAGCAAGTGGCACTGTAGAGTTCACCCTCACCGGCGAACTCACCATCCGCGACCAGACGCGCCCGGTTACCTGGGATGTCGTGGCTGAATTCGGAGACGAGATCAAAGGCCTCGCCTCCCTTGAAACCACGTTTGAAGAGTTCGCGATGGAGAAGCCCAGCGTGGCGATCGTCATCAGCGTTGACGATACCATTCGCCTTGAGATCGACTTTGTGGGCACCTTCGAAGAGGCCGGCGCGATAAATGTTGACGGCGCCGATGACGAAGCCTACGCGCAGCTGCTCGGAGACGAGAGCGCGCCAGTCACCGTCATAGAGTTCTCCGACTTCCAATGACCGTACTGCCAGAGTTTCGCCCTCGGGCCGGGGCGACAGATTATCGAGGACTTCGTTGAATCGGGCGAGGTTCGATTCGCATACCGCCATTTCATCGTAATCGGCACGGAATCGGTGTTCGCCGCAATGGGCACCGAGTGCGCCGCGGAGCAGGATAAATTCTGGGAGTTCCACGACGCAATTTTCGACAACTGGAGCGATGGCAGGCAGAACGGCTTTGGCTTCTTGTGGCTGCAAGGCACTGCCGAATCGCTGGCAATGGATACAACTCAATTCGAAGAGTGCATCCAAAGCGGTCGAGCATTCGAGCGCGTCAGGGCAAGCCAGATTGACGGCATGGGACGCGGCATCAACAGCACACCATCCGTATTCATCAACGGCGTTCGCGTCGGAGGCGCGGACTACGAGGCATACCGCAGCGCAATCGAAGACGCGCTCGAGAGCAGCCCGTAGTCGGCGGCCAGCCCGTAGATTCCACTAGCACACCAACCAGGAAATCATCGGCTGACCACCGGGATTTAGCTGCTATTCGGCATACACCGTAGTCTGGCTCTCAGGATGCGTCAGCGAGATGTGCGAAAAGTCCTCGCCATCAACAGCACCGTGCCAGTGCTTCTCACCTGCGGGTATCAGCGCAGTGTCGCCCTCGCCAACCTCGATCTGCTCGGCTTCCGTCGCAACATACCCCTTGCCACTCAGCACGAACAGAATCTGGTCGCTCGTGTGCGTGTGGAAATGGTTCTTCGCCCCGTTGAAGAAGCTCACCTTGTTGAAGTTGAAGTCGCCGCTCATGCCGCCGCCGACAATCCCCTCACCTTCGACCTTGCCTCCATAGAAGATCGGCGCATCGCTGCGGTCTTCCGGCTCGTTCTGGCCCTTCCTTATAATCTGCATTTCGTATCCCCCTTTGGAATGTTTCTCATAAATTGCTAGTGCGCGATGACACTTCGCCCATTATACGACCCATCACCCCTATCATGTCCATCCTGTTCATCGATGTTAGCCCCCGCTTGAACCCTCGCTCCGCCTGGGCTTGCCCGCCTGCGTAAGCGCCATCGCTCCCGTGAAGAACAGCGCCGCGATAAGCAGGAAGGCGAAGTCGTAGCTTCCGGTGCTATCGAATGACCAGCCCGCGAGAATGGGGCCAAGGAACGACGACACACCCATCGTTATGCTCATCACGCCCATGATGCTGCCGTAGAACCTGACGCCGAATGCGTCCTGAACGATGAGCGGCGTGAGCGCACCGAACGCGCCCAGGAAAAATCCGAAGCAGCCCACCACTATCCACACGAGCGGCAGCACCGCGCCGGCGGCTATCATCGGCAGCGGAATTGAAACTCCCGCAAAGTAAGTCAGCAGGACGAGGAAGCCTGACTGCCCGAACAGGTCTATCATCAGGGCGTACCGCGCCGTAATGCGGTCGGCGAGCAGACCCATAATGAACTTGCCTGTCATTCCGCAGCCGGCGAGGAGACTCAGCGCGATTGCCGCAGAGCCGGATGATACACCCTCCCCCGTCAGGTGAGCCGCGACTTGGGTGAGCACACCGGTATATGTGAGTGAGCCGAGCATCATCGCGACAGTTATCGCGTAGAACGCCTTAGTTCGCGCGGACTCCTTAAGCGACCAGCCGGTCAGCACGACCGGAGCGCCATCAGAAGCCGCATCCCCCTCCCGCCCCCTGCTGCGCAAATTCTCCCTTGTCGGGAACTCGCGTACGACCAGGAGAGCGTACACCGTCATCAGTATGCCGATTACACCGAACAGCAGGTAAGTCCCCTGCCACGGAGACAGGTTTATGAACGCCCAGTGCCAAGACATGCCCAGCGCGAATGTAGTGAGATGGGGAAATGTCATGCCGCCGAAGTTGTTGCCCATGAGCGTGATGCCCATTACACGGCCGCGCGAGCGCTGGAACCATATACCCACCAGCCTGCCAGCAGGCAGAATGGACGCGCCGGAAAAGCCCAGGTACTGTACGAAACTGAGCGCATACCAGTGCCAGAGCTCGGTCATCATGGGGCGCATCAGGTAGCTGATGACTATGAGAGCCATAGATGCGACAAGAATGTTCTTCGCGCCATGCCTGTCCATGATGTAGCCGAGGTACGGCGCGATGAAGCTGCCGACAGCGGTGAAGGACAGCGAGAGGTTGATCTGAGTGCGCGTCCAGCCGAACTCCTGCTCCAGCGGCTCGATCAGCAGCCCGAAGGCGTACTGCCCTGAGCCGACCGTGAGCATTGCGGCGAGAAACGGTGCGGAGATGACCCACCAGCCGGCATATATGGAAATCGGCCTGGGGCGCAGTGCGTTGAGCATCGGCAAAGAGTATATCAGGTGATTAGTATTTCAGTTAGTCAGCGTATAATTTTGCTACGATATGCAGAATCTGCAAATATTCTGACAGTCCATTGATATGCTGTAGGAGCGCCAGTATATGAACAAATACGAAGTAGCCCTATCGTTTGCTGGAGAGCAGCGACATTACGTCGAAGAAGTGGCACGAGGACTTCAGAGCCGAGGAATCGCTGTATTCTACGATGAATTTGAGAAGGTCAGCCTGTGGGGGAAAAGCCTAACTGAGGAGTTTCATAGAATATTCGAGAATGATGCTGGGCGAGTTGTCATGTTTATATCAAGAGACTACGTCCAGAAGGCTTGGCCAAGGCATGAACGGCGATCTGTCCTTAGCAAGGCAGTTCATGAATCAACAGAATATGTACTACCGGTGCGCTTCGACGATACCAAAGTTCCAGGACTGCCTACTGATGTCAGCTACCTGCCTGCAGAGGAATACTCGCCCAGTGAACTCGCCGCGATGATCGGAGAGAAATTAGGTGTAACTCGGTTCGCAGCAAAAGCATCCGATGTACCTCCTCCGCGTATGACATCCCTAACAGGTGAGGTGGTGTTTGACTACGGAAGCCATAATGGGCGTTTCGTGATAGGGCGAGATGTGCTGGAATTTGAAACAAAGTGGAGTAGGGCGAGCAACACGAGCATTTACGTTTACAATGACCCTCCATCGATAAACGGCGTTGCGCTGGCTCCGCGTGACTGCGTGAGCATCGGGAAGGTTGTTGATGCCCAACTTCTCGATTTCACCTCGCGCAGTCGGACCCCTCAAATCGGGCAGATCGTGATGTTCCGAAACACAAAAGGCTTCTATGCAGCGGTACAGATTCTGGGCATCAAACACGGTGGTCGGGGTGACGACAACTATGAACTGCGCTTTCGTTACGTCATCCAATCTGATGGCTCGGACGACTTCACAAGTTTGAGCACTTCTAACTAAGCTGGTTAGCTATCCCGCTTCGTTGCCGTCCAAGTCCTTAGATGATATAACTGACTCACTGAAAAACAGACCGACTTTCTGGAGGAATTTCCACATGGCTGAATCGGACAAAACATTTCGCATCGCGATAATCGGACAGGCGGCATTCGGGGAGAGCGTGCTCAACGCACTTGTAGAGCACGGCGAGAACATCGTTGGCGTGTTCTGCCCACCCGACAGGGAAGGCAGGCCTGCCGACCCCATCAAGACCGCCGCCGAGGGACACGACATTCCCGTGCTGCAATACCGCCGCATGCGCAACCAGGACTGCATAGACGCATTCATGGCGCTGAACGCCGACCTATGCGTGATGGCATTCGTAACCGACATCGTGCCGGACGCCATCCTCGAAGCGCCCACTCACGGCACGATCCAGTACCACCCCTCGCTTCTCCCGCTCCATCGCGGTCCGAGCTCCATCAACTGGCCCATAATCATGGGCGACGAGAAGACCGGTCTGACCATTTTCTGGCCCGACAAGGGGCTGGACACCGGTCCCATCCTTCTCCAGAAGGAGACGCCCATAAGCCCAGACGACACGCTCGGTTCGGTCTATTTCGGCAGGCTGTTCCAAATGGGCGTTGACGCGATGGTGGAGTCCGTGGATATGGTGAAGGCCGGCACCGCGCCGCGAATCGAGCAGAACCACGACGACGCCACCTACGAGGGCTGGTGCCGCGCCGAAGACGTCATCATCGACTGGGACAAGCCCGTCAGCGAGATATACAACATGATCCGCGGAAGCGACCCCAGCCCCGGCGCAGGCACAACCTTCGGCGAAGCAGGCATGCGCTTCTTCCGCGCGAGCAGTTCTGACGGCGAAGCAGGCGGCGCGCCCGGCGAGGTCACCGAAATCACCGACGAGGGCTTCCGCATCGCGGCAAACGGCGGCTCCATATTCGTCGGCAGGGTGCAGCAGGGCCGCGAGCGCAAGGTCAATGCCCCGGAGTGGATAGAAGCAGTCGGCCTGAAGGTAGGTGACAGGTTCGGGGGCTAGCTTAACTTACACGAGCTATGCGGAGTGGAGTGGCTGCTTCGTTTCCTTGGGCTTAACCTCGACGTTGAGGGGAGATCCCGAGATGGACTTCAGACCGAGCACATGAAAGCTGAGGACTTTGCCTTGCGCGTCAAGGCGCACTTCAATACGGTCGTCGTCAGTGTCATACGCGACGCCTTTGCCTTTCTCGAACACAACTTCGAGAAAATCTGCCTCCGAGTCGTACCAGAGTTTTATAGCGTCTTTTCCCATATGACAGTGCCTTCTCTAACGGGCTAACTCAAGCGTAACTTTACATCCACTGACTGACTAGGCTAACCTTCACGTCTCGCAGCCATGATGATGTGGCTGCCACTGTCGGCAAGCCCCGGTTTGCAGTTCATCAAACGTTCGAGGCTAACTGCGGTAGCCCAGGCTTGCGCGTCGTCATAGACGTCATCTAGGGCAGCCGACCCCTCAGAAGTTGTCACATTACTGCCTGCCAATTCCAGTACCGAACAGTCCGGTAACAAGTGACGCAGTTCCTCGCTGGTGAACATGTGCATAGGTGGATGTTGCATATTTACTCTGGGTGAAGGGAATCCGGGATTGTCACCAGAATCCGCAAGCTGACGGACATGCCACTCTTCCGGTTCTTTGAGAACAGTCAGCGTTGGTCGGCGAACCAGATTGGCAATGTTGCCGTAACGACTCATAACGCTTATCAATAGCGTGCCTCCAGGTCGGACGACTCGAACAAGTTCAGATGCTGCCTGATGGCGGCATTCACATACATAAGATAACGCTCCGCCATAGCAGATAACGACATCGAAGTGACTATCGGGAAACATCGACAGGTCGGCAATGTCCGCAAGCACAAAGGCATCAACTCGTTCGAGGAGGCGCGCCTCTCCGACTTTCTCCTTCGCAAGCTGAAGCTGACGCCCCGATATGTCAAGGGCAGTGACCGTTGCGCCCATTTGGGCTGTTGCAGTGGTGAACCTACCCGGTCCGCAACCTGCATCGAGAACTCTATCCGCTCGGCTCACATAGCGTTCTATGAAGTCTGAGTGGATTATGGCTTGAAGACGTCCGTAAGGCGTGGTTTCAAGCCTATCCCATTCGAGGCTTCCATACGCGTCATAGAACTCCCCAGCATAGTCGGAATCGTACATGCTCAAATGTAGGTCTCCAGGCAGCGTAGTTTTCTCAGCAGGGGAACATAAGGGTCAGAATCCCCAAAAGGATGAGCTTGAACGGGAATATGAAGGAGACTATGGTTACACACCCACAGCCGAGCTATCGCCCTGCATCTCCTCCCACTCGTCCCGCAGAATCTCCATCTGGATGAACTCCAGCCCGCGGCGGCGTGTCTGCTTGACCTGCCGGAAGCCCGACTTGCCGAACGACTTCTGCGCGCGATGGTTCCAGTCGAGCGTGTGCAGGTAAACCCGCTTCATGTTCGTGTCCGTGAAGATATACTTCACAAGCGTGTCCACCGCGTCAGTGCCGTAGCCCTTGCTCCAGTAGGCGCGGTCGCCGATCATTATGCCCAGTTCGGTCTCGCCCCGCCGCGTGTCGATGTCGTAGTACATGCAATTGCCGATGTGCTTGCCTGTAAGGTCATCGATGGCAAAACGCTTCGACCGCGAACTGGGATAGTCAATCTCCTCCTGCGAGTACCGCAGAAAGTCGTTGTACGCCATGTTCAGCGGGCGTGTAGCATCCAGCCTCGCAAGCTCCTCGTCCACGCGCCAGGTGTAGTCATCGAGAGCATCTTCAATGCGTTTCTCTCGAAGCACCACCTTCCTGCCCTCAAGCGAGATGGGATCAGCCGGCTCGGGCTTTCTTCGAGATAATGTGAAGGGCATTCTTAACAACTTTGACCTCGTTATCGTAAGTCAGCGTTCTAATGGCTTCCGTCGCGGAAAGCCAGCGCACATAGTCGAACTCATGGTCATGGAGCGACAGGTCTCCGCCATTCGCGCTCATCAGGTAGAAGTACACCACCTTGTGACAGTCCGCGCCATCGCCATACCGCTCGAAGCAGTATTCAATGCTCTGGACGAACTCGTCAATGCTGACCTCCAGGCCCGTCTCTTCCGTTACCTCTCTCACGGCGGTCTGCTCTCGCGTCTCGCCGTCCTCGGGCGTGCCCTTCGGCAAACCCCAGATGACATGACCGGGTTGGGCGTCGAAACCGCAGACTACGATCTCCACATCATCCCCGCGCGCCCTTGCCACCACGCCGCCCATGGACTCCAATTCAATCAGATCAGCCAATACACCGCTCCATCCCATCGCGGCACAATCGGCTCAAGCCGCGCTATGGGTGTTTCGCCGCTATTCTATTGGCTTGCGAGAAAGGGCGTCAAGGCGCGGTAGGTAGGCTTACGGGCATAATCAAGATTGACGGGACATATTCAGTGGGCACAATCTGTTCGAAATTCTGAAAGTATCGCTTGAAGCATCTCTGCCTTTCCCTGTACAATAATCGCAACAATTTGATAGCTACCCCCTTTAAGTCAGTCCCGAGAGGCTGGCAAGGGACGAAAGCATAGCAGTGATTGTGCGCCCCAGTCGCACATAGCCAATGCATAACCTCTTGCCAGCGAGTGCAAGAGGTTTTTTTGTTGGAGCATTCCCTGGCAGAGAACGACAGCGCAGTCGAACGCAGCATTCTGGGCGCGGACGAAATCCGCCGCGCGCTGGTTCGCATCTCGCACGAGATTCTGGAGCGCAACGGCGGCGTGGACGGCCTCGTGCTCGTCGGCATCCAGACCCGCGGAGTCTGGCTCGCCAAGCGCATCGCGACCTTCATACAGCAATTCGAAGGCGCGGATGTGCCCGTCGGCGAGCTCGATGTCGGCCTTTACCGTGACGACATCGCCGAGCGCGGTCGCCCCCTAATGCACACCAGCATTCCATCCGGAGTGCATGGCCGCTGCGTAGTTCTGGTGGACGATGTTCTCTACACAGGCCGCACCATCCGCGCCGCAATGGACGCTCTCAACGACTTCGGTCGCCCCCGCGAGATTCAGCTCGCCAGCCTCGTGGACAGGGGACACCGCGAGCTTCCCATCCGCCCCGATTATGTGGGCAAGAACGTACCGACTTCCCGCGAAGAATCGGTGCAGGTCTATATGAGCGAGATTGACGGCATCGACCAGATAGCCCTGCTGAGGGAGGACGACTGATGACGACTGCCAGCCGCCGCGGACCCGTAAGGCAAGCGCCACCTGCACCCACGAACGGCGCCCGACCTTCAGCGCCCCGCCACATCCTCGACCTCGACGACTTCTCACGCGAAGAAATCGAGATGGTCCTGCAGAACACCGAGGTGATGCGTGAAGTCCTGCAGCGCGACATCAAGAAAGTTCCCACCCTGCGCGGCAAGACGGTCATCACCGTCTTCTACGAAGCAAGCACGCGCACCCGCGTCTCATTCGAGCAGGCAGGCAAGATTCTCAGCGCGGATGTCATCAACGTCTCCGGCAGCGGCAGTAGCGTGGAAAAGGGCGAGTCCCTCTACAACACCGCGCTAACCCTGCAAGCTATGAACGCCGACATCATAGTTGTGCGCCACCCGCACTCCGGCGCACCGCACTTCCTGTCGCGTTTCCTGGATTCCGCCGTCATCAACGCCGGCGACGGCATGCACGCGCACCCCACACAGGCGCTACTCGACCTGTTCACCATCAAGTCACATCTCGGCAAGATCGAAGGCTTGAAGGTCGTCATAGTAGGCGACCTGCTATACAGCAGGGTGGCGCGCTCCAATCTCTGGGGCCTGACCAAAATGGGCGCCGATGTAACCCTCTGCGCACCGCCAACGCTGATTCCCCTCGACTTCCTGGGCGGCATCCGCAGCAACGGCAGCGACGCATCCGACCATCCCTTCAGCGGCGTGAAAATTGAGACGAATGTGGAACGCGCGCTGGAGGACGCCGATGTGGTAATGGCGCTGCGCCTACAGACGGAGCGCCAGCTAGCCGGGCATCTGCCCACGCTGCGCGAGTATTCCCGGATGTACGGCATCAACCCGCGCCGCATGGAACTCGCCAAACCCAACGCGCTCGTGATGCACCCCGGCCCCATGAACGAAGGCATCGAGATTGACCCCGAAGTGGCGCACGGCGCGCAGGCAGTCATCGAAGAGCAGGTAACAAACGGAGTCGCAGTACGAATGGCGCTGCTCTACGCAGCCGTTACGCCCCGCGTTTCATAAACCAATCTCCCGAGGGAGAGTGGGCTAAGGTGAGGAAGCAATCATCATTCCCGTAAAGGCGGGAATCTAGAGATACAACATCAAGGGGATAATTTGAACGAAACACCACGCCAGCGAGCCACAGCAATAGTCGAGCGCGACGGTTGTATTCTGGTTGTGCGCGACAAGTTCAGGCCCGCGTTCATGCTTCCCGGCGGCGGCATCGACGAAGGCGAGTCCCCTGAAACCGCCGTGGCGCGCGAGCTGACCGAAGAGACGACACTCACGGCAACCGCCGTTCAATACCTGTTCACACACGACGGCAAGTACAACCACCACCATGTTTTCAGCGTACAAGTAGATGGCGATGTGGACATCTCGCACGACCCGCTGGTAGTGGAATACGCCTGGTGGGACGGCGGCCCCGACGTGCCTGTACACCCGCACGTGAACGCGATCTTGGACAAGATGAAAGAGATAAGTGATGCTGCTAATTAAAGGCGGACGGCTGATAGACCCATCGCAGGCCATAGACGGCATCCACGACCTGCTGATCGAGGACGGCGTGGTAAGCGGCATTGCCCAGCACATCGACCCGCCCGAGCACGCCGAGGTCATCGACGCCACCGGCATGATCGTCTCACCCGGCTTCATAGACGTACACTGCCACCTGCGCGAGCCCGGCTTCGAGGACAAGGAGACCATTGCGACCGGCACACTCGCCGCAGCGCGCGGCGGTTTCACCACCGTTTGCGCCATGCCCAACACCAACCCCACAATGGATACAGCCGCCACGTTGGAGTACGTCCTGCGCAAGGCACGCGACGAAGCTGCAGTACGCGTCCTCCCCATCGGCTGCGTAACCAAGCAGAGCAAGGGTAAGCAGCTCGCCGAGATGGGCGAACTCGCGGAGGCGGGCGCAATCGGCTTCAGCGACGACGGCAACCCCGTCGCCGACTCCAACATCATGCGGCAGGCGCTCAGCTACAGCTCCGCGATGGGCTTGCCCATCATCAACCACTGCGAAGAGCCGGAGCTGTTTCACGGCGGCTCGATGAACGAAGGCTGGATATCCAACCGGCTCGGAGTCAAGGGCATCCCCAACTCCGCCGAGGACATCATGGTCGCCCGCGACATCGACCTCGCCCGGCTCACCGGCGGCCGCTACCATGTGGCGCACCTCAGCACCTCCGGCGCGCTCGAACTCGTGCGCCGCGCCAAAGAGCGAGGCATGACGAATATCAGCGCCGAAGTGACACCCCACCACCTGACTCTGACCGACGAGGCGATTCTCGGCAGAACAGCCGAAGGCATAAACGGCTCAGGAGCATACGATCCTCTGACTCCCGCAGCTTACGACACGCTAGCCAAGGTCAATCCGCCCCTGCGCGAGCAGACCGACATGGACGCGATGATCGAGGGCTTGCGAGACGGCACGATAGACCTCATCGCCACCGACCACGCGCCCCACAACCGCACCGACAAGGAATGCACCTTCCACGAAGCAGCATTCGGCATCAGCACCCTCGAAACCGCGCTCGGCCAGCTCATGTCCCTCGTCCACAGCGGCGCGATAGGAATGCCCCTACTCATCGAGAAGCTAACCCTCGCCCCTGCCCGCTTCCTGAGCCGCAACGATCTCGGCACCCTGAAGCAGGGCGCACCCGCCGACATCACCATCATCGACCCCAACGCCGAATGGATAGTCGACACCACCCAATTCGCCTCCAAAGGCAAGAACACCCCCCTCCAGGGCGCAACCCTGAAAGGCCGCGTCTATGCTACGGTGGTTGCGGGAGAGGTAGTTTACCAATGAAGAGGCTATCAAATAAGGAAGTGCGCGAGGCTCTTGACAGGATTTATGCTAAGGAATCGTCGAAGTAAGATATAGAATTGACGCAGATGCAATCGGCATCGATTCCGAAAGATGACTGGCAGTATGTTGATGAGGCCCGGTATGAATTTATAAGGAAGCAGGAAGAGATGAAGACGAATGAGTTAATAGGTAATGCCCATTTTGTTACTGACACCGACGGCAACAAGACCGCAGTACAGATAGATTATGCTGCTTGGGAAGAGTTATTGACTCTACTCGAAGACCTAGAGGACGCGGAGGAGATTAGGCGAAGCCGCGATTCAGGCGAAGAGGCGATTCCCTGGGAGCAGGCAAAGGCGGAACTGAGATCAAAGGGGATTGATGTATAGGGTCCTCACGATGCCTCGCGCCATCAGAGACATCGGGCGAATCCACTCACAATATACAAGACTGTTAGGCGAGCGTATCGACAGTCTCTCTGCAAATCCACGTCCACGGGGCACGAAGCGACTTCGCGGAAGAACGGACTACAGTTTGCGCGTGGGTGTCTATCGCATCCTGTACGACATAGATGACAGAGAACGAGTTATTACCGTTCACCGTGTTCAACACCGACGAGAAGTCTATCGCTAATTTTGGAAAAATGGGAAAAGACGCTAAAATGACTAACCCCGCCCACTTAGTCCTCGAAGACGGCTCCACATACCGCGGCTACGCGTTCGGCGCGCAGGCCTCCGCATTCGGCGAGGTCGTCTTCGCCACATCTATGACCGGCTACCAGGAAATGCTCACCGACCCGTCCTTCGCCGGGCAGATCGTCGTCCCCACATACCCGCTCATAGGCAACTACGGCATCAACTCCCGCGACATCGAATCGCGCAAGGTGCAGGTCTCCGGTTTCGTCGTGCGCGAGCACAGCCTGCGCCCCAGCCACTCATTGAGCGACATGACCCTCGACGCCTACCTGCAATCCGAGGGCATCGCGGGCATCAGCGGCGTCGACACCCGCGCCATCACCCGCCGCCTCCGCACGCAGGGCGTCATGATGGGCGCAATCGGCGTTGACGAGCCGCCTGAGGCCACGCTCGCCCGCCTGGAGGATATGCCCGCATACGGCGACCTAGATTTCGTACGGCAGGTCTCGACCGAGAGTGCCTATGACTGGGACAATCCCCTCTGGCAGACGCCCGCACCCGAGACAACCCGACGAGTTCTCGTCAGCGACTTCGGCCTGAAATATAACATCCTGCGCATGCTGCGCTCCCGCGGTTGCGAAGTCATCGCCATGCCAGCGACCGCAACGGCGCAGGACATCCTCGACCGCAACCCGGACGGCGTTATGCTCTCACCCGGACCCGGCGACCCTGAACTTCTCGACTATGCCGTAGAGACCACGAAAGGACTGCTAGGCAAGCTGCCCGTATTCGGCATCTGCCTCGGCAACCAGGTCGTCGGACGCGCGGTTGGCGGCAGCACCTTCAAGCTCAAGTTCGGCCATCGCGGCGCGAACCACCCGGTCAAGGACCTGCAGACCGGCCTCGTGCATATCACCTCCCAGAATCACGGATACTCGGTCGATGCCGACACTCTGCCGCAGGAGGTCGAGGTCAGCCACATCAACCTGAACGACAACACCGTCGAGGGAATCCGCCACAAGTCACTGCCGGTAATGACCATCCAGTACCACTCAGAAGCGTCGCCCGGCCCCCTCGACAACGAGTACATGTTCGACCGCTTCATGGAGATGATCGACGATACGGAGGGCAAATAACCAGTGCCGAGTTTCATAACCATCGCCCATCGCGGCGCATCATCCTACGCCCCCGAGAACACCTTCGCTGCCTACGACAAGGCGCTGGCAATGGGCGTCAACCACATCGAACTCGATGTCCATCTGACCCGTGACGACCACATCGTTGTCATCCACGACGACACCGTGGACAGGACAACCGACGCTCAGGGCCGCGTGGCAGACTTCACCCTGAATGAGCTGCGCGCGCTGGACGCCGGAAGCTGGTTCAGCACTGAGTACGCGGGCGAGCGTATCCGCTCCCTCGGCGAGACGCTGGAGCACTACAAGGGCAAGCTGCACTTCCACATCGAGATTAAGCAACGCGAAATTGCAGGCGGCCTTGCGCGCCGCACAATAGACATGGTTCGCGGATACGGCCTGACCGACAGCGTAACCATAACCTCGTTCCAGATCGAGTGGATGAAAGAATCGGCAGCCTATGACTCAGAGCTGCCAAAGGGCTGGCTCGTACCGATGGGCAATGTCCCCTGGGACGACTCGATCATCACGCAGTCCAAAGAACTTGGCCTCATGCAGATCTGCCCCCGCGCCGACCTGACAACTCCCGAACTGGTGGACAGACTCCACGGCGAAGGCTTCGTCGTTCGCTGCCACGGCCTGTTCAACGAAGACCTCATGCGCCACGCCGTAGATGTAGGCGCAGACGGCGCCACCGTCAACTTCCCCGACAAGATGGCAGAGTATCTTAAAGCAAATGGTATCAGTCAACACTGACGACACAACTGCAGACCTGCTACAATGATGCCAATCATACACATCAAAATGTGATGCCGATTGAAAGTGCAGGTGAATGATGCGAACCACTCTCGATATTGACAGTGCTCTCCTAGACAAGGTGGTTGACGCCACAGGAGAGAAGACGAAGAGCAAGGCAGTCAACTCTGCCCTGAAGGAATACATACGCCGGAAGCAAGTTCAAGAGTTCATCGACTCCTGGGGCAAGATAGTCGTTGATGATTACAGCAAGGAAGTTGAGGAAGCCAATAGAAAGAGGCACGAATTCCTAGACTCCATTGGAAGGGATTCTGACCGATGATTCTAGTGGAGTCTTCAGTCTTCATTCACGTACAGAAACTGCCCAACTCTAAAGAGGCCATAGAACTCGCCGCCCTGCTGACTTCAGGAGAAGTAGCAGTAACCGGTGCTGTGATGATGGAGTGCATTCGGGTTGCCAGGTCCGCGGCAGAATTAGAATTTCTCATCGACAGCTTCTTGTCCTTTCACTACCTTGATATGGACCAGCAGACTTGGATAATAGCTTCAAGGTTGAACAATCGTCTCCTACGCGAAGGCAATACGATGTCCGACTTTGACACTATAATCGCCGCAACCGCAATCCGGCACAATGTGCCTCTTTATACTCTCGATAAAGGATTTCAACGAGTAGCCGAACTCGCACTTTACGAACCGACACAACGCTAAGAAAAAGCAAAGAAAACAAAAGGGAACATGCAAACAGATTACGAAAAACCTTCCAAAGTCCTCGTCATAGGCTCCGGCCCCATCATCATCGGGCAGGCGGCGGAGTTTGACTACGCCGGCACGCAAGCATGCAAGGCGCTCCGTGAAGAGGGAGTAACCACCGTGCTGGTCAACTCCAACCCCGCCACGATAATGACCGACGAGGACATCGCCGACATCGTCTATATCGAGCCTCTCACCGTCGAGGTGCTCAGGCGCATTATCGCCGCAGAGCGACCCGACGGCATCCTGCCCACGCTCGGCGGTCAGACCGGCCTGAACCTGGCCGTTGAACTCGCGGACGCCGGCATTTTGGACGAATACAACGTGCGACTGCTCGGCACACCCCTGAACACCATCCGCAACGCCGAGGACCGAGAGCTGTTCCGCCAGTTGCTATCAGACATCGGGGAACCCGTGCTCCCCAGCGCAATCGTCGAGTCAATGGAAGAAGCACACGAGGCACTGAAAGACCTGCCCCTACCCCTCGTCGTGCGCCCCGCATACACGCTCGGCGGCACCGGCGGCGGCATCTGCACCACGATGGACGAGTTCAACACCATCGTCGCAAGCGGTCTCGCCGCAAGCCCCATCAATCAGATTCTCCTCGAACGCTCCCTTATCGGCTGGAAGGAGATCGAGTACGAGGTGATGCGCGACGGCGCCGACAACTGCATCACCATCTGCAACATGGAGAACATCGACCCCATGGGCGTCCACACCGGCGACAGCATCGTCGTCGCGCCCAGCCAGACGCTGTCCGACAAGGAGTACCAGCTTCTGCGCTCCGTCAGCCTGAAGATCATCCGCGCGCTCGGCATCGAGGGCGGCTGCAACATCCAGATGGCGCTCGCAGCCGGCGATGTCGTCGCCGAGACGCTTCCCGGCGGTGGCGGCAAGGACAACGAGTACTACATCATCGAGGTCAACCCGCGCGTCAGCCGCAGTTCCGCCTTGGCAAGCAAGGCGACCGGCTATCCCATCGCCCGCGTTGCGGCAAAGATAGCCGTTGGCAAGCGCCTTGACGAGATCCCCAACGCCGTCACCCAACAGACGCTCGCCGCGTTCGAGCCCGCCCTAGACTACTGCGTGGTCAAGATACCCCGCTGGCCCTTCGACAAGTTCCCCGCCGGCGACCGCTCCATCAATACCCAAATGAAGGCGACCGGCGAGGTCATGGCAATCGACCGCTCCTTCGAAGCAGCATTCCAGAAGGCGGTGCGCTCCCTCGAAATCACCAACCGCGACATCCTCTGGGAAGACGCCGGCTGGGGAATGGACAAGCCGAGCAATGGCAACACGCCTGACACCCCTACCCCATCGCTCGAAGGATTGGACGAAGCCCGTCTTCCCCTGCACCCCAACGACGAGCGACTCTGGGCGCTGCTCTACACCATGCGGCGCGGCGTCAGCCCCGAAGCCCTCTCCCGCGCAACCGGCATAGACCCCTGGTTCACCCGCGCCTTCCAGAACATCGCACTCATGGAGGAGGAACTGCTTTCCTCGCATCTCGACGAAGATGTACTCTGGCGCGCCAAGCGTCTGGGCTTCTCGGACGAAAAAATAGGCGAACTGACCGACCGCACGTCTCAAGAGGTGCGCGACCTGCGCCACCAGTGGGACCTCCGCCCCGTCTATAAGATGGTGGACACCTGCGCCGCCGAGTTCGAGGCTCTCACACCGTACTTCTACAGCACCTACGAGGAAGAGAACGAAGCCACTCCGATGCAGACAAGCAAAGCGCTCGTCGTCGGCAGCGGCCCCATCCGCATCGGGCAGGGTATCGAGTTCGACTACTGCTCCGTGCATGCGGCGTGGGCGCTCAGTGAGGAAGGCGTCTCCAGCATCATCGCGAATTCTAACCCTGAGACCGTATCCACCGACTTCGATACCAGCGACCGCCTCTACTTCGAGCCACTCGATGAAGAGAGCGTGCTGGACATCCTGGAAAATGAGGCAGTCCCCGGAGACAATGCCGAGCTGAATTTCCCGCCCTCCATCGTGCAGTTCGGCGGCCAGACAGCAATCAACCTCTCGCAGACCCTCGACAGCGTTGAGATGCCCATTCTCGGGTCAACCGCCCGCTCCATCGACATCGCCTCAGACCGCCACCTGTTCGAGGAGTTCCTAGCTAGGACAGGCATCCCGAATCCTCCCGGCGCAGCGGTCAGCAACCTCGAACAGGCGCTCAATGTCGCGCAGCGCGTCGGCTATCCCGTGCTGGTACGTCCCAGCTACGTACTCGGCGGCAGAGCAATGGAAATCGTGCAGAACGCCACCGAGCTTGTGCGCTACATGACCCACGCGTTCGAAGCGGGCATGGGCAGGCGCGTCCTGATAGACAAGTATTTCGAGGGCCGCGAGGTCGAGGTGGACGCCGTTTGCGACGGCGAGAACGTACTAATCCCCGGCATCATGGAGCATGTCGAGCGCGCGGGCGTCCACAGCGGCGACTCCATGGCGATATACCCCGGCGTCACGCTCACCGAAGCCGAAGTCGACACCATCGTGGACTACACAACGCGCATAGGCCGTGCCCTTCAGGTCAAGGGCCTCATGAATATCCAATATGTTGTCGTTGGCGGCGAGACATATCGCAGTCCCGCGACAGGCGGCACAAATGGCAATCAGAATACGCAGGTATTCGTCATCGAGGTCAATCCCCGCGCCAGCCGCACTATCCCTTTCATCTCGAAGGTAACGGGCGTGCCGATGATTCGCCTTGCCATTAAAGCGATGCTCGGCAAGAGCATCACTGAGGCAGGCTACGAGGGCGGCCTGTGGAAGCGCCAGAAGCTCGTCGCCGTGAAGGCACCCGTCTTCTCCATGTCCAAGCTCTCGGGCGTGGACACCTACCTAGGCCCTGAGATGAAGTCAACCGGCGAGGTCATGGGCATCGACACCGACTTCTCTTCAGCAGTCGCCAAGGCACTGATCGCATCCGGCATGATGCTGCCCGAGAAAGGCTCCATCCTGCTCACCATCGCCGACCGCGACAAGGCGGACGCCGTCCCAATGATTCGCCAGCTCGCCGAGGCAGGCTACGGCCTGTTCGCCACCGAGGGCACGGCAGGCATGATCCGCGGGCTTGGCATCGACGCCTTCGCCATCCCCAAGGCACACACCGGCGAGCACCCCAGCACGGTGGACATCGTCGCCGACGGCACCGTATCGGCAGTCGTAAACACCATTGAAGGCGACCGCGAATCCCTCGAAGACGGCTTCGAAATCCGCCGCGCCGCAGTAGATCAGCGCATCCCCTGCTTCACATCCCTAGACACCGCCCGCGCCGCCGTCGAAAGCCTAATCGGAGGCGCCGCCAACTACAGCATCAAGCCCCTGCCGGAGTATCGGAAGCAAGAGTAGCGTAACTAAACCAGCTGAGTACAAGGTATAGGGACTATCCTTGGTCACCTACGCGTTCTAACTCCGTAATCAACGGCGGCAGGTCCAGTTTGACAGTATCCCACACGACTTGCGGGTCTACGTCGCCGTACTGGTGAATCAGAAAATTACGCATGTCCGTCATGTCCTGCCAAGGCAGGTTGGGAAAAGACACTTTGGTCTCCTCTGTTACGCGCCCCGCTGCCTCGCCAATGATTTCAATACGGCGTACCACGGCATCTTGAAGCTGTACATTTTCTAGGAAGTCCACCATGGAACTCTCACGCAAGTAGGACACTGCAAGCTGAGCGGATTCCAGAATATCGTAGAGAAGCGCGTTATCCCGCTGTATATACGACCCTTGCAGAACTCAGTATCGCGTCACGCCTTATTCTGTTCCCGCTGACTTCAACCATACGCCTACTGACAATATCCACCTCTCGCCCGAAAATGCTCTCAAGTTCGTTACGCATGCGCACCAAAGCAAAGAGGCCATGCCGCGCGCTGTCCGCGTATGAGACCAGCAGATCGATATCGCTCTCGGACGTGAAGTCGTCCCTAAGCGCCGAACCGAATACCGACAGCTCGACGACGTCCCATCTCTTGCAAAATGCTTCAATTTCATTGGAGGGGACTTCTATGTCTATTTCTTCCATTGCCATAACATCTTGCCTCGTACCAGACCTAGCATACAGAGGATACCACTTTCGTAATTCACCCGCGTACGGTACATAATTTTGTCCTGCCAAGACCCTCTTTCAATATGCTATCCTCCTACCATCACTAGTCATCATCAACAGCAACGAGGCCCCCTTGATCCCCCTCAGACTCACCGTCAACAACTTCATGTGCTACCGCGACGACGTGCCGCCCCTGCACTTCGAGAGCATCCACGTTGCCTGCCTCTGCGGGGACAACGGCCACGGCAAGACCGCCCTCCTCGACGCCATCACATGGGCTCTCTGGGGCATCGCGCGCGCCACACCAACCGGCACCGGCACGATCAACGCCCTACGAATCGCCGACCTGGTGCATATGGGGCAGACCGACATGAGCGTCGAGCTGGACTTCACATCAGGCGACCAGCGATACCGCGTCATCCGCAGGCACACCGTCAGCACCGGCGGTCGTAGCAGCAGGACCACGCTCGAGCTGCAAATCGCGACCGACGACGAAAGCGAATCGTTTCGCTCCATAAGTCGAAACTCCGTCCGCGAGACGAACGCACGCATCAGCGAAATCCTGAACATGGACTTCAAGACCTTCGTCAACACCGCGTACCTCGCGCAGGGCCAAGCAGACCTGTTCACCACCAGCACGCCCACCGAGCGCAAGCGGTGCCTCGCCGAAGTCCTGGACCTGTCCTATTACCAGCGTCTGTCTGAAGACGCCAACGCCCGAAGCCGCAGCATCCAGACCGAGATACAACAGACGCTCACCGCGATTAGCCTCCACTCGGAGGAAACTGCACGCAAGCCCGAGTACGAGAGCCGCCTGAACGACATTGACGCCTATATCGCCAGGGCTGCACCCCAAGCCGAAGCGCAGCGCAAGCAAGTCGAGACGCTTCGCGGTGAGGTGCAGCAACTCCAGGCGCTCGCATCCGAGTTCACTGCGCTCCAGCAGCGAACTCAGTCCGCCCAGGCCGACACCGTCCGCCTGCAACGGCAAGTCGGCGCAGACGAAAAGCGCATCGCCGCATATCAAGCCACAATCGCAGACGCGCCTCAAATCCTGAGCGGCTACGAATCACTTCAAACTGCACAGGCAGAGATTGAAAGACTTGACATCGCCCTATCTGAAAAGAGCCGCCTTGACGCACGGATCGCCGCCCTCTCGCAGACCATAGCGCGACAGGAAGAGCGCATCGCGTCCACGGTGAAGACATTGCGGCACCGAATATCCACCGAGTTGGAGCCGCGCGTAAACCGCCTGCCGGAAATCAAGAAACTTCAGACTGCGATGCAGCACCGGAACACTGCTCTCACGCAGCAGGCCGCCTCAATCGAACGACAGCGCACGGACACCGATGCAATCGCCGTTCGCATCCAGACGCTTGAGCAGAACAACGAGCGTCTGATGGAGCAGATGCAGGACACCCGACAGAAGTTCGACATGCTCGAACAAGGCGACACCACTTGCCCCCTCTGCAGCCAGCAGCTCGGTCCCGACGGGCAGCAACACTTACGCGCGGAGTACCGGCGCATCGGCGTGGCGAGCCGGGCATCGTTCAATGACAACGACACCCAGATCGAAAACCTCACGCGCGAGCACAAAACATCAACCCAGACTCTGGCATCTATGGAATCAAAGCAAATCACTGATAGCCGTACCCTCGCCGCTGATGAAGCAAATCTGGCGCGTGACGAACAGGACTCGCTGAAAGCCCAGCACGAATTGCAGCAGGCGTCCCAATCCCTCTCGGACGCCGAGCGCACCCTGCGAGACAAGTCTTTCGCGCAGGATGAGCGCAATGAGCTTGCAGAGTTGGGCACTTCCCTGGACGCGCTCCAATACGACGCCGAAGCGCACCAGCAAGTCCGCCGGCAAGTCGCCTCCCTGCGCAAATTCGACGCCGCGCACCACGCGCTCAACGAAGCGCATGCCAACCTGCCCGGTGTCAGTGAAGCCCTCCAAACCGGTCGCCAGATGCTCGCGAATCGGCAGGCGGAAATAGATGCCGCCGCTGAGCGAATTAGTACGCTGAAGCGGGACATCGAATCCCTGCCGGCGCTCACGACCAAGCTCAGCGAAGCAGTGCAAAGTAGCGAGAACCTGGAGACACAAATACGACAAGCAGAGATAGACCGCGGCGTGCTGCAGAACAACATCAGTCGCTGCGAGAATCTGGAAGCTCAGATACGCGATCTGGAGAAGGAGCATCGCCGTCTCGCCCGAGACAAGAGCATCTACGACGAGTTGACCGTCGCATTCGGCAAGAATGGCATACAGGCGCTAGTCATAGAAAGCGCCATCCCACAGCTACAGGACGACGCCAACGAGATCCTTGGCCGCGTCACCGAAAACCGCATGCACCTGAAACTGGAACTAGACGAGAGCACATCCGAGCAGCTTGAGATACGCATCGCCGACGAGCTAGGCACTCGAGACTACCTCACATTCAGCGGCGGCGAGGCGTTCCGCATAAACTTCGCCCTCCGAATCGCGCTCTCCCGCCTGCTTGCCCGACGCTCAGGCGCACCGCTCCCCGTGCTGTTCATAGACGAGGGCTTCGGCTCGCAGGACAGAGCAGGCCAGGAACGCCTGACCGAAGCCATCCAGTCAATTCAGGACGAGTTCGAAAAGATAATCGTCATCACCCACATCGACCAGATGAAAGAAGCCTTCCCCGTCCGAATAGAAGTCAGCAAGGGCGAAAGAGGCTCGACTTTCAGCATCGTGTAACCGTCGCGATACCTTTCGGAAGACCGTACAATAGCAAGGGAGGGATACCGAAGTGTGCTAGAATCTGATGGACATGAGCTTGTTTGAAGATAATCAGGCATTTATTCGACAGAAAGCCGAGGAACATCAATCTGGACTTCTTGGACGGAAGATAATCTGGTCATATCATAGCGATGACAAGCTCAGCGCAGAAGGGCTTGCAGCCGCTGAAATAGAATGGTCTCTACAAAACTGCGAAGTCATAGAAATCTATCCTGATTCGCATCGTCGATTTCCTGACTGTTTGGTTATAGGCTACCTAGATTCTGGGGAACCTTTCCACGCGGTCATAGCAATGGATAACATCAGAGACAGATTGCTAATGGTAACCGTTTACATGCCGAATGAAGAGGTATGGCAAGATGACTGGAAAACAAGAAAATAGCGGAAGATGCTACTTTTGCCAGGGTCCATTGAAGAAAGGCAAAACAACAATCCCTCGTGTCTTGCCGGACGATACTGTGGTTGTGGTAAAGCGTGTGCCCGCCGAAATCTGCATCCAGTGCCATGAACCATATTTGTACGGGGAGACTATCGACAAGATTACGGCGATGGTGGACCAAATTAAGCCATTCCGCGCTGAAGTCTTGGTTGTGTCCTATAATGAGGATCTGCCAGATAGATCAGAGGCCTCTCCAAACGTCGTTGGTATTGAACCTCGCTAGTTCATGAAACCCTCAGTTAATGGGTTGTCCTATCCATTAGAATCTACAGCTCGATCTCCTGCATTTCCGGCGACACCACCAACTCCGCATCGGTCTCCGCCTGCACCTCTTCAGCAGTCCAGCCCGGCGCAACCTCGCGCAGCACCAGCCCTTCCTCCGTCACCTCCATCACCGCAATGTCCGTGACAATCAGGTCAACGCAGCCCTTCCCCGTCAGCGGGTAGCTGCACTCCTGCACCACCTTCGACTGACCGCCGCGGTCCGTATGCTCCATCGCCACAATAACGCGCCTTGCGCCCACCGCAAGGTCCATCGCGCCGCCCACATTCCCCACTCCCCGCTCTGGCAGCATCCAGTTTGCAAGGTCACCCGACGCCGACACCTGCAGCGCGCCCAGCACCGTCACATCTATATGCCCGCCCCGGATCATCGCGAACGCGTCCGCCGAGTGAAAGAACGACATCCCCGGATACCACGCCAGAAAGTGCCCGCTAGCGTTCGTCAGATCAACATCCTCATCACCCTCCTCCGCCATCGGCCCGAAGTTCAGCACCCCACTCTCGCTGTGATACAGCACATCGCGCCCCTCCGGCACGAACTGCGAGCACAACGAAGGTATGCCGATGCCTAGATTCACCACATCGCCGTCCTGCAGCTCCTTCGCCACGCGCATAGCAATGATTTCCCTGTCCAGCCTGTATTTCTCTTCCGTCACAGCCATTAAGTAAAGCTCCAATTCATGATGCCACCCCGCTCTGAGCCACCTGACGTACAGGATACAACAACCCCGCAATGACGCCAACGACTGAAAACACCGCCATCACCACCAACCCAGTCAACAGCGACCCACTCACCTCCGCAACAACTCCCACAATCATCGGACCAGCAGCAAACCCCAATCCCGCAAACATCGCCACCAGCGCGCTCACCGCAGCCACTTCGCGCGGCAGAATCCCCTCGAACTCGAACGGCAGCATCTCCATCGCGGGCACCGCTATCCACACCAGCCCCAGCGCCGTGATTGCCACTGCCAGCAGCACAGCATCCGTAGTCAGCACGATCGCCAGCGCAAGCACCACATTCAGCACAGCAGGCACCGCAAGCAGCACTCGCCGGTTGCTCAGCTTACGATTCACCCATCCACCCGCGAGCGCACCCGGTATCAGCCCGTAGTACAGGAAGCCCAGCAGTGGCCCACCCAGCGTTATCTCGATGCCTCTGTCCTCCAGCAGCAGCGTCGGCAGAAAAGTAACAATCCCCGTCCACACCGACGCCAGCGAGAACATCACTATCGCCACAAGCCAGCCCTGCCTGTATTTCCGCAGTGCAGCAAGCGGGCTAGTCGGCTGATTCGCCAGCGCGTCGCCCATATCCTGCACCGGCGCCCTGCTCTCCCGCGCCGCAAGCATGAACACCACCGCCTGCACCGCCACGAACCCCGCCTGCAGGTAGTACGCGCCGCGCCAGCTCCCCAGCGCAACTATCAGCAACGCGCCCGTGCTCACCGCAACCGCAAGAAGCAAACTGTGCTGGGAAAGTCCCACAGCATTGATTAGCGCATACTGCCGCCTGACCGCCCACTGGTGAAACAACAGCGGGCGCACCGCAATCGTCAGAGAGTGGAACAGCACAGCCAGGAACCGCGCAACGAACAGCATCGCGAATCCGTTCGCAAACCCCTGCAACAGCAGCAACGGCGCAACGATCCACATTGACAGCCGCGTAACCGCCACCGGACTAAAGCGGGAAAACCACACTCCGAACGGCAGCACAGCCACCGCCGCCGTCACCCACCACACACCCTGCAGCAGCCCCGCTTGCAGCGGACTCAGCGCCAGGTCCTGCGCGATAAACGGCAGGAACACCCCCAGCACAAACGACGACAACCGCAAGCTGCTAAGCTGCAGGTGCGACAGCAGCAACACCGCCCACCCCCGCAGCGATGTGCGCTCTACACCGTCAGACAATGCGGTTGGAGATTGCATTAATGGAATTGCGGACTTTCAGGATAGCGAGATTAGTGATTTCCGAAGCCATGCACGGCTTAAACACGGGAGATTAGGTGACATAAACCTATATGCAGTATAATGCTGTTGAAACGGAGTGGGGAACATACGCCCATTTCACTATAAGCGTTCTCGCAAGGGGGCGTATTTTTCGTTTCTGGGACATGTGAAATAAGGAGGTTGACTATGACTTAGCAACCGGCAGCACACATACGGCGGGCGGCTTGCGCCCAATCTTCTGAGAACGTTCCTAAAATGCTGGAACGTTTCTTGGTTTCTGGCATCTGAAGATTTTTTATGGAGGGATATGTTGAACACAAGAGATATAGACAATCGGGTTACCGGTGCATTTGACGAATTAGTAAATGAGGCTTCACGTTCGCGCCTTCTTGGTGAGATTGCTTTTCAACCTTACGGACGGCATGAGAAAACCATAGAGGACTTGTTCCGCACTGCATTGCGCTCTCAATTTGGCGAGCGCGTAAGAATTCCATCTAATCAGACTAAAGAGCATTACAATAAACTGCACGACATCGTCGTATTACACAATTCAGTGACACTTGCGAAGTTTGAGGTTAAGACGCCTTTTACCGATACCCCTGGAATTCGCGGCAAGACTCGCAAGCCTGAACATTTGCCCAAAGACATGAATGCGCTTAAAGCAGCACTAGAAACTGGAGCATCGTCAGCATACGCTTTGATCACCCCTATCGGGTGCTATCCAGTGGATCCTAATGTCACCATGACTGTTCTCAATAGTAGATCATTAAAAAAGAATGAGGAAGCCATAAAGGCAAAGTATCAAATACAGTGGCCGACTAGGCCCGATTATGAAACCAATCCGCTACACGGCAAGCAAGAAGTGGACAGAGCCATGAAGCAACTTGCGGATGAACGGAGGCTTAAAGTGAAGCGTGTAAAGGGCTGGCAAAAAGTTGTGCTACCTAAACCCAAGCCTAACATATACACCTTCATCGACTGCGCCCTCTACAAAGTTCAGCTAAAATAACTCGCCTTGAACATACAGGCGGCAGACGCAATATACGCCTGCTGACTATCTTGAGAAAACAGCGCACAAACAAAGACCCCGTGCGTATCAGCCTGATTCCGCACGGGGTTCTCTTTCCATCAAAAAGCCCTAAAGAGTGTTAACAGCGCAACCATTAACATCATCAACCCCGCGCCCTGTATCCACAGTGCGCGGTAGATGTCGGCGCGCTACCGCTTCTCACCCTCGATGATACGCCTGAAGCGCGGACGGAGCTTAGCCAGTCCCGGATCATACTCGCCCAGCGGATATTCGTCTGGGTGCCCTTCCACCCATGCCAGGGTGATCTCGCGGATAAGGTCGTCATTCACGAGCCGGTTCCTTGCCCTGTCAATGACAAATGCCTTGATCTCTCGGCGCTTCTTTATCACTCCGAGTATGTAGAAGGGCAACCAGAAAGGGAGGAGAACCACGCGGACGAGAATCCTCAGAAGAGACATCTGGTCGCCAAATGCCTCGTGCGCGGCGCGGCCTTCGTGCCTGCCTATCTCCGCGCGCCAGTCACGGCGTGGCTCCCTGGACATATTTTCCTTTCACGAAAGCAGCGTCACCTACGCATACTTCCCCGTAAGCTGTGGCGTCGTGCCTTCGTTCCCCGCGGACTCCCACTCGTGGCGCGTCTCGCGGCCCCAGGTGCGCTTCAGATCGTCCTGCACGTTCAGGTGCAACTTGCCCAGGCCCTCGACTTCTATATCGATCGTGTCGCCGTCCTGGATCGCGCTCAGCCCGAAGTGGTTCGTGCCCGTCGCTATAACATCGCCAGGTCCAAGTGAATGGACGGATGTCACCCACTCAATGACGCGCGGAATCTTATGCGCCATGTCGTCCGTGTTGAAGTCCTGGCAAAGCCTGTCGTTCACCCACAGCTTCACCGGAAGGCTCTGCGGGTCGGCAATCTCATCGGCTGTAACCAGGTACGGCCCCATCGGCGCGAATGTCTCGCGAGACTTCATCTGGTAGAACGCCGGTATCCCACGCGCCGACACATCGATGAAGTTCAAGTAGCCGAAGATGTAGTCGTATGCGTCCTCCGCCTTGACCTGCCACGCGGGCTTGCTGATGACCAGCCCAAGCTCCGCCTCGTGCTCGAATATCGACGAACCCACATCCGGCAGCAATATGGTGTCGCCGTTTCCGATGACAGCGTTAGGCGACTTGTTGAACGCATTTATCGGTGCAGGCTCCGAGCGCGTGCCGTTCTCCATGTAGTTCACGGCCATGCAGATGATGTTCAGCGGCCCCGGCGCGGGAGAGCGCAACCGCACGCTCGACAGCGGCACACCGTCGCTCGCGGCAATCGCCTCCTCCAGGTGAGACTTGTGCGTATCGAAGTCCGCAATCAACCCCGAAAGGATGTCCTGCGGAGACACATGCGGAATATGCTCCGCAGCAGCAGACAGGTCCACCACATTGTCGCCCTTGACCGCCCCCAGCTTGAAATCATCGAAAAATACCAGCTTCATGGTCTATCTCCCTTCGTTCGTTATGTCTTTCAGTGCCTCAGTGTATCAGCCATCATTCCAAGTTGTCAGCAACGAGGCTCCTGAGAAGTCAGATGCCACTCGCCGCAACGACCCTCGTAGTACGCTCGCAGATAGGTGCCTCTGGTCACCGCGCTTTCCGCTGCGCTATGCGCCGTCTCGCCATCGTCGTACACAATCTTCTTGCATCGCCCGCAGCGAGTTCTGCCCTTCTCATCCGTGTAGTCCGCAGGACGTGAAGTGAACCTGATTACGATCCAGGCTATTGCGACTACAATCAGAATCGTGACTATGATTTCCATAGCAACAGCCCTGCTAGACCTTAAATCTTCACAATGCGGTTCACATAGATCGCGGGCGTATGCACGCCATGTCCGTCGATTTCACCGACCTCAACCACCTCATCGACTTCCATGATGGTCGTGCGCGCCGCCGTCGCCATCACCCCGTTGAAGTTGCGCGAAGTGCCGCGATAAACGATATTGCCAAGCGGATCGCCCTTGTGCGCCCGCAGCAGCGCGAAGTCCGCCTTCAGCGCATACTCCAGCACATGCTCTTTGCCGTCGAATACACGCGTCTCCTTGCCCTCTGCCAGCAGCGTCCCCGCGCCCGTAGGCGTATAGAACGCCGGTATGCCCGCCCCTCCGATGCGTATCCGCTCCGCAAGCGTCCCCTGCGGCACAAGCTCAAGCTCCACCTTCCCCTCACGATAGGCACGCTCATAGGAAGTAGGTCGGGACGGAGATGGCGACACCGGAAAAGACGCCACCACCTTCTTGATCTGCTCGTTGTCCACCAGTATGCCGATGTCGATGGGACGATCCCCCGGAATCGTGCCGAAGCCGATAACGCTCGCAAGACCCGCCGTATTGCTGATGATCGTCAGATCTTTAGCGCCATGGTCACGCAGCGCCCGAATCAGGTTCTGCGGCGTGCCACCCGGCCCCGCAAACCCGTCAATCATCAGAATAGCGCCATCCGGAATATCCGCCACCGCCTCATCGAACGACCCCACAACCTTGTTTATCGCCATACCCTCAAGCACCTCAAACAGAAAGCAATTGCAACGCGCATTCTAACATGGTTGCGCCACGACTATATCCTGCACAAGAACGCGCATATCACGCCCCCGCCCTCGACCGTCTCGGCGGCGCGAACACCACCAGCACCGCCAGCGTCTCCGTAATCGAGTGGAAGCGATGCGGCACGTCCGTCTCCACGAATATGACCGCGCCCGGTCCGATCTCCCTGTCCTCGTCTCCCACCTGCATCCGCGCCG
This sequence comes from SAR202 cluster bacterium bin90, assembly GCA_002238855.1. Classification (GTDB taxonomy): domain Bacteria; phylum Chloroflexota; class Dehalococcoidia; order Lucifugimonadales; family JADFKI01; genus Bin90. The sequence goes on from MPND01000006.1 coordinate 67,160, forward strand.
ACCCGCTCACCACGTAATAGATTTCATCCTCACTGTGCGGCTGCTGCGGGTCAGTGTCGCCCGCCGGCAGCACATACAGCCCCAGGCTAAGCGTACCCGTCTCCGCTGTGAAAAACTCCAGGTAGCGCTCGCCCAGTTCCGCATGCGCCACCGCTAGGTCCTCCATCTTCCATATATCCATAATTCGCTGAATCCCCCTTCAAAACACTCATTTTCTTTTCAATCGTCCGCGCATATCATAAACTGAAAGCCATTATGAGCATAAGCATACGTAACGCAACCCCCGCAGATATAGACCGCATCGCCGAGTTCCAGCAGGCGATGGCAATGGAAACCGAAAACAGAACGCTAGACCCCTCTGTCAGCACACAGGGCATAACAGCCATATTCGACGACCCGCTCAAGGGATTCTACATTGTCGCGGTATCCAGCTCCGATGAAGTCGTCGGCAGTCTGCTCATCACCTACGAGTGGAGCGACTGGAGCAACGCCAACCACTGGTGGATCCAGAGCGTCTATGTCGATGCCGCCTGGCGACGCAAGGGTGTGTACCGCACCATGTACGAGCATATTCTTGGATTGACCAAGGGACGCAGCGACATCTGTAGCATCCGCCTCTACGTCGAGCGCTCCAATTCCGTCGCCCAGCAGACCTACAAGAGCCTCGGCATGAGCCACTCCCACTATGACATGTACGAAATAGACCTGACTCAGCCTTAAGGGATTACCAATTCAGAAGAATTTACTTCCTTGACATACAACCATATGAGCAATATGGTTAACCATACAATGAAGACTACCTTGAACATAGATGACACCGTGATGCAGCGGCTGCGCGAAGAAGCTACCAAGCGCGGTACAACCATGTCGGCGCTTGTAGAAGCCGGACTGCGGCTTGTCTTGGACGAAGGCGCGTCGTTTGCTAATGACATCGAGCAACTGCCCGAATTGCCTCGATGGAACAGCGGTGGACACTTGGTTGATATTTCGAATCGCGCAGAGCTCTATCGTGTAATGGAAGAAGAGTAGCTTGCTGGTCTTCGACACGAATATACTGCTGTATGCAATAGACGAGGCATCAGGCTTTCACAAACCCTGCCTGGAATCAATTGAAGAGGCTCGTAGAGACCCCTCTCCTGCATTCCTGACATGGAATGTCTGCTATGAGTTCCTACGAGTTAGTACACATCCCCGGGTTCTGCGTTCACCTATGACATCAGCGGATGCCTGGCAATTCATTCGGACAATATTAGATTCACCTGGATTCGCTCTTCTCAGGTCCACGGAACGCCATGCCGCCGTGCTATCTCAGACCCTTTCCGAGTTGCCATATATTTCCGGCAACATCTTCCACGATTTGCACACTGCCGTACTAATGCGTGAAAACGGCATCAGTCGAATTTGCACGCGAGATACAGATTTCCATAGATTTCCATTTCTAGACGTTGTAGACCCGCTGCGCTAACCTCGCACCAAGGAGAATTCCATGCTCCCAGACAACATCCGCGACTTCATCGCCAGCAACGACAAGGCTGTCCTGAGCACATTCCGGCGCAACGGCCAGGCTCAGCTCAGCATCGTAGTAGTCGGCGCCCACGACGACGGCGCCGCTTTCACAACCACCGAGGACCGCGCCAAGCTCCTCAACCTGCGCCGCGACCCGCGCTGCTCACTCCTCGTATCGCAGGATAGCTGGTGGGGATTCGTCGTCCTAGAAGGCACGGCGCGCATCCTGGCGCCCGACACAACCGACCCCGAAGAACTCAGGCAGGCATTCCGCGACGTCTATCGCTCCATATCAGGCGAGCATCCCGACTGGGACGAATACGACCGCGCAATGGTCGAGGACAAGCGCGCCGTCGTCATCGTAGTTCCCGACCGCATCTACGGGACGGCGCCATAGAAGACGATGGACACGATCACCCGGGAGGAGTTCACCGACCGCCTCGTCCGGCTCTGCGTCAACAGCGGGCTGCGAGGCGTGCCACGCAAGGCAAGAGACCGGCACATCCTGTCGAAGGGCATCACTCTGACACTCGACCTGAAGGCAGAGTACACCGAAGAAGAGGTGAATCAAGAACTGAAAACATGGCTGACTGAGGTCGGAGGCACGCTCCGCCGCCTCAGCCATGTGCGTCTGCGTCGCCTGCTCATCGACGAGGAGTATCTCGGCAGAAGCAAAGACGGCTCCCGCTACTGGGTGGCACTCGGATCAAGGAATCACCCCGCCTTCGAGCCTGCCGTGCAGGACATCGATGTCAGTGAACTGCTCCGAACAGGCAGGGAAGAGGCCGAGCGCCGTAAGCAGATGTACCAGCAAAAGCAGATGGAATCGTAGAGAAACGAAGCAATCCTAGCCCCTCTCCAGGAGCATCAAGCCGTCATTCGCGCGGATTGAATATCTCGTACCCCTCGCGCGGATTCGGCCCCTGCAGGCTGAGATCATCCCCGCAAAGCCAGAACGACAGGCTCGGCGACACCGGCGGCGGCTGGTCCCTCGGCGGTATCACAATCAGGTCGCCAATGAAGTAAGCCCTGAAACACCCGTCTCGCTTCGAACTCTCAATGGGATAAACGATGCTGCCGTCGAAAGTCCACGTCTCCTCGCCCGTCTCCACCATTCTCGTACCCGAAATGTACACCGATCCGGTAGCGCCATCGAACTTGCCTGTACCCTCCACGATCCGCAGCACCCGCTTCCATAGCCAGGTGTCGCCGCTCTCCGAAGGGCACACAAACCCAAGCGTTTGCGTCATCACCAGTCCGTCGCCCTCAGCCGTCTCCCAGGTGAAACTGGTCTGTCCCTCAGCCGGCGTGCTGCACGACCCATGCTGCCCCGTAACCCCCGACCAGTCGTCATGAGCGATGAACTTCACAGTACCCGCATCCATCTCACCCGCGTCGAACTCGCCCTCCATTTCCAGCCGGCACCGGCCAGTCTCATCGCACTCCTCGGGATTCACCACCTCCGAAGTCCCCGTACCGCTCCCCACGAAGTCTTGCGTTCCACCGTCAGCCTCGACATCGCCGCCCATCAAAACGAAAAGTGTCAAAGCTCCCATCAGCGCAACCGCGACCGCCAGTGAAGTCAACAGAATCTTGCTCATCAGATGTGGCTCTCCGATGCTTCGTCTCTATCAATCTGCAAGGCAACACCATATACCAGCCCGACCAGCGGAACAAGCGCATACACCAGAGCAAGCACCGACTGCGCGGTATAGCCGCCATCCCCGACTTCCAGAAACACATGCACATCCCCGCCGATACTCGCCGCAAGCAGCAGACCAATCACAGTACGGCTCCATCCCACTTCCAGTGTGCTGGGTTTCAGCAGCATCACCACCAGGGCCAATGCAGCAATGGGATGAAGTATAAGATGCAGGAAGACTTCCCACGCGCCCACGCCCTCATCGAGTCCGAAAGCTACTCCGCCTACCACCGCATAGATCAGGTGGACGACCGCAAGCGCAAGAATGACATATCCGACAATCCTCATTCTCGCGTCCTCCCGAATCTATCCGCTACGCTCGCCCCACCTCGTACTCCGCAAACTCCGCTGGCGAAATAATGTCCACACCCTGAAATCTCTCAAGCACCAGCAGGTCGCTGTCCCCCGTAACGATACAGTCAGCATTCCCTGCCACCGCCGTTCCAAGAATCGCATCGTCATCCGGGTCGCGGCAGACTTGTGTCTCGAAAATCACAGGCTCCACGATTTCCAACTCCGGCATGAGCGTATCTGTCGCAGTCTCGACCTCTCCTAGTTCATATCCAAATTTGCGCTGAAGAGTGCGGGTAAATTCTTCCAGGATAAAATCTGACACGACTATCGTATGATTGCTCTGCGCGAAGTGTTCAAGGAGCCTTCTGCAGACGCCATTGCGGATGAATGCAGAAATAAGGAAGTTGGTGTCGATTACTATTCTCACGAGACGCGATCATACACGTCCTGTTCAGAATAAATCCCCATTTCCTCAGCTTTAGCAGTCATTTGATCGGCAACTGTACGGAACTTATGAACAAAGACATACTTCTTCGCTGCTTCGAGAAACGCCTCTTCAACGGAGATTCCTTTGTTCCGTGCCAACGCCTCCAATTCCGCCACCATATCATCTGGCACAGCAATGGTTATTTTCCTTGCCACGAGCCAACCTCCTGATTCATCCCGATATCTACGCACAGTCTAACACGAACGGCATGACCATCCGACACCACTAATCCTACCCATCCATCCTCGCCACCAACTCCCCCGCAATCCCCGTATAGCCCGCCGGCGTCAGCTCCATCAGCCGCTTCTTGTCGCTCGCAGGCAAATCCAGCCCGCCCACGAACTTCCGCATATCCTCACCTGTAACGCTCCGCCCCCGCGTGAACCCCTTCAGCAGCTCGTATGCATCCTCCCCACCCTGTTTCCGCATCACCGTCTGCACCGCCTCCGCAAGCACCTCCCACGCTTCATCCAGTTCAGCGGCAAGCAGCTCCTCGTCCACCGCAACCTGCCGCAGCCCCCGCTGTGCCGACTTCAGCCCCACCAGACCATGCCCGATCGCAGGTCCCAGGTTCCGCAGCGCAGACGAGTCCGTCAGGTCCCGCTGCAGACGCGACACCGGCAGCTTCGTCGCCAGGTGCTCCAGCAGCGCATTGCTTATCCCCAGGTTCGCCTCCGAGTTCTCGAAGTTGATCGGGTTAACCTTGTGCGGCATCGTCGATGAGCCCACCTCACCTTCGACGGCCCTCTGCCTGAACACCCCCATGGATATGTACGACCACATATCACGGTCAAAGTCCAGCAATACCGTGTTGAACCGTATCAGCGCATGGAAGATCTCCGCGATGTAGTCGTGCGGCTCGATCTGAGTCGTCAGCGGATTATGCGTCAGCCCCAGCCGCTCCACGAACCCCCGCGATATGGCTTGCCAGTCCGCATCCGGGTAGGCGATCGCATGCGCATTGTAGCTTCCCACCGCGCCGTTGAACTTCCCCAGGTACTCCGCGCACTCGATCTGCCGCATCTGCCGCCGCCACCGGTACACGAATACCGCAAGCTCCTTGCCCAACGTAGTCGGCGACGCAGCCTGCCCGTGCGTCCGCGCCAGCAGCGCCGTATCAGCATTCGCCTCAGCCAGCACCGCCACCCCGTCCACCAGTGCGCGCGCCTGTGGCAGCCACTCCTCCTCCAGCGCACCCTTGACCATCAGCGCGTGCGACAGATTGTTGATGTCCTCAGACGTGCAGCAGAAATGCACCCACTCGCCAACATCCTCCAGCGACGTCCCTGCCAGCCTCTCACGGATGTAGTACTCCACCGCCTTCACATCGTGATTCGTCGTGCGCTCGATTGCCTTTACACGGTTCGCAGCCTCGTCATCGAAGTCATCAACCAGACCTTGCAGATACTCCCGCTCCGCACCCGTCAGCGCCCGCATATCCGAGATGTCAGCGCAGCCCGCCATCTCCACCAACCACTCAACTTCAACCTGCACGCGCCGCTTTATCAGCGCCCACTCCGAGAGATGCTCCGCAAGCCCGCTCACCTGAGTCGCATACCGTCCGTCCAAAGGCGTAATCGCCCGAATCGTACTCACCGATAACTCCCTATCCTATCAATCATGTATTTCGTGTCAGCCTCTAGCCGACATACCTGTCATACACCAACTTCGCCGCCGCCAGGTCCCACATCGCCATCCCCAGCGACTTGAACAGCGTAATGTCGTCATCACCACGCCTGCCCGCCTTCACGCCGCCCACCACCTGCCACAACTCGCTCACCTGCTCCCACAGCAGCAAGCCCTTTGATGTCGGCATCAGCAGTTCCCCGCACTCAATCTTCGCCTGCTCGATGCTGTCCACGGCGATGAAGTCCGACCGACCGATCGTGGCGTCATCCAGCTCCGTAACATACTCATTCGCGCCGCCCACAGCGCAGATATGCGTACCCGGCCGAAGCCACCCACCACGGAACACAGGCTTCGGTGAGTTCGTAATCGTAACAAGGATATCCGCCGACTCCACCACCTCAAGTGGCGTAACCGCCGCCAGCACCTCGATGCCAAGTCTCTCCGCCATTTCACGCGCAAAACCACTGCGGTTCTCTGCGTTTCGGCTGTACACGCGCACTTGCTCAATCGGGCGCACGCTGCATATCGCCTCCAGTTGCGCCCCCGCCTGAAATCCGCTGCCCAGTATGCCCACTTCAGCGGAGTCCTCACGCGACATATACTTCGCGCTCACACCCGAAGCCGCGCCCGTCCGCCTCCGTCCGAGCTGGTTCGCCTCCAGCACGGCAAGCAGGTCCCCCGTCTCCACGCTGTAAAGTAGCACGAAAAACTGGTACTTGCCGTCAACGATGGAATAAACCTTGAACCCGAACACACCCTGCTCGTGCAGCGCAGCCGTCATGTGCGCCAGCATCAGCCCAGGCCCTGCAATCGTGTGTCCGCGCGGCATGTTGGTCGCAGCAGATATCGCCTGCTGCTTCAGCACCGCCTCCACCACCGGCACGGCATCTTCAACCGTCAGCAGGCGTTCGACATCGGCGTCAGTTATCCACAAAGGAGTCATAGGGAAATCACGCTGTATCCCTTCACTCTGAATAGGAGAAGATGTGAATCTCAGTCAACCCGAACTCGTGCCAAGCCTTACGCAATCCTAACGAAAAACACCTTCCCCCTTTGATGGGGGAAGGCTGCGATGGAGGTAAAAATCCTCTCCATCCGTTGCATCCATGTTGGATCTTAGCTCCGCACTGCACCTAGCTCCGCACTGCAATAATCCCCAGCCAGCTTCGCGGCACATGCGTAATCTCCATCTCGTCGAATGTCTGTCGCACGCCCGATTGCAGCGCTTCGCTCGCTTCCTTCAGTGGCACGCCCGGCAGCGTACCCTCGATGAAGTCCTGGAATCCGCTGATGTCCAGCCAGCCCTCGATAGGCACCTGCACAGTCTCAATGTTCTGCCGCACTATGGTCATTCCATGTGCTTCCAGAAGCTCACGGTACTGGTCCACCGTAAGCTGCTTGCGCGACTCAACCTTCTCCGCCCTGCCAGGCCTCAGGCCATACTCGCGCCGCAGCGTGCGGATCGACTTGAACATCCACTTGCGATAGTACGCCTCGCTCTCAGGAGGATGGCTACCCTCGTAGAACGATGTATTGAAGGCAAATTTGCCGCCAGGATTCAGCGACCTTGCGATGTCGTCGAGCAGCGCGTCCTTGTCCGGAATGTAGTGGATGGCGTTGCAGAAGACCACCGTATCCACCGACTCCTTGAGCGAATCGGACAGCCCCTCGACTTGGCTGTGGACGAACTGAATGGCGGCATCGCGCCTGTCCTTCAGGTTCTCCATCGCCTGCTTCAGGGCACCCGCCGAATGGTCAACCGCGATGACCACGGACTCGCGGGCGTTGTTCAGGCGTCCCACAATCAGGTTGGTTACACCGCCCGTGCCGCACGCAAGGTCCACAATGCGTCTGTCCATGCTGAGGTCAGCCATATCCACGAGCTGAGCATTCAACCCTTCATAGAAGGTGTTCTGCGAAAACTTGGAGAAAGAATAATCATCGGTTGTCATGGCACGCCTCCCGGCTCTGGCGCTCTGCTAGGCAACGCAATTATAACGGATAAACGGCGCAAAAGGAATTAACAGCAGTTTAACCCCGCGCCACTTTTACCATGCCGTTAACCATGGCAGTTACATCCCACTCCGTCCAGCCCCTCACTTGCATCCAATGATATGCTGAACGAGCATCCTATGACGCAGCTCCGCAGCACGATGCCGGATGCGAGGCAAGTCGAACTAAGCGACTCCACTCAGACAAGCGAGGTAGAACCATGGGCAGACTCGATGGCAAGACGGCAATAATAACCGGCGCGGCGCGAGGACAGGGCGCAGATGAGGCGCTGCTATTCGCTCTGGAAGGCGCGAATGTAGTCTTCGGCGATGTCCTTGACGACGAGGGCATGGCGGTCGAGCGGCAGATCAGGGAGATTGGCGGCAATGCGTCCTACGTGCGCCTCGACGTTACGAGCGACGACGACTGGTCTGCAGCCGTCGAGCTTGCGGAAGAGCGCTTCGGCAGCCTCGACATCGTAGTAAACAACGCCGCCATCAACCTGCCTTCCGATGACAGAGATGCGTGGGACAAGATGATGGACGTGAATGTGAGAGGCGTCCACCTGGGCACCCAACATTCCATTCCCGCAATGAAGCGAGCCGGTGGCGGCTCAATCGTCAACATCTCGTCCGTTGCGGGCTTGCTCGGACGCAAGGGGACGCCCTACGCATACACAGCATCAAAGGGCGCAGTCCGCCTGCTGACAAAGGCCGTCGCAATCGACTACGCCGCCGACAACATCCGCTGCAACTCAATCCATCCGGGCCCCATCGACACAGAAATGCTCGCGGGTACGACGCCAACCGCTGAGGCTATGGAGGTACGCAGGCACGAAGTCCCCCTGCAGCGAATCGGAGTAGTGCGCGACATCGCGCTCGCCGTCCTGTTCCTCGCATCCGACGAGTCCTCGTGGATTACGGGCGCGGAACTCGCCGTAGACGGCGGCATAACCGCCCAGTAGTCTGGCTTCCTGTTTACAGGCCTTTTAGGTTGTTCCCGCAGACTGGGCGAGTACGCAGACTTGTCCAGTACACAATCCGTAAGCGACCGCCAATCACATCCGCTGCACCAGCTCGATCCGCACATCGCCCGGAGCGCGAACAAACGCAATCTTGATGTCCGGGCGAAGCTGCATCGGCTCCAGGTCGAACTCCGCGCCCTTCTCCTTCAGCTCGGCAGCGGCCTGTTCGATGTCATCAACCTTGAACCCGAAATGGTCCAGCCCCAGGTGGGGATCAACGGGCCCCGTCGGCACGTTCTCATCGGCAGCAGCAATAAATATCGTCAGCCCGTTGACATCGAGGTCAATGCGTGGCTGCCCGTCGCTCTGCACCGACTCGATGATCTTCACGCCAAACATCGTCTCGAAGTACTTCGCAGTCTCCATCGGCGAAACACTGCGCAGGTGAATATGGTCGTAAGTATATGTCGTCATCGCTGCCCTCCTACAAGGCTGTCTTTCTCATCACACTCTGCCACGGCATTATACCAGCGAGTTGAGCACACCTTCGCTGGCGAACACGGCAACGTGTTAACCCAACGTGATAACCCGTCATGATAATATGAACGAAAGCGCTCTTTCTGCAATTGCCACCAGTACATAGAAAGAGGCGTATTGGCATGCCAGTGAAAACAGGAAGGAGGTAACCAAAGTGGACACGAAAACGCAGGATCGCCTGGATGGCCTGCTGCAGGACTTCGACGAGCTTAGAGACCGTCAGGTCGGCTACCCCTGCAATCAGGACTTCGACTACTCTGCCCTCTTACCCTTCCTCAGCTACTGCCCCAATAACGTCGGCGACCCCTTCCACGACAGCAATTTCCTCAGCAACACACACGACATGGAGCGCGAGGTCATCAACAGATTCGCCGACATGATGCACCTCCCGCAGGACGATGCGTGGGGATATGTCACATCCGGCGGCACCGAGGGCAATATGTACGGCCTCTACATGGGACGCGAGATGTTCCCTGACGGCGTCGTGTACTTCTCGCAGGACACCCATTACAGCGTCGTGAAGATTCTGCGCGTCCTGAAAGCGCGCAACATCATGATCAAGAGCCAGGACAACGGTGAGATTGACTACGACGACCTCTACGAGACCGTCCGCATCAACCGCGACGTACCCGCAGTGTTCATCGCCAACATCGGCACCACCATGAAAGGCGCGATTGACGATGTAAGCCGGTTCCGGGAAATAGCCGACGACCTCGCCATCACGAACTACTACATCCACGCCGACGCAGCGCTCAGCGGCATGATCCTCCCGTTCGTGGACGACCCGCAGCCATTCGGATTCGACGCCGGCTTCGACAGCGTAGCGGTCAGCGGCCATAAGATGATCGGCTCGCCCATGCCATGCGGCGTCGCTCTCACCAGGCGCGACTATGTAGGCCGCGTCGCGCGCTCCATCGAGTATGTCGGCGTGCTGGACACCACCCTCACAGGCTCGCGCAACGCCATCACACCGATGATGCTCTGGTACGCATTCCAGCAGCAGGGACCGGACGGCTTCCGCAGAATTGTTAACGACTGCATTGAGGTCGCCGAGTACGCCGTTACCCGTTTCAACGACAGCGGCATACCCGCGTGGCGTAACAAGAACTCTGTCACGGTGGTCTTCCCCAAGCCGTCACCCGAAATCATACGGAAGTGGCAGCTCGCACCCTATGAGGACATCGCGCACCTCATAACAATGCCGCATGTCACTCGCGAAAAAATAGACTTGGTTATTGACGACTGCCTGCGCGACCTGCAGGCGAGTTCGAAGTCAGGAGAATAAACGGCATAATGAACAGAATCATCGTAATGGCTAAGAACGAAGTCGGCGTCATAGCCGACATCAGCCGCGCCCTCGCAGACGAGGGGATCAACATAGAATCAATCAGCGCCGAGGGATTGGACGAGAAGGGAGTCATCACCCTGGTAGCCGACAACGACGACGGAGCCTTGCGCGTTCTAACCCACGCCGGATTCAAGACGGTCTCAGACGAATCGCTCGTTCTCAGGCTCAAGGACGAGCCCGGCGCGCTGGCAAAAGTGGCAGAGCGATTCAAGAATGCGGGCGTGAACATACAAAGCCTCCACATCGTCGACCGCAGAAACGGCCACGCAATCGTAGCCCTCTCCGCCGACGACCGCGCCAAAGCCGAAACGCTCGTGGACGGCGCATCCATCGTATAGCCTCTCTCGACAAAATCCCTTACGCCCTCCCCCGACATTGTGATATATTACACAACATGAAACTCCTTGAACTAACCGCTGTGGCATGCTAGTCCGCAACGGTCTCTTGGTAACGAGCGCCGCGCTCATGCTCGTTACGCTATACATGGTCTTCCTCTGGGTGCCCACCGAGCTTAACCTCGGTGTGTCCCAGCGCATCTTCTATTTCCACGTTCCCCTCGGATGGCTCGGCATGATCTCCATCGTCGTCGTAGCCGTCGCCAGCATCGTTCACCTCATCACCGGCAGCCAGTGGTGGGACGACCTCGCCTACACTACGGCAGAGTTGGGCGTCGTCTTCGCCAGCCTCATCCTTGTAACCGGCGTCATCTGGGCGCGCGGCGATCTCGGCTGGTGGTGGACCTGGGACGCCAAGCTCACCACAACCCTCGTCCTCTGGTTCATATATGTCGGCTACCTGATGGTTCGCGCCTACTCCCCGAAGGGCTCCCAGAGCGCGCGCTTCGCATCGGTAATCGCACTGTTCGGAGCGATAGACGCACCCATCATCTACATGGCAACCGTCTGGTGGAGTTCCGCCCATCCCGAACTCAACGTAGGCCCTGTCGCCAACGACCGCGACGCCATCGGCTCCAACAAGATTTACTTGACGCTCCTCGTCGCGGTCTTAGCCTTCACGATCTTCTACATACACCTCGTCGTCGAACGCTTCCACCTGCGCCGCGCCGAATCAGCACTCGACAGACTGCACCAGTCATTCGCGGCACGCTTCTAGCACAATAATTTATTCCTTCCCCCTCGATGGGGGAAGGTCAGGATGGGGGTGAAATCCTCATCTGGAATCTAGCCCCCGTTCCGGAGACGCAAATGCGAAGCATCATCATCGCAGCAGCAGCCATCATCCTTCTGGCAGCCACGCTCGCCCCCGTTGCCGTGGCAGCCGCCTACGACGGCGCACCCATAGTAAGCTCCACGGTTGAAACGCCCGCCCAGCAGCAACGCGGCGAAGCCGAACTACCCTGGCTTTTCGCCGTCTATGTCATCACCTGGGCAGCATTCTTCGCCTACGTCTTCATCATGTCCCGCAGACAGCGCGAAATGCAGCGCGAAATCGACACCCTAAAACGCGCCCTCGATGCTAAAATAGACCCGGAGCAATAGTCCCCTCTCCCTGAGGGAGAGGGTTAGGGCGAGGGGAAATGTAATTAGTGGCCTCAAGCACTGAAGTCTCACACACTTTAATGGGCGATCAGATATGACCTACGACACGGCACAACCCCAAATGGAAGAAGAATCCCCCGGCCTATTCGCCGGCAAAGGCAAGTTCATCATCGCCGCCGCGGTGCTGCTCGGTGCGCTCTTCTACCTTGGCTTCATCGCCTTCCAGAGCGCGACCGTGTACTCCTACACCGTAACCGAGCTAACCGGCCTCGGCCCCACGCCCGAAGGCAAGCTCGTGCGCGTAAGCGGCAGTCTCGTTGAGGACACCTTTGTCCGACCCGACGGCTCCACCATGGCGCACTTCACCCTCACAGACAAAGAAGACGGCGGTATACAGTTCGTCTCCGCCCAGCATGACGGCGTCCTACCCGACCTCTTCTTCAACCCACACTCCGAGATCATCCTCGAAGGCACATACCGCCCCGACGGCGTCTTCGACAGCCAGAACGTCCTCGTCAAGTGCCCCTCCAAGTACATCGAAGCCACCGATGACGGCTCATACGACGAGGCCGACTACCCCAAGGAACAGGTCAACTAAATCCTGTCTATCCTGTTAACCCCTGTCCCCGCGTCTAGCTCTAGACCGCAATCGCCCCATCCACATACAGCAACTCCAGCGCCTGCCACGCCGCCTTGGCTGCCTCCACCGCCATCCCCGGCTCCATCCCCTCGCACAGTGACGCAATCACCTCCGAAGCCGTCCCCTGACCATCCAGCCTGTTCAACAGATGCGACACCAGCCCGCTGCACGGAATTCCTTCAGGGTGCGCGTCCGTAACCAGACCCACTCCCCACACGAACCTGTCCTCCTCCAGCACCGGCTGCCTCTGCAGCCGCACCCCATCCGCAAGACGCAGCCGCGCTCCGTCCGGCAGTCCCTCTTCACGCCTTCGTACTCGCTCCGATTCCACAGCCGTCACACTATCCCCGAACGCCGGCGGCAGCAGCCCCTTCGACAGCACCGCCCGCTCATAACCCCGCGCAGGCTGACCAGCGACCAGCTGTATGAACGACTGTCTAGGCGTCAGCAGCGGGTCGTCCTCCAGCAGCCGCCGCGCCTCCCAGAAGTACGAGTCCGCAGTGCGATTGCTCGAATAAAACAGCCGCGCCAGCTCCCGGAAATGCCCATACTCCCTGTAATACATCAGCTCGTACATCTTCCCCGCAGGTCCCGCAATCGTCGCGTCCTCCAGCGCGGACGCCACCACAACCGACGCCAGCGCAGCATACGTCAGCGCCAGATGCACCCCCGACGAAAACAGCGGATCAACGAAGCATCCCGCATCCCCAACCAATATGTACCCCGGCCCCGACAGCGACCTGCACCGATAAGACCAGTCCCGCACCACCTCCGGCTCCGACACCATCTTCGCGCCTTCCAGCATCCCCACAAGATACGGCGCAGCCGCAATCTGCGCTTCCAGGAAGCCCCGCGCACCCTGTTCCCGTATCCCGCGCTGTCCCGCCTCCGCGTCCACAACCGCACCCACGCTCGACCAGCCTTCCCGCAGAGGAATATTCCACAGCCACCCGTCCGCCTGAGACTCGATCAGGATGTTTCCCGCATCCGGCTCCGGCAGCCGCTTCCCGCCCTCGTAGTACCCATACACCGCCAGGTTGCGAAAGAACTCATCCCACTCACGCAGCCCAAGTTGCCGCGCAAGCACACCGCTCTGCCCGCTCGCATCCACCACATACCCTGCTGGCAACTCCACCTCGCCCGACGAACCGTCAACCGCCCGGCACCGTACCGCAATGGCACTCCCGCCCTCATCGAATGCCACCCTCGTAACCTGCCACCCCTCGCGCACATCCACACCCGACCGCCGCGCATTATTCAGCAGTATCGCGTCAAACTCAGGCCGCCACACCTGGTACGAGTGCGGATATGTCGCGTGCGTCTCCCTGAAGTACCAGCTCCACGGCTCCCGCTCGGTGCCCCAGATCATCGTCGCGCCCGGCTTCACCGTGAACCCCGCCTGCCGCACCTCGTCCATCACGCCAAGGCTCTCAAGGATAGGAATGCTCCCCGGCAGCAGCGACTCCCCCACATGCGCGCGCGGAAAACGCTCCCGCTCCAGCAGCACGACATCCAGCCCCATGCGCGCAAGCAACGCGCTGACGCACGCCCCCGCAGGCCCGCCCCCGATAACTATGATTGGCTTATCAACCGGCATAAGAAATTACGCGTCACAAGCAAATGGAGAGGAAAATATCCTCTCCATTCTACAAATTATCTACAGCCGTTAAAGCTACGCCTCGAACCCTGCCGGGCGGTGCGTCCCGTCACAGAACGGCTTGTTGTCCGACTTACCGCAGCGGCACAGGAACACCATTTCGCTGTCCCCGTCGATGGCAATCTCATTGCCGTCCGCATCCATAATCTTGATGCCACCCTGCACCATCAGGGGCCCATTCTTCCGTGTCGTAACCGTCGTATCTGCCATTTTCATTCCCCTTTCTCGTTCTTTTGCTCTCAATAGTCCCCTCTCCCCGCGGGAGAGGGTTAGGATGGGGGTGATGTAGTGCCCCATCAATCCTATCAATCGTTACGCGCTTCCAACGCCCTGATCAGCTCCGGCACAACCTCGATATAGTCTCCCACAATCCCGAAGTCCGCCGACTGGAATATCGGCGCCCGTGCGCTGCTGTTGATCGCCACCACAGTACCTGCCTTGCCAATTCCGACCGTATGGTTGAACACCCCGCTCAGCGCAACGGCAAAGTACAGGTTCGGCGAAACAGACTTGCCCGACAACCCTATCTGGTACTGGCGCGGCAGCCACCCCAGTTCGGTAACATCGCGCGTCGCTCCCAACGGCGCGCCTAGCGCATCGGCAAGCTCCCGAAGCAGCGGCAGGTTCTCCGGCCCGCCAATGCCCTTGCCCACGCTCACTATTGTATGCGCGCTGTCAAGTTCCGCCCCCTCCGCCGACTCATCCGCCACTCGCTCGACAATCTTCACCCGCGACTCGCCCAGACCATCCAGCGATAAAGATCTCACATCAGCCTCAACGCCTTCGTCTGGCACGACTGGAGTCAGCAACCCCGGCCTCACAGTCGCCATATAGGGCTTCGTATTCGAAAGTATCGGCGCAACGATATTACCCCCGAAAGCAGGCTTCAGCTGCACCAGCCGACCCTCGTCATCCACCTCCAGCCCGATGCAGTCCCCCGTCAGTCCCAGCGACAGCCTGCCCGCCAGCCGCGCAGCAAGCTCCCTGCCCATCACCGTCGAACCTAGCAGCACCGCGTATGGGCTATGCTCACGTATCGCGTCCGCCAGAACGGCAGTGTACTGCGACACTTCGTAATCTGCCAACCGCCCGTCCTGCGCCACCCACACCGCATCAGCGCCATACGCAGTCAGCGCGTCCGCATGCTGCGCCACATCATCACCAATCAGCACCGCCTCCAAGCATGTCCCCAGCGAATCCGCCAGCTCGCACGACCGCCCAAGCAACTCCAGCGTAACCGGACGCAACTCTCCACCCAGCGTCTCCGCGAGCACCCAGATAGCACCAGCATCCCCGCCCTCACGCCGTCCTCCGCGTGCAATCGCCACATCGGAAGACTCGCTCCCACCACCATCGAAAGCCCCACGCCCATCGAGATACGCCATCAGCTCACCAACCGCCTCATCCGCCGCTTTGTCCCGTACAACAATGCCCTCGCGCTCCGGCTCGATGGAGTAAATCTCGCTCACCCACGTCGGCGACCCGTCCGTACCAAACACCGACAGGTCATCGCTTAGGTCGGCAGCGGCAAGCGTCTCAACGGGCTTCTCAGCAGCCGCCTGCCGCTCCGCCCGCCTCGGATATATCTCCGGTGCCACATCCTCAGTCACCGTTATGAGCGCAGGCAGTTCGCACCGCACCACATCATGCCCTTCATCTGTGATTCGCTCCACCGTAACGGATGAACCGCCATCCGAAGCACCCACCTCAAGATGCCGCACCGCGCTCACTTGCGGCAGGTCCAGCATCTCCGCGATCTCCGCGCCCACCTGCCCCGTCTCCGCATCCACGCTGTTGCGCCCGCATATAATCAGGTCATACTCATCCTGCTTCAGCGCCAGTGCCAGCGCCCTTGCCGTAGCCAGCGTGTCGCTCCCCGCAAACGCCCTGTCGTTCAGATGCACCGCGCTATCCGCGCCCATCGCCAGGCACTGCACCAGCGCATCCCGCGCCTGCGGCGGCCCCATCGTGAACACCACCACCTCCGCGTCATGCGCCTGCTTCAGATTGACGGCAAGCGACATCCCAAGCACATCGAAGGGATTCACCTCACTCGGCACACCATCGCGCACGACCCGCCGCGTTTCGTTGTCAAACTTCAGCAGCGAGACCACCGGAACCTGCTTGATGCAAACTGCAATCTTCATGGCACAAATAAATCCCTTCCTCCTTGATGGGGAAAGGCTAGGATGGGGGTGAATCTATGTAGAGAAGTTGGCGACTAGGAGGGATACTTACTCAGCCTCGAATATTCTCCCGCACCCGATCCGCAAATCCGGCAGGCGCAGTCTGCGTCGGCATACCTCGCAGCGCATTAATCGTCTCGCGCAGCGTGCGGAAGAACGCCTCGCACAAATGGCAGTCGCTCAGGTGCGTGCGAATTCTCGTTTCCAGCGTCGCGTCAAGCTCCCCGTCGATGTAGTCCGACGAGTGCGCGCGCGCCTCTTCACAGGGCTGCGGCAATGCGCTGCGCCCAATCAATCTGAGAATGCGGGACCTAAAGGACATCATCATTTTTTCGCCCAGAACTCAACCTCTAGCCAAGTGCAAGTATATCAGCAAACCTACATGGCGCAAGCCGACAGACTTTTACTTATTGGATGCTCTCACTTACAATTGGATGCAAGAGATATGTCTAATCAACACGAAACAACAGCACAAGACTCAGCGCCGGAGACCTTCGACGAAATCGTCGAGGCGTATTCGGACTTCGTGTACAACGTCGCCTACAAGATGATGGGCAACCCGCACGACGCCGAAGAAGTCGCGCAGGAAGCCTTTATCTCCGCATTCCGCGCCTTCGACCGCTTTCGTGGAGAGTCCCGCGTAACCACCTGGCTCTATCGCATCACCGTGAACGCCGCGCTCATGCGAATCAGACGCGAGAAGCGCGCCCGCGAACTGCGCTGGGTCGGCATAGAGAACCTTGAAGTCCCAAGCTGGGAAGAAGCGCCGGAACCCTCCGCGATCAACTCTGAGCTGGGCGACAAAATTCAGGAAGGCATCGCGATGCTGCAGCCCGAACTCCGCGCAGCCGTAGTGCTGCGAGATGTCGCAGGCCTGTCCAGCAGGGAAGCCGCCGAAGCCCTCGACATCACCGTCTCATCCCTGAAATCCCGCCTCCACCGCGCCCGCGTCCTCCTCCGCCAGCACCTCGCCGAATACGCCCCTAGGCGCTAGGCGCCATCGGCGTCAACCGAACCCCAATCACCTCCTCGCACCACGCCGCAACCGCAAGAATGGCAATGATTTCCGCGCTGTGTGCGGCTGTCAGGACTGCTGTTGGCGCAGGCGAGCAATTTCTTCCAGCAACTCGCGTTCACGCGCCTCTGATTCATCGGCGCGCGCTGCAGCAGCTTGGGCACGCGCTTCGGCGATTTGGGCACGCGCTTCCTCTTCAGCTATGCGCACTTCGGCAGCTTGGGCACGCGCTTCGGCAACGGTGATCCTGTGCAGCGTCATGCCGGTTTCAGGGTCCAGCGCATCGAATTCCTGCCCATCCCAGTGGAACACCAAGTTCAGCAGCTCGCTGTATCCCCTCAACGAACCATCTTCATCTGCCAGAATCTCATACGGCTGATACACGCCGTCAACCAGCCTCTCGCCCGCAAGCGGCTGCCCGTAATATTCGCCGCCCTTATGGTCGAACCGCCAGTATTCCTGCACCCCAAGCCTCTCATACAACTCGCGCTTGTGGCCAAGGTCGTTCGCCGCAGTGCTCTCAGAAGCCACCTCCATCACGAAATCGGGGACCTTGCCAATCTCCCATACCAAGTAGTTAGGCATTTCGCTATCGCGAATATACACCGCATCCACGCCGAAGGCGATGAGGAAGTCCGGAGCGACGCGCCGGTTGCCGTTGGTTTCGTCGTAGAGTATGAACCCTCCCCCGGTGGCAAACACATCCGGGCTGTCTTTGTACATCTCAAACAGGATGCCTATCACTCGGTACAGGGGTGGAAATTGCAGCACTCGGTCCTCCGGCTCCGGCTCGTCGTAGAAACTCTTGGGATACTTCTCAAGCCAAGATTTAGTAACTGTCTTGGTAGTCGCCATGCGAAGCCTCCGACATCCGTTTATGACTTCCATACGCCTGCATTATAACGCAGCCCCGAGACGAAGTTCATCACATACTACGTCCCCATCGGCGTCAACCGCACCCCAACCACCGCCTCGCACCACGCCGCCACCGCAAGCAGCCTCGCCTCCTCGAAGTGCCCCGCCACAAGCTGCACGCCCAGCGGCATCCCGCCCTCGCTCAGCCCCGACGGCAGCGTAATCTCCGGGAATCCTCCGAACGTCCACGGCGACTGGAACTTCGGATCGCCCGTAGTCTCGCGGCTCGGCGGCGCAGCAGCAGGAGTAGTCGGCATCAGCAGCGCATCATAGCCCCCAATCGCCGATTGCACACCACGTCTGAACTCACTCTGCAAATGCTTCGCCTTCAGGTACTCCAGCGCAGGCGTCCCCAACCCCTGCTCGATCAGTCCATGCACATTAGCCGAGAATTCGTCCGCCCGCACCGCAAAGTTGCCCTCGTGCACCTGCGCCCCCTCCACCGACATCAACGCACGCTGACCCACCAGCGCCGCATCAAAGTCCACCGGCAGCGACACCTCCTCGACCGCCGCACCCGCATCGCGCAGCTTCTCAGCCATCGATTCCGTGTTCGCGCGCGTCTCATCATCGCACTGCTCCATGAAGAACTGCCGCACCAGCCCGATTCGCGGCGGCCCGATCTTCGTCTGCGCCGCCCCCAGATAGTCCTCCACAGGTCGCTCCGACGAGTCCGCATCGTTGATGTCATGGCCCGCCAGCACATTCAACATCAGTGCCGCATCCTCCACGCTCCGCACCATCGGCCCCATCGTATCCAGCGACTCCGACACCGGATACACGCCATGCCTGCTGACCCGCCCAAACGTCGGCTTCAGCCCCACAATCCCGTTGTACGAAGATGGCCGCACGATCGATCCCCCGGTCTGCGACCCCAGCGCAGCGGGAAACATCCCCACCGCCGCGCCCACCGCAGACCCGCTGCTCGACCCGCCCGGCGTATGCACCGCATTCCACGGGCTCACCGTAGGCGAGGGATCCCCGCACGCAAACTCAGTCGTAACCGTCTTGCCCATTATCACCGCGCCCGCCTGCCTCAGCAGCGCAACCGTCGTCGCGTCATACTCCGGCACAAACTCCGCGTATATCGTCGAGCCGCTAGTCGTCAACACTCCCCGCGTGAAGTAGATGTCCTTGATGCCCACCGGCACCCCATGCAGCGGCCCCCGCGCTCCCTCGCTCGCCAGTTCACTGTCCCGCTCCCTCGCCGCCGCCATCGCAGCATCACCGTCCAGCGTAACCCACACCTTCAGCGCACCATCCAGCGCATCACACCGCGCCAGCAGCGCCTCCATCAGTTCCGCCGCCGACACAGCCCTGCTCCGAATCATCCCCGCCGCCTCAACCACCCCAAGCTCATGCATCTCACTCATAGCATCTCCATATCATGGAAAGTTAGGTTATTTCGACTCGCTCCCCGCCATTCCTGCGAAGCATCTCTCTGTCCTGAACAGAGCCAGCCCCTTGCACAAACACGGGAAGCAGGAACCCACGCATCCCATCAGCAATAAGATTACCGACTAACTGATATACTGACAATCCGACAGACCACCTCATGAGGAGTATCTTATGCCCCGCCTAACCAATCAGCAACTCAACGAATTCCTGAACTCCGGCGCACACCTTATGAAACTCGCCACCCTCACGTCAGAAGGCTACCCCTACGTCGCGCCCATCTGGTACGACTACGATGGCGAGGAATTCTATGTCGCCGGCAGGCGCACGGCAAACTGGGTGTCGCACATCCGTTACGACGGGCGCGTGTCCTGTTGCATCGACACCTGTGAAGCGCCCTACACCCGCGTTATCGTCGAAGGCACTGCCAGGATTGTTGACAGCGCTTGGATGGGCGACTGGAAGCACTGGGCAGTCCGCTACCAGGGCGAGGAAGCAGGCACCCGATACTACGAAGAAACCAAGCACATGCCCCGCGCCTACATCCGCATCACCCCCCGCAAGATAACCACCTGGGCAGGACCAGGCTGGCACCCCCGCTACCAGGAATAGCCCTGCGCTTCTACGTCCCTGCTCCCTGGGGGTGAGGGTAAAGACCTGCTCAGTCCCCATGTGGCCCCATGTGGCTAGTTGTTCGATGGCGAATTCGCCTTTTTCAGCGGCATCCACAAGCAACAATCTGTGATATAATCCACCGCAGACATTTAGTCTCATATATGTCTCAGCAGGAAAAAGCGCATTCAGGTAGACGGATGTACAGGAGGTGGAGATGGATGCACTAAGACGAGTGGTGGGAGCAGTGTTGCTTCTGACTGCCGTGCTAGTCGGCATATACTTCGTCGTCGACCAGCTTGAAATCCTGCCCTTCCTCTGGCCGCCGCTCAACTACTTGATGGCCGTTGCTGCAGCGCTCGGCGTCATCTTCGCCTACCTGCGAAAGCACAGCCTCGAAGCAGCAGGCCTCGACCGCATCGTAACGCGTCGCTACCTCGAAGCCAACATCCTCTTCTACGGCTTCATCGCAATCGCAATGCTCTTCTTCTGGAACTGGTTCGACCTGCTAGTCGATACCGACCCGCAAGACACCGACCGCCACATAGTCTGGATCATCGTCGACACCGTGGGCCCTCTGCTATGGGGCGCGCTCGGCATGCACCTCCTGCGCGGCGGCAACGACGACTAGACATGCCCGTCATTCCCGCTCAGGCGGGAATCCAGAGATGGACGCCCGAAGCGGGCAATCGGTAGTGACAACGTAACCGCAGACGAAAGGAGCGGCAACGCATGGACATCCTCAAGAAAATCGTAGGCATAATCCTGCTCGTGGTAGCGGTAGTAGTAGCCGTACACACCATAGTAGAACCACTCTACTTCGACAGCAGCCAGTCCGGAAGCGGCAACAGCGAAGGCGTTTGGGCGATCATCAACCCGCTCTCTGCAATAACCGTGATTCTCGGCCTCATCTTCGGCTACTTGCGCAAGCGCGACGCAGACGCCGCAGACGAAACAACGGTCACCCGCGAATTCCTCACAGCCAACACAATCTTCTTCGGCTTCCTATTCATCGGCATAATGTTCTTCTGGAACTGGTTCAACCTGCTCAGCCCCGCATTCAACGCCATCGGCCCCGACGCCGTCGCTCTCACATGGATCATCGTCGACGCAGGCCTGCCCATCCTCGCCGGCGCACTCGGCGTTCACCTCCTCCTCGCTGGCACCGAGGAATAGGTCGTTGTAGCGCTTAATGCCCTTCCCTCTTTGATAGGGGAAGGTTAAAGCCTGTCCCGGCGAAGGCATGGGATTGCTGCGAAACGGAAATCGCGCTATGGAAGTAGCAGACAAAAGGAGCAACAACTAATGGACATGCTCAAGAAAATCATAGGCATCTTGCTCATCGTCGTCGGTGCCGCCGTCGCCATCCACACCGTAGTCGAGCCGCTCTACCACGCATCGAGCGAATCCCAGCCATACGCCCCGCTATGGAACATCCTCGACCCCATCATGGCGGTCGCCATCGTCCTGACCATCATCTTCGGCCACATCCGCAAGCGCAACGCGTGTGCTGAGAATGAGACGGTCGTCACCCGCGAGTTCCTGTCGGCAAATGTCGTCTTCTACGGCATCGTATTCATCGGCATCATCTTCTTCTGGAACTATTTCAACCTGCTCAGCCCCGCATACAACGCCATCGGCCCCGACGCCGTCTCCCTCGCATGGATTATCATCGACGCCGCACTCCCACTACTGCTCGGCGCAATGGGCGTATCCATGCTCAAAACCGAAGACGCCTGATCCCTACCAGGCCTGTCCCTTCTCTCTCTGGGTGAGGGCAGCAAAAAACCTTCCCCCTCGATGGGGGAAGGCTGTAGCCCGTCCTGAGCTTGTCAATGGGATGGGGAAAGGGAGAAAAATTCCTCCCCATCCTCCAAATCCTGTTAGCTCCGCCCTATCACCTACTCAAACGTCAGCGACACCTTCAGCGCCCCGTCCTCGCGCGACTCCGCCAGGTCGAACGCCTCCTGCACTCGCTCCACCGGGAACTGGTGCGTCACAAACGGCGCCATATCAATCTCGCCCTTTGTGATGAAGTCAGCCGCAAGCTGGAACGCCGGCAGCCCCGGCTCGTCCTGCGCTCCGAACGTCGTATACAGGTCCAGCCGCTTGCGGAAGAAAGTATCCCAGTCGAACGGTATTCGCTCCATCGTCGGCGGAAGCCCGAACACCGCAATCGTGCCCAGCGGCTTCACCACCTTCAGCGCCTGGTTCAGCGTCTCCACGCTTCCGCACGCCTCGATCACCACATCCGCGCCCTCGCCGCCCGTCAGGTCCAGCACAGCATCAGTCGCCCGGTTGCCCGTAACATCAATCGTGTGATCAACACCCATCCTTGCGCCATGCTCTCGCCGCGCCTCCACCGGCTCCACCGCGATGATACGGTGCGCTCCCAGCCGCCGAAGCATGAAGTCATGGAACAGCCCGACCGATCCCTGCCCCAGCACCGCAACCGTCTTGCCCAGCAGCGGCGGTAGCTTGCGCGCCCCGAACACCACCGTCCCCAATTGCTGTGCCATCAGCAGGTGCGCCGGCGGCACATCCTTTGGCAGCTTCAGCAAAAACTGCTCCTCGATCATCTGGTACCCGGCAAATACCTTCGACTTCCAGATATTCGGCGCCGTCAGCACCAGGTCCCCCTCAGAGAACGAAGTGTCGCCCGGATCAACAACCTCGCCCACGCCCTCGTGCCCCGGATACCCGTGCGGCAGCGGAAACTCGTGCGCGTTCCAGCCCATATACACGATATGCAGGTCGCTCCCGCATATCGACCCCAGCATCGTCTTCACCAAGGCATGCCCCGGCTCCAACGCAGGTATGGGCACCTCATCGCAGCGCAATTCCCTCAGTCCTGTCGCCACCGCCGCAGGCATCATAGTCATCTCAGATTTCCTTTCCACATCGCCAATTCGCGCGTCTGCTACAATCCTCAAACACTGCCTGAAATTGTGTACCTATGGTCTGTTCCTGTCAAGAAAATGAGAAACATGTGGGGCTGCGCATCATCACCAATAACAAATCCCTTCCCCCATGTTTGGTTGACAGGGGTATATAGAGTCTGAAACAAGAGAGTTTCATCTAATCTGTCATTCTGAACGCAGCGTCTCAACCCACTGTCATTCTGAACGCAGCGCAGCGGAGTGAAGAATCTAAAATTCCTGCTATAGGACCGGCCCATTTGTTATTAAGGATGCTAGATTCCTCATTTCTTGCTGAATGACAAGGAAAATCCGGACGACATAGAGTACAGAAATGTCACACCTTGAATCCTGAATACCCTACCCCTATGAACCTTCAATGGGGAAAGGCTAGAGCCTGCCCCTTCGAAGGCAGGGGATGGAGGGTGAAATATCCCCAAATCCAGCGCATGGCGAGAACGCTAGCGGCGCTCGATGACTTAGACCCATCACCAATGAGGCAACTCAATGCCCCTGATCAACCCGCCTCACCCCGGCGAAATTGTCAAATATGAATGCCTTGAGCCACTGGGCTTGACGGTTACAAGAGCGGCCGAAGGCTTGGGCGTAACCCGTCAAGCGCTCTCCGAACTCGTCAACGAAAGGACTGGGGTATCGGTGGAGATGGCAATTCGCCTCTCTCGGGCGTTCGGTTCGACTCCGGAAACCTGGCTGCGAATGCAGATGGCTTATGACCTTTGGCAAGCTCGTGAAAGAGCGGCGCAAATCAAAGTCGAAAACTTCGTATCAGCCGATTAATGACACACCACAGCTAACGCCCACCCGCCACCAGCCGGTATATCCCCCCATCGAACGACAGGATAAACATCTCCCGGCTCTGGTCCTCCCCGAACGACGAGATCTCCAGCCTGCTATCCACAAGCTCCAGTTGCTCC
The DNA here is from genome assembly GCA_002238855.1 of SAR202 cluster bacterium bin90. GTDB lineage: Bacteria > Chloroflexota > Dehalococcoidia > Lucifugimonadales > JADFKI01 > Bin90. The sequence goes on from MPND01000006.1 coordinate 91,391, forward strand.
GTCACCCGCCCGTCCTCATATCGCAGCCCCCATATCTTCCCGCTGCAAAAGTCCCCATAGATGTATGCGCCATACAGCGAAGGCAGCCTGTCCCCCCGATACACATACCCGCCCGTCACCGAACAACCCCCATCCCTGCCATACTCCGCAACCGGCAACTCAAACCCCTGCGCATCGCACCCGCGACTCGGCTTGAAGCACGAACTGCCCTCCATGACATTCCAGCCATAGTTCAGCCCCCGCCTGACGATGTCCACCTCCTCGAACCTGTTTTGTCCCACATCCGCCATCCACAACTCCCCGCTCTCCCTGTCAAACGAAAACCGCCACGGATTCCGAATGCCATAAGCCCAGATCTCGCCCCTCGCGCCCTCCACCCCGACGAACGGGTTGTCCGCCGGTATCGCATACGACCCCGTTTCGTCCAGCGTACTCACATCTATACGAATGATCGACCCGAGCAGCGTGGACAGGTCTTGCCCGTTCCCCTGCGGATCGCCCCTGCTCCCTCCATCCCCAAGTCCGACATACAGATACCCGTCAGGCCCAAACGCAATCTGCCCGCCGTTGTGATTGGAATGCGGCTGCTCGACCTCCAAAATGACCCGCTCGCTGTCAGGATCAGCGACTCCGCCGCCCACCGTGAATCGCGACAGCACCGACCTCCGCGGGTTCGCCGCCGAGTAATACACATAGAAGTAACCGTTCGCAGAGTATTCTGGATCAAACGCAAGCCCCAGCAGCCCCTCCTCATTCCCCCTGTCGCTCACCCGCTCCTCGATGTCCAGAAAGACATCCGCCTCCTCCACACCCTGCTCGTTCGCAAAACTCACGATCACCCCGCGTTGCAGCACGACGAACAGCCTGTCGCTCCCATCCTCCGCATAGGCCATCCCCACCATACGCTTGAACGACAGCTCCGGAAAAACCCGCTCGACCTCCATCTTCTCCAGCGCCTCCGGCCGGATTGACGGCGGAGACTCGTCCCGCAGCTTCGAGGGCACGGCAGTGGATAAGGCGACGGCGTCTCTTGCGGCAGCAGCCTCGCTCGATTCGGAAGCCGTCGCAGGTGTCGGTGTCGTCACGGTGGGCGGTAACGCAGCCACAATGGTCGGCGAGGGCAAAACGACAGGAATCGCCGTAGATTGCCGTACATACGCCGTACTGTTATCCACGCACCCGACCGTCACCACCAGCGATAGCAGACCCAGCACACCTATCATCAATCTCATCACAACGAAATTATACCAACTCGACGCCCACCCTTCCGTGCTGACGCCCTCTTACGACCCGTCATCGGCGCGGCGCGATGTTAAAATGGTCTATATGAGGATGTGCATCCCAAATATGCCGACACTCGACTAAAGGACTGACCTTGCAACAGACCATGCCCCGCACCACTATCGCCATCGCCGCCATCTTCGGCCTCATCTCCGTCATTGCGGGCGCAGCAGGCACGCACGCCCTCCGCGACACCCTTGAAGCAAGCTCCCTCAGCACCTTCGAGACAGCCGCCCGCTTCCAGATGTACCACGCACTAGCACTGCTAGCCGTCGGCATCCTCTCCATGCGCTGGCAGACCCGCATCCTAACCGCATCCGCCGCCCTCTTCACCCTCGGCATCCTGCTCTTCAGCGGCAGCCTCTACATGCTCGCCCTCACCGGCATCGGCATCTTCGGCGCAATCGCCCCCATCGGCGGCATCTCCCTAATGGCAGCCTGGGCATCCCTAGCCCTAGCCGCCCTCCGCCGCTGACATAGCACCAATTCTCCTTGTGTTATGCTTCCCTGTGTAGACGATGGAATGGGAAAGCAATTAAGAGGAAAGAGCAATGCAACTCACGGTGACTCTTTACCAGGACGAGGACGAGGTCTGGGTCGTCGAATGTCCGGCTATACCCGGCTGTGTAAGCCAAGGTCAAACAAGGTCAGAGGCTCTCAACAATATTCGCGAGGCAATTACTCTATGCCTCGAAGTACGCGCCGAGCAAGGCTACCCACTGACCGTAGAGACCGAGCAGGTGGAAGTGGCGCTATAATGCCTCCACTTCCCAACCTGAGTGGCAGGGAAGCCGTTAGGAACTTCCAGCGTTTTGGTTGGAATGTAGCTCGGCAAAGGGGCAGTCACATTATCCTGACAAAGCAGGGCGAAATTGCAACCCTGTCTGTCCCGAACCACAGGCGTGTCTCTAAAGGGACCCTACGAACTCTGATTCGTTCAGCAAGACTCACAGTTGACGAGTTCTGCGACGCTCTTTGAGATGAATCATCCCTAGTCCTCGCCGCCCTCCGCTCAAAATAATCCCGCGTCTATCCCCTCCATCCACATCCCTCCCCCGTCTGGTATCATATCCCCCATCAAAATCACCAGACGGAGGACAGACACATGCCCAACAGCACAGACATGAAGCAACGAATACGCGACGGCGAAATTCTCATCGGTGTATCGGTGCCCATCAACGCTTCAAAGAGCCAGATGGAGGACATCATCGGCAAGGACGACTACGCCTTCATCCACACCGACAGCCAGCACGGCCCCTTCAACGAAGAGACACTCGTACAGTTCTGCGGGTACGCCGCCGAACTCGACATCCCCGCGCAGTTCCGCATTAAGCACACCCGCCACGCATACCTCATCGGCAACATCCTCGACCTCGGCCCCGCTGGCATCGAAGTGCCTCAGGTTGAAGACCTCTCCGTAGCGCAGGAAGCGGTGGACTACTTCTACTATCCCCAGTTCGGCAAGCGCAGCTGGGGTGGCGCAGCCCGCTGGAAGGTGCAGGGGCGCGAGGACAGGCTCGAGTACGCCGAGTGGTGGAACAGCCACGGCTGGCTCTGCCTCCAGATGGAGTCCATCAAGGCAACCAGCGACGCTCCCCAGCTCGCCATGGAAGGCGTCGATTGCCTCACCTGGGGTCCCAACGACCTTCTCGGCGACATCGAGAAGCACCCCAAGCATCCCTTCCAGACCGTTGACGACTGCGTGCAGCACGTGCTCAAGGAGCTGGAAGGCACCACAACCCGCGTATCCTTCCGCAGCTACGACCCCGCCCTTCGTACCAAATACATCGACATGGGCGTCACCATCCTCATGGAAAACGCCAAGCCATAGTCCAGAACCAACTTCGATGGACAGGAAAGTCAGGTTTACTCCCTGCTATCCTGTCCATCCCTTCTATTCTTGCAAGAATCCCTGGAGGAACCCCATGGCTGACCGTATCCGAGTAGGCAACGCCGAAATAGTCTTCGCACTCGACATGATCCCACCTGCGCGCCCGCCCGACGCCTTCTTCGAGGGCGTCACCGCGGCAGACTGGGAGCCATACCAGGACATCCTCGAAGACGGCCAGATCCAGCTCTACTACGGCCACTTCTTCGTCCGCTCCATGGGCAAGACAGTAATGGTTGACACCGGCATGGGCCCCGGCCCCCACGCCGACCGCGGCAACGTCAGGGGCGACCTCCTCAACGCAATCCGCGCTCAAGGTGCAAACCCCGAGGACATCGACATAGTCGCCCACACCCACCTGCACGGCGATCACGTCGGCTGGAACGTCGACCACACCGGCGACGGGCCCAAGCCCTACTTCCCCAACGCCCGCTACCTCGTCCCGCGCCTCGACTGGGAGCACTTCACCCAGCCCGAGCACCTCGCATACTCGCCGCAGGTCCGCGACAGCGTCATCCCCCTCGAAGAGCTGGGACTGATGGACCTCGTCGACGGCGGTCACCACATCACCGACGAAATGACCACCTTCGACACTCCCGGCCACACACCCGGCCACCAGATAATCCTAATCAGCTCGCAAGGCGAAAAGGCGATGATTGTTGGCGACGCCATCCACAGCAGCGTCCAGATACAGGAGCCAGACTGGTGCGCCGGCGTTGACACCAGCAAGCCCGACAGCCGCCGCAGCCGCCACGGCATCCTGCAGCGCGCCGAAGACGAAGGCTATGTCATCGCAGCCGGCCACTTCCACCCCGACCAGCACATCGGCAAGGTCATCCGCTCCAACGGCCGCCGCCTCTGGCAGGTCCTGTAAGCAAACGCACTCGAAGGTGAAATCATGTCAGTAATGGTAACCGGCGGCAACGGCTTCATCGGCAGGCGCATCGTCCGCGAGCTATCTGACCGCGGCGAGCAGGTCGTCTGCTTCGACCTCGCGCCGCCATCCGCGCAGCAGGACGGCGTATCCTACTACCGCGGCGACGTAACCCAGCTCCCGCACATCCTCGAAGCCTGCAACACCCACGGAGTAACGCGCATCGTCCACATGGCAGCCCTCCTCCCACCCGACACCGAAGACCGCCCCCACTTCAGCATGCAGGTCAACATCGGCGGCACAAACAACGTCTTTGAGGCAGCACGCTGGTGCGGCATCGAGCGCGTCGTATACGCCAGTTCCATAGCGGTCTACGGCGTACAGGAGACATTCGGCGACAGGCCCGTCAACGAAGACGACCTACCCGCGCCACACAACCTCTACGGCATGACCAAGGCAGTCAACGACTTCTCCGCAGCCCGCTACCGTGAACTCTACGGCCTCGACCTGCGAGGCATCCGCATCTGCACCGTATTCGGGCATGGTCGCGTAACAGGCATGACCGGCATGATCGGCGGTCTCATGATCTCGCTCCCCGCCATAGGCAAGCCCATAGACCTGCCTTTCGATCCCACCGAGCTCTCACCAATGATTCACGCCGAGGACGCCGCCCAGATATTCGTCCGCGCCGCCCTCGCCGAAAACCTCAACCACCCCGTCTACATCAGCGGCGGCCACCTCTGCGACATCGGCGATATGGCGGACATCGTGCGAGACATCATCCCTGACGCGCATATCACGACCGGCGATCGCAAGGTCCCGCACATATACCTCGTTGACAACAGCCGCATGCTCGCCGACATAGGCTACGAGATAGCCCCGCTCGAATTGCGAATCCGAGACCACATCAACGACGCCCGCCAAGAGGCAGGGCTAGACCCCGTTTCATAGCCTTGACACGCATAGAATCCTCGCTCCCATCCCTCCTGATCTCCATCCCCGAAGGCGTCATCGACCTCGGCTGGGGCCACCCGTCCCCGCATCTGCACCCGACCGACATGCTGCGCCGCGCAACAGAAATCGCCCTTGCTGATGGTACCCCCGTCCCCCTTCAGTACGGAGCCACACAGGGCTACGGCCCCCTCCTGCACTCCCTCGCCGACTTCCTCACCGCCCAGGAGTCCTACACATCGCCCGTGTCACCCAGCGAACTCTTCCTAACCGCCGGCGCATCGCAGGCGATAGACCACACCACCACGCTCTTCACGCAGACCGGCGACACCGTGTTCGTCGAAGAGCCGACCTACTACCTCATCCAGAGCATCTTCGAGGACCACGGCCTCAATGTCGTAGGCGTCCCCACCGACGCTAACGGCCTGCGTACGGACGCCCTCGAAGCGATGCTAAACTCCCCCGACACACCGCGCCCCAGAATGCTATACATCATCCCCACCTACCAGAACCCTAGCGGCAGCGTCCTCCCCGCCGACCGCCGCCGCACCCTCGTCGAACTCGCACAGCATCACGACTTCCTAGTCCTAGCCGACGAGGTATACAACCTGCTCCATTACGGCACGCCACCTCCCCCACCAATCGCATCCTTCGACGACTCCGAAGACGGCTGCGTAATCTCGCTCGGCTCATTCTCCAAGATTCTCGGCCCCGGCCTCCGCACCGGCTGGCTTCAGGCTCGCCCTCCGATAATTCAGCGCTTCGCCAACGCCGGCCTCACAATCAGCGGCGGCGGCCTCAACCACTTCACATCCACGCTAGTCCACGCCGTCCTCGAACACGGCATGCTGCAAGACAACATCGCCCTACTTCGCCGCACCTACGCCCAGCGCGTCTCAGCAATGGCAACGGCCCTCCGCGACCACCTCGGCGACGCCGTCGAGTTCACCGCACCCGGCGGCGGATACTTCTTCTGGCTCACCTTCACCGACGGCACCAACACCGACGACCTGCTGCCAGTCGCGCAGGAACACGGCGTAAACTACCGCCCCGGCACCGCCTTCTCCGCATCCAACTCATTCACCAACGCCATCCGCCTCGCCTTCGCCCTCTACGAACCCGACACCCTCACCGAAGGCATCCACCGCATCGCAAAGTCGCATAGAGAATTGAGATAATATAAGCAAACGGCGAGCGTCCGGTAACAGTTCCGCACAATTCGCGTGTTACTATAGAATGTATGAACGGCAGGGAGTTTGTCAGGAGAGCCCGACGTTACGCTCGCAGAAATAGATTGATCTTCGACTTTGATCCCACTCGCGGTAAGGGCAGCCATGGCAAGCTCACCATTGGCGGTCGCAGCACAATCGTACAGCACGGCGAGATTCCACGACGCACTTTCGCCGCAATGCTCAGACAACTCGAAATTCATCGTGAGGAGTTCTAGGCAATGCGATATGCATTCCCATGCGACATTGTTTTGGATCACGAAGAGGCAAAGGCTACGGGACGAGAAGCCTATGTGATAACTTTTCCCGATGTTCCCGAAGCGATCTCAGGCGCCTGGTCCTGGCAAGAGGCTTTGGAGATGGCAGAGGATTGCTTGGCGGTCGCCCTTAGCATTTATGTTGATAAGTGCGAAGACATCCCTACACCCAGCCCACTCGCCGATGGCCAAGTCCTCATCGCTGTTCCCATCATCGTAGCCGCAAAGCTCACCCTCTACACAGCCATGCGCGAACAGGACCTGAGCGCCCAAGACCTCAAAGCCAAGTTGGATATGTCCGATCACACTATCCAAACGCTCCTAACCCCTCATCGCTTCTCTCACATCAGCCAGATCGAGCGCGCACTCAAGGCCGTTGGCCGCTCCCTGATAGTCGAAGACATGGAAACAGGTCTGACGAAACCCTCTCATCATCCCATTATGAAAGAGCGAGATGCAGCACCGGCAGCATAGCCGATTCTGAGAGTCCCGGCACCGTCTTCACCGCATACAGCACATTTTTCTAACACCATCTGCCCCACTTCGCCCTCTACGAACCCGAAATACTCGCCGAAGGTATCCGCCGCCGCGCACTTTTATGTAGGTCAGCGCGGCGCCTGGGCATGAAATCCTCTGCTTCCCACCCTCAACCATGCTAAAATTACTCAGCACATTTTCATTCGGGGTACACCTATGCCAGACTTCTTGACCGGCGACGAAATACGAGAAAAGTTCCTCAGCTACTTCGAGGCGCAGGGACACACTAGGCACGCGAGCTCATCGCTGATCCCGGTCGGCGACCCCACGCTCCTACTGACTACCGCTGGCATGGTCCAGTTCAAACCCTACTTCACCGGCGAGGCGGAGCCGTCCAACAGGCGCGCCACCACCTCCCAGAAGTGCTTCCGCACCCCTGACATCGAGGAGGTCGGCGACGCCACCCACAACACCCTCTTCGAAATGCTTGGCAACTTCAGCTTCGGCGACTACTTCAAGTCAAACGCCGTCGATTTCGCCGTCGAGCTTATGACCGAAGGCTACGGTATCCCGCTCGACAAATTCTCCGCCGCAATCCACAACACCGACGAGGAGACCCGCGGCCTGTGGGAGGCAAAAGGCATTCCCGCCGACAAGGTGTACAGCTACGGCGACGACGAAAACTGGTGGGGACCGGCAGGCGACGAAGGCCCCTGCGGACCCTGCAGCGAGCTTCACTACGACTACGGCGCAGAATTCGGCTGCCTGCAGGACGACTGCGCCCCCAACTGCACCAACGTAATGGCGGACGGCGTCGTCTGCGACCGCTACGTCGAGTTGTGGAACCTCGTCTTCATGCAGTACTACCACCACCTCGACGGCACGCGCACACCTCTGCCCGCGCCCAGCGTGGACACCGGCATGGGCTTCGAGCGACTAGTCCGCATCCTGCAAGATGTAAACACCGCCTACGAGACCGACCTCTTCACGCCCATCATCGCCGCCGTAGAGCGCGTCAGCGGCAAGAGCTACGACAACCCCGACGACACCTACGCCATCCGCGTGGTCGCAGAGCACGGTCGCAGCGTAACCTTCCTCATCGCAGACGGCGTAGTCCCCGGCAATGAAGGTCGCGGCTACGTCCTGCGCCGGGTCATCCGCCGAGCCATCCGCTACGCCCGCAGGCTGGGCATCGAAGGCAACTTCCTCGGCGAAATTGCCGACGCCACCATCGACAGAATGGGCAAGGTCTACCCCGAACTCGTAAACAACCGTGACTTCATTCTCACCGTGCTCCGCCTCGAAGAAGAACGCTTCCAGCAGGCATTCCAGAACGGCTACAACATGCTCACGGAAGCATTGGAAGATGTGAAAACCCTCGACGGCTCAACCATGTTCCGCCTCTGGGACACCTACGGCTTCCCACCCGAAATGACGCAGGAAATCGCTGCTGAGCAGGGCGTTTCCGTGGACACCGAAGGCTTCGAGCGCGAGATGGAAGCGCAGCGCCAGCGCGGCAGGGCGTCCGCCCAGTTCGGCGAGGAGCTTGCCAAGATCCAGCAGTACCAGAGCCTCGGCGTAGGCGCAACCCAATTCCTCGGCTACGAGCAGATCAGCGCATCATCGCCCATTGTCGGCCTCATTGCCGACGACGTGGTAGTCAGCGAAGCAACCGCAGGCCAGAGCATCGAACTGGTTCTGGTTCAGACCCCCTTCTACCCCGAAGGCGGCGGTCAGATAGGCGACGCTGGCACGCTCACTGCCCCCGACGGCACCATTGAAGTCCAAGACACCCAGGCAGTCATGCCCGACGTCATCATGCACTTCGGCAAGGTCACCGACGGCGTTGTCCGCCTCGGCGAAACCGTGCAGGCAGAAGTTGACCCCCTGCGCCGCGAGGACACCGCCCGCAACCACACCGCCACGCACATGCTCCACGCAGCCCTCCGCGAAGTGCTAGGACCCCATGTGCGACAGGCAGGCTCGCTAGTCGCACCTGACCGCCTGCGCTTCGACTTCTCTCACGTCCAGCCCGTAACCGACGACGAACTATGGCAGGTGCAGCACCTCGTCAACGAAAAGATTCGCCAGAACGCCAGCGTCCACCGCGACGAAGACACCTACTCGTCCGCGATACAGCGCGGCGCGCTAGCCTTCTTCGGCGACCGCTACGGCGAGCGCGTCCGCCTCATCGAGATAGCAAACGGCGACATCTTCAGTTTCGAGGTCTGCGGCGGCACCCACGTCCACCACACTGGCGAGGTCGGCAGCGTGTACATCCTCGGCGAGTCCAGCATCGGCGCCGGCATGCGCCGCCTGGAAGCAGTCAGCGGCCGCGCAGCCGAGCGTCTAGTCTGGGAGCGCTTCAACCGCGAGGACGCCTTGGCAAGCACCTTGAACACAACCCCGCCAGAACTTACCGCCGCAATCCAGCGCATCCAGGACGAAAACGACGAACTCCGCCGTCAGATGCAGGCATTAGAGCGTCAGAACACCCTGCAGGCAGCCGAAATTCTGCTCGAAACACGACAGGACATCAACGGCGTCTCCGTTCTTGCGGCGCGTACCGAAGCCTCCAACGCCGACGCCATGCGCGAGATCAGCGACTGGCTCCGCGACAAGATGGGCAGCGGCATCGTAGTACTCGGCGCGGTCATCAACGACAGGCCCACCATCAGCGTCGGCATCACCCGCGACCTCGTTGACAGCGGCGCAGACGCCCGCGAGTACGCCCGCGATCTCGGCAGAATCATCGGCGGCGGCGGCGGCGGTCGCCCCGACATGGCGCAAGCAGGCGGCCGCAACCCCGACAAGCTCGACGCCGCAATAGACGGCGCAGCCGACATCGTCCGCGAAAAGACCGCCTAGTGAGAATCCTCGCCCTAGACGTCGGGGACAGGCGCATCGGCGTCGCGCTAAGCGACCCGCTCGGCATGCTCGCATCGCCGCTCACCACCATCGACCGCGCCACGCCCGACACCGATACCGCGATAGACGCTGTCCTCGCCCTCGCCAACCAGCACGAAGCCGCCGAAATCCTAGTCGGCATCCCCTACCTTATGTCCGGCCGCATCGGAGCACAGGCGCGCATCACACTCGACTTCGCCCAAGCCCTCACCACCCGCACCACCATCCCAGTCACCCAAGCCGACGAGCGCCTCTCCTCCGTTCAGGCAGACCGCATGCTGACCCAGTCCGGCGCATCCAACACACGCGACAAAGGCCGCACCGACTCAGCCGCCGCCGCCGTCATCCTGCAGGCATACCTCGACGCCAGGTAGCCAACCATAGTCCGCCTTTGACAGATTCCATGCGCGCCCATAGCATGTCCCCATGAGCAAATCAAAGAAGAGCATCGGAATAGCAGGCTGCGGGACCATCGGTCGCAAGGTCGCCAAAGAGTTGGACGCCGGTACTGTACCCAACGCCATTCTCGCCGGCATCACCAGCCGCAATCTGGACCGCGCCGGGAAGTTCGCCTCCACTCTCCACTGCACTCCTCCGGTGGTTGACCTGCCGCAGCTAGTCGAGATTTCTGACCTCGTGATAGAAGCCGCGCCCGCAAGCGCGATGGAATCGATCGCCCAAGCCACGCTGTCCGCCGGAAAGGATCTGATGGCGCTCAGCGGAGGCGCGCTGCTGGAACGCGAAGACCTGTTCGACCTCGCTCAGAAAAACGGCGCCACCATCTACGTGCCCTCCGGTGCGATAGCCGGACTCGATGGCGTTACCGGCGCGTCCGCAGGCCGCATCGACTCCCTGACAATGACCACGCGCAAGCCCCCAGGCGGGCTGAAAGGCGCTCCGGGCATCGCAGTATCAGGAATCGATCTCGACGCAGTCACCGAGCCTACCGTCGTTTACGAGGGCACCGCTCTGGAGGCTTGCAAGCTGTTCCCCGCAAACATCAATGTCTCCGCCGCGCTCAGCATGGCAGGCATCGGGCCGCATAAGACCCGCATCCGCATCTACGCCGACCCGACCGTGGACAAGAACACCCATGAGATCGCCGTCGAAGGCGAATTCGGAAGGCTGAACATTCTCATTGAGAACATCCCCTCTGAGTCCAATCCCAGGACCGGGAAGCTTTCCGCACTGTCCGCCCTCTCAACCCTGCGCAAAATAACATCCACCGTCCAAGTAGGCACCTGAACCCGCAAGCTCTTACGCACGCCCCCTGACGGGCCGCCACGCACTCTCCAGTATCAGCGCGCCACCGCCGCCGCTTCAATCATTGCTGACTCCCATTGAGCTTCGAGTTACTGGCGTATCGAAACTCCGTCTCGAACTGGCCAATCAGTTCGAGCTCCTCCGGCCTCTCCCGTGGCACCCTCGCAAATGACAGCACCTCAGGCAACACGATGCCCCCTGAGAAGACCAGCTTCATCGCGTCCTCCACCTCCAGGTCGGTCTCTATCAGGTCGTCCTCCATCACCAGCGCCATGTTGCCGGAGGTAGGATTGGGAATCGTCGGGATGTACACGATCGCCATGGAATCCTTGGTCTTGACAGAAAGAGCGCGACCGGTCACAAATCCCATCGCCATCATCCCCTCCCGGGGCCATTCCATGAACACAACTCGGCTGAAGCTGTACGGCGCGGAAAATGATGTCATCACCTGCTGCGTAACGCCGAATATCGCTTTTATGATCGGTAAGCGCGACAGCAACTCGTTCTTGCGCGTGAATACACCATTCCCAATGCGAGTCATTTTAACGAGACCGACCAGGTAGAAGACGACCGCGATGCTGATCAACCCTACGCCGGCAAAATCCCACGGCTCATCCGCCACAAACGGCAACGGCCGTATCAGGGCGTCGGCCTTCTCCACCACGAAGACCAGCACCACGATAGTTACAATTGCCGGCACCAGGTCAAGAAGCCCGGAAAGCGTCCTGCTCTGAACATGCCCCTCCACCCTCTTAAACAGGTTGGGGGGGACTACCTCATCCTCTTGGGGATTCCCATTTCCAATACCTTTTCGCACCTATGAGCCTCCGAACCGTGTACGAGAAGTCCCCCGGCAACCAGCCATTACCCAGTCGAAGACCGTTCCAGATAAGGACAAGGCACGACAGGCCCCGAACGCAGTATGGAATTGACTTGAAAGGTTCCGTGGGACTAAACTACTCATGACGAGGTATGGTCTCGCTTCAATTAGCATAATTGGTAGGCAAAGTTATCATAATTACTTGCTAATGTAAACATTTTTACAATCTACAAGCAGCCGCAGAAAATATTGCCCAGAAATATTCTTGCCACTCTATATATCTTGTACAAATGTGACCGTGTATATATGAGTGACCTATATATTTCAGTACCACATATCACCCGACATCGTAAGCCCGTGCCGCCCATGCCCTAACGCAGTCCCGTCGCACTGTCCTCATAAACGCATTTTGGCCGCGCTCAATAGGCCCCGCTGGATTGGCGCATCGGCTTCGTGTAAAGTGTCAGCAAGACAAACGCGAAAGGAGATTCGCCATGCCGCTGCAGCTAGACCACACCATCGTCCCCGCATACGACAAGGAAAAGTCCGCAAAGTTCATCGCCCGCCTCTTCGGTCTGGAGTACAGCGGGACATGGGGACACTTCGCCCCCGTCAAAGTCAACGACACGCTGACCCTCGACTTCGACAACTCCAACAACCCGCGCTCCAACCACTACGCCTTCCTCGCTTCCGACGAGGAGTTTGACGCGGTCCTCCGGCGCGTCAAGGACGAAGGCATCACCTTCGGTAGCGGCCCCGGTTCAAGGACGGACGGAAAGATCAACCACAAGCACCAGGGGCGCGGATTCTACTTCGACTGCGAAAACGGCCACGTCTGGGAAGTCATCACCCACACATACATCACCGACTAACCCCCGCACCGCCGCCACCGCCGTCATCCTCCAACCCTTCCTCGACGCCAAGTCCGTGCGTTTACAGAATCTCCGAAGAATCGCTTTATATCAGATTGACTTGCTTCAGAGTATCGTAGGCGTCCTCAATTTGACTAGCAGCAAACTTAGGCTTTAGTTTCCCGACAGTTTCTATTGTTTGTTCCTTAGGTTTTCTGCCTTTTGGTCCGTCGATGAAATGTATCGTGGCATACAGCTCAATTTGAGATATAGCGAGATTGCTGAGAACTTCAATTGCACTGTCAATGTTCTCAACCGAAGTCTCAATCTCAGGATCCTCAGAGATGTCGTATTCTTGCCAATACGCATCTGAGAGTCCTGCGACTGGCGTAATATGATAGCCGAACCCGTCTCTATCGGGTTGGATGTCAATACGGCCTAAGGACTTAGTCAAGGACAGCGCATCATCAAGTCCATCTGAGTACGGGCCGAAATAATGCACCCGGAATCTGAAATTCAGCGGAACATCCAGAGATTCTTGCAGGAAATACAATATCTTCTGAATCTTGGTCTTGCCAATGTCCTCGGAATTGCGAACAATCCTTTCAATGAACGCAATTCTTCTCGTCATCAACTGCTCTGAACTCATTTTTATTCCCCCTCAGGACATCACACTGCGACAGAATGCCACAATTTCATTTTCCAATGCCTCGTCGCCTCTGACATCCGCATACAATCGAAACTGTCTAATTTCCTCCAGCCCCGATAGCGCTCTTGATAGACTATCCAGTGACTCCCAGGGCCCATTCCTCCTTCGGATATGCCAACCCTCTTCACCCATTCTGAACCGTTCTGGATGGTCAATGGCTCTGTCTTCCCAGAATTTCACATCGGGAAACTGCTGCTGTGCATCGCGACGTAATCTTGTCATTGCACGATTTACAATCGCTGTGTCAGCATGATCTCCAGCCTCGTAGACTGGTTTCGGATGCTGTCGAGTTGCAAGTGTCCACGCTAGGTTTCTCTTGCTCTCATCCATTCTATGACTTATCTCGGACAAGACTCTCCAGTCATTCCATTCGAGGTATTCTCCTAAATCCTCCGGGTAGCGTCCTGACCCCAGGACATCACTCAGAACTTCAGATATGAAATCGGTCAGAATCAAGTCATATGCCCTGCGAACTCTATGAAAATAGACCTGCGTGAACATGAAATATCTAGCTAGGATAAAGCCTTCTATTGCGTGGATGCCCCCATATTCGATTCCCAATCTGAGCACTTCGTCTGGGCTCTCATCATATAGGGTGACGGTATCGAGAATTCTGTCTAAATCATAATTCCCATATTGAACGCCGCAGTAAAGTGAGTCGCGCAGCAGGTAGTCCATCTTGTCGACATCCCACACGCTTGATATCAGTTCCTTTACAAAGCCGACTTCATAGAATCCTTGCTCATCAACTAACTGTGAGACCGTCTCCTTTGACACGCCCCAATCACTCTCCAAGCTGTCAATTATGTGCCCAATGCCCAGTTCAGAGGACCTGATGATTTCAACACTGTAATGTTCGTGTCGTTTCTCTCCCTGAAACAGCATCGCTTCGCCGGTATGCGAGAAAGGGGCATGCCCGATATCGTGCAGCAGTCCAGCTAGGCGGGCTTCTAGGACAACTTGATCAACTTTGGCTTCAAATTCATGCTCGGACCACCCCTGCCTTTCCTCTAGCAGTTCCTTATGCGCGGGACGTCTCAATATCCTCTCCGCGAAACGTCCGGCTAGGTGCATTACTCCCAGCGAGTGGCCGAATCTTGAATGCTCTGCGCCATGATAGACGTAGGAAGTCAGGCTTAATTGGCGAATACCACGCAGACGTTGAAATGCTGGGGTGTCGATTATCTCCTTCTCCCAATCGAAAACCCCGATGTATCCGTGTATGGGGTCTCTGAACGTCGACTGAGGCTCGGGGAGTGCCATTAATCTCTCCAGAAATACTAATGTTCTGCAACGAGATAATAGCACATCCTTACAGAATAATCCAACAATTTAGAACCTACAACCTCACCACCTTCTGCACCTGACCTGACAGCCTCATCAGCGACTCGAACAAACCCTGAATGTCATCCAGCGACGGTCAGTTCACGTCTAGTCATTGCAAGCAACATACTTCAAAGTAGTTCCAGAAAATTCTGCAACTCTATCTCGGCATCCTTCAAAATACATACGGCATAACGTCGGGCGCTTCACAGGCGTGTGCGC
>MPND01000055.1 GCA_002238855.1 SAR202 cluster bacterium bin90
ATGCGGTGCTGCTGCTGGGCAATCTTGCCGCGCTGGGAGTGCCGGAGCCGCCGGCCATGCTGCGGTGGGGCGTCGCGGGCGTTGCCTGCCTCGGATTCACATTCTCCGCGTACCTGACCGCTACGCAGGCGTTCCTGATCGGGTCGTACTGCGTGTACTGCCTGACTTCGGCGTCGCTAATGACAGCGCTTATGGCGCTGACGGTGGTGGCTGCGGTGCGGAGCCGCTGACCGGTCGGCGGATGCGTGCTGGCTTCGATTTGCAGGATGGGGATGAGCAAAGGGATATGTCATCCCCACCCATAGGACATTCTCTGGGAAGGTTTGGGCCTTTCGCCTTTTGGTAGAGACAGAGTTTCTGCTATTCGCATTACGCTCTGGCTGCACCACGCTGCTGGATTCCTGCCTCCGCAGGAATGACGGATTGTTGTGAGGGGGAAGGATTTCTTATGGGCTGCGGATTGCCGGACGGCGCAGGGTGCCGGCTATGGGGTTGGGTAGAAGGGGGATGCCTTCGGCTTTGGCGGCTTCCTTGATTTGCTTTAGGGCGATGGCGTAGTCGCGGTGGGCTGCTTCTGATGGGGGCACGAAGGTGATTTCGCCTTCTTCGAATTCGCCGGATTCTATGAGCGAGTTGTAGTTGAAGATTGCCTGGTCTTCGGGGGTTAGGGGTTCGTAGTAGCAGTCGAGGTCGTCGGGGAGAACTGACATCGATGTACAGGATGGGGAGGATGTGTTGTCGTGTTCTGCTTCATCGGTTCTTTGCGCTGTCGAGGGGGAAGGGGTGTTATGGGCTCCCCTCACCCTAGCCCTCTCCCGCGGGGAGAGGGGACTTTGGTTGCCGTTTACGCGCTCTGTTGGGTTCTTCGACGGGCTTGATTCAGGGATGTTCACCCCCATCCTAGCCTTCCCCCGTCGAGGGGGAAGGGACTTTGTAGCTGCGGCCTGTTCCATGTATTCTTGCTCGCGGATGGACTGGGCAATGGCCTCGTAGTCCTCGCTGTCGTACTGGTCGTATTCGTCGAGGAATGCGGGGAGGCCGGCTAGTTGCTTTTTCTGGCCGATGCTGAGGCGGGTGGACTGCTGGTCTTGCCAGTAGGCTTGCAGCATTTCGGGGGTGATGTTGTCGTAGTTGGTGTCCCAGCCTCGGCGGATTATCTCGTGGGCTGCAGACATCTTATGGTGCCAGGTGTAGCCTTCCTCGGGGTCGAGGCTGGTGTCGTTCATGACATCAAGGAGGAAGCGGACGGCGTCTGTGCCGTGCTCGTTGTACTCTCGCATTCTCTTGGCTAGGTCTGTGTGCAGGGTGTCGTAGTCGTTGGTATCTTCCACATCGTCTGCATAGACTTTGAGCTTGGGCTTTCTGCCCCAGTGTCCGTGGCCTCGACGCAGGATTTCTCTGGCGGCTGCCATGCGGTCTGTGTGCTTGATGCGGAGTTTCTTGGGGGTGAAGGGCTGGTCCCTTCGGGTCATTACGTGGGATAGGAACTCGGCGATGGTGTGACCTTCGGCTGTTTCCTGCCTGATTAAGTGTGCTATGTCGTAGTTCAGGATGTCGAGGTAAGTTACCTCGCCCTTAAGCTTTTCGGGCTTGGCGTCCTCTTCCTTCTCTTTCTCGGCGAGTTCTTCGGGTGTGGGGATTAGGCCCCAGAATTGGGATTCTTCTGACTCCGGTTGGTCGGAGCCGTAGCGGGCCAGGAGTTTTGCGGATTCTAGTCTGTGGTGATACTTGGCGTCTGGATACTCTCCCCGGATGGTGTCCGCGAGGAACTGGGCGATCAGGTCGCCGTTGTCGGTGTGCTTGCGGATTTTCTGTTGTAGTGCGTTTGTGATGCACATGGGTGTTAGTTTCCAATTCCCGGTTATGAGTATTCAACTTGATAGCCACAGAGGGCACAGATTCTGGGTGATGGCCCTTGGGCTGCAAACAAATGTACTTATTGGCTGATCTATGATACGGACGGATGTTTGGATTGTCAAGGGGGAGAATTTGACGTCTATGGACAGGATGGAGCGGATGGGAAAGGCGTATGCTAGAGGATGTGGGAAGTCACATACCTGTTCTTTCCGCGAATCGGTATACTAGTAATTTGGCACTAAAGATGTTTGGCAGGTCGCACCAGAGAATAGAAATGAAACTCAATCGCCTCGAAAACAGATTGTTCGAAAATCTTCTCAGAGCAGAATTAGACGTTCCGTTCCGTGCGACCGTAAGTGTTGGAAGAGACGATGTAGACCTAGTTCTAGAACCTTCCATTGACTCTCATGGTTATTTTGGGTTTGATTACTTCAATGCAATTAATGACATGAAAGACTTAACGGGTAAGCAAGGCTTGCGCCTACTCGTAGGAATTCATCCCGAACTAGACCGCGCTTGGAAGACTCAAGAAGATGTCACGATCCAATATAGGGTGCACTCGCCACCATTTCATCAACAAACAACTGTAAAGCTGCCCGCAAAGGTTGAATACGTAACTTCCGGTAACCGAGGCAGACTCCACCTGGAAAAGAACATTGTGAGACGGGGAAACACGGGATTAAACAGCGCGGATTTTTGCATAGTCGACTTTCCGGACTTTCGGACGCCGGGGAAGCAAATGAAATCTGTGGAGAAAGTAATAGGATCCAGAAAAGAGGAACTTAGCGAAATCGCCGACGATCTTGGAGACGACGCAAGTATTAATGTCAAACCTGCACCACATCACGTCGTCCTTTACTCAGATGATGGATGGAAGATAACGATTACGAGGGACGATGAGGAAACGAGAGGCCTAGTCAGCCACACTGGTCAAATTGAGAGGTACAACAACGATGATTTCAGTGAGAATGAACTTCTCGATATCCTTGAATTATTGAAGTATTTTCTCGCTTTCGCGGCAGGTACGTACTGCCATTTCACGACAGTTGTCGGATATGGACCGAACAAAAGACTCATTTGGGGAATGATAGGTAAATTCGAAGGTGAGCGGCGCAGATTTACCAATTGGTTTGGTGCTAGCCACTCTATGATGGATGGAATAGTTCTGGAAAGATTGTTTCCGTCATTTTCGCACAAGTGGCAGGAAAAAAGGGACGAACTGATCGCCGCGATTGAGTGTTATGTGCATAGCAACTCAATGAGACTGGCAGGTATTCCTGCGGATGCTATGACTAAGAGTTACGCTGGCCTAGAGATTGTTGCTGGCTTGCTTTCAGGTCGGACGCCTCGCAATGACGGGGGGGATGTAGTTGATGCTCAGTTGTGTAAGGTCGGTATTCCTGATCATCTTCTTTGCGAGTCGGATAATCCGATTACCTACGGACTCTGCAAAACGCTCATCCAAAAAGAGAGGTGCGACGAGTGCAATCATGGAGCTCATCTACTCAACGATGTCCGCAATTACATTGCCCACCCACTGGACCCAAAGATCAAGAACGCTGCCACGATTAAGCAGAAGTTCCGAGCGAGATTAGATAGCGAATCGCAGACGTATTTTGTATTGCACGATCTAAGTCAATTCTATCTAGAGTACCTACTCTTGGCACTTTGCGAAACCTTGGTTTGGGAAAGAAGACGCCTTATGGAGTCACGCGAACGTGAAGGCTTTTAGCTGACATATGCTGAAATTCATATGCTATGGAAGTGCTTGTTGAGACGCTCTGTCCCATTGCCCCAGTTAGGTCAAGTGTGGCCAATTCCAGATCTACGGAATCAAAGGACTGCCTATTTCCTTGCATCCAAGAAGGGCCGTCTAGAATTTCCCATAAGCGACGAGAGTCGTCGAGTTATTTGACACAAGTGTTCTTCTGGCGGTAGAATCATGCCCGGCATTAATCATGCCTGAATACAAATATTGATTCTGAACAGGATGAGGGGAGGCGGCTGTGGCTATTCTGAGGGGATGCGCGCGGTGCGGCGGGGATGTGCTGACGGGGGACAGGCGGAATGTGCGGTGCTTGCAGTGCGGGCACAGGCCGGATGCGCCGATTGCGGAGATCCGGCGGCGGGCGCGAGGCGGACTCGGGCGCAGGGTGGAGGGTCCGGTGGATGTGGAGGCGTTTCTTGCGGCGCTGGATGCGGTGGACGAGGTGGCGGATGATGAGGGTGAGGATTCGGGGGATTACGCCGATTGTAGTTCGGATGCGCGGTGTCCCCGGTGCGATGATGCGGACGCGATTGCGCTGGAGAAGCTGCGGGCGGAGTTCAATACCTGCTACCGGTGCAGGGTTTGCGGGCATATCTTTAGTCCGGGGGGCAGTCCGGCTGGGTTGCGGGAGGCGAGCTAGGGCAGGCGGCGGTGGTCGGGCCAGTCTCGGTCTTCTTCTTCGCGCTTTTTGCTCTGGATGGACTTGTGGGTGCGGTATGCGGCGAAGATGGCGTATGCGATTATGGCGACGATGAAGAGGACTAGGAGCGGGTTCATTTGTGTTCCTTGATTTCTGTCTTCCCCTCACCCCCTGCCTACGCAGGGGCAAACTCTAACCCTTGGAGCTGGGGCATAACTTCGGTTGCCATTAGGGTCATTGCTTTTTCGTAGGACTTGCGGGGGACTGGGTTCGTGGCGCGATTATATCGGGTGGGCGGGGGTGTGTCCAAGCGTGGACGAGAAGTTCTATGACCAGGGGGCTGACCAGGGGGCCGGCTTGAAGAAGACGCCTGTGTCATCGACAAGCGTATCTGAGAACTGGCTGTTGCTGAGGGCGTTGGGCCTTATTTGTCGGAGAAATGTCGCGGATTCCCTGAGTTCAACAGGCGTCAGACTAAGCCTGGATGTGTTGGGGTTGACGACCCCAATGGGGCGGTGCAACCTGTCGCGCACCAGTTCGATGGGAAGGGCAAGGTCGGAGTCGTTGGAAACTACGACTGCCTGCTCGTAGTCTCCATCATAGCCATCCACCAAGAGGTATGAAGCGAGATTGACATCGGTGCCCTTTTCTTCGGTATTCTTCACGAGGACCGGGTCATCAAGATCAGGGTTTGCACGAGCGCGGCGGCGCCAGATATTGCGGGACTTGAATTGGCCGTAGTGGATGCTCAGATTGGGGATGGTTTGCAGAGCGCGGAGATACAGTAGTTGGCGGCGCTGCTTTAAGGGGTCATCCCCGGGGCGCTGGTCAACGATGGCAGTGAAGTATCTTATGCGGTTGATCTGATGGCTCGGTAACAGAGCCTGGCTCAGCTTGGCGAGGTCGAGCCACTTGTACTGGGGAGATCGCCTGAGCGCACGGTAGTACAGGTTGAAGCCGTCGATGTACACATTAGTAATCATCTGAAGTTATGGGGCATATAGGCGAGTGCAAAAACAGAGGCTATCTCTAACGAGATAGCCTCGACCCTGCCAGCGAAGTGAACAGGGGGGGTATATCAATAATGTATCCCATTGCTGGAATTGTCAACCCTGTATGAAGTTGTTAGAACTAAACAGAGGTATCGCTTAAACGGTGGTAGCGAAGCAATTCCACTTCTATCTCTCTGCCAAGCTCAGGACAGACTCTGACCTTCAACCATCAACAGGGAAGGAGCTTATATGCCGCAACTATGCCCAGCTCTAGCACCCGGGTCTACTTGCTATTGAACAGTACTGCGCGATTTCCGGTGTGCGGGCGCGGAGATGGCTGTGCGATTGTGCCGTTGGGGTATAATCCGTGTGGATGCGGCTTGGTGGGGGCGTGTGACCGGATTCAGACCGTCAGTTGGGGATGCTCCGGGTGGGCGCGTTTCGGGCGGACACGCTTTGAGTAGATGACCCAGGTTGAGTCGAAAGTATGATTCTTGCAAAGACAGAGCTTGATTTTGATGCGATTGTGATTGGAGCCGGCATTTCGGGCCTGTATATGCTGTACAGGCTGAGGGAGCTGGGCCTGAGGGTGCGGGTCTTCGAGCGGGGAACGGATGTGGGAGGCACGTGGTACTGGAATCGCTACCCGGGGGCGCGGTTCGATTCGGAGAGCTACACTTATGCGTACTCCTTTTCACAGGAGCTGCTCGACGAGTGGGACTGGTCGGAGCACTTTGCATCGCAGCCGGAGACTCTGCGGTATCTGCAGCACGTCGCCGATAAGTTCGACCTTCGCACGGACATCCAGTTTTCCAGCGAGGTTAAGTCCGCGTACTATGACGATGCCAGCCGCAGCTGGGAAGTCCAGTTGCGGGACGGGAGCAAGTACCGAAGCAGGTTCCTGATAACAGGCATTGGTACTCTCTCTTACCCTGTATGGCCGAAGATCGAGGGCATCGAGTCTTTTCGAGGGGAGACCTTTCATACGGCGCGCTGGCCGCATACTCCGGTGGAGGTCGAAGGCAAGCGCGTGGCGGTGATCGGGACGGGGGCTTCGGGCGTGCAGGTCATCCAGACGATATGCAAGACGGTCGGTCACCTGACAGTTTTCCAGCGCAGGCCAAACTGGTGCGCGCCTCTCAACAACGGAAGAATAGGGCCGGACGAGATGGAGGTCATCAGGGCGGGCTACGATGCGATGTTCGCGCGGTGCTCGGAGACTCGCGGCGGATTCATACATACTGCCGACCCGAGGCTGACCTTCGAGGTGGCTGAGGAAGAGCGGTATGAGTTCTGGGAGGAGCTGTATGCCAGTCGCGGATTCGGGATCTGGCAGGGCAACTTCTATGACACCCTGACCGACAAGAAGGCTAACAAGGCAATATCGGACTTCATAGCGGACAAGATACGGGAGCGCGTGGATGATCCGGTGGTGGCGGAGAAGCTAATCCCCAAGGACCACGGCTTTGGCACACGGCGCGTGCCGCTGGAGACGCATTACTTCGAGTCCTACAACCGGGAGAATGTCGAGCTGATTGACATTACAGAGACTCCTATCGAGAGGATCACTGAGAACGGCATTCTGACCGGTGAGAAGGAGATGGAGTTTGATCTCATAATTTTCGCTACGGGGTTCGACGCGATATTCGGCAGCTTCGACGCGATAGACATCCGGGGCGTGAACCGGCGCAGGCTAAAGGAGCAGTGGCACGAGGAGCTGGCGACTTTTCTGGGAATCCAGACCAGAAATTTCCCCAATATGTTCATGGTAATGGGGCCGCACGCCATTCAGGGCAACAATCCACGGAACATCGAATACAAAGTGGAATGGATAACACGGGTGATAAAGCACATGACTGAGCAGGGCTTCACGCGCGCGGAGGTGGGCTCGGACGCGCAGGAGGGCTGGCACGAGTATGTCGTGGAGCAGGGCAAGGATTTGCTGATGCGCGGGGTGGACTCGTGGATGACCGGCGTCAACAGAAACCTGGAGGGCAGGGAGCGGCGGATTATAGCCCAGTACACGGGTAGCATGCAGACTTTCAGACGTCGCTGCAAAGAGGTAGAGGCCGGCGGGTACAGGGAGCTGAACCTCAAGTAGTCCGGATTAGCGCAGGGCGCCGCTGCGGGCGGGGCGCCTGCTTAAATCGTCTTTTCTGCACAAATATAAAGCCCCCGACGGCGATATGCTGTCGAGGGCTTTTGTTCCTTGAGCTACGGCTACCTGATGCCGGTCGTTCTGACCAGTGTTACCTCCTGGTCGGCTGCTTCACCTTCGAGTCTCGCGTTCGGTGTCACGAAGTATAGGACTGGCTTCACCACAGTCTCAGGGAACAGCCTGCGGACAAGCGTCGTAGTCGCGCAGACCTTCGAGATGTCGTCTCCTGACAGCGAGTAAGAGGCCTCGATGACGGCATAAATCGGATTGCCCGATTCGGTCTCGGTTCCTGCTACAACCATATCCGTATCGAGTATGCGTGTGTACTGGTCCTGAGTAATCCGGCCACCTTTAAGGGCGGAAAGGATGACTCGGTTGAACTCACGTGAGTTGTCGTCCGCCTCGGCGACCCTGACTATTCTGCCTTCGTGCATACGGAGATGGGTGGCCATCAGAGCTATGCCTCGGTTGTAGAGCTTGCTCTCAAGCCGTATACCCTTCAGCTCGCCAATATCATTTCCTACGCGATCAAATCGCTCGTTGGTGTTTTTCGTGAGCGTAGCGATTTCTTCTGTCAAAGCCGTTACACTGGTGGTTAGAGTCGCAACACTTTCAATCAGTGCATCGACCCTATTGTTCGTGAATTCGGCGTGCCGGTCGAAACGCCGAGGTATTGACAGCAATTCCTCCGTCAGCAGTTCGCGTCTGAACGCCTCGCGGAATTCCTGATTCTCACGAGCTGCACGCAAAAGGTCGTCCGTTGTATTCAGGGTTGTCATAGCTACACCTCATTATTGATTATAGATGATTTGCCTCAACAGAAAAGCCCTGAGAAAAGCCCCGGCAGGGATCTGATCATCGGGCCTGAGGTTCGGTATGAATGTGAATGCCGGGTTTTTCAATCACGGTGACGCGGTGGCGCAACGAAAGGCGTGCGGGGGGACATCTGCGCGTCTTTGGCCGGCGGTGTCGTCTAAGGGGTGAATGGGCGGTGGGGCGAATTCCGTTGTGCGCATGTGATGGTGGAGCGTACAATTGAGTTTGCGTTTTATGAAAGTTTCCCCGCCTGCTCTCGCTCGCAGCATATCTAAGAGCCGTCATTACAAGTGGTGGGTGTTCCTTGCACTCGCCATTGGCACGTTCACATCGGTCGCGGACTTCGGCAGCCTGAATGTGACGATGCCGACCATCGCCGAGCACTTCGGCACGGACCTGCCCACTACCCAATGGGTGCTTATCGGATACGCGCTCGCCATTAGCGCATTGCTTCTGCCGATGGGACGGCTGTCGGACATCGTGGGGCGCAAGCGTGTGTATATCGGCGGGGTCGTCATATTCGTGATCGGCGGGGGGGGCCCGGGGGCCTCCGGCAGCAACTTTATTCTCATCCGGGTGAAAGTGGTGCAACGGGTGGGCGCAAGCGTGTGTATATCGGCGGGTTCGTCATATTCGTGATCGGCGGGGCGCTCGCGGCGACATCGGACAGCATCTTAATGCTCATCGGGTTCAAGGTGCTGCAGGGCGTGGGCGCGAGCATGACGCAGGGTACGGGGATGGCGATGGTGCTGGCGACCTTCCCGAGCGAGGAGCGCGGCAAGGCGATAGGGTCGTTCATCACGGTGGTGGGAGCGGGCAATGTGGCGGGGCCTGCGCTGGGCGGATTCATCGCGGGCACGCTGGGCTGGCAGTGGGTGTTCTACTTCGGAGTGCTACTGTCGCTGTTCGCGATTGTGGCGGTGCTGTTGGTGCTGGACGGGCGGATATACTCGCGGCGGGGGGTCGGTAGCTTATCGTTCGACTGGCTGGGAGCCGCGCTGTCAACGGGTGCGCTGGTTACATTCCTGATGGTGATGACGAATGCGCCGAGGCTGGGGTGGCTGTACCCGCCGGTGCTTGTCGGGATTGTGGCACTGGTAACATTCGTTGCGCTGTTCATCTGGTGGGAGCTGCGGTGCGAGACGCCGATGATAGATGTGCGGCTGTTCAAGATGCGGCTCATTTCGCTGGGCGTGGCGGCGCAGTTCATCTCGTTCATCGGCAACTCTTCGATGCGCTTCCTGCTGCCGTTCTACATGCAGGCTGCGCTGGGGTATTCGCCGCAGCAGATCGGGCTGATATTCGTGCCGGCGTCGATAGCGATGATCGTAACGGGGCCCATCAGCGGGCGGCTGTCGGACCGCTTCGGATACCGCTGGTTTACCGTGTGCGGGCTGCTGTTCGCCGTGTGCGGGCTGCTGCTGCTGTCCACGCTGACCACTGAATCGTCGGTATTGAAGGTCGCCGTTGGCATGCTGCTGCTGACGGGTGGCACGGGCACATTCTACCCGCCGAATAACGCGTCGATCATGCAGCAGGTGCCGGAGAGCAGGTACGGGGTGATGTCGGGGTTCATCAACCTGGTGCGGAACTCGGCGAACATCACGGGGACGGCGGTGGCGACGGCGATAGTGGCGGCGGTGATGGTGTCGATGGGCTTCCTGCCGAACCTGTCGGCGGTGGGGGATGCGGGAGGCGCCGACCTGCTGGCGGCGTTCGTGGCGGGACTGCGGACGGCGTACATCATCGTGGCGGGACTGCTGTGCGTGGGAGTGGTGTTCTCTTACATACGACCGGCAGCGGCGGCGGTTGAGGTCCGGGATACGGCGGAGCAGGCGGCGCGCTGAGCCTTACATGCGGCGCATCTTGCCGTAGAAGGCGAAGATGGCGGCTCCGACGAACGCGAGCGCGATTCCGTTTGCGCTGAGTGCGATGCCCACGCCTGCCGCGCGTATGATTGCGCCCACCTGCAGGTTGCCTATCGGGGCGGTGCCGATGCCGACTATCCACGCGCCCATTGCCCTGCCGCGCTGATCGTTGGGGACGATGTTCTGCATCATGCTCTGCGAGAATATGTCTGACAGAGCCATCGCGCCGCCAACAATTCCCGTTGCCAGAAGCGCGATCACAAACGCGGGGGACTGGCCGAGAATCAGGGCAGCGGGCTCACCCGGCGCACCGCCTCCGGGCAGGAGAGCGGCTACTACCGAAGACTGTCCCACAAGCAGCAGCGCCGCTCCGAAGACCAGCAGGTTGAGCAGCAGCAACGCGCCCCTGCGTCCCACTTCGCCGAATAGCGAGAGCAGCAGGATCGCGACCACCGCGCCGCCGCTGCGGAAGCCGTTCAGCCAGCCAAGACCTTCCGCGCCGACATCGAGCACATCGCGCGCGAGGCTGGGAAGGGCTGCGCCGCTGGAGAAGCCGAGCGTTTCGGTTGCGGCGACGATGACCACGAGAATCAGCAGCGGGTTGTTGCGCCGAAGCTCGCCGGCGAATTCGCGGAGGTTCTCCATTATCGGCTGGCGGGATCGACCGGCTGCCTGCCCGGGAGAGCGAATTAGCGTCAGCAGCAGCGTGGAGACGATGTAGCCGCCGGCGAGCATCCAGTACGCCATGTGCGCACCTATGCCATCTATGAGGTAGCCTGCGGCGACGGCTCCCGCCAGCCCGCCGAGTCTCATGCCGAGTCCCACATACGCCAGCCCGGCAACGAGATGCTCTCGTCCCGCGACATCGAAGGCGAAGCTCTGGCGCGCCGCCTGGTGCATCGCGCTCATACAGCCGCCAGCGACCGCGAATGCCAGCAGGTGCCAGACAAGCAGGATGTCGAGGAAGAGCAGCGCGCCAATACCGACCATGAGGAGCGCCATGACCAAGTTCAGCAGGCGAATGAGCAGGCGGCGGTCAACCATGTCGGCGATGGTGCCCGCCGGAATGCCGAGGAAGAACAGCGGCGCCATTCGAAGCGCAAGTGCGACTCCGACCATGAAGGGGTTGTCGGTGAGGTCAAGGATCAGCCAGCTGAGTACGACCTGCTCGCCCATGTGTCCGATGGCGTCGAAGAAGGAGGCGGACATCAGCACACGGAGGTCACGGTTGCGCAGGGCGGGCGAGGAACGGAGCGTGTTCCTAAGGAACGTTACCGGATTGGAGGTAGCACGAGGGCGACGCGGTGTCTGCACAGTGGCGCTATTATGCACTCAAACGGGATGATGCACAATGCGGGGGTGCCAAGAACCTCGCGGTGTGTGGTATGCTTTGCTTAAGGGCAATAATCATGGCGATGGCAAGTATTACTGAGCATGAATGAACAGGGTGGCCGAAGTGTAGTGCAGGAGGCTGTGGCGCTATTCCCGGAAGGATGGCGGACAGCGTATCTGGTGATTCTGGGCTTGCTGCTGGGAGTGGGGCTAGGGCTTTCCGTCCTGGAAGAGTTCGTTTGGAATGGTAGAATAGGGTTTGCAGTAAAGGCGCTGGCGGTGGCTGGTCACGGCGGGGGTATCGCGCCCGTTTCGGCGCTGCTGGCGGTGTTTCTAACGGAGGCATGGCGAAGTATGGCACTGTTGTCTGAGAAACTACGGGACAGGATTCGTAATCAGGGGCGTGTCGAAGAGTCCTCCAAGTGGCGGGACTGGTTCGAACGCTATGAGGCAGCGAGGAGGAAGGGTGAGCCTTTTGACGAGCCTCCTCCTGATAAACGGCATCACGGGTCGCTTTAAGCCGTTGCTACGGATGACGGCTGGACATCACCGGAGGCTTGGCGAAGTATGGCACTGTTGTCTGAGAAACTGATGAGGGATAGGATTCGTAATCAGGGGCGTGTCGAGGGACGCGTCGAAGCGTCTTCCAGATGGCGGGACTGGTTCGAACGCTATGAGGAGGCTCGCAAAAAGGGTGAGCCTTTCGACGAGCCTCCTCCTGATAGGCGATAGATAGTGCTTTCGGCGGGCGTTCTAGCTCGCGGGAGGCCGGTAGCTTACCGCCTTGGCAGTTGCCTCATCTACGGTCTCCGGACCGATGAGCACGGTCGTCTTGACACTGCCCGCACCTGACGCTCCAACAACGAGGGACGCCGCGGTGGCGGTGGCGTCATCAGGCAACTCCGCGATGACATACAGGTCGTAGTCTCCGAAGGCGTAGTAGAAAGCCTCCACGCTCCCGCCCAGGGCTGCTGCCATGCTCTCCACAGCCTCACGCCGCTGGGTGCCTCCCTCGCTCAGAAGGCCTTGCAGACCCTCTCGTGTGTACGATGCCTGAAACAGATACTTCGGCATTTTTTCCTCCTCAGAAATTGATTCCGTATTCAATATATGGCACTGTCATGCTAACCATTGCAGGTTAGACTACGCAACCAATTGGAGTATGGAGGATGCGCCGGCGAGCGGCAACTTAGCCAAAGGTTGACTAAGGCAGCTTCCATTTGGTGAACATGGTCAGGCCGCTTTGAAATGGCACACAGGAAGAGCGCACCTTTTGACGAGCTGCACTCTCGGTCGCCAGCTTCATCTTGAACCATAATTGTCGTTGCTATCTAACATGTTCCTGAGTTTAGCAATGGAAAGGCTCGGCTTACTCCTATGCAGCATCCTATGACAGTTGGCGCAAACGATAGCTAAGTCCGAAAGATAAGTTGTGGTAACAGAGTCTATTTCCGATAAAGGAACTTTATGATGACACTCTGCGAACTCTTTGCCTAAATCTCCGTAAGTTTCTTCAAAGTTGAACGCACAGACTTCGCATTCCAGAGCACCAGTCTTCTTTAAGACGCTGGCTTTCTTTCGCTTAACTGCTGACGAGTTCCGCTCACGGATTGTGTGCAGTTTAGTGACTAATTTTCCTTCAACGAATTCTTCATCGTCCGACATTGAGGCATGGGTACTACTAGTCGAGTTGAGTAGCGCGTTCAATCGCCGAATCTGGTCAGCGGCGTGTTTCAGACGGGGGGTATCCTCTGCAAATTCATCCCATACTTCCTTAAGCATTTTGCTAGCCCGAAACCCTTGCCAAGGGTGCATTGGATCTATGCCCGCGAAACAGGCCAACATCATCGAAATGCCCGTAGAGTTCCTGAAAGTTTCTGTGCGGCTTGCCCAATCGTGAATTTGGAGATTCTTGAGGAGGTCACTGAGCTCTCCGATTCTAGGGTGCTCAGAAGAAAGATATTGTCGACCAGCGCTGAAGTATAAGTCGAGCAAAAGAACCGCTTCTTCTCGAGTCCAGTTCGGATTTTGACTGCCTGCCATATGCAAATTACCCCTTCAAATGAAACTTGCCCTCTAGCTCACTTTCTCTATGGGTGCCATGCCTAGCAGGAGGCGCTTGACGCCGGCGCCGTCCTTGAATGCCACCGTAACCTCGAAGTCGCCGCCGCTGGGCTTGCACTCGGTGACGATGCCCTCGCCGAAGACCTTGTGCATGACCTTGTCGCCGGTTGCGAGGTGTGGCGATGCGGCTGGCTGGCTGCTGCCGGCTTGAACAGGACGCTGGCCGGGGACATTGGGGGCGCGAACGGACCTGGTGGAGCGCATTGTGCCATACGACTTCTCGCGATTGTCGGTTCTGGGGGGAGTGGGGAGCCTGGTGCGCTTTATGCCGTCCCGCCGAGTTTCGGTCTTACCTGTTCGCCCTTCCGTGTCTGAATCGGCGCGCCTGACTGCCGAACGCTGACCACTTGTACTGGGGCGCTTGGGCTGCGCGGGGGCTGCTAGCAGTTTAGGCGGGATGTCGAGCAGGAAGCGGGAGGGCGTGCCCGGCTCGGAGCCGCCGCTCATGCCGCGGAAGCCTCGCCGGAATGCGCGCAGCAGGTACAGCCGCTCCCTGGCACGGGTGAATCCGACATAGCAGAGGCGGCGCTCTTCTTCGAGCTGGGTGGGGTCGTCCACAGAGCGCGAGTGTGGGAGCAAGCCTTCTTCCATGCCGACCATGAAGACGACGGGGAACTCCAAGCCTTTTGCCTGATGCAGCGTGATGAGCGTGATGGCGTCCGCTCTGTCCTCCATGCTGTCCACGTCTGCAACGAGGCTGACGCTTTCGAGGAATGCCGTGAGGGACTCGGTTCTGCCGAGGTGCAGATAGTCGCGGGCTGAGGCGCGGAACTCCTGGATGTTCTCCATGCGCTCTTCGCCGCGCTCCTGGTCGAGCAGCCAGCGCTGGTAGCCGCTGCGCTCCAGCACGGCTTCTATGATGTCGAGCAGGTCTAGCTCCTCGCGTTCTGCTGCGATGCCGCTGATGAGGTTGCCGAAGCCGATGAGGGCCGTGCGGGCGCGGGCGGTGAAGGGGCTGACGAGCGCCGGCTGTGCGGCGTTGCCTTCGTCAGAAAGCGATTGTATTGCTGTGAACTGGGATGTGCCGGCGTCTCTCGCAGTGCGGGCAAGGTGGTCTAGCGTGCGCTGGCCGATGCCGCGTGTGGGCAGGTTGATGACGCGGGCTAGGCTCACATCGTCGTCGGGGTTGGCGATGAGGCGCAGGTAGGCGATGATGTCCTTGACCTCTTGCCGCTGATAGAACTTCATGCCGCCGACTACCTGGTAGGGGACGCCGTAACGAAGGCAGGCTTCTTCCAGCGCGCGGGACTGGGCGTTCACGCGGTACATCACTGCGATGTCGCCAAGGCCGGGGCCTGACTTCTTGCGGCCTACGACCGACTCCTGGTTCTTCGTGAGACTCTGGATCTCACGGATGACGAACTGCGCCTCTTCCTCCTCGTTGTAGCCCTCTGCGATGACGATGGGGACACCCTCGCCATTACGCGTCCAGAGGTCCTTGTCCACGCGCTGGGTGTTGGAGGCGATGAGACTGCGGGCGGCGTCGAGAATCGTCTGCGTGGAGCGGTAGTTTTCTTCAAGGGCGATGAGCTTTGCCTTGGGGTAGTCGTCCTGGAAGCTGAGGATGTTGCGAATGTCGGCGTTGCGCCAGGTGTAGATGGACTGGTCGGGGTCGCCGACGACGCAGATGTTCAGGTGGTGGCGGGCGAGCTGCTTGGAGATGGCGTACTGCGCCACGTTGGTGTCCTGGAACTCGTCAACCATAAAGTGGACGTAGCGTTCCTGGTACTTCTGCGCGACGTCGGGCACGCGCTCGAAGAGCTGGTATGTCTTCAGAAGCAGGTCGTCGAAGTCCACGGCGGAGCACTGGCGGAGCAGGTCTTCGTAGCGCTCGTAGGTGCGGACAACAATCTCGTCCCAGTAACTGGCGGAGCGGTGCGCGAGTCCCTCGACGCCGAGAAGCTCGCTCTTCGCGCCGGATATGCCGGAGAGGATGGAACGAGGCGGGAATCGCTTGGGGTCGAGTTCAAGCTCCAGGAGCGCGCGCTTTACGAGCGCCATCTGGTCAGCATCGTCGTAGATGACGAAATCGCGGTCAAGACCGATCTGCTCGCCCTCGCGCCGAAGCACATTGGCGCAGAAGGCGTGGAATGTGGACGCGTTGATCTGCTCTGCAGCCTGTCCGAGAAGTGGGATGAGGCGCTGGCGCATCTCGCGTGCCGCCTTGTTGGTGAAGGTTACGGCGGCGATCTGATAGGGCCTTATCCCGACAACATTGACTAGGTAGGCGATGCGGTGCGTGATGACGCGCGTCTTGCCGCTGCCGGGGCCTGCGATGATAAGCAGGGGGCCCTCGATCGCGGTGACGGCGTCGCGCTGGTTGGCGTTCAGGCCGTCGAGGATCCGGTCGGCGGGGCTTTGTGGTGGGGTGGTGTGTCTTCGTGAAACCATTGGTTGCTTTCTATGCCTTATGTTCCTCTCACGCATGTTAGACTAACACCATGAATGAACAAGAACAACGCGCGCTGGAAATACTTGCAGGGCTGGCTGGAAATCCTGCCGTGCCGTTTCATGAATGGGATGTCGCGGAGCATATTCTCGGAGTGCTTGGGACGCTGGATGGCTTGGAGTACGGGCGGGACGAGTTCGGCAATATTATCGCGCGCTATACTGCGCCGACTATTGCCGCGCTGCCCGAATCGAACCGCGAGCCGCCGATTGCCTTCGTGGCACATATGGACCATCCGGGGTACGAGATTGTTCGCCCTGCTGACGGATCAGGCACTGAAACTGATGGCAAGCGGTACATCGCACAGGCGTTAGGTGGCGTGCCTGCGGCTTCGATGACGAAGCCAACGCCTGCTTTTGTGCTGATGCCGGACGGCGAGCGAGTATCTGCT
This sequence comes from SAR202 cluster bacterium bin90, assembly GCA_002238855.1. Lineage (GTDB taxonomy): Bacteria > Chloroflexota > Dehalococcoidia > Lucifugimonadales > JADFKI01 > Bin90. The sequence continues at coordinate 16,396 of MPND01000055.1, forward strand.
GAGATACATCCTTTAGATGCTGATTCAACTGACGATGGTGGCGGTGATAGGCTCGTTGCGGTGCAGGTGGAGTCGGATGCGGAGCTGGCAATGCCTGCTGCTGTGGTGTTCGATCTGCCGGATTTTGGCATTGACGGCGACACAATACGGATGCGGGCTGCTGACGACCTTGCGGGATGCGGGGCGATCCTATCGGCGCTAGAGCGGCTGGTGACGAGTGAGGCTGAAGCCGATTTCATTGCGGTGTTCACGCGGGCGGAGGAGGGCGGACTGTTCGGCGCGCGGCTGATGGCGGAGGCGGGGACGCTGCCGGAAAACACGCTGGTAGTTTCGGTGGAGTCGAGTCCGCTGATTCCGGGCGTGGAGCAGGGCAAGGGCCCGGTGGTTCGCACGGGAGACAGGGTGTACACATTCGACGCGGACGCGGAGCAGGTGTTCAGCGCGGCGCTGCAGAGCATTCGTGAGCGCGATAAAGACTTCAAGTCACAGCGGCAGCTCATGAGCGGCGGCGGGTGCGAGGCGACGGCATTCGCGGTGTTCGGCTACACGGTAACGGGAATGGCGTTCCCGCTCGGCAACTGGCACAACGCGACTACGACGATCCCCGACCCGGACGGCGGTGTGGACTCGGAGTACATCAGCGTGTCGGACTACCTGGGCGGCGTGGTGCTGATGGCAGAGGCCGGTGTCAGCGTGGGCAAGCGGCACGACTCCCCGACGCGGCAGTACATCCGCGAGATACCGGACGATGTGCGCGCACGGATGCGGGGGACGGCGGGGGACTGACGGGAATTAACATCGATGGACAGGATGGGGAGGATTTTCCATTGCGTCCATTACGGAGTAAGCCATGCGAATTACAGAAGACGGACAAGTTACTCTTTCTAGTCCACTCAGGAAGCGCTTCGGCATCAACGAGGATGCCGAGATTGACATCCTCCCAACAGATGAGGGTATTCTCGTCAAGAAGCGCGAGCAGGACTACGACGAGGAGAATCGCTTCGTGTTGCCCAAGCCGCTGCGCGATCATTTCGGCATTGCTCCGGACATGGCTGTTGACATCATCATCGACGGCGAGGAGCTGCGGATTAAGAAGCGGAAGATACAGGTCAGCGAAGAGGGGCAGATCACGATACCCGGACGATTGCGCGAGGACTACGGCATAACGCCGGACGTGGAGATCGACTGCTGGCGAGCAGAAGAGGGCATCCTGATCAAGGAAAGCAAGCCGGGTGAGAGTCCGATAGATAAGGTTCGCGGTACTGGTAAGGACTTGGGCATGACCGTCGATGAGTATATGGACGTCGTGCGGGGAAGAGTATGACGACGGCAGTTGACACGAATATTCTGTTGGATGTGATTCGTGAAAACCCTCGTTATTCTGAACAATCGGCGGAATGGCTTGCTCTCGCACGCAGCAGAGGCCTCGTTGTCATCTGTCCCATCGTCTATGGAGAACTCGTTCCTGCCGTCAATAGCAAATCGGAACTTGATGATACCTTAGATGATCTTAACGTTGAACTTTCGCCCATCGACGATGCAATCGCATACGAAGCCGGCCTTCGATGGCAGCGGTATCGACAAGCCGGCGGTACGCGGGCGCGGTTATTGCCCGACTTCCTGATTGGCGCTCATGCCCTGGTATCGGCGGACACTTTTCTGACTAGGGATCAGGGCTTTTATCGCAGTTATTTCCCTGAGCTGCAGGGCGTCTGACAACGAAACCGAACGCTCGCGATTAGTCCGGCTCACTCCTGTCCCAGCCGTCCAGCATCCAGTAGCCCACGCGCGGCACCTCGACGACTGTCGGCAAGCCCTGGGCGCGCTTGAGGCGCTGGATGTTGTAGAGGTGGGTGGTCTCTTCGAAGTACATGTGGCGGAATGTGGCTTCGAGCGTGGTCGTCTCGGTGCCTGCCTCGGCGTCCAGGGTGATGCCGTGCGGGTGCGCACTGACGACCAGGGCGCGCTCCGGGTTGTACTCCGTAACCAGCGTGTTGTTGCGTAGGAAGCCGGCGGTGCGCTCGGCGAGGACTGACTGGGCGATTGTGATGCCTTCGCGCAGAATGCCGAGTATCTCATCCATGTCGTGGTAGCGGACGTCGAGCGCGCGGTCGTTCTCGGAGACCGCAAGACCTTCCACGTCCTCTACGCCGTGGTCGCCGTCGGGGAAGGTGGTGTCCACCCAGCGCACGACGAGCCAGCGATACAGGAGCGACGCCATGTGGCTCGTCTGTCGGCGTATGCTCCAGTGCGCCCAGCCCCACCTGTCGGATGTCCAGTCGAGCTGCTCGTCGGTCAGGCCCTCGACTTCGGGCGCGATCAGGTCGTACAGGGTGTCGAACTCAGGGAACAGCGCGCTTGCGGGCGCGTCGTCAGGTATCCGTTCTGCGCTCATTTACTTTACCTCCGGGGTCATCATTGGGGTCATTATTATTGAATTACAGGTCGGATGGGATTTTATCATCACTCGCGCTTGCCCGTTTACCCTGCATGAGCGCGTTTGAAAGTTGTATAATAATTGTTCATAAACAGGAACTTTCATCGTGAGGGAGGGCGGGTGATTGAATGAGCAGCCCACAGCACTAGGTACGCATCTTTTGCTCGAAATGAACGAGTGCGATCCGGTGCTTCTCGACGACATGGACCTGGTGAAGCAGGTGCTCCTAGCCGGTGCTGAAGAAGCTCGCGCGACCGTCATTGGCGAGGTATTCCACAAGTTTTCGCCGGTTGGCGTGACGGGTATCGTCTGCATCGCAGAGTCGCACATCAGCATTCATACCTGGCCCGAACACCGCTATGCCGCCGTGGACATCTTCACCTGCGGCGAGGAATTCAAGCCAATGGAGGCGGCGCATTTCATCGCGGAGGGCCTTCAGGCGCAGCATTGCAACGTCATGGAGGTCAAGCGCGGCCTTGTCAGTTCGCACATCCACACAGCCATCGGTGACTGACGACCGGCTTCGAGTAAGGCTTCCTATTTTCTTCGCTTCCTCTCCATCCTGTACATCTCCATACTGTAAATTCACGCAAGATTTCAATGAGAACTTCCCCTGAAGGCAACTGGCACTACGAGCTGATAACCGAGGGACTGATGCAGCTTGAGCAGATCCGCGAGGTGCTGTTCGAGGGCGATTCGCCGTACCAGCATGTGCTCATCCACGACGCCGAGTGCTTCGGCAGGAGCCTGGTGCTCGACGACAAGACGCAGTCCACCGAGCTGGACGAGTTCGTCTATCACGAGGCGCTGGTGCAGCCTGCGATGATCGCGCATCCGAACCCGCGCACCGTGTTCATCGCGGGCGGCGGTGAGGGCGCGACGGCAAGGGAGGCGCTGCGCCACAGTTCCGTGGAGCGCGTGGTGATGGTGGACCTCGACGAGCTTGTGGTGAGCATGTGCCGCAAGTACCTTCCGAACCACCACCAGGGGGCGTTCGACGACCCGCGCCTGACGCTGCTGCACGAGGACGCGCTCAAGTACATCGAGACGACGGACGAGCGCTTCGATGTTGCCATCATAGATGTGCCCGATCCGCTGGAAGCGGGGCCCGCGTACCTGCTGTTCACGCAGGAGTTCTACCGCTCAATGCGCTCGCGGCTGAATCCGGGCGGCATCATGGTGGCGCAGTCGGGACCGACGGGCGCGACATTCTACGAGCAGTGCTTCTCCGCAGTGGCGAACACGGTCGGCTCGGTATTCCCGCAGGCGCACCTGAGCGAGGCGTTCATCCCATCGTTCGGCACGACGTGGGGCTTCGTGATGGGCACGCCGGACGATGCGGTGCTGACGCTGACCGCCGACGAGATAGACGGGCGCATCGCAGAGCGCATCACCGGCAACCTCCGCAGCTACGACGGCATCGCGCACCGCGGCATGTTCGCCGTCCCTAAGTTCCTCCGCGAGGCGGTGGATGCCGAGACGCGCGTGATCACGCGGGAGGCGCCGCTGTTTGTGGTGTAGGGGAGTTGACTACGCTTGCCCCGGTGTGATAGTTTCCTCCGGCATTTTTTCAGCGAATAGCTGGATGGATTCGACAGGAGGATGCTACCGTGTCGCGAGTGAATATCACAGGAATTGTAGCAGAACGCTGGATTGGCACTATGCAAGATATGAGAAGCGACAATCAAATCGCCAGTTGGGATGCCGAAATCGCAGAAGTTGAATATGCCATTTCGAATCTGGGGTTTTATTCGTCCCTGCGTCCCTTGATAGGTCTTGCTTCGGAATGGGAAATGGAGTGGGATGGCAGGACGTCTAAGGTGAACGAGGAAAAGCGTCCACTTGACGCAGAGATACGCACAAGATTCTTAAACGTCCTCAAAGAGATGCGCGAAGACGAACAATTTCACCGATACTGCTACGAGTTGGACGATTTGATAAGACATATCGACGAAGAGGTGTTTCTGGTCTATGGCCTGCAGCGCATCAAGAACGAAATGGATGTCGACTGAATCACACTGTTTGTGGTGTAGCGACACTCACCACAATTCTTCTGTCTCGTCGTAATTGGCGATGTCCTGAATAGCAGTATGCGCCGCTATCAATATGTCGTACAGCGCATCCACTTTCTTGAACATTGTAGAAGCAGCCTTTACCACTTCCACATCCTTGACATCATAAGCATAGTCCGAAGGCGCGCCGAGCATCTGCAAGTCGTATGCACGCCTTTCATCGAGAAGTGTAGATATATCTTGGAGCGCCGCTACTTTTCCAGCAGTATATCCTTCATTATAAATCTGCTTGTACAGTTGCTCGGCAGTTACGCCTTCGGTAGTCATCTTCCAACCTCTGTACTCGGTCAGCCATCCACAATCATCCATTTACGCTGCTAGGTCCGACTTCTTGATATTGCAGCTTGGGCATAGCAACTGCCCGTTCTCTACGGTCGTCTTACCGCCCCTTGAATGAGGGTAGATATGGTCTGCGTGCCAATTGTCCCAAGTGCATGTTTCAACACATTCGAAATTGCCATTTGGATTAGCGCAAAAGCCATTTGATCGGCTGAATATGACAAGCCGTTGCTCATGAGAGAATTGCCGCTGGTCGTCTAGTTGTTCCAGATCAGGCAGCGTTCGAAACAGGCTTTTGAGCAGAGTCTCTCTCCGGATTTTCTGTGCTGCCACACTGCCTGTTCGTTGCAGGACCGCTAATGTGTAGTCATACAGTTCGTCATTTTCTTGAGGCGCGGTGTCGTCACTGTGACGCTGCTTTTCAAATTCGCGGAACCATTGGCCGAATTCTTTGGCCCTTCTGGAAATAGCAAATTGCGTCAGCAGTTCGGATGCAATCGTGTAAAGTGAAATCAAATTCACTTTGGTCAACTCTGATGCCTCTGCGGGAAACGCCTGTTGAAGGAAGTTTAGAACACGCCGCAATTTCCTTGCTTCGGCTCCGTTCTTATTGAACCGCCTGCCGTTTTCATACATCGGCCTCAGTTGTTTGTGCGTGTAATTGCACGGGCTTCCAGTCTTTTCAATCAACAACATCTGAGCTACAAGCTCGTCATGTGCATATCGTCTGTTGGCGACAGCAACACAGTCGGTGAACAGCCTATGCGATTGTGTGATTTCGTGAATGAAGTCTCTCGTATCTCCAGAAATCGCGTTCCTCTTCTCGGCTGAATTCAAGGACGAACCATTTTGGAGACGAAGAAACATTTCTTCGATTTCCCCGTCGTTTTCCTCCTTCAGGGTTACCACACTAAGCGCCTTCATGTTCAAGGCATTTTTGATCTGTGGATGAAGGTCGGCGAAGTCCATATCTGCAATGACATGTTCGTTAACATCGTCTGCATCTTCCGATAGCTTGTATTTGCCATCAATAAATTCCCAGATGGCTCTTAGCCGTTGCTGTCCATCCACGACTTCCCATTGGTAATCTGGATTTTGAGCCTTCGTCAGATATATCTGAGGAATGTCAAATCCTCTTAAGATAGAGTCTATGAGCAGTTGTTTCTGGTCAACACTCCAGACAGGGCTCCTCTGATAGGGTGGACTTGGATCTATGTTCCCTTTCAGAAAATAGATGCTGGAAACTGGCCAAGGCTCTATGTTTCGCTCCATGAATTTCCTCCGAAGGCACATCCGCCCATAGCAGTGCTAATTTTTTGTACAGTGGTAGAGCACATTTGCACTGCAATCAATGGCCATTATCACACCGGGGGCGGGGTGTGGCAACCACATTGTTTCTCCCTCGGTGGTCAAGTCCCGCCATGTGGTGTAAAAGATCGTCATCCTGTTGATGTTGCTCAAGCCGCGGCAGATTGTGTCAGTGAGACCTCCGGCAGAGCCTCCTGCTTCGCGGCAACTCCTGGTGTCAGGTAGCGACGAGCGACTGCCCACTCATCGTTCTGCTCGGCAAGCACAGCACCGATCAGCCGGCGCGCCGCCGACCGGTTAGGGAAGATGCCCACCACATCCGTCCTGCGCCTGAT
>MPND01000007.1 GCA_002238855.1 SAR202 cluster bacterium bin90
ACCCGGTGAAGAGCATTCGGGAGAGCGTGGAGGAGCGGATCGCGCGCTCGGATGAGCACAAGGCGCGGGTTCACGCCAAGCTCGCTCGTGAGCGCGGAAGGGAGATGCGCGAACTCATCGTGAGGGGGCGCATCTACGAGGCGGAGGTGGTGTCGTTTCGGCTTCACCGGCATCTGAACGAGTCGGCGAACCGGATGGGTGTGGTGGTGTCAACGCACTTCATCGAGATGCCGAAGGTGTCCGCCCATCACAGCAGGAAGAAGAACGCGGCGGCTCTGCGGCAACGACTGAGCCACGACGAGGCTTATGTGAAGGGGCAGTTGACCTCGGCGGTGGAGCAGGTGCCTGAGCCACACAAGAGGCGAGTGCTGCGGCTGATGCACAAGTCGGACCTGGGCTACAAGGTCGTCATTGTCGCGCTGGACTCTGATCGTCAGCCAACGGTGATGGGGTATTACGGCGTGATGATTGCCAACAGGGCGCCGGGGCGGAATTGATCGGGTTGAGCCGTTGCCGCTTGCGATTACGTCGCAGGCGGGAGCTTTCGACGAAGATACGCTAGTAATTCGATGTAGGCTGGGTTCTCCCGGCAGGTCTCGTTTCCCGCTCTACTGATGCTCTCTCCACCTGTGCGCTGTCTGCTTTTCGTGCTCACCTCAAGGCTCATTAAGGCGATGTGGAGTGCCTGGCTTTGCCAGTTTCGGCGGGAGTCCGCATGTTGCGGCTCGGGGTGTGTCCCTAGGGTGCGGCGTACTAGATACGAGTGTGCCAAGATCGGAACGTCCGGTGGTCACTGTCGACCTTGTTTGGGGGAGGGCATTAGAGATGCCTGAGGACTGAATTGCCGAGGGGCGGATAGTGATGCGGGCGCAGGAGATTTCTTCCTGCGCCCGCACTTGTTTCAGGGGCTGAGCGCCGGCTGTTGCCCGCGCCCAGCTTTTCGGTTATTTCGGCTACTTACGGAACATCGAAACTGCCCCAGCAGATGACGGCGCCGTCGTTGCGCAGGGCGCAGGTGTGGTTGTCTCCGCTGCTTATCTCCGTGAAGCTTCCGCTTGTGGGACGGTCAGAGACCTGCCCATAGTCGTTGTCGCCCCAGCACATTATGGAGCCATCGGTCGCTATCGCGCACACATGGTTCGCTCCGCTGCTTATGGCTATAAAGGTCATGTCGGGCTCGGGCGTGGGCGGCTCATCTACTTCTTCAATTTCCACGACGAGAGTGAAGTCACCTGCCCTTTCAGCGCTGTATGTCGTCGCTTCTATCGTGTAGGTGCCGGCGCTCAGTGCATGGCCCTCTATTTGAGAGTTGCGGTTGTCTGTGGAGATGTCGTCGTTTTCCTCTTCAATATCTCCGTCCTTTTCTGAACCTTCCATGAGGTACAGGTATGTGTCCACATCAGAGGTGAGGTCTATGGTTACGCTCGTGTCTTCGTCCACCGTGAAGGTGAAGAAGCGAGCGTAGTAGTCACTTCCGGGGTTTCCGCCAACGCCTTCGGGCCTGTTCTCGGATAGGCAAGTGGCGTCCCAACTTCCTGCGTAGGTGCCGCTGCCGTCAATCGCGGTGAAGCATGGGTCCTGCAGGCCGGGAGGCGGCGCGCCGCCGTAGTATCCAGAGCCGAATATCATGCCCTGGAACCTGGTTACATAGGTGTACTTTCGTTCTTCCTGGCCGGTTGCGGGATTCGGCCATAGGTGACTAAGCCAGATTGATTCGCCTTCCTGCACTGCGGCTATTTTCTGGCCGAGCGCTGGATCGTCGCTTGACCGAAGGTTGCTGATGTTGGTCCGAACTAGATTCGGCATTGTCGCGTCCGCGGCGATGGTACCGTCGGGAGCCACGAGGAATACATAGCGTTCGCCATCTATGCTCGCTTGGGTGTTGTAATACACGATGATGCGGCCGACCGCAGAGAGGTCGCCGCCGAACGCGAGCAGGCGCGCGCCAGCCTTGTAAATGAAGGCGACGACATCCTCATAGGGTTCAAGGGTGGATTCGACATCCTCCGTTCTGTCCCAGGATCCGGCGGCGAAGATGAGGCCGTCGGCCTTGATCGCCCAGGTATGCTTTCTATATATCGTGAAGTCATCGCGGGGATCAGGGATGAGGTAGTCAACGAAGGTACCGTTCTCGTCGGCAGCCGCGATTTCCCTGCCGTACTCTTTGCCGATGGCATCAATGCCGATACGGCTCGTGATGTCCTCCCCTACCGAACCGGCGAAGCCTCCGCTGACGATAATCTCGGTGCCGTCGATGATGAAGAGGTAGAGGTCGGAAGTTCTGTCGACGCTTGCTTCGGACTGGTAGTATTCCTTAGCGGCATCGGGGTCTTCGCGATATGCTCTGATAGCCTCTTCGACATACGCCTGTGCCGCCGCCCTGGGACCGGCCACAGGAGGATCTTCGCCATAGAATCCGGAGACGATGTAGAATCCGAAGAATCTGGTCACATATGAGTGCTTCTGCTCCACCTGACCTGTCGCCGGGTTCGGCCACATGTGGCTTATCCAGCGCGCGTTTAGTGTCTCTACCGCCAATATTTCCTCGCCCACTTCAGGGTAGGCGTCAGCTATATTTGTTCCTTCCAATTCGGGCATTGTGGCGTCGGCGGCAATTCGACCAGTTGGATATGCAAGCCAGACGTAGAACTCGCCGTCTATGCTATCGGTGCTCTTGTAATGGTTGAGGGTTGGAATCGCCGTTTCTGCCTGGACGCGTGCCCTGGCTTCAATAACGGCCCCGATGGCTTTCTGCGCATCAGTGAACGAGGATTCGACATCGCCTTGCAAGTCCAGCCAGCCCGCTGAAAATACGAGGCCGTCCGCCCGAATTGCCCAGGCGGTCTTCTTACGGTAAGTGTAGTCCTGGCTACCGACAGGAATGAGATAATCCACTACTGCGCCAGCTTCGTCTGCCGCGGCGAGCCTTGCCCCATACATATTGCCGAGAGGATCGTCGCGCCAGGAAATATCGGTTCCCTCAGCTGCAGGGAATGCACCATTGACGACGATGTTGTTGCCGTCGAGCAACAGAAGATACAGACCCGGAGGATCGTTCACGTGGCTTTCGGGGGTTCGATAGTATTGCTTTGCAGCTTCGGGATCTTCGCGATAACTTCTTATGGCTTCATTTACATAGTCTTTTGTTGCTTCGAGTGGATCGGTGGTGGTCTGCTGGTTGGCTACGGATTGCTGTGAATGGATTTGCGATTCGTAGCCGCTCGCAGGCGTTGTCCCGGGTGGCAATAGACCTGCGATTGCAGCGAATGTGATTGCGCCGAGCAGGGCCAATGCTATACTTATGACACTGAGTCTCATGTTCGGTTGTACCTCCATGTTGTTATGAAAGAATAAGGCATTATTGCCTGACCGTTATATTACTAGCACAAAATATGTGATTGTCAAAGATTATTGATACTGAACTATCAGTAATTCCTGAACTTCAGTATCAGTAAGACGTTCACATTCGGAATTCTTCATGTCTTTGTGACGAATTTGATTCGGGAGAATCGGGGTACAGCCGATAGACACTAGAGAGCAGGGCAACCTATCTCACGAGGTCGTGAGGGGGACCGAATGGACTGCGCAGGTGCAGATGAAAGCGGCACTGGCTGTTGCAAGAACAGAAAAGGCGGAGGATTCTCGAACCCTCCGCCTTTTGGCTTTTCAGGGGCTGAGCGCCGGCGGTTGCCCGCGCCCAGCTTATCGGTTATTTCGGCTACTTACGGAACATCGATGCTGCCCCAGCAGATTACCGCGCCGTCGCTGCGCAGAGCGCAGGTGTGGTTGTCTCCACTGCTTATCTGGGTGAAGCTACCGCTTGTGGGACGGTCTGAGACCTGTCCATAATCGTTGTCGCCCCAGCACATTATGGAGCCATCTTCAGCTATCGCGCATACATGGTTCGCTCCGCTGCTTATGGCTGTGAATCGCATGCCGGGCTCAGGCTCAGTTGGCTCATCAACTTCCTCTATTTCCACGACGAGCGTGAACTCCCCTGCCGTCTCAGCGTTATAAGTCGCCGCCTCTATCGTGTAGGTGCCAGCGCTCAGTGCGAGGCCCTCTATGCGAGAGCTGCGATTGTCTGACGATATGTCGTCGTTCTCCGCCTCTATCGCACCGTCCTTGTCAGAACCTTCCATGAGGTACAGGAATGTATCCGCATCTGAGGTGAGGTCTATGGTCATATTCGTGTCTTCGTCCACCGTGAATGTGAAGAATCGCGCGTAGTAGTCGCTGCCGGGGTTGCCGCCATCGCCTTCGGGCCTGTTCTCGGATAGGCAAGTGTCGTCCCAACTTCCTGAGTAGGTGCCGCTGCCGTCGATCGTCTGGAGGCAGGTGTCCACCATCGGGGGCATAGCGCCTTCCACATCGTCGGGTAGCATTGCGAAGCCGTGTCCCCAGGTGTTGTTGGGGTCGGCGTTCGGTCCGAAGAATCGATCCTCAATTGGCCGGGACTCGGCGTTCGCCTTGAGATACTCGGCGACTTCCTGGGGGGTGTAGTCGGGATAGCGCTGCTTTACAAGAGCCGCCAAACCAGTTACATGCGCCGCTGCAAGGCTAGTGCCTTCCCATACATTTCCGAGAATCGCAGAGTGTGTGTCGTCAACACCCACAATGTCGGGCTTGATGTCTCCGGAGTTCATTGGCCCACGCCCGCTGAATGGCTGAATCTGGCCGGTGGTGCCCACCGCCGCAGCTCCGACCGTGAGCGCTCCAGGATTACGGGTCTCGCCCGGACTGGTGATGCTGCCGTACCGTGAGGGGTAGGAGAGGCCATGTCTGCCGTAGGACTGCAGGTTCACGACAATCAGGTCATCGGTCGGAGTCATGAGTTGCAGACGCAAGCAGTATGACGCCTGCCTGTCGGGGGTAGTAAAATCGAGCAATTCATTCGGGTCACCGGGCGCGAACGCGTTCTTCTGGCTTGTCGCCACGACCTGTCCGTTGCCTTTATCAACAAGTGATAGCTCGAAATCGCTAGTCGCCGCTCTCCATGTGTCGGCCCACCTAAGCTGGACTCTATACGGATGATCCGTTTCTGAGAGGTCAACGTCGTTGCACTCGATTCCTGAATCGAATTCGTGAATGTTGTCACTGTCGGCGTCTGTGAAGAAGCCCGACCAAGTGTCCTGCGCGCGGTCTCCCGCAGGGCTGATCCATGTGATGCCGTTTTCGACTGCATTGTTCAATGTATTGAGTTCGCTGGTGGGGTAAACTGAGGTACCGTCCCCGGGACCCGACCACCCGCCGGCGTGCGAGAAAGTTATGATGTCCACGTCTTCATCGATCATCCAGTCCACGGCGTCTTTCAGGTCGGTGTGATAGAAACTGAAATGCGAGACTGCGGCGATGTAGTATTCGGCCTCGGGGGCGATGTCATACACGGCTTCCAGCACGGATGAGCCGTGAAGGGAGCTGAAGTGCAGAGCGGTGTGGTCGCAGTCGGCGATATCGGTTGTATAACTTGGCGGCGCTGAGGGGTTAAGGTTAAAGCTGTAGCAGCGCACGCCTACTGGATCAGGCACTTCTGTCCCGATGTGACTTTCGATTCCGCCAAACCCGAAGTCGATGATACCGATTTTGACGCCCGCGCCTTTGAAGCCGGCTTCGTGCCACTTGTCGGCGCCGTGCGCGGCGATGGCGCCGGAGCCAGCCTGCTGGTTCGAGACCGAGTCCCCAGAATGGAGCTGTGGTTCGTGGATGCTTGCCTCGATGCCGGTTACGCCGGTCAACGGTGAGGTGCCTGCTGGGAGGATTCCCGCAAGGGCAGCCAGCGTGAGTGCACCAATTAGGGTTAGGGTAAAGACGCCTAGTTTTCTCTTCATCATTAACAGACCTCACCTTAGTGATACTGATACTAGCATTTGGGGTTGCGGCGCGAATTGTAGCATGTGTTGGTCAAATTCCATGCATGACAATGATTGTTAGTATCAATAATGTGAGACTGAGTGCAAAATGACGGGGCATGCATTGAGATATGCAAGGAGATGGATCCCCTTACCAGAGGCACGAATTGGGGCAGGAACAGGCGGCGAGAGGCAAGATATTGACAGAGCCACCGGTTGCGTACATTATGGTTAGGACTTTTCGAACAGGATGCGGAGCAGACAATTGATAGCGGAGTTGAGGGCTAGCCCCTTCAAGCAGTTCGTGTACATGTTCGTGGCGACTGTAGTGATACAAACGCTACACATGGTCGAGCATGTGGCGCAGGTATTCCAGAAATTCGTGCTGGACTATTCATACGCGCACGGGCTAGTAGGCTCATTTGACTTGGAGCAGGTGCATTTCACATTCAACCTGCTGTACCTCGGCGCTCTCATATATGTGACTCTGGGGTGGCTAAGCTTTGGGAGGCGGGTGTGCCGGCACGAGAAGATGCTGGGCGCGATGCTGATTGCGACTGTCGCGGTGCAGGGCTATCACATGGTTGAGCACTCGGCGCGGCTGATTCAGTTTCTGAACACAGGATTGCAGGGCACGCCGGGGCTGCTGGGGGCTAACTTCGACGGCGTGGTATTCCACGCGGTCATGAACACTGCAGTGTACTTGCCGGCTGTTGTGGTGTTCGTGTGTTCCGGTATGCACAGGCAGATATTCAAGCGGGACTATACCGTTTATTATAAAGGTGCAAGTTGACGGGAGTGATGCTTGCCGAGAGCACTGAGTAATATTAGACAGAGTATGAGACACAGTGTTGTTGCCTATCAGGATTTCTACTCAGGCAGTAGTAGCGGTAAACGCGGGATATGGAAAGCCCCTACCTTTCTATTTTATTAAGTAGGGGCTTTCTCGCGTCTACTGTTGATCTGTACTTTACATACGTAAGATGGAGGGCATAATTAGTTACCATAATTGATACGACTAGTGGTACAATGGCTAGTTGAAGGGCCGAAAATGGGTGCGGGCGTGCTGTGACGCCGTGTGATGGAGGGCCTTCAAACCAGAGGAGGGACTGGATCGCGTATGGAAGTTATATGGCGAATAATCAAGATGGCCTTCAGTCGCAGACGGGAGATGACCTTAGCGTATATCTCGATGATTGGCGCGACTACGGCGTACCTGTTCCTTCCGTATTTGTTCGGAAGGGCAATCGACCAGATAGACTCGATGCTGAGGGTGGGAGGCATTCCCCTGCAGAGCCTATTGGTGATAGTCGGGGCCATAATCGGTCTGAGCATTGTGCGCGGTGGACTTTCGTACTTTCAGAACTACTTCGGCGAGGCGGTCTCACAGTATGTGTCATACGACCTGCGGAACAAGCTGTATGACCATGTGCAGCACCTGAGCTTCGGGTTTCACGACAAGAACCACACAGGACAGGTGATGTCGCGCGCGATCACGGATGTGGAGAACATCCGGATGTTCGTGAACATGGGCATCGTGAGGACGCCATACTTCCTGTCTTTGTTCGTGGTCGTTTCGATCATCCTGGTCAGGATGGACTGGCAGCTAGGATTGGCGAGCATCGGGTTCGTGCCGCTGGTGATGGTGGTGTCGGGAATAGTGCGGCTGAGGCTGCGGGAGGCGTGGCTGAAGATACAGGACATGATGGCCGATCTTAACACCGTGCTGCAGGAGAACCTGACGGGGCAGCGGGTGGTGAAGGCATTCGCGTCCGAGGATTTCGAGAACCAGAAGTACAACGACAAGAGCATGGAAGTCTCCGAGTCGTTTATGAGCGCGGAGAAGCTGCGAGCGGCAAACAACGCGTTCACGCTGTTTTCGTTCCAGATGGGTCTTGCGATAATTCTGCTGTTCGGCGGCTGGCGCGTCTTGAACGGCGCTCTCAGCATCGGCGACCTGGCGGCGTTCGTATTCTACATGCAGATTCTGGCGATGCCGGTGCGGATGTCCGGCTTCCTGGTGAATGCTTACGCGAGGGCGGCGTCCGGTGGACAGCGGCTGTTCGAGATACTGGACACCGAGTCCGATGTGGCTGAGAAAGCTGACGCCAAGGAGCTTGGGCACGTCAAGGGGCATGTTCGGTTCGAAGAAGTGAGCTTCAGCTACGAGGAAGGCAAGCCCGTTCTCAAGAACATCAACTTCGAGGCTGAACCTGGCAAAGTAGTCGCGCTGCTTGGCCCTCCGGGGAGCGGCAAAAGCTCGGTGGCGAACCTGCTGCCGCGCTTCTATGATGTGGGGTCGGGGCGTATAACAATCGATGACGAAGATATACGCGATGCGTCGCTGAAGTCGTTGCGGCACAACATCGGAATAGTGCAGCAGGATGTGTTCCTGTTTGGCGCTGGACTGCGGGAGAATATCGCATACGGGCGTGAGGACGCGCCACTCGAGGATGTGATGCGAGCCGCGAAGATAGCGCAGCTGCACGATTTCATATCGGCGCTGGACGGCGCGTACGACACCGAGGTCGGGGAGCGAGGAGTAAACCTGTCGGGCGGACAGAGACAGCGAATGTCCATCGCCCGTGCGGTGCTGCTGGACCCGCCGATACTGGTGCTGGACGACTCTACTTCCAGCGTGGACGCGAATACGGAGGACCTGATTCGCCGGGCGATGGAAGAGGTGATGAAGGGTCGGACGACGATCATCATAGCGCACAGGCTCAGCACGGTGCATAGAGCCGATGAGATTATCGTGATGGACAGGGGCGAGATAGCGGAGCGTGGAACGCACCAGGAGCTTCTGGCGCTGGGCGGCAAGTACAGAGAGATATACGAGCTGCAACTAAGACCGCAGGAGGATGTCATGCGAGACATCGATGTGGGCAACGAATTCAGCAGCACGGACCAGCCCGCGAGCGCAAAGGAGGCCGTAACAATATGATGATGAGCGGTGGCGCGTTCAGCGGACGAAGCAGCTCAAGGGAAGTCGATGGCGACACGTTCGGGCGCGTCTATGACAAAAGAGTGATAATGCGGCTGTTGCCGTATGTACGCCCGTACAAGTTATTCGCGATACTGGCGTTCATATCGATGCTGGTCTATGTGGGGTCGCAGATCGCTATCCCCTTCCTGCTGAAGTACGGCATCGACGGCCCCATAGATAAGGGCGACTTCCGGGGACTACTTATGGTGGGCGGCGTGTTCGTTGTGGTTGCGCTGGGAGGCATGGCGGCTAACTACTTCCAGCAGATGTTCATGGCGAAAGTCGGCCTGGGGATGCTGTACGACCTGCGGCGGGCGATGTTCGGCCATCTGCAGAAGCTGTCGCTTTCGTATTACGACAAGACGGAAGTGGGGCGGATAATGTCGCGCGTGCAGGGCGATGTATGGCAGTTGCAGGAGCTCATGACCGTGGTCATCATGACGGCGGCGGACCTTCTGAGCCTGGGCGGCATCATAGTGATGCTGCTCATTCTGAACCTGAAGCTCGGACTGATAACTTTGGCGGTACTGCCAATACTGGGGCTTACGATGGGAATCTGGCAGCCGTTCGCGGTGAAAGCATTCCTGCGAATCCGGACGGCGATTTCCATTGTTAACGGCGCGCTGAACGAGAACATAACAGGCGTGCGCGTGGTGCAGGCGCTTAACCGGCAGCCGCGCAACCTGAGAGAGTTCGACGAGAAGAACACTGAACACCTGCGGGCGAACCTGTGGGCGGGCAAGCTGTCTTCGAGCCTGCTGCCGGCAGTGGACATTCTGACCGCACTGGCGATTGTGCTGGCGATTTACTTCGGCTCCGGCATGGTGCAGGGCAACGAGATTGCGATCGGTGTGCTGATAGCGTTCATCATGTACATACAGCGGTTCTTCGACCCGATCCGCAACCTGACGATGCAGTACACGCAGTTGCAGCGGTCGATGGCGTCCGGGGCGCGGATATTCGAGCTACTGGATGTAGAGCCGGACCTGGTGGACAGGCCGAACGCGAACAACCTGCCGAAGCTGCGGGGCGGCCTCGAACTCAAGGACCTGAGCTTCAGCTACTCCGCGAGCGCTGACATCGTGGGTCTGGACAGGGAAGACGACTCGCGAAATGGCCGGAATGGCACCGCGAACGGCGCGAGCGAAGTGCCCGATGTGCTGAAGAACCTTTCACTGCACATAGACCCGGGCGAGACGGTGGCGGTCGTTGGTCCGACAGGCGCGGGCAAGACGACGTTGGTGTCGCTGATATCGAGATTCTACGATGTGCCGCGCGAGAAGGGCGCGATACTGGTGGACGGCTACGACATCCGCGATGTAACGCGCAGCTCGCTGGCAGGGCAGATGAGCATGGTGCTGCAGGAGCCGTTCCTGTTCTCCGGCACGGTGCGAGATAACATCAAGTACAACCACCCCGGCGCGAGTGACAAGCACATGGTCGAGGCGTCGAAGGCGGTGGGCGTACACGACATCATAATGCAGCTGGACGAGGGGTATGACACGTATCTCGCGGAGCGCGGCGTGAACCTGAGCCTCGGGCAGAGGCAGCTTCTGAGCTTTGCGCGGGCGATTGTCGCCGATCCGCGCATCCTGATACTGGACGAGGCGACGGCGAATATCGACAGCTACACGGAGATGCTGATCCAGCAGGCGTTGCAGCGGCTTCTGAGGGACCGTACTGCGATCGTGATAGCGCACAGGCTGTCCACGATACGCGGCGCTGACAAGATAGTTGTGCTGAACCAGGGCGAGATCGTGGAGGTTGGCACGCACGAATCGCTGATGGATCAGGACGGGCTTTACGCGCACCTGTACAGCATGAACTATGCTTCCATGGAAGAAGAGACGGCGGAGGCTGGGGAGGCTGCTGGGACTTAGACGCGCGCGAGTGCGAAGATAGAACGAGACATTGAGGGGGCGGTTTTTGGACCGCCCCCTTTTCAACTCCCAACCAATAGAATGATACTGAGGACATCTTGATACTCAATCGCCAGAAACTGATTCTATCTCTACTTCGAATGGCTGGAGGTGAGGCGTCAAAGTTACAGTTGATGAAGTGGTCTTTCTTGATTTCTGAAGTTTCGCCAAATGGAGGTGGCGATAGTTTCTATGAATTTATGCCATATCGCTTTGGGCCATACTCCTTTTGCCTAGAAAACGAAATGATTCAATTGAGGCGACAAGCTCTTGTTCGTCTTCAAGGAGAAGAAATCTGGAGACTAACGCCGCATGGTGCGAGGGAAGCAAAGGGACTTCGGGATCGTCTCTCGCGAGACGTCGAGCATATTATGAGATCTTATGGGTCCCTGAGGACGGGTGACCTGATTGATCACGTTTATGCGGAGCACCCTTGGTTTACAGTAAATTGTGACGTTCTGGAGAAAAGAGCTCTAAAGCGTCATAAGGCGGATAAGAAGATTTATACAATCGGATACAGCGGATTCAGCATTGATGGTTTTCTCAATCAGCTGATGCGCAGCGGGATCTCTCGACTTATTGATGTGCGTAACAACCCCTCTTCAAGAAAATATGGATTCAGTAAGACGCGCTTGTCCGGTCTATGCGCCTTGGTTGGTATTGAATATGAGAGCTTCCCTGAATTAGGAATTCCTCATGAACAACGACGCAATGCTAAAAGCGATTCGGAATACTGCAAACTATTCGATTCCTATAGGCGCGACATTCTCGCTAAGCAGGATGTGGCAATAACCAGTGTACTCTCCCTTCTACAGCAGGAACCCAGTGTACTGATGTGTGTGGAATCGAGTCCGACCCAATGTCATCGCTCTCATCTCGCAGATGCTATATCAGGCAAAGGCTCTGAGGACATTTGCCACATTGGATCCTCCGTATGAAAGAAGTCTACACGCCTACGCCAGTATTGATAACAGTCAAGACCTACCCTCACCCGTCACGCAGCTATGGAGAACTGGTCTGCACAGCGGGTATTACTAAAGACGGAGAGTGGGTTCGCCTTTATCCGATAGATTTCCGACACAGACGGCCGGAACAGCAATTCCAGAAATATCAGTGGGTAGAGTTAGGTCTATTACCGCACGGGAGCGGGAACGACAACAGGAAAGAAAGCCGCAAGCCGGATCTGGATTCGATACGACTTCTAGGGCCGCCACTCTCGTCAAGAAATTATTGGCGCGACCGGAGAAATGTAATCGATCACTTACCTGTGCACTCTCTCAATCAATTGAAGACTTTACACAAGGAAGACCGCACGTCTTTGGGTATTGTTCGCCCTTCCCAAATCCTAGATCTGAAAATAGAGCCAAATGCTGAAGAATGGAAACCAGGATGGCAAGCAACTTTAAATCAATTCAGAATGTTGGGCCCACAGCCTCTTCCCTTGAGGAAAATACCATTCAAGTTCAGCTATGTTTTCGAGTGCGAAGACAGCGACAAACCGCACAGCGCAATGATAGAGGATTGGGAGTTGGGAGTTCTCTGGCTGAGGGAATTTGAAAGGCTTGGAAATGAGCTAGACGCCGCAGAAAGCGTCCGTCAGAAGTTCTTCAATGAAATGTGCGGGTCAAGCAAAGAAACGAAATTCTTTGTCGGCACCGTTTTTCCATTCAACTCTTGGGTCGTAATTGGTGTTTTCTGGCCTCCGTTAAATAAACAGACAAATGAACAGAGTTCCCTGTTTGACTGGAAGAATCAGTTGACTTGACCTATGCAGTGAGCAGGCTCTCTGAGGCATACCTACCAGAAACCGATGCCGCTTTAGGTGGGACAAACGAGGAGGAAGTCGGTGGCGGCGGTGAGGGAGAATCTGGCGCGGGTCGTAGTGGTTCGACTATGCGTTCGCCAGATCGGGAGTGCGTCTCTCATTAGCAAGTGACATTATGTGAGACTTTGTGGCAGAGGCTTTTGTGGTTTGCGACCGAGGTCTGTGCAGAACTCAATATAGTCGTCCACCGCTTCTTCAAAGGCCGCCCGCAACTCTGGAACAGAATCGGCGTGAAAGCCCACGATGTCGTCGATGCCCGTGATATGGCCTATAAAGCATTCATCATCATCGCTGTACTTAATGTCAGCGTCGTAGCCTTTGTGCTTCATCGTTGTCATGTTCGGCGCCTTAAGTCAGAATAGGTTTGCCTGCGGTGAGTTAGGGTTGTCCTTGGTGTAGTCGTAGCCGAGGTGGTCGTAGGCTCGGCGGGTGGCTACCCGGCCTCGAGGGGTCTTGTCGAGGAAACCGAGCTGCAGCAGAAATGGCTCGTACACGTCTTCGATGGTGTCGCTGTCTTCGCTGATGGACGCGGCGATGGTGTCCAAGCCGACGGGTCCGCCAGCGAACTTCTCGATAATGGAGAGCATCATGCGCCGGTCTGTGCCATCGAGGCCGCGCTCGTCAACTTCGAGCTGCTTCAACGCCTCCCGCGCGAGCTTTGCCGTGATGATGCCGTCTCCGATTACCTGCGCGTAGTCGCGGACGCGGCGGAGCAGGCGGTTGGCTATGCGGGGCGTTCCGCGCGCGCGGCGGGCAATCTCGGTTACGCCTTCGGGTTCCGCTTCGATTTCGAGGATGCGCGCTGAACGCTCCACGATGGTCGCCATTGCGTCTTCGTCGTAGAAGTCGAGGCGGTGGATGTTGCCGAAGCGGTCGCGCAGGGGCGGACTGAGCATGCCGTAGCGGGTGGTCGCGCCGATGAGAGTGAACGGCTTGATGGAGAGGTTCATGCTGCGTGCCTTGAGGCCCTTGTCGATGACCCAGGATACGAAGTAGTCCTCCATAGCGGGATACAGCACTTCTTCCACGACGCGGCTGAGCCTGTGGATTTCGTCAATGAAGAGGATGTCGCCTTCCTGCATCTGCGTGAGTGTGGCTACCATGTCGCCTGGGCGCTCGATGGCGGGGCCGGAGGTGGTCTTGATGTTGACGCCCATCTCGAATGCCATGATGTTGGCGAGCGTGGTCTTGCCGAGACCCGGGGGACCGTAAAGCAGGACATGGTCAAGTGGCTCGCTGCGCTGCTGTGCCGCCTGGATGCTGATGGCGAGCAAGTTCTTGATGGCGTTCTGCCCGATGTAGTCAACAATGCGACGCGGGCGCAGGCTGGTGTCCAGCGAGTGGTCGAATTCGTGGGGCGCGCCTGAGACGATGCGTTGGGTCATGGTCTAACTAACAGGATATACAGGATGGAAAGGATAGAGTAGTAGCTAATCTACCATGTGAGGCTATCATGTCAGGCGAGTTGGCGCAGGCGAGTTTCTGCCGCTTCTACATAGGATTGGTCTATGTCGCAGCCGGCGAATGCCCTGCCCTCCTGGATTGCGGCTACTGCGGTTGTGCCGCTGCCGAGGAAGGGATCGATAACTAGATCGTCAGGGTTGCTGTGCTTGCAGACAAGTTCCCGGAATAGGTCGAGCGGTTTCTGCGTGGGATGGATGCGTTTGCCGCCGTGTCGCGGGATGGGGTATGAGTAGTCGCCGCTGTCGTATCTGCTGTTGAAGGTGGGACTGCCGCCCTTGACGCCGACAACTGCCATTTCGCGGCTGTTGGACAGGTAGATGCACTTGCTGTTCAGAGGCACGGGGTTGGTCTTGTTCCAGACGATGAGCCGCAGCATCTTGAAACCCGCCTCTGCGAGCGCGTTATACAGATCGCTGATTTTCCAGAAGTCGTACCAGACTATCGCGGTTCCGCCGCGCCGAAGCACTCGATAGGCTTCACGGGCGAATGCGGTGAGGTCTATCTGCTGGTGGTCCCACTCGCCGAAGTCCATGGATACGGCGAAGCGCTGCACGCCGTTTTTTACGCTGGAGAAGCCGGTCTTTTTGCTTACGGCGTATGGCGGATCGGTAAGCACGAGATCAACGGAGTTTTTGCCGAGCGACTGCAGGAAGTCACGGTAGTCACTGCACTCAATTTGAGAAAGTGTTGAAACAACCATCAATACACTGGATAGATACTAGCCGATTACTTTCACAGAACTTGTGTTCATTGTAGTGAGGGGCGGCATGATATGTCAACAAGCCTTGCAACTGGGCGTTGCAGTATAATTTGGCGATGGAGGTTGCCGATGGTTGACTTTGCGGCGCTGAGCCAGGAGACGGTGGATATTTGGGACAGGAATGCCGATTTCTGGGATGAACGGATGGGCGAAGGAAATGCCTTCCACAAGATCCTGATTGAGCCGACCCAGCTGAAGTTGCTGTCGCTGCAGGCGGGAGAGCGAGTGCTGGACATTGGCTGCGGGAACGGGCAATTCGCGCGCATGATGGCTTCGCTGGGCGCGGATGTAATGGCGGTAGATGCCGCGCCGCGGATGATCGAGAACGCGCGGGGCAGAACGCCTGCGAACGCCGACTATGCCGAGCGATTGCGCTACAAAGTGATTGACGCGAGCGACGAGGGAGCAATGCTTGCGCTTGGAGAATCCGAGTTCGATGCGGCGGTTGCCACGATGATGCTGATGGATGTTGCGAGTATTGAGCCTATCGCGAGAGTGGTGAGGCGAATTCTGAAACCGACTGGGCGAATGGTGTTTTCGATTATGCACCCTTGCTTCAACTCGACGGAAGGGTTCGCGCAGATAATGGAGCGTGACGAGACAGGCGGCGAATTGGTGGAGCGCCTGACGGTGCGAGTAACGCGATACATCGAGCCGCATACGCACAAGGGGCTGGCGATGGGCGGTCAGCCTGTGCCACAGAACTACTTCCACAGGCCTTTGAGCGCGCTGCTTGGCGTGTTCTTCAATGCTGGGTTTGTTGTGGATGCGATCGAGGAGCCGGTTTTTCCGAAGGGTGTTCCGGGTGATGACGGATTCGGATGGCTGAGGTACAAGGATATTCCGCCTGTGCTTTCGGTGCGGCTCAGGGTTGGGGGCTGACATGGATTTGCTAGACAGCCGGGACGAAGTGGTGGGCTGGGATGAAGGCACATCTGCGATATATCGGATGCTGGCGGAGGTCGCGGTGCCTCGACGGGAGGAGCAGCTTGCGACATTGCTGTGCCTGCTGCCGTTCCGCAGGAATGATTCGTTTCGCATAGTGGACTTGGGTTGCGGCGAGGGAGTGCTGGAGTATGCGCTACTGAGCGCATTTCCGAATGCAAGGGTTACTGCGCTGGACGGGTCGGCTTCAATGCGGGAACACGCGTGCAAACTCGTGGCACGGTTCGGAGAGCGGGTGGAAGTACGACCATTCGCGCTCGAATCTGACGAGTGGCGGAATGAGCTTGATGGCGTGAACTGCGTGGTCTCTTCGCTCGTGGTGCATCACCTGACGGATGAGGGCAAGCGCAGGCTGTTTCTCGAAGCGCATCAACGGATGGGCGAATCAGGAGCGCTGATGCTGATAGACTGTGTTCAGCCGCAGCGCAACGAGGGAGTCAGGCTGTTTGAGGAGGCATACGACAGCATCAGCAGGCAGCAGTCTGTTGACCGAAGCGGCGATACTGCCTTGTATGACCGGTTCGTCGAGGAGAAGTGGAATATATTCAGGCATCCGGAACCGAGTGAAATGCTATCGCCGCTGTCGCATCAGCTGGCGTGGCTTCAGGATGCGGGCTTCCAGGGTGTTGACTGCTTCTGGTTGCATGCGGGATATGCCGTGTTCGGGGGATACAAGGGCGAGGGCACACCGGAGGACCGGCTGCCGCTGGAGGATGCGATGGCTGCGGTGGGTAAGGCAATCGGGGCCAACAGGGAAATCAACTAACATCGATACACAGGATGAGCAGGATTGAAATTACAGGGGTGAGAGAAATGTCAGGGTATTTTTTGAGCGAGGAAGAACTGCTGCTGAAGAATACGGTGCGGGATTTCGCGGACAACGAGATTGCGCCTCGCGCCGCCGGGTATGACGAGAGCGGCGATTTTCCGTATGACAACTTCAAGGGGCTGGGACAACTAGGACTGCTGGGGATGACGATTGACGAGGAGTATGGAGGGAGCGGCGGCACATTCCGGCAACTGGCGATTGCGGTGGAGGAGATTGCGCGGGCGTGTGCGGCTACCAGCACATCGTACATCGCGCACCTGTCGCTGTGCGCGCAGTTCATCAACATGTGGGGTACAGAAGGGCAGAAGCGGCAGTTCCTGCCTGCCCTGGCGAGCGGCGAGCATATTGGGGCTTTCGCGCTGACGGAGCCGGGGTCGGGGAGCGACGCGGGCGCGATGCGAACACTTGCGAAGCGGTCGAATGGAAGCTACTTGCTGAACGGCAGCAAGACTTTCATCACGAACGCGCCAGAGGCGTCTGTGTTCGTGGTGCTGGCATCTCACGATCTAAGCCTGAAGACGCGGGGGATCAATGCGCTCATCATGGAGGGGGACAGCGAGGGCCTGAGCGTGAATCCGCTGAAGGGCAAGATGGGAATGCGGGCGTCATCCATCGCGGAGGTGGTGTTCGAGGACTGCGCGGTATCGGAGGAAAACCGAATGGGCGCTGAGGGCGAGGGCTTCCGCGAGACGATGCATGTGCTGAACTCCAGCCGCATCTCAATCGCGGCGCAGTGCGTGGGGATAGCGCAGGCGGCTTACGAGGCAGCGGTGAGCCATGTGAAGCAGCGCGAGGCTTTCGGAGGGAAGCTTGCGGAGTTGCAGGCGATTCAGTGGATGATCGCGGATATGGCGACGCAGATTGACGCGGCGCGTCTGCTGGTGATGCGAGTGGCTTCGATGCGCGACGAGGGGATGGAGTATGTGAAGGAAGCTTCGATGGCGAAGCTGTTCGCCTCGCGTGTGGCGGTGGAGGCGGCGGACAAGTCGGTGCAGATGCACGGAGGCTCGGGTTATCTAGCGCCCACGCCTGCAGAGCGCTATTACAGGGATGCGAAGGTAACAGAGATATACGAAGGGACATCGGAGATACAGCGGCTGGTGATTGCGCGGAGTATATTGCGGGATGGATTGGTTTAGTCTGTCAGTTTTTCGGCAATTAAGTGCGTCAGTCGGTTTAACATCGATAGGGCAGGATGGAGGCATTGAAATGACTAGATGGGCGTCTTGCGAAGCGGTGGAGAGCCATCCTGAGAAGTTGGGGGGAGCCTTGATATTTCGAGGCACGCGGGTGCCTGTATCCGCGTTGTTTGAGAACATCAAGGATGGCGCTTCGGTTAGCGAGTTCTTGGAGTGGTTTCCGGGGGTTGAGGATTGGCAGGTGCGTGCGGTTTTGGAGCATGAGGTTATGGATTTGGAGCGGTCGGGCAATTCATGAAGGTTTTGTTCGACCATTGCACTCCTGCGCCACTGCGCCGTCATCTAACAGGCCATTCAATTGATACAGCATACGAACTTGGTTGGGAGACGCGACGGAACGGTGTGCTTCTTGACCTTGCAGAACAGCACGGCTACGAGATACTGCTTACCACAGACCAGAGTATCCGATACCAGCAGAATATTTTGGGTAGGCAGATTGGCATTTTGTTATTGCTGTCAAATTCTTGGCCTCGCATCCAACTACGCGTTGAATCAGTCCAAGATGCGCTGGATAACATGCACTCCGGCGAGTTTCGGGAAGTACCGATTCCGAGTCTGGACCAAGAGCAAAGTTCCGGGTCAAACGGAAGCGGCGCAGCGTGTTGAACTGAAACACGGTTGAAACTGCGGTATGGCGTCTATATGATTGGGCTGCTTGGAAGCACCTAGATTCAGGTAAAGGACGAAAGATGTCAGATAAGTTTAGTCGGATGTTTGCGGAGTACTCGGAGGGGCTGCGGTATGAGGATGTGCCGCCGGAGTCGGCGCATGAGGTGAAGCGGCGGATTCTGGATAGCATCGGGGTCAGCATGGCGGCGTTCTCGGAGGATGCTCCGAAGGCGGCGCGCACGTATGCTTATGACTTCGAGCAGGCGGGCGGGGCTACGGTCTGGGGGGCGCCGGTGCGGGTTACTCCTGAGGCGGCGACATTCGCGAACGGGCTGATGACGCGCTATCTGGATTTTAATGACACTTACCTCTCCTTGGAGCCGCTGCATCCGAGCGACATGATCCCGGGGATTATGGCGCTGTGCGAGTGGGGCAACAAGCCGGTGCGCGACATATTCACTGCGACGGCGGCCGCATACGAGGTGTCGGTGAATTTGTGCGATGCGGCGAGCGTGCGCGCTCACCAGTGGGACCACGTGGTATACACGGGAATCGGTGCGGCGTGCGGTGCAGGAAGACTGCTGGGACAGACGGTGGAGCAGATCGAGCACACGATTTCGATTGCGAGCGTGCCGCATGCGTCCATGCGGCAGACGCGCGCGGGCGAGCTCTCCATGTGGAAGGGCGCTGCAGCGGCGAACTCGGTGCGGAACGCGGTGTTCGCGAGCCTTGTGGCTCAGCGTGGGCTGACGGGGCCCTTCCAGCCGTTCGCGGGGGAGATGGGCTTTTTCGCGCAGTTACTGGGCGGTGTGCCGTTCGCCGAGGACGCGCTGAAGTCTGTCGCGGATGGGGCTGCTCCAACGCGGATTCAGGATACCTATATCAAGAAGTGGCCGGTGGAGTATCACGCGCAGAGCGCGGTTGATGCTGCCGTGGAACTTCGGGACGAGCTGGGCGGTGACGTCAATCTGATTGAATCCATTCACCTCGACACATTCAAGGTATCATACGAGATAATCGCGAAGGACCCGGAGAAGTGGGCGCCGAAGACGCGCGAGACTGCCGACCACTCCCTGATGTACATCGTGGCGGCGGCGCTGCTTGATGGGACGGTGACGAAGCATTCGTTCTCGCAGCAGATGCTGGACAGCCCCGACATCAAGTCGCTGCTGGGCAAGACTACGCTGGAAGAGGACGATGCACTGACGGAAGGCTATCCAGAGGGCATACCGAACCGTATCACGATCAAGACGAAGGACGGCGGCACGCTGTCGCGCGAGGTGAGCTTCCCGCGCGGGCATGCGATGAACAAGATGAGCGATGCCGAGGTCGAGCAGAAGTTCCTGCTGAATGTGGAGGATGTGTGGACGGAGGAACAGGCGCGGCGGGTTATCGACCTTGTGTGGCATATCGACGAGCAGCCTAGTCTTTCTGAGTTGATGTCTACAATGAGGATTTAGATTGGCACGACAGAGTGGACTTTCGGATGTCCCAGAATCAACCGTGTGGATTCCTGCCTTCGTAGGAATGACAGGTTGATGGAGTTGATGGAGGCGATGCGGATATGACCTGGATGCTTGAGCGTGCACCGGAGCAGAGCCACCCTCTGAGACTGCGCGAACTACTGGACTCGGGCGAGGCGCTGAGCGTGCCGGGCGTGTTCAATCCGTTGACGGCGCTTATCGCACGCAAGGTGGGCTTCGACGCGCTGTATTTTTCCGGCGCAGCGTTCTCGGCAAGTTTGGGGATACCGGACATAGGCCTCTTCACACTGGATGAGCTGACGGACGCGGTGCGCTGGATGGTGCGCGCTTCCGGGATGCCGTTTATCGTGGACGCCGATACAGGCTTCGGCGAAGCCATCAATGTGATTCGCACGGTGAGGGAGCTTGAGGCTGCGGGCGCGGCGGCGATACAAATTGAAGATCAGGTGTTGCCTAAGCGCTGCGGACATCTGGACGGCAAGACCGTTATTTCTACGGATGCCTTTGTGGAGAAGATAGCTGCCGCTGCGCAAAGCCGGAAGGACATGCTGATTGTCGCGCGCACCGATGTACGCGCTATTGACGGAATGGAAGCGGCGATTGAGCGCGGGCGGCTGTGCAAAGAGGCGGGCGCCGACATCATATTCCCGGAGGCCATGCAATCGCTTGACGAGTTCAAGATGTACGCGGACGCGGTAGGTGGAGACCTGCTGGCAAATATGACGGAGTTCGGCAGGTCGCCCTATCTGAGCGTGGACGAGTTCGCGACACTGGGCTACAACATCGTGATATTCCCGGCGAGCGCCATGCGGGTAGCGACCAAGGCAACTGAAGAGTTGCTGACCGACCTGAAGCGGACCGGCACGCAAAAGGAATGGCTGCCGAAGATGCAAACGCGAGCCGAACTGTACGAACTGATTGAGTATGATGCCTACGCGGAGGTGGACGGGGCGCTTTCCCTGGGGAGCGATAGAGCGTATATGGATAGACGGGATTAACGGGGAGGCGACGAACTAATCCGTAGATGGAAACTACTGAATATTATGAAGATCAGGTCAGGGAAAAGCACCCTGATATCATGGATAAGTGGGTTGAGCGAGTTATAGCTAACCCATATCATACCGAGACTCAGTCCGATGGTAGAATACGGTACTATGGCTACATAGAAGAAGCGGGTAAGTGGGTTCGGGTCATAGTCGAAAATGGCAAGTTGCATAACCGCTTCTTCGATAGGCAGGCTTTGAGGAGATGGGGAACGCCATGAAGCTGAGGATCTCCTACTTTAACGATACTGACACTCTCTCGCTATGGAATGGGATGCCCGCAAGTGAGGGGGGCGATGTTACAAGAGACCTGATTGCAGACTATGATGTAGTAGGCAAGGTAGTTGGCTTCACTTTGGAGCATGCTGGTCATTTGCTTTTGAATCTTCTGTCTATGAGAGTCGATTATGGTTACACGGAAAGCGATTCATTCTCCGACCAATATCCGTACACTTTACAGATGAAGAATGGGACGCTGATTTTCAGCAATGCTCAATCTGTGGAATATTCCGTGGAAGTTGCAGAGCATCTTGCGGCGCATTACGATGCGGATGGCGATGCGGCGGGCTTCACACTAGATAGTGCCGCAGAATTGCTGCTGCCTTACTTGAAGGGTGAGGTAATCTCTGAGCGACTTTCTACTGCCGCAGGATCGGCGGTCAATAATGAAGACTGAATCAACTTTTAGGGGAGAACAACAATGACGACACCTGATTACAGCCCCGGACTTGAGGGCGTGATTGCCACGGAGACTTCGGTCTCATATCTCGATGTGGACATCGAGCAGATTCTGGTGAGGGGCTATGACCTGATCGAGCTGGCGCAGAATCTGTGCTATACGGATGTGGCGTACCTGGTGATATACGGGGAGCTGCCGACGCCGGAGCAGGCGAAGGCGTTCTGCGACAGGCTTGTGGCAGAGGCGGAAGTGCCGGATGAGATATATCGCCTCTTCGAACTGATGCCGAAGTCCACGGTGGCGATGGATGCGCTGCGGACAGGGCTGTCGTTCCTCGCCGGGTATGAGGACCCGGAGTTGCTGCACGACAACTCGCATGAGGCAAACCTGGAGAAGGGCATCAAGCTGCTGGCGCAGACACCGACACTGGTGGTCAATTCGTATCGCGCCCTGAACGACATGCCCATCGTGCGACCCAATCCCGACCTTCCATATATGGAGAACTTCCTGTATATGCTGCGCGGCGAGCGGCCGGATGCGGAGTCGCTGGATGCGTTCGACCGGATTCATATGTGCTACATCGAGCACGAGATGCCGAACTCGACATTCGCGGCGCGGGTTATTGCATCCACGCTGTCTGACATGTACGGGGCGATGGTTGGCGCGGTGGCGTCGCTGAAGGGGCCGCTGCACGGTGGCGCGAACGAGGCGGCGATCGAGTTCCTGATGGACATCAACGGCACGGGCGGACCCGATCATGCCGAGGACTACACGATGGGCAAGCTGGAGCGGCGCGAGCGAATTATGGGATTCGGGCACCGCGTTTACATGCGGAAGTACGATCCGAGGGCGCGGTTCCTGATGGACTACATCCCGAAGCTTGCGGAGCGCATAACGGAGGGGCCAGACCTGTCGTCGATTTACTCGACAGTGGAGAATGTGATGTACAGGGAGAAGGGGCTTTATCCGAATACGGACTATCCCATCGGTCTGCTGTACTACCTGCTGGGGATACCGATTCCGCTGTACACGCCGATATTCCTTGCTTCCAGAACGGCGGGGAATGTAGCGCATGTGCTAGAGCAGCACGACGACAACCGCCTGTTCAGGCCGCGCGTGATTTATGGCGGAGGTCGCGGGCTGAAGCCGCCTGCGAGTCCAATTTCGCCGCTGTAAGTGGGGCTGACAGGATAGATATGACTTGTGGGGGCGGTCTTCGGACCGCTCCTCTATCGTTGATTCGCCTAACTTTAGCGCGCTCTAGGGTATAGGCGGCTCGATAACTATGGGCTGGTTGAAGTTGGAGAAGGTGATTGTCATGGTGAATTCGGCGTCGCCGCCGATGTCGGCTGCGCCGAGCGCGCCAGATGCTAAACCAGCCGTGTCCGCCTCGTCAACGGAGACCTCCCCTGCCATGGTCAGACGGTGCAGGAGGTTGTCTTCCTTGCCTATCCACATCTCGACGAAGAGGTTGTCGAAGGTGCTGCCGAGGAAGCTGGCGCGCAGGTCCGCCCTGATGTGACGAGTTTGCACTCCGTCAATAGTCTCCTCCTTGATGACCTCGAAGTTAGAGTATCGTAAGGGTTCGGAGGGCGGCAGCACTAGGTCATAGGGATCGGGCAAGCCTGTCAGGAATAGAGGATATTGCTCCCAGGCTCCTGTTTCTGGGTTGGTTATGTATGCGATCTCGCCTATCTTGACGATATCCAGTTCCAGCAGCACCAGACCTAGCGCAAGCTGCAACTTGCCGGAGGCCCGGTCGGGCAACTGGAAGTCGCCGATAAAGCGGATGGGGAACTCTGTGCCAAAGGACTCCTCGTCCATCCTGAAGCTTGCCTCCGTCTGGATGACTGTGAAGGCGGCGTCAACTTCCGCGTGAAATGACTCGACCTTTCGCATAGCTTCGATCGACCTTTCGATGATGGCGGCCTCGCTATCATCCTGAGCGGCTGGCGTGGCGATGTTCGTCGTGGGCGTATTCAATGGAACAGGCGCAGCAGGCGTCGCCGTGGGCGCAGGGGTTGCGGTGGGCGGCTGAGGTGTCGCGGTCGGCTGAGGTGTGGGCGAGGGTAGAGGCGTGGCTGTGGGTGCCGGTGTTGCCGACGGAAGCTGCTCGACCTCGGAGCCGCATGCCGTGAGCGTCATCAACAGGATTGGGAGGATGGCGAATAGAGTTATACGCATAGGACTATGATATAACGCCAGGGACGGCGAGTGTGAGATTCAGCATTGTCGGGAGGAGACTTCGAAGGGGATTTTGGGCGTCTCCGGCGGTCGTCCAGAGCGTTCCCTGTCAACTCGGTATCCAAGCGCTGCGGGGCAGCCGAAACAGCGCGATTTCGGGGTAACAAAGGTTGACATTCATTCAATTGTGTATGTAAAATACCCGTTTGTACGACCTTTTTGTTCGTGCCGATTTTGCGTTTGGCAATTCCACTAATCTAATTGTGAATGGGGTAAAAACATGCCTACTGTAAACCAGTTGGTCAGGAAGGGCCGAAAGCCCAAGCGAAAGAAGGACAAGGCTCCTGCGCTGCGGTTTTCGTTCAATTCACTGAAGAACAGGGGAAGGCGCGATTCGGGGTCGCCGCAGAAGCGCGGCGTATGCACCCAGGTGCGAACACAGACGCCCAAGAAGCCGAATTCGGCGCTGCGCAAGGTGGCGAGAGTGCGACTGACAAACGGAATGGAAGTTACGGCATACATTCCGGGAGAAGGCCACAACCTGCAGGAGCACTCGGTTGTGCTGATCCGCGGCGGACGCGTGAAGGACCTGCCTGGCGTGCGCTATCACATCGTGCGGGGCGCGCTGGACACATCCGGCGTTGAGGATCGCAAGCGCGGGCGCAGCAAGTACGGCAGCAAGAGGAACTAGAAATTCGTTGCATCCATTATCACGGCGGATACCTGCTTAAACAGGTATCGCGAAGTGAGACTGAGATAAGAGAGATTTAGATATGGCGCGTCGAAGAAGGGCCGAGGTTCGCGTTCCACCGCCTGACATTAAATATGGCAGCGTGGAACTGAGCCAGTTCATCAACAGAGTTATGTGGAGTGGCAAGAAGACCACCGCACAGCGCATCGTGTATGGGGCGCTGGACCTTGTTGAACAAGAGGCGAACCGCCCGGGGCTGGAGGTTTTCGAGCAGGCGCTTCGTAATACGATGCCGATGCTCGAGGTCAAGTCTCGTCGAGTCGGCGGCGCGACCTACCAGGTCCCGACAGAAGTACGACCATCACGGCGCATGGCACTTGCCATGCGCTGGATTATTACGGCAGCGCGCGCACGCGGCAGCAGGCCCATGCACGAGAGCCTCGCAGGGCAATTGCTGGAGGCGGCGCGCAATCAGGGGCCGGCTGTGCGGCGGCGTGAAGAGGCGCACAGGATGGCAGAGGCGAATCGCGCCTTTGCACATTACAGGTGGTAGCAAAACAGGTTGTAACAGACCGTTCAACCTAATCACAAGCTTGGCAGTCGTCCTTCGACTAGCTCACGACGAACGGGTTCTCCGAGTGAGCTGTCACAAGAGAAGCGCGATGTGCCTAGCCCAGTGGGGCGAATAGGAAAAGATAGAGAATGCCTGCAACTATGCAGAGTCTGGAAAAGACGAGAAACATAGGGTTCATCGCGCACATCGACGCCGGCAAGACGACGGTGACGGAGCGCGTGCTGTACTTCACCGGCCGAATCCGCAAGATCGGTGGCGTGGACGACGGCACGACTGCGATGGACTGGATGGCGCAAGAGCGCGAGCGCGGAATTACGATTACATCCGCGGCGACTACGGCAGAGTGGGACGACTACACAATCAACATCATCGATACGCCGGGCCATGTCGATTTCACCGCAGAGGTGGAGCGCAGCCTGCGTATCCTGGACGGTGGTGTGGTTGTCTTCGATGCGGTCGCCGGCGTGCAGCCGCAGTCTGAGACAGTCTGGCGGCAAGCGGACAAGTACCATGTGCCGCGTATATGCTTCGTAAACAAGATGGACCGCGTCGGCGCGGACTTCAACCGCACGATAGACTCAATATCTCACCGGCTACAGGCGAACCCCGTAGCGGTGCAGATTCCAATCGGGCAAGAGGATGCATTCCTGGGAGTCATTGACCTCATCGAGGGCAAGTCGTGGACTTGGGCCGAAGAAGGCGTTGACATACCCAAAGAGGGACCGGTACCGGAAGAGTTCATCGAAGACTATATGAACTATCGCAGCCTGATGATAGAGAAGATAGCCGAAACCGACGATGAGCTCCTACTCAAGTTCCTTGAAGACGAAGAGATAACGAACCAGGAAATCAAGGATGCGCTACGGAAGGCGACGATTGGATACAGTATCGTTCCCGTCTTTTGCGGCACAGCGTTGCGAACGAAGGGCATTCAACCCCTTGTAGATGCCATCTGCGAATACCTTCCCTCCCCTCTCGATGTTCCCCCCGTTACCGGCAAAGCTCCGACCTCCGATGATGAGCTTCTGCGCGCCCCCGACCCGGAAGAGCCGTTCTCCGCTCTGGCGTTCAAGACGGTTTCCGATCCCTACATTGGCCGTCTGGTGTATTTCAGGGTTTATTCTGGCACCGCGGCATCAGGGTCTTCCGTGTATAACTCCACGAATCGCAGACGCGAGCGGCTGGGCCGCATCGTTCAGATGCACGCGCAGCACCGCGAAGACATGGAAGAGGTCCATGCCGGTCAGATTGCCGCAGCCGTAGGCTTGAAATTCACTGCAACGGGCGACACGATCTGCACCCAGGACGATCCCATTGTCCTGGAGACGATCAGCTTCCCTGAGCCGGTGATTTCGGTCGCCATCGAGCCTCGCTCGCGGGCAGACCAGGACAAGCTCTCAGACGCGCTGGTGAAATTGTCTGACGAGGACCCGACTTTCAAGATCAATTACGACAACGAGACCGGGCAGACGATAATGTCCGGCATGGGTGAGCTTCACCTTGAGATACTTGTTGACAGGATGAAGCGCGAATTCAGCGTCGAGGGCAATGTCGGCCAACCGCGCGTTGCCTACCGGGAGACGGTCAGAAAGGCCGCCCGCGGCGTGGGACGATTCGTGAGGCAGACGGGTGGACATGGTCAGTTCGGCCATGTAGTCCTGGAGATGGAGCCCGGCGAGAGTGGCTCCGGCATCGTCATCGAGGACAAAATTTCCGGTGGAGCCATCCCGCGTGAGTTCATTCCTTCAGCGCAGAACGGCATACGCGAGGCGCTGAACACGGGGCCGCTTTCAGGCTTCCAGATGATCGACATTAAAGTGACGATGGTTGACGGCAGTTTCCACGAGGTTGACTCATCGCAGGTCGCCTTCCAGATTGCCGGTTCGATGGCTGCGAAAGATGCTGTCAGCAAGGCGCGGCCACTGCTGCTGGAACCCATTATGAGCCTGGAGGTAGTTACTCCGGGCGAATTTTTGGGCGAAGTTCTTGGAGACCTGGGACGGCGGCGAGCCGCAATTCGCAATATCGAGGGCCAAGGCGAGATTCAGGTCGTCAAGGCGTCAATACCGCTGGGCGAGAGTTTCGGCTACGCGAGTGCGATAAGGTCGCTCACGCAGGGACGCGCCAGCTACAATATGGAATTCGACAATTACGAGGCCGCTCCGGAGGGAATGCTCACGGTCTAGTTTCACCGCAGCATTCCGAATATGTTCATAAGCAGACGCACTAGCCTAAACGGGAGTTGGTAGAAGCGAAATATGGTTACAGCCAACAGCCAAAAGATACGCATCATATTGAAAGCCTTCGACCACAGACTGCTAGACCAGTCTGCGGGACAGATAGTTGAGGCTGCCGAGCGCACAGGCGCCCGCGTTACGGGTCCGGTGCCGCTACCGACTGCCATCAAACGCTTCTGCGTGATACGCGGGCCGCACATCGACAAGAACTCGCGAGAGCACTTTGAATTGCGGACGCACAACAGGCTCATAGACATTCTGGAGCCGACATCGAAGACGATTGACTCGCTGACCCGGCTAAATGTGCCGGCGGGTGTGGATATTTCGATCAAGCTCTAGAAGTAACGCTATGTCGTCAGGTTGTAGCAGGCATCGCTGAACAAGATGGGAGAGATTTTCTACTCCCAGATAAAGAGTACGGTTATGACGGTTCATGGACTAATTGGCAAAAAGATTGGTACCACCCAGGTCTTTCACGAGGATGGGCGCGCCGACTGTGTTACCGCTATCGAAGTGGGACCATGCACGGTGACGCAGGTCAAGACCTCTGATAACGACGGCTACGAAAGCGTTCAGCTCGGCTTCGAGCCTGTAAAGAAGCTGAACAAGCCTCGTTCCGGACATCTGAAGCGGAGCGGACAGCAGATGTTCCGCCACCTGCGCGAAGTGGGTGCAGACGATGTGAGCGAAATCGAGGTGGGGCAGACCCTGGACGCCAGCGTATTCGAGGCCGGAGAGGCTATCGAAGTGACGGGCAAGTCCAAGGGGCGCGGCTTCGCGGGCGGCGTGCGGAGGTACAACTTCCGCGGCGGTCCCAAGACGCACGGCCAGTCCGACAGGCACAGGGCGCCGGGTTCGGTTGGTGCGGGCAGCACGCCGGGGCGGGTCATCAAGGGCCTGCGGATGGCGGGACACATGGGCGACGAGAGGGTTACCTCAAGGGGACTCGAAGTCGTGCTGGCAGATGCCGAGCGCAATCTGCTGCTCGTGAAGGGCACCGTTCCGGGTGCGAGCAACGGGCTTGTGATAGTGAGAAAAGCGGGCAAAAGGAAGAAGTCGTGAAGCTAGACGTGAGGAACATGAGTGGCGCTGTTGTTGACAGCGTCGAGGTGCTGGACGATGTGTTCGACGCACCGATGAACTCTGCGCTCGTTCACCAGGTCATGGTGGGGCAGCTGGCGAATAAACGCCAGGGCACCGCCAAGGTGAAGACGCGCTCAGAAGTTGCGGGAGGCGGCGCAAAGCCACGACCGCAGAAGTACACCGGGCGCGCGCGGCAGGGTTCCATCCGGTCACCGCAGTGGCGCGGCGGCGGTGTAGTATTCGGACCGACACCCCGAAGTTATAGGCAGAGGACGCCAAAGCGCATGAAGCGCGAGGCAATCAAGATGGTTCTCTCCGACAAGGCGAGGGAGCAGCAATTGGTTGTGGTTGACGCACTCCAGTTGTCAGATGCCAAGACTAAGCAGGTGGCTCAGGCGCTCAGGGCGCTGGAAGTTGATTCTTCCGCGCTGCTGGTTGCGGATGTAATAGGCGAGGATGTGGTGCGCGCGGCGCGAAACATTCCGAGGATTCGAACGCTGCCGGTGTCGCAGTTGAATGCGGTGGACATGCTCAACGCGAGGAAGGTCATAATGACTGTCGGCGCGGTGAGACAAGCCGAGGAGCTTTGGGGCGGCGAGTATGTTCGCATCAAGCGCCAGGCAGCAGCCGCGGTTTCGGCGGATGAAGGGGAGGAAGAGTAATGGACTTGCATCCCTTCGAGATATTGAGGAAGCCCATTATCACTGAGAAGAGCACCGACCTTCAGGAAGATGGTCGGTATGTATTCGAGGTGGCGAAGTCTGCGACAAAGCACCAGATCAAATGGGCAGTGCAGGAAGCCTTCGGCGTAACCGTCACGAAGGTGAATACGATGAACAAAAAGGGCAAGACGAAGCGATACGGGCCACGCCTGGCACAGAAGAAGGCGATAAAAAAGGCGATCGTAACGCTCGCGCCCGGTGACACGATAACAATATTTGAAGGCGTATAGGCGGGGGCGTTTAAGATGCCACTAAGAGCACTAAAGCCAGGAACTCCAGGGCAGCGCGGCGCGGTTCTGTCCACTTCGGACGACATAACGACGCGCAAGCCCAAAAAGGCGCTGGTTCGCCCTATGAAGAAGAACGCCGGGCGCAACTCGTCGGGCCGGATTACGGTGCGGCACCGCGGAGGCGGACACAAGCGGCGCTACCGGATCATCGACTTCAAGCGCGACAAGCACGGCATACCGGGCGAGGTCACATCGATTGAGTACGACCCGAACAGGTCTGCCCGAATCGCGCTCATCAAGTATCCGGACGGCGACTGGCGGTACATACTGGCGCCGGATGGCCTGACCGTGGGCGACAAGATCGAGTCGGGCGAGAATGCAGAACAGCGGGTGGGCAATGCGCTCCCGCTGCGCTCCATCCGTGAGGGCTCTCAGGTCCACAACATCGAGATGAAAGTGGGCAGAGGCGGCCAGATGGTGCGAAGCGCGGGTGGCTCGGCGCAGCTACTTGCGAAGGAAGGCAGGTATGCACTCCTGCGATTGCCGTCAGGCGAGATGCGGAATGTGCTGACCGCGTGCATGGCGACTATCGGTCAGGTGAGCAACCTTGATCATAAGAATGTCAAGCTGGGCAAGGCAGGACGAAAGCGCAATATGGGCTGGCGTCCTGAGGTGCGCGGTTCAGTAATGTCCCCGCGCGACCATCCGCACGGCGGCGGCGAAGGCCGCTCTCCCATCGGTATGCCGGGGCCGAAAACCCCCTGGGGCAAGCCCGCACTCGGATATCGAACGCGCAAGAGGAAGAAGCCGTCCGACAAGTTCATCGTTCGGCGCAGGGGTCAGCGATAGAGATTTAATTGTCAGTATTCCGATTCGGCGATTGATCAGCCCTAAAAGGGAATCCATCAGGGTCACATTAGTCGAGAATACTGGCGAGATTAGGCAAGGGAATAAACATGTCTAGGTCAACCAAAAAGGGACCGTATGTGGATCCGAAGCTTGCGAAGAAGGTGACTGCCGCTCAGAACAGCCGCAGCCGCACCGTAATTCGTACGTGGTCGCGGGCGTCCACAATAATGCCTGACATGCTCGGGCTGACGATAGCGATACATGACGGGAGACGTCATGTTCCGCTGTTCATAACAGAGAACATGGTCGGGCACAAACTTGGCGAATTCGCGCCCACGCGCACTTTCAGGGGACATATATCCCGGTCGGAGCGTGCCACGCGAGCGAGGTAACGCCCTTTCTAACAGTACTTCTGCTGTATCACAGCACCGGACTCCTGCCTTTGCAGGAATCGCGGGACAAAACGGCAGAAGGTATAAATAAGCAAACGATAGCGAGTCTGAGAAATGCCGGTCCGAGCAGTAGCGACAAATACGGGTTACTCCGTAAAAAAGATAAAGCCCATCATAGATATGATTCGGGGCATGAATGTGGAAGAGGCGTTGAATGCGCTGCGCTTCCTGCCCTCCCCTATCGCAGCAAGAGTTGCGAAGGTGGTGCAGTCTGCGGCGGCGAATGCGGAGAACGAGCTGACGGCTCGGACTTCCGACCTGCGTATCACAGAGATATACGCAAATGAAGGCCCGCGCACGAAGAGATTCAGGGCGCGCGCCAGAGGCCGAATAACCCGCATCATCCGGCGCAACAGTCACATCACCGTAATAGTTGACGAGGAGGTCTCCTAAGTTGGGTCAAAAGACGCACCCCATAGGGTTCAGACTGGGCATCAGCAAGGACTGGCAGTCTCGCTGGTTCGCTTCGAAGCCCGAAGAGTACCGCGACCTCGTCAAGCAAGATGTAGAGGTGCGAGACATCATCTTGTCTCGATACCCGGACGCAGGCATCTCCAGAGTGGAGATCGAGCGCGGCAATGATGTTGTGATAACGATTCACACGGCACGGCCGGGAATCGTCATCGGCAGAGGCGGACAGCGCGTTGAGGAGCTTCGCAAGGAGCTCGAGCAGAAGTCATCGAGGCGCGCACGGCTGAATGTGCAGGAGATACGACAGCCTGAGCTTGACGCGTATCTCGTGGGCCGAAACATCGCAGAGCAGCTTGAGCGTCGCGTGGCGTTCCGGCGGGCAATACGACAGACGGTCATGCGAACCACCCAGGCCGGCGCACTCGGCATCAAGGTGCTGATTTCCGGCAGACTGGGCGGCGCGGACATAGCGCGGCGAGAGAAAGCCATGGAGGGACGCGTGCCGCTGCACACGCTGCGCGCGGACATCGACTATGCGATCGCCGAGGCTGCGACCGAATTTGGCGTTATCGGCATCAAGGTGTGGATTTACAAGGGAGACATTATTCCCGAACCACGGCAGAGACCGCAGGAGGAACCTACTCCCGAGGATATCGCGCCGATCGAAGTAAGGGTCAGCGGGACTGGAGAGCCAGAGGCAGCCGCGCCGGCACCAGAAGCAACAGCGCCTGCAGTACCACCTGCGCCGGCAGCTCCTGCAGCACCCACGGCAGCACCGCCCACACCTGCAGCTCCTGCAGTACCACCCGCGCCGGCATCCGATGCAGCACCGGCACCTGCGGCAGCTCCACCCGAGGCAACACCTGCGGCACCACCCGCACCGGCACCCGCAGCACCACCTGCGGAATCGCCCGAGGCACCAGTGGTCGAACCAACAGCAGAGGTACCAAATGCTCCAACCGAAGAGAGTTAAATATCGCAATCACCACAGGGGAAGGCGCAAGGGCCTTGCCGTGACCGGAAGCACCATGAATTACGGTGAGTTCGGCATCAAGGCGACCGAGGCTGCCTGGGTTACCTCACGCCAGATCGAAGCGGCGAGGCGCGCGATGACGCGCTACGCTCGAAGAGGCGGGAAGATCTGGATTCGCATATTCCCGGACAAGACGGTAACGGCGCGCGCTGCCGAGACTCGCATGGGAAGCGGCAAGGGCGCGGTTGACCACTGGGTAGCAGTGGTGAAGCCGGGCAGAGTCCTGTTCGAGATTGCGGGCGTGCCGGAAGATACGGCGAAGGAAGCGCTGCGACTGGCGTCTTCCAAGCTTCCGATGGGCACGACCATTGTTTCCAGGCAGAGCATTTAAGATTTCTAGAGTAGCCTGCTATCAGTAGATAGCGGCGAGTGGCAGGAT
The DNA here is from genome assembly GCA_002238855.1 of SAR202 cluster bacterium bin90. Taxonomy (GTDB): domain Bacteria; phylum Chloroflexota; class Dehalococcoidia; order Lucifugimonadales; family JADFKI01; genus Bin90. The sequence continues at coordinate 32,437 of MPND01000007.1, forward strand.
TGAAATGGAAATAGACGACATCAGGGCACTGTCCGATGACGAGCTTGATGAAGAACTCGAAGAGACGCACAGGGCGCTCATGAATTTGAGATTTCGAGCCGCGACTATGCAGTTGGCGGATATGAACGAAGTCGGCAGGGCGCGCAAGCGTATCGCGCGCATCAAGACCGTGATACGAGAAAGGGAGCTCGCCGCAGGCATAGTATGAGTTACGAGAGACGCAAGATCAGAATTGGCAGGGTAGTCAGCGACAAGATGGACAAGACGGTCGTTGTAGCCGTGGAATGGCGACGCCCGCATCGTGTTTATAAGAAGCCGGTCAGGCGTGAGACGCGCTTCGTGGCTCATGACCCTGAGAACAATTGCAAGCTGGGCGACACCGTGAGAATTCGCGAGGGACGCCCGATGTCCAAGACGAAGCGCTGGCGGGTGATTGACATCCTGCAGCGCGAGGACATAGCGGAGGTGCTGCCCGACGAGCTTACCGCGTCTGATGAGAGCGATATCCTTGCGGAAGCGCAGCCAGCCGTCGATGTGAGCGCCAAGGTCGCATACGAGGACGATTCCGCGAATGACGGAGCGGAGGCAGAGCAGGAATGATTCAGCAATACTCGCGCCTGCGAGTTGCAGACAACTCGGGCGCAAAGACGATAAGCTGCATCGGCGTACCCGGTGGCAGCGGCAGAAAATATGCTTGGCTTGGCGACATCATCGTTGCTTCCGTCAAGGAAGCCGCGCCCGCGTCCAATGTGCGCAAGGGCGAGGTCGTCAGGGCGGTGATTGTTCGCACCACGAAGAGCCATCGCAGGCCGGACGGTTCGCATATTCGCTTCGACGATAACGCGGCTGTGCTGGTCAACGAAGACCAGTTGCCCCGCGGGACGCGCATTTTCGGACCGGTGGCGCGTGAGCTGCGCGACAAGAACTTCATGCGCATCGTATCGCTCGCGCCGGAGGTGCTTTAACTATGAATTCCGGAAGACTGCGACCCGACGACATGGTAATCGTTACCAAGGGGCGTGACCGCGGCAAGACCGGGCGCGTTCAGCAGGTATTCCCAGGTGATGGCAAGGTACTGGTGGAGGGCGTCAATGTCGCCTTGCGCCACACAAAGCCGACGCAGGGAGTCAGGCAAGGGGGCATCATCCAGAAGGAGATGCCGGTGCGAATCAGCAATGTGATGCTGATATGCCCGTCCACGAACGAACCCACGCGAGTGGGATACACGCGACTTGCCGACGGAACGAAGGCTAGGGTCTCCAAGAAGAGCGGCGAGATTATTGAATAAGAGGGACGGCGAGTGACTACGCAGAACGAAAACGGAGCGGCTGCACCCAAAGAAGCGCCGCGCATGCTGGACAAGATACGCAACGAGATCGCACCCGTGATGATCCAGGAGTTCAGCTACACGAGCGCCATGCAGGTGCCGCGCCTGAGCAAGGTTAATTTGAACATCGGCTTGGGTGAGGCGCTGACGAACGCCCGCGCGCTGGAGAATGCCACGCGCGACCTGACCGCCATCAGCGGGCAGAAGCCGGTAACGACTCGCGCGAAGAAATCCATCGCGGGCTTTAAGATTCGAGAAGGAATGCCTATCGGTGTGACCGTGACGCTGCGCGGAAGGCGAATGTACGAATTCGTTGACCGCCTGCTGAGCTCGTCGCTGCCGAGAATTCGTGACTTTCAGGGAGTGTCGCGGAACGCATTCGACGGTAGAGGGAACTACTCTCTGGGCATACGGGAGCAGGTTATATTCCCTGAAATCGATTACAACAACATTGACCGAATTCGCGGACTCCAGATAGTCATTGTGACCACGGCGCCCTCGGACCCCGAGGGTCTGCGATTGCTCGAATTGATGGGCATGCCGTTCACGCGACCCGATTCGCAGCAGAGAGTAGCTTAAGGCTGCGGCAGATGCCGCTTGACGAAGGATTTACGAGACGAAGGCAGGGGAAAATTGGCTAAAGAATCCTCCAAAGCTAAGAATGAACGCCGCAAGCTGACCGTGGCACGATATGCCGCCAAACGCTCGGAGTTGCGCGCAATCGCGCGGGACCTGAGCAGGCCGCAGCAGGAACGGGCACAGGCGCGAGACGAACTTGCGCTGCTGCCGCGTGACGCCAATCCAAATCGCGTGCGGAATCGCGACCTGACGACCGGAAGGCCGCGCGGCTATATCAGGCACTTTGGACTGTCTCGCATTACATTCCGCGAGATGGCGCTGAAGGGTCTGCTGCCCGGAGTGCGAAAAGCTAGTTGGTAAAGATAACCGGCAGCATCAGCATAGAAACGCTGATGACTGACGGATGAATTCCAGGGAACTGACAAGGAAAATCAGATGCCAGTAACAGATCCGATATCGGATATGCTGACCCGTATCCGAAATGCGATTATGGCGGGGCACGATTCAGTGCCGGTGCCGCTTTCCAAGATGAAGGAATCGCTCGCCGAAATCCTTAAGAATGAAGGATTCATCGAGGGGTACAGCATTCATCGAAGGGGCACGCCGCAAGCCAATATTCGCGTTTACCTGCACTACCGGGACAGGGAAGAGCCTGCCATCAGCGGGCTGAAGCGCGTCAGCAAGCCCGGACTGCGAGTGTATGTGAAGAAGGGCGAGATTCCGCGTCCGTTCGGGGGTCTGGGCGTTGCCATTCTGTCCACTTCAAACGGAGTGATGACAGGGCGGCAGGCATGGAGAGAGAACATCGGCGGAGAGCTTCTCTGCTATGTGTGGTAAGGAGCCGATATGTCCAGGATAGGCAACATGCCCGTCACTCTGCCATCCGGCGTTGACGTGGATATTAAAGGGACCGATGTTACGGTCAAGGGCGCGCAGGGCGTGCTGTCCTACACATTCCATCCCGACATGGCGATAGAGCGCAACAACGGTGCAGTCGTGGTGAAACGTCCGTCGGACGAGGGGCACCATCGCGCGCTGCACGGTCTGACGCGCAGCCTGCTCGCCAATATGGTTACCGGTGTGAGCGAGGGTTTCGGCAAGAGCCTGGAACTGGTGGGAGTGGGATACAGGGTGCAGCAGAGCGGCAAGGGAATCACGCTAAGTGTGATGTACAGCCATCCGGTAGAAATTCAGCCACCGGACGGCATCACGATTGAAGTTGAAGGCAATAACCGCATTCATGTGCGGGGCATTGATAAGCAGAAAGTCGGACAGTTGGCGGCACAGATTCGCAAAGTGCGACCGCCGAATGTCTATACGGGCAAGGGCATTCGCTATCTTGGCGAACAGGTCCGCCTGAAGCCCGGCAAGAGCGCCAGGAGGGCGTAGGGATGACGAAGATACGCACGAACAAGGCGAGAAGGGTGATGCGGCATGCCCGCGTGCGCCGCAAGATAAGCGGCACATCGGACCGACCAAGACTGTCGGTGTATCGCAGCCTGAACCATGTGTATGTACAGGTAATTGACGACAGCCAGGGCGTTACGCTTGCCTCGGCGTCAAGCCTGGAGAGCGCGGTCAAGACGCAGACCAACGGCAAGAGCAAGGTGGATGTCGCCGGGCTTGTCGGTGGACTGCTCAGCGAGCGCGCAACCGGGCAGGGTATCAGCCAGGTCGTATTCGACAGGGGCGGCTACAGGTATCACGGCCGCGTGAAGGCACTGGCGGACGCAGCCCGTAAGGGAGGACTGGTGTTTTAGATGGCGATGCAGCGAGACAGAAACAGGGACAGGGATAGAGACAGGAACCGCAACCGTGATCGTGACCGCGATAACGAAGACGACGAATTTCCATTGACGGAAAGAGTGGTCAAGATTTCCCGAGTCGCCAAAGTGGTCAAGGGCGGACGGCACCTGAGCTTCAATGCAGTCGTGGTGGTTGGCGACATGGATGGGCATGTGGGCATCGGCATGGGCAAGGCAGACGCCGTGCCCGACGCTGTCCGCAAAGGAGCGACTGCGGCCAGAAAGAATATTATAGAAGTGTCGCGCCAGGGCAGCACGATTCCGCACGAGGTGCTTTCAAAGTACATCGGCTCAGTCGTGATGCTAAAGCCTGCGCAGCCCGGCACGGGTGTTATCGCAGGTGCAGCAGTGCGCGCAGTCGTGGAGCTTGCGGGTATCCAGGACATTATGACAAAGGTACGGCGCAGCACCAACCCGGTGAATGTGGTCAAGGCTACGTTCAAGGGACTGCAGCAGCTGAAGAACCCGGAGCAGGAGTTTGCCAATCGCAGAAACCTCTACGATTATGGCAGGCAGCGCGAGCGCGAGCGCGCAGAACGACAGCGACAGCGCCAAGCCCGGCGCGCGGCACAGCAAGCCGCAGCCCTGGAGCGCCAAGCTGCTGCGGCCGCAGCAGCTCAGGCTGCACCGGAGGCTCCAGCGGCACCGGCAGCGCCCGCCGCTCCCCCGGCAACAGCATAACTCTTTCCGAAAGTGGATTATCATGGCAAATAAACTATCGGTAACATGGAAGGTCAGCGGGATAGGCTATAAGAGGGACCAGCGCCGCACAATCGAGGCGCTGGGACTGCGCAAACTCAACCAGACGGTTGTGCATGACGATACGCCCTCGATCAGAGGGATGGTGTTCAAGGTGCGCCACCTCGTTGAAGTGAGCGAGCTTTAGGAGCCGTCGGCTGCGAGCCAGCCCACGAAGTTCCCGCTAGATTTCTCTACGATTCTTAACTGACGGAAATACCGTACTAGGACAGAAAGATGCAACAACAAGACTTTAAGCCGCCTGCAGGCGCCAAGAAGGCGCGGCGACGGCGCGGCCGAGGCGACAGCAGCGGCTACGGCAGCTTCGCCGGAAGAGGCATGAAGGGCCAGAACTCCCGCAGCGGTGGCGGCGTGCGGCCGAACTTCGAGGGTGGTCAGCTTCCGCTCTCCAAGAAATTGCCGTTCATTCGCGGCTTCACGAACATTTTTCGCGTGGAATACAACGTGGTGAATGTCGATAAGCTCGCGGAGTTTGAGGCGAACAGCGAGATCAACCCGCAGGTCCTGCGTGACACGGGTATCCTGCGAAGCCTCAACAAGCCCGTGAAGATTCTGGGACGCGGCGAAATCGACATTCCACTGACGGTAACGGCAGACAAGGTGTCAGCGTCGGCACGTCAGAAGATCGAAGCTGCCGGTGGAACTGTGACGGAGACACGCTGATGATGCGCCAGCCGGTTGGAGCGCGGCAGCAGGAGGTTTCCAGGCCGCAGCTTATCCAGTCGATGATAGACGCCATGCGGGTTCCGGACCTGCGTGGCAAGATTTTGTTCACACTTGCGATGCTCGTGATATTTCGCTTTGTGGCGCATGTGCCGGTTCCGGGTGTGGACCCGCAGGCGCTGTCACAGGCGTTCGAGTCACAGGCACTGCTTGGCTTCCTGAACCTGTTCAGTGGAGGCGCACTCGCGAACCTCAGTGTCGCTGCACTGGGCGTTTATCCGTATATCACTGCGTCCATCGTGATGCAGATACTGGTGCCGGTCATTCCCAGCCTGAAGGCGCTTTCTCAGGAAGGCGAGTACGGGCGACAGAAGATCAACCAGTTTACTCATTACCTCGCGGTGCCGATCGCGGCGCTTCAGGCGTGGGGTCAGCTTACGCTGCTGCGACAGGCGGGCGTGCTGCCCTTTATAGACTTCGGATTCAACCTGCCGACAATGGCTATGGTCGTGTCGATGATTGCGGGCACGATGTTCCTGGTGTGGCTGGGCGAGCTAATCACCGAGCGCGGACTGGGCAACGGCGTGTCGCTCATCATTTTCGGCGGCATTGTGGCGAGCTTCCCGCAGGTGGTAGGACAGGGACTGCTGGAGAGCCAGCAGGGTGCCGGTCTACTACTGCTGGCAGTGTTTACATTCATTGTCATATACTCCATCGTGCTATTCACCGAGGCGCAGAGGCGCGTTCCCGTTCAGTATGGTCGCAGCGTCTTCCGTGGCGGCAGGATGCAGCGACAGTCAGGCTCCACATTCCTGCCACTGCGCGTTAACTCCGCAGGCATGATCCCGCTGATTTTCGCGTTCTCCATCGTCATATTGCCGGGCACGATTGCAAGCTACTTCAGAAACCCGCTGAGCGACAATTTCGGGTCGAGGATCGCGCAATTCTTTGCGGATAGCCTTGATCCGTCTGCCTTCCCCTACTGGGCGCTCGTCTTCGTTTTGGTGGTGATATTCACCTTCTTCTATACGCTCGTTACTTTCCAGCAGCAGGACCTTGCGGGCAACCTGCAGCGCAACGGAGGCTTCATACCGGGCATACGGCCGGGGCAGCCAACGCAAAGCTACCTGACGCGCGTGCTCGTGCGAATTACATGGGGTGGCGCGCTGTTCCTGGGTATAGTTGCGATACTGCCGTTCTTCGTGACCTACGCGACGGATGTGCGCTCGCTTACACTGAGCAGCACCAGCCTTCTCATTATGGTGGGTGTTGCCCTGGATACGATGCGGCAATTGGAAGCGCAGCTACTGATGCGCAACTACGAAGGATTTATCAGGTAAGTTCCGCAAGTATTCGTAGGGTAGCTGCGGATTCTCGGACGCTTAACTAATTGGCCAGCAATAAGAAGACAGCGACATAGAATTACGGCAATAAGGATTCGGGCATAGGTGAAAGTCATACTTCTCGGACCACCAGGTGCAGGAAAGGGAACGCAGGCTGCGCGCGTCGCCGACGAACTCGGCGTTACGCGGGCTGCGTCAGGCGACCTTTTCCGCGAGAACCTGCGGAACGAGACAGAATTGGGACTGCTCGCCAAGTCGTACATGGACAAGGGCGCGCTGGTACCCGACGATGTCACGATCCGACTGGTGATGTCCTGGATTTCGGCGCCGGAGCAGGATGGCGGATTCGTGCTAGACGGCTTCCCTCGAACTCTGCCGCAAGCGGAAGCGCTCGACGGCGCGCTGGGACCGGACGGCGGACTCGACCGTGTGCTGTATGTGAATGTGCCTGAGGACGAACTGGTCCGGCGGCTCGCGGGGCGATTCATCTGCAGAAACTGCCAGACGCCCTATCACCAGATTACATCGCCACCCAAGACAGAGGGCAAGTGCGACGAGTGCGACGGCGAGCTGTACCAACGCGACGACGACAAGGCAGAAGTGGTCATGAACAGGCTAAAGGTCTATTTCGATGAGACCGAGCCGCTTGTGGGACACTACCGCAGTTCTGGTGTTCTGCGCGAGATTGACGGCGAGGGTACGGTCGAGGCTGTTGGCGATCTGCTCGTAGAAGCGCTTCAGTGATTCAGAATTAGTTAATCGCATCAGCTTAATTTGTTATAATAAAAGTTCGGGTGCAACATCACGCAGGAAGATGACAACTTTGCGACGAAGGACAGGCGGCATAACAATCAAGTCTGAGCGTGAGCTTGCGCTGATGCGTCAGGCGGGCAAGATCGTCGCTGAGGCAAAGTTTCATGTCATGGAGGCAGTCAAGCCCGGCGTAACAACCGGTGAGCTGGACAGCATAGCAGAAGATGTCATTAGAAAGATGGGAGCGGTCCCATCCTTCAAGGGCTACGCGGCAGGCGGACCAATTCCGTTTACAGGAACCATCTGCGCTTCCATTAACGAAGAGATAGTGCATGGCATTCCGGGTAGCAGAAAGCTGAATGACGGGGACATATTCAGTGTCGATGTGGGGGCAATCGTCAAGGGCTTTCATGGCGACAGCGCATTCACGGTAGGCGTAGGCGACATCTCAGACGAAGCTCAGCGACTGATAGACGCAACGCGGAAGTCGCTGAACTTTGGGATAGAGCAAGCGAACTCAGGAGCGCGCATCGGAGACATCGGGAACGCGGTGCAGCAATACGCGGAATCCCAGGGATACTCCGTAGTGCGAAAGTACGTGGGACACGGAATAGGACGCGCGCTGCATGAAGACCCGCAGGTGCCAAACTATGGCCGGCCCGGGCGCGGAGTGCTGATCAAGAAAGGCATGACGCTCGCGATAGAGCCGATGCTGAACATCGGCACACACGAGACGGTGCAGCTTGACGACGGCTGGACCGTGGTAACCGCCGACAGCGAACTTTCGGCGCACTTCGAGGATACAATAGCGATAACTGCCGACGGAGCGGAGATTCTGACCACTCCGGACGGCTACTACTTTTAGTTCGGCTCTTCTTCAAATGCGAAGAGAGCCGAAATCCGAGCATACGCAATAGCTTGGATTGAGATGAACACTCGAGGGAGAGTGCATGGCAAAAAGGGAAACCATCGAGGTTGAAGGCACAGTAACGGAGTCTCTGCCCAACGCCAGCTTCCGCGTGGAGTTGGCAAACGGGCACGAGGTTATGGCATACGTATCCGGCAAGATACGCATTAACTTCATTCGAGTGCTGCCGGGGGACAAGGTTCTCGTAGAACTGTCGCCCTACGATCTCGCAAGGGGCAGGATAACCTACCGCTTCAAATAGGCACTGTCGGACGTATGGAGATGCCGATCAGCCACGCGAATTGCATGGTAGGGCACCTCTCAGCGTTTCAACAGGCACCATTTCGGCAGGACAAGACAGCCGACTTTCGTGTAAAGCAGCCACCATTGGGTGAGTAGACTGAGCTACACGATGCAGCAGGGCGACGGCAGAAAGAAAGGCAATCACAATGAAAGTATCCGCATCGGTCAAAGTCAGATGCGCCAAGTGCCGCGTCATCAGACGCCACGGTAGGGTCCTGATTATCTGCGAGAACCCGAAGCACAAGCAGAGGCAAGGCTAGGAGGGAAACATGGCGATCGTATCCGGCGTAAACATTCCCGACAACAAGCGTGTGGAGATTTCCCTGCGCAGCATATACGGCATAGGTCCTCATCAGGCGAAGGACATCGTGGATAAGGCCGGCATAATGGGCAATCCGCGCGTTCGAGAGCTTGACGAGACCGACCTGACCCGCATCAGGGAGATCGTGGACCGAGAGAAGATGGTCGAGGGTGACCTGCGACGCGAGGTGGATATGAATATCCGCCGCCTCATGGATGTGGGCGCATACCGGGGTCTTCGCCACCGCAGAGGGCTTCCGTCGCGCGGACAGCGCACACGCACGAATGCCCGAACGAAGCGCGGCAGGCGCCAGACCGTCGCCGGACGCGGCCAGAGATCCACTACCAAGTAGCATATTTATACTTCCATCGAGAATGGGTCGCGTCTGACCCAGACTGAGCTAGAGAGGACGGAAAGGCGAAAGAATGCCGCGAAGACCGCGAACAAGGCGCAGGGAGCGCAGGTCCATCCCAATTGGGAAGGCATACATACAGTCAACATTTAACAATACAATAATCACGCTGGTGGACCCGGAAGGCAATGTCATCTGCTGGGGAAGTTCAGGCACCGCAGGCTTCAGGGGGTCGCGCAAGTCAACGGCATTCGCCGCACAGCGCGCCGCCGAGGATGCCGCGCGCAAAGCCAGAGAGAACGGCCTGAGGCAGATCGAAGTCTTCGTCAGGGGTCCGGGAGCCGGCAGAGAGGCAGCAATTCGAACTCTGCAGGCGCAGGGTCTGTTGGTAACGAGCATTCGCGACGTTACGCCAATTCCGCACAACGGCGCACGACCACGCAAGCGACGCCGAGTCTAACTGCTGTGGCACCACGGCTTGCGAGGTGATGCAGGTGGAGGAACAGCCAAAGCAGACCTTCAGACGCAGTCCCTTCGAGATTCTTGGGGAGTGCTTCAGTATCTACGGCAGGCACTTTCGGAAACTCATTCTGATTGCGCTGATTGTCCAGGTCCCCCTGGCGGTATTTGGATTTGCGTTAGGCGATAGACTGCCCGGGGCTGAGGATTTGCAGAGGCTGCAAGTCAGCATCATAGGCGACCCGCGAGCGTCGCTTCCGGAGAGCGCGGAGTATTCGATAGAGTCACCGGAACTGCCCGAAGCGCTGACAAGTGATGAGATTGTCGGATTTGGGATTTCGGTGGCGAGTTTGTTCATCGTAACGCTGATTCTGCATGCCTTCGCGAGCGGAGTGATAGCTGTGGCGGTTGCGATGCAGTATGCAACCGGACAGATTGACGTAGGCGGGTGCTATGGCAGGGCTTGGTGGCGAGTGCTTTCACTCGTCATACTAGGGTTAGTGCTGTTTGGCTTATTCGTGCTGATGATTGCGGGCTTTGCCCTATTCATCGTGCCCGGCATAGTCATTATAGTGCTGATAATCTACTGGTCAGTGGATGTGCCGGCGGTAGTGATAGAAGGATACAAACCGATTTCGGCATTGAAGCGCAGTTTTGAACTGGTACGAGGCAACTGGTGGAGAACTTTCGCGGCGATTCTGCTGATGATTCTGACATCGGTCGGAGTGACGATCATTCTAACGTTGCTGCTTTCAGCACCGCTGGCGCTACTGGGAGATGATGGCCTTTCGGAAACGATGATGCAGGTGGCAAACTCGCTATTAGGAATGTTGACCAACGCAATAATTATGCCGATAGCCGCAACGGTCGGGACGCTCATATATCTCGATCTCAGGGCGCGCGACGAAGAATATGACATTGAAATGCTGTCCCAGGAGCTGGGGTACGAACCTCGCTCCGATGAGCCTGGACTGAATACGCAATAGACGAACGATACGCAATCGCAGACAAACCACCTTTGGAGGGTGAAGAGTAGAAGAGATGGCAAGATACACTGATGCAGTATGCCGACAGTGCCGCCGAATAGGGGAGAAACTATTCCTCAAGGGCGAGCGTTGCTACACGCCCCGATGCGCGGTGGAACGGCGCAGGAAGCCGCCCGGAAATAGTATTCCGCGGCGCAGGCGCTCTTCCGACTGGGCGCTTCAGCTCCGCGAGAAGCAGAAGGCGCGCTTCACCTACGGCGTTCTCGAGAAGCAGTTCAGGAAGTACTTTGTGATGGCGCGGGACATTCCCGGCGTTACAGGCGACAACCTGCTCCAGCTCCTAGAGACGCGGCTGGACAATGTTGTGTTCCGCCTTTCATTCGCCGAGTCCCGGCAGCACGCGCGGCAGCTCGTGAACCACAGCCACTTCACGGTGAACGGCAGGCGCATGGACATTCCATCGTACCTGGTGAAGCCGGGCGATGTCGTCGCCTGGAAGAGGGGCGGCAACAACGGAAGCGTGCCGCAGTTCATTCAGGACATTACGGAGGGACCGCCCAAGCGCACCGTGCCCATCTGGCTCAGGCTGGACTCAGGCAGGCGCGCCGGCGAGATGGTGGCGCTTCCGGACGCGACCGAGATTGATACCAATATCGATGTACGCCTGATTGTGGAGTTCTACTCGAAGTAGCGCCGCTCTATCGCGGAATTACTTTAGGACGACGAGAGTTAAGACGACCACAGTCGGCGACGCCCCAAGTGCGGATAGGAGATGCGCAATATGGTCTTGGATTACCCGGCATTCACACTTTCCGACATAGAAGAAGAAGAAGAGATTGTAGTCAATCCCGAAATCACGCAGCTTGAGTTCGCGGACCGGTACGGTAAGTTCGCCATCGAGCCTCTGGAGCCGGGTTATGGTATGACGCTGGGCAATCCGCTGCGCCGCGTGCTTTATGGCTCGCTCACAGGCACCGCAGTTACCTGGATAAAGGTGGAAGGCGTGCTGCACGAGTACGGGACCATCCCGCACATGAAAGAAGAGGTGTCGGAGTTTCTGCTGAACGTCAAGGGCATACGCCTGCGCTCAGAGACGGACAGGCCCGGCAAGCTGCGGCTTGAAGTCGCAGGCGAGGGTGAGGTATGCGCCGCCGATATTATGGCGTCGTCCAACTTCGAGGTGGTCAACCCGGAGCTTCACCTTGCCACGCTCGACGCGGCGGAGGCGAAGCTTGCCGTCGAGTTCAATGTTGAACAGGGCGTCGGCTACAAGGAAGCCACCAGCGGGAATGACCAGGCAATCGGAACACTGCCCGTAGATGCGGTGTTCACGCCGATCCGCAAGGTCAACTACCGCGTGGAGCCTACGCGCGTTGGACAGCGAACAGACTATGAGCGGCTTGTCATCGAAGTATGGACGGACGGATCGGTGGAGCCCATCGAGGCGCTCCGGCAGTCCGGCGAAATACTGATGAACAAGTTCTTCCTGTTTGCCAAGGTGCAGATGGACTCATCCGAGGCAGGCAGCCCGGTACTCATCCCGAGTATTTCTCCTGAGAAGTACAACATCGTTGTGGAGAAGCTTGACCTTTCGTCGAGAACGTTGAACTGCCTCAAGCGCGCCGGAATCGACAAGGTGGGCGAGGTGCTGGAGAAGAGCAAGGATGAGCTGATCGCCATTCGCAATTTCGGCGAGAAGTCCTACACTGAGCTGTTCGACCAGTTGCGCGCTATGGACCTGCTGCCCGCAAATCTTGACCCCAAGAATATCGAAGCCGCGGAAAAAAGTGCCGTGGCAGCTATTGAAGAGTAATCAAGGAGTGAGAGAGGACGACCATGAGACACCGCCTCTCGGGAAGAAAATTGAACCGGCCGACCGCGCACCGAATGCTGATGCTGCGCGGAATGGTTACAGACCTGCTCAGGTACGAGAGCATCAGGACCACGGAAGCGAAGGCGCGTGAAGTGCGCCCGCTCGCCGAGAAGGTCATAACTCGCGGAAAGCACGGATCGCTGCATGACCGCAGGCAGGCAGCCGCGTTTCTGACGGACGGCGATGTGCTGCGAAAGGTCTTCGACGAGCTTGCCGACAGGTATGAGGGCAGGCCCGGCGGATACACCAGGCTCACGAAGCTTGGACCGCGCAAGGGTGATGCCGCGCCTATGGCAGTGATCGAGCTTGTCTAATAGCCGAACAGAGTTGTAAATCAGAAACGGAAGCAGGCCGCTTGATGCGACTTGCGTTAACAATCGAATATGAGGGTACGCGCTATCACGGCTTCCAGATTCAGGTGGATGCGCCATCGATTCAAGCCGAGCTAGAGAAGGCGATCGAACGCCTGACGGGCGAGCGAGTGCGTGTGAAGGGCGCGGGACGAACCGACGCCGGTGTGCATGCAGAGGCGCAGGTCGTGGCATTCGATACGGCATCGGCGCACTCAACGGATACTTTCGTGAGCGCGCTGAACCACTACCTTCCGTCGGACATCGCAGTCGGGGAGGCGTACATCGTCAAGCCGGACTTCGATCCTCGGAGAGAGGCGCGAAGCCGCACTTACCGTTACAGCATCCTGAACAGGAGGACGCCGTCGCCAATGACGAGGCGGTTCACCTGCCACATTCGGGAGACCTTGGATGTGGAGCGGATGCGAGAAGCGGCGAGTCTGTTCCTCGGTGCGCACGACTTTCGCAGGTTCGCGGCGCCGCTCCCGGCGAACAGCACGAGCAGCGTCAGAGCCGTCTATAATGCGTCCGTGGAGCAGTCTGGCAGCGCCATTGCCATCGGAGTTGTCGGCAATGCCTTCCTGCAGCACCAGGTGAGACGGATGGCCGGAGCGCTCGTAGATGTCGGACGCGGCAAGTTGTCGGCGGATGACCTGCAAGCAATGATAGATAACGAACAGACTGACAAGGTGGCGCACTCGCTGCCGGCGCAAGGGCTGTGCCTAGTGCGAGTGGAATACGCGGACTATCCGCCGCGCACCCTATGAACAGAATGACAGATATGGACAGGAACAGACGGGACTTTAAGAATTAGCGATTCCCGTCCCAACCTTGGAATGATAGACAATACAATCGGAGAGTTGGTGAACTCAAATGCCTAGAGGTAACAAGCCTTACCAGACGACGGCAGCAGAGCTAAAGCCGGAATGGCACGTCATTGACGCTGCCGACAAGACGCTCGGCAGGCTGTCATCGGAGATTTCCGTGCTGCTTATGGGCAAGCACAAGCCCATCTATGTGCCGCACCTGAACACCGGCGACTATGTGGTTGTCGTGAACGCAGAGAAGATTCGGGTTACCGGCAACAAGCTGGAACAGAAGATGTACTACCGGCACAGCGGCTATCATGGTGGTCTGACTGAGCGCACGCTCGGACAGATGCTGGACAAGACGCCGACGCGCGTGATTACGCAGGCGGTCAAGGGCATGCTGCCCAAGAACGCTCTGGGCAGGCATATGCTTGCTCGCATGAAGGTATATGCCGGACCGGACCACCCACACCAGGCGCAGCTAGCTTCCAGTGCAGCCGCTACTTCAACCCAAGGGGAGGATTCCTAAGTGACCACGATACAGCAGCAGTATTACTACGCTACCGGTAGGCGCAAGTCGGCAATCGCGCAGGTCCGCTTGTACATGGAGACCGGGCCCGTCATTGTCAACGGCAAGCCTATCGAAGAGGCGTTCCCCTGGGACAACTGGCGGCGCGAGATAATGGAGCCATTCAGGATCACGCACTCCGGCGGTCAGTTCCGCGTGGTGGCGAAGGTCACCGGCGGCGGAATAACGGGACAGGCCGGCGCGCTAAGGCATGGCATATCGCGTGCGCTGATAGAGGCCGACCCGTCTCTAAGGACTCCCCTCAAGCGGGCTGGCATGCTTACCCGCGACTCTCGTGTCAAGGAACGCCGCAAGTACGGCCTGAAGAAGGCACGCAAGGCGCAGCAGTACACGAAGCGGTAGGTCGGGCAGTCTAACTCCCGTCATATCAGATGCCCAAGATTTTGTGTGCCTAGAGGAGACAATCCAATGCAGAAGGCGCTGCACATAAGGACGACGGTACTCCCCGGAGGCAAGATTGAAATCGTGGACGATGAACTTCCGGTGGGACAGACAGTCGATGTGGTAGTGCGCCATTCATCTTCCCCAGTGAGCCGCTCCATTATGGAGATACTCAACAGCGGGCCGGAACGACGGCTGTTCCGAACCGCAGATGAAGTGAAGGCGTATCTGGAGGATGAGAAGTCCTCATGGGACGGCTGACCCTCCCCCTATCCGGACTCATTTATATCGATGCCAGCAGCCTCATATACAGCGTTGAAAGAGTGGAGCCGTATCGCACGATATTGGAAGCGATGTGGCAGAAGGCGCAAGACGGAGACCTCACAATAGTCAGCAGTCCTCTCATTGCGCTGGAGGCCCTCGTAAAGCCGCTACGCGATGGCAATACAGAGATTGAATTGCAGTACCGGGAGTTGTTCGCGTCTGGCGCAGTGAAACTACTCGACGCCTCTTATCAGATGTTCGAAGATGCCGCCAACATTCGCGCAAGGACGAATTTGAAAACTCCTGACGCGCTCCACGCGGCAACGGCTCTGTACGCAGGATGCACGCTCTTCATTACAAACGATAACGACTTCCGACGCGTTGAAGGGTTGCCAGTGATTGTCCTGGATGACCTTCTCGAAATAGATTCAAAGCAGTAACTTATAACCCAATTCGACGCACGGGAATGGAAGCAACAGGTTGCTCCTCGTCCTTCCCGTCCTGTGCGCTTAGTGCAATCCCTACACCATCGCCCGCAGCGGGTCTATGTTTGACTCCTCGTAGGGCATTTCGCCGCGCTCCACGCGCCTGACGATGTCCACGATGCCATCGCAGAATGGCGTATCCACGCCCACCAGGTCTCCCCGCGACGCCACAAAGCCGTTCAGGTAATCTATCTCCGTCTTGCGGCCCTTCATCACGTCCTGAAGCATCGAGGGACGTCCTGCGCCCAGATTGCTTGCGCCCTCGGCGAGCCGCGACTTCAGGTCTTCCATCGCCTCGGCATTGTCCGTCGGCAGGTAGTCGTCCGCCGGGATGCCGCTGATTGGCTCGACCTGAATGCCGAGCGACTGCGCCACCGTAACGACCTCCGCCGCAATGTTTATGGAGACATCGTTGACGCCGGGAGTGCTCCTGACGGCGGCGGAACCTAGCCCCGTGGACGCCGCGATGGGATTCGCCATGCTGTTGACGGCCAGCTTCGCCCAGCGCTCGCCCCAGATATTGCGGCTGACCTTCGTGGGGCCGATGTCGTTCATGACTTCAGCGAGCGCACTAACGCGGTCTGTGGGCAGGCCATTCAGCTCGCCAAGAGTGAATGACAGCTTCTGCGGGTCGCCGGTGTGTATCGCCTTCGCAGGCTCGTACAGTCCAGCTCCAAGCGTAATAACGCAGGCGATTTCGCGAGAGTATCCGATTATGGGGGCGATGACTTCGTCGTTGATGCCATTCTGCGCCGAGATGATGATTCCGGTCGGCTTCAGGTAGCGCATTGCGAAGTGCGTCGCCCAGACCGTGTCATAAGACTTCACGGCAAGGAAAATCGCATCGAACGGCTCCCCTACCCTGTTGGCATCACCGAGGTGCATCGCGTTGACGCTTGTGGTGAATTCGCCGTTCTCGGCTGTCACATGCAGACCGTCAGCGTTCATCGTATCTACGTGCTCTGCCCAGGTGTCAATGAGCGTGATGTCGCGTCCCGCCCTCGACAGATAGCCGCCTATGACGCTGCCGATTGCTCCCGTGCCTACTATCGCAAGTCTCTCAAACATTGTCGTCCTCCGTAGTCGTCAGTTTTCAGTGGTCAGTATATCAGCAAGCCTGAGCGCTTGTCGGTCATTCCCCTGGCGCAGTATTGCCATAGTTCGCCTCAGCCGGCAAAGGGCGTGAAGACTTCGACCGAAGTCTTTCCTGAGGGATTACTGAAGATACTGAACTCTCCCTGCGGGTATCGGGCAGCCAGGTCCTGCTTGAATGCCTGTATCTCCGCATCTTCCGGATTTAGGAAGATGACGCATCGCGCCGGATCTGCCGGCAGGGTGCCGTCTGATACGACGTCCGAGTGGTCAAGAAGGTGTGGAAGCGCGCCATCGGGGTGGTAGGACTCCAGCGCAGGCTTCAGCAAAGGGATTGTGCTTCTACCCACCATAATCAGGCTATCAGGCTCACCTTCGCACGCCTCAGAACGCATCGCGCCTATTGCTACGGCTTCCTGCGTGTGATGAAAGACCCGTGGCGTCGCGTACCAGAATTGCCAGGCGTTGAGCGCTAGCACCACCACGCCAAGAAGAGAAAGGACAGTGACGGCTGGGAGGGCTGAGGGACTTTGCTTCTCACCGCCGAGAGATGGAATCCTTGCATTGATCAGAAGGACGGCGGCAATTCCGGCCATCAGCGCGAGCGGAATGAGCATGCTGGACATGCGGGTGATGGGCACATACGGATACGGCGACAGCAGCGCAGTGCCTGTGGCAATAACCGCGAATAGTATGAGCAGAAGCCTGGATGACGGCTTGTGCATCGTTCCCAAGCAGTATCCAAGCCCCAGCAATGCCAAAACTGCGCTGATTGGGTCTAATAGCGCTCCCGACACATAATGACTTGCTTGCGAGTTATAGTTGAACGCCAGAAGGTTCCGCACGGCATTGGATACTACCTGACTTAGTATGCCATCGTACTCGGAAGCGTGCTGTGAACCTGGACCCACAATCTTCACCAACGCTGTCGAGAGCACTTCATCGCCATTTGCGAATATCAGGGGCACCACCGTAAGCGATACTCCCAGCGCCCAGGGCCAGAGGCTGGCGAGGCGTCTGCGTACATCCTGATGGCTTAAGGCGTACAGAAGGATTATGGCGACCGCCGCACGGGCAACAATGTTGAAGAGCAGGCCGAATCCAGCCAGCAGCCCTGAGGCGTAGATAAGGAATGAGTTGCCGCGCCTGACACCCAGCACAAACAGGGCTATCGACCAGACGATTAGCGGCATCACATCCGTGTTTGGATAGCCGGTGTGCATGAAGGCAAAGATGTAGTGGCTAAAGGCGAGAATCGAAGCCGAGACGACTGCGGCAATTCGACCCGCGAGCACATACCCCAGTATGTACATAGCGGGAATAGTGATGGCGATGCTGATGATCAGACTGAACTTCCAGGCAAAGTTGCCAACGCCCAGCATCTTCATCACCATCGCCGGGTAGATCGATGCCATCACCGGGTTGATCTCGCTGTACACGCCGTCCAGGTCGAATGGACGCCGGAAACCGTCCTCGGCCAGCTCCCTTGCGTAATTGTAGTGCGCGTATTCATCGCCTATGGCAGAGTAGTACCAGTCCGTCAGGTCGTGTGTGTTGAGGGCGACGAATATCCCGACAAGCGCAAGCACAATCACGAAATCAGGAAAACGCTCTCTTGGGGGGACCAGATGCTTCGGCGAAAGATTCAGCTTGCGAATGAACGGGATCGCCAGAGCGCACACAGCTACGAGCCAAAGCAGCAAGTCCAACCCGGACTCCGATCCGGCGAGCAGGCGGAATAACAGCACGACTATCAGTAAGCCGCCGAGTCCTGCAACTATTGCTTTGGCAGCGCCAATCCCGCCAAGAACGGTGCGCAGCGGTGGTATGTTAAGCGCACCCAATGGGTCAGGGGTATTGTCATTGGCGGTTCTCCCGAATGCGCCAACGGTGAACAGCGCGACCCCCGCGATGAGCGCAAACACACCAAGTGAGGGCGCGGTCCTGCCGGGTTCATAGGCGAATGCCAGGTACGCCTGGGCAAGCGTGACGAGCAGCGCCCCTGCAACCAGCAGAGGAGTGGACATCGGCGCCACGCGACTCCTGAGTCGTACCGGAGCTGAAAACAGCGTCGTGGGTACAGAGATGATGGGAAGGCGCAGGCGTGGGAGGTCTGCCGGGACGGTATTGCGCTCGCCTACCGTTGCCGCATCGGATGCGTCGCCAACACGGTTGCCACAGATACCGCAGAAATTGTGCGTCCCTTCAAGATTTGCGCCGCAATTCGGGCACAAGATTGCAGTCGCCAGTGATTCGCCGCAGTTGCCACAGAAATTCGCGCCCACGCGGTTCTGAAAGCCGCAGGAGACGCATACATAGTCGCTCGTACTTGTCATGCTATAGATTCAACAGTAAAGATAGAATCCGGCCGCTAACCAAGCAGTTCGCGGCGCACTTCGTCCAGGCGGGCGCGCTGTTCTTCGTCAACATCCGGGTAGGGCTCGCCCTTCTGACGGATGCTGCCGGTGAATTCCGGCGGACGCTTTTCGATGAATGCCTGTCTTCCCTCATCGCCATCGGCGCTGAGCTGGGTGAGCAGAGTATTCATGAGTGTCTGCACTCGCCATGCCTCGGTTACGGGCGTGTCGCGGAATCTTATCACGAACTCCTTCATCATCCGCACGGCGAGCGGCGGCAAACCCGCTATGTGATTTGCAACTTCCACGGCACGGGTCATCAGCGAGTCGTGCGGAACGACCTCGTTGATGAGGTTCATGCGAAGCGCCTCCTGCGCGTCGAATGGTTCGTCGGTCAGCAGGATTCGCATTACATCAGCGTATGCGATCTGCTTCATCAGGTAGGTAGCGCCGGGCCCGTTGCCCACCCAGCCTTGACTGAGCAGCGCGAACTTGAAGCGGGCGTTCTCCGCGCTAGCGATGCGGATGTCCGTTGATGTAAGCATCAGATAGAAGCCTGCGCCTGCCGCCCAGCCGTTGATTGCGCCGACGACGGGCTTCCAGATCTGCGGGTAGTGATCGCCGAGCCTACCATCTGCGCCGATCTTGGCGGCGCCGTTCACCGTGCCGGACGGCGGCCAGAATATCGCCTCGGAGCGGATGCGCTCGCGCTCTTCGGGGGTAATGTCCGGACGCGTTGCGAGATTGTGTCCGGCGCAGAAGTGACGGTCGCCCTTGCCCGTCAGAATGGTTACTCGCACATCCCAGTCGTCCCAGATCTCCTTCCAGACCTCCGCAATCTCGTCCGAAGTCGGTCGGTCCAGGATGTTCGCCTTCTGCGGATTGTCGATGGTTACATAGGCGATATTGCCTCTCTTCTCGTATTGCACTGCCATCATTCCACCTCATATTTGTTACAGGATGTGCGATTTCAGGATGTGCGGGACGCTTATGATATTTCCTAGTAGATGATCTGGTCGTCCATGTACTTAGCCACTTCTTCATTGGACAACCCCAGCAGTTCACCGTACACGTAGTCGTTGTGCTGCCCCAGCACGGGAGCGGCCGTATTGCGCGGCTCAGGCCCACCTTCAAAGCGCCACCCCAGACCGGGCAGGTCGCGCTGCTTTCCGTCGCTCGCGGTGCGCGTGGTGAAATAGCCGCCCTCGCGCAGTTGCGGGTCTGTGAAGACGCGGTCTGGACTGAGATAAGGCGTGGCGGAAATGCCGGCGGCTTGTAGAACTCGCATCGCCTCGTAGTCCTCGTGCTGCTGCGTCCACTCGTTGATTGCGGCATCAATCCTTTGCATCTGACTGCGCCTGCCATTCGGGTCGGCGAGGGACTCGTCGTCCGAGAGGTCTTGCCTGCCGATAGCAGCGCACAGAGACTGCCACTCCTCGTTGCCGGTGACAGCGATGGCGAGCCAGCGGTCGCTACCCTTGCAACGATAGACATTGTGGGGTGCGTGGTGCCGGTCGGCGTTTCCCATCGGTTCGGGCACGCGATCGTTCATCTGGTAGTCGAGAAGCGCTTCCGGGATGCTGGCGGTGAGCGCCTCAGCCATAGAGAAGTCCGCATAGTTGCCTTCGCCGCTTACAGCGCGGTGATTGAGGGCGGCAGCCGCGACCATCGCAAGTTCCATGCCGACCCAGGGGTCAGCCCACAGACCGCCCTTGATTGGCTCGGAGTCCGGGTTGCCCGATATGGCGTTCCAGCCGGTGTAGTACTGCAGCAGGCTGCCGTACGCAACATAGTCCTTGTCGGGGCCGGAGTGTCCTGTGCCGGACGATGAGAGCATGATGATGTCGGGCTTCGCCTGCCTCAGTGCGTCGTAGCCGAGTCCAAGCCGCTCGATTACGCCCGCCGCGAAATTCTCGATCACTATGTCGGAGACCGATACGAGGCGCATCGCAAGCTCCAATCCTTCGGGACGGGAGATGTTGAGGGCAGCATAGAGCTTGGACTGATTGTACGTCTGAAAGGGAGCACCGCGAGTGGACGGGTCAGGTCGGCGCGCGCTTCCCACCTTGATGACCTCCGCGCCCATCATTGCGAGAAAACGCGTTGCTGTCGGCCCCGCTATTATCCAACTGAGATCGAGGACGCGCACTCCTTCCAAGGGCAGGCCGGTTGAATCTTCACTCATAGCCGGGAGACCTCACGCAGGTAAATGTCGTTGTGCTGCCCGAGCATCGGCGCGGGGCGCTCCGTGAGAGGCAGCGGTGTGTTTGAGAAGCGATACGGGACGCCCGGATACTGGAGCGCGCCCGCTATCGGATGCTCAATCGTCGTGAAGAACTCGCGCTCCTTCAGGTGCGGGTCGTTGAAAAGGTCGTGAACGGTGTTGACCGGAAAGCATGGTATGCGCCTCTCCTGCCCCATTCTCGCAATGTCGTGCTTGGAGCGGCGTTTTGTCCACTCGCCTACGAGGTCCCACAGTTCGGTGAAGTTACTCTCTCTGCCATCGCGGGTCAGGAAGCGCTCTTCACTCGCCCACTGTGGATTGTCCATAAGCTCAACCCAGCGCTGCCACTGGGCATCCTCACGCGGCGATATAGCCACATAGCCATCGTTGCAGGGCAGGATGCCGCCGACCGCGGAGACGACGCCTCCTGTCGCAGCTTCCTGGACTTCCGACAGGGAGCGCGATGGCGGCGGACGGTCGAAGGCGCAAGTCGCGAGCGCGCTTACAAGCTGAGTCGCCATCGCCTCGTAGGCCGACGCCTCTATGTGACAGCCCTTGCCGGTGATGCGAGTACGGAATAGAGCCATCAGGGTGGCGGTCGCGGCGGACATCCCCGCTACGAGTTCAGCCTGGTGACCACCGGCTCGTATGGGCGGCTGGCTGTCAGGATCGGAGACAGGACCTAGAAGGCTGTGCGCCTGGCCGCTCATGTGGAACAGCGTGAGGTCGGTAAGCTTGTAGCTTGCATATGGCCCCCATGTGCCGAATGGCGAAAGCGATGTCATTGTGAGCGAGGGATTGCCTTCGGTGAGGTTGGCGTATCCTAGTCGTCTTTCGTCAAGCCAGCCCACTGGCATGCTTTCGACGATGATGTCCGCTGTACGGGCAAGATTACGAAAGGCCTCCGCGCCTTCTTCAGTTTCGACGCCCAGCGTTACCCCGTACTTGTTGGCATTGAGAGCTAGGAAGACTCCACTCTTCTCCTGGTGGGGAACGTCGCCGGGAAAGGGCCCCATGGCGCGGGAGATGTCACCTTGCGGCGACTCTATCTTGATGACCTCGGCGCCGAGGTTAGCAAGGGTTTTGCCGCAATATGGCGCGGAAACGCCCTCGCCGAGTTCGAGCACTCTTACGCCTTGGAGCATTCCTTCTGTCATGCTATTCCTTAACGCGATTTAGACAGTTATTCCGCACAGACTATAACACAGAGGACAATCACGGTATCGGACGAAGAGAGTAGATGATTCTGCTTCAACTTAGACCAGCCTAACCATGTTAAGATTTGCTGGTGGAGGTCAATCATGGATGTGAAGCAAGCGGTCAAGACAGCCAAAGACTATGTCGTCAGCTTGTATGACGAAGAAGACGTAATGGACATCGGTCTTGAAGAAGTGGAATTCGACGTCTGCTCAGACCAATGGCATGTTACCATCGGCTTCTCGCGGCCATGGGACAAAGAGAAATCGGTGTCGATTCCGTTTCCATATTCAGATGCTCGGCGTCCCCGCTCTTATAAGCAAGTTCGCATAAATGACCAAGATGGGCGAATTGTATCCCTCAAGGACCGAATTCTAGTCCGAGCGGACTGATGCGATGCCCATATTAGGATACTTAATCGATACGAACTTGCTAGTGTTACTTGTAGTGGGCAGAGTAGGTCGAGAGCATATAGCAAGGCACCGTAGGTTGCGAGCGTACACAGCGGAAGATTACGACGCGCTGGTTGACTTGATTGGAAGAATTGACTTGTTATTGACTCCAAACACGCTTACAGAAACCTCTAATATGCTCAGTCAGCACCGGGAGCCTGACCGTTCGCGCTTCTTAGAGATGCTACGTAGGCTAATACAAGGCTCTCGAGAAGTTGTGGTCTCCAGTGAAGTCGCGGCATCCAATTCAGAGTTTGTACGGCTTGGTCTCACTGATGCGACACTTATAGAGGCCGTAACGGAAGATACGCCCTTGCTCACTGTGGACTTGGACTTATACCTTTCCGCTATGCAGAAGAGCCGCAATGCTCCGACCGCCGTGAACTTCACAGCTTTCCGCAATTCGTAGCCTTCTCAATACAGCACAATACACGGCACTAGATTCTACACTTAAGCGAGGTCAGCCATGGATCTTGGCCTATTCCTGATGCCGCTCCACTACCCTCACCGCCCGCATTATGAGACATACGAGGAAGACCTCCAGCTGATGGCGCACGCCGACAGCCTGGGCTTCAGCGAGGCGTGGATTGGCGAGCATTTTACGCTGCCATGGGAGAACATGCCCTCGCCCGAGTTGTTCATCGCCAGGGCGCTCGGCGTTACGGATCAGATGAAGTTCGGCACAGGGGTATCGCTGCTGCACTACCATCACCCGGCGCATGTGGCGCACCGAATTGCGATGCTCGACCACATGGCGAAGGGCCGGATTTACCTGGGCATCGGTTCGGGAGGGCCCTCTACAGACACTGAGCTGTTCGGGTTGGACACCGAACTAGGCGAGCCCAGGGAGCGGCTGTACGAGGCTGTTGACCTCATCCTGAAGATATGGAAGGGCGAGCCGTTCGAGTACGACAGCAGGTTCTACGATGGCAGGCTCCCGGAGGATGTGCCTGAGCGCAGATTAGGCTTCCACATGTTGCCGTACCAGAAGCCGCACCCGCCCATTGCGGTCGCAGGGAGCAGTCCGTATTCTGGCACGTTGGAAATCGTAGGAGAGCGCGGCTGGATGCCGTTGAGCACATGCTTCCTCCACGACATATTCCTGCCGAGCCACTGGCAGGTGGTTACGAAGGGCGCCGCGAAGAGCAAAATCAAGGCTTCCCGTAAGGACTGGCGCATCTCGCGTGAGGTATTTGTAGCCGAGGACGGCGACAAGGCGCGGGAAGAGGCGATGAATACTTTCGGACGGTTTTTCGTGGACTACTGGATTCCCTTGCTGGGCAGCGGCAGAGGGTTGGCGGGTCTAAAGACGGACGAGAGCATGTCCGACGAGGAGCTGACTCCTGAGTATATGCTGGAGAACCTATGGGTTGTGGGCGACCCAGACGAAGTAACGCATCAGCTGAAGAAGTTGCACGACGATGTTGGCGGGTTCGGCACGCTGCTGATGCTGTGCCATGACTGGGAGGATGACCGGCAGAAGTGGCTGGACTGCTTGACGCTGATGAGTGAGGAAGTCCTACCAAATTTGCCGTAGCTGCGCCTAATCCCCTACCCTCACCTGAGGTATAAGGGACAGAGCGCCCGTCTCTTAGTCCAAGCCGACCAGATTAGCCGGGTTGCTCTTCACGAGTTTCGTCACTTCTTCCGGCGTCATACCCGCGTCGAGGAGCATGGCGATTGCCATTCGCATGCCTTCGGCGGGCGGCGGATTCTGCCATTGACCGAAGTCAGTGGTCACGATGCAGTTATCGACGCCGAGGCTGCGTATCATCTCCACGAACTGCTGCGGTGTTTTGCGGCCGCGTGACGGCATGCACGTTAGGAATGTGTACTCCGGGTAAGCGCCGAGCGCGACCATGCGGCGCTGCTCCTCCGGGGTCGCCACTCCGTCGGGATGCGTTGCGATCATTCGGCTCACGCCTTGCGCGCGCGCCGCCTCAAAGAGCGCGATGGCTTCTGCGGGCGATATGTGCCCCGATGCGAGGGTCATATCGTTGTCGACGATGATTTCCAGAACCTCGAGGACGCCTTCGGTCAGAATGCCGTCGTGGTCTGCGACGCGTATGCCCTCGCCAGAGCCGTTGTCACGCATCCGAAAGTCGGCGGTGAAGGTGGGCATCCAGACTAACTGCGCGCCCAGGTCGGCGGCGACCTGAACTGCGTCGGGATTGATGCCGCCGACGGATCGGTTCAGAGTTATCGCGCCGAGTATATTCAGGCCCGGATACATCTGGTTGAGCGCGTAGGTCAGCGGCGCAGTGTTATAGTCGTGCGACTTGAGCACAAAGCCGCCCATCTCCGCTTCGTAGGCGCATCGTGCCACTTCGAGCGCGTCCATTCGGCGCTGCTGGCTGCCGTCGGGCGCGGCATGGACATGTAGGTCATACGCGCCGCGCAGAATCTCTTCAATCTGCTCGTTCATTGCTGCTCCGGAAGGCAATATTCTTAACAAGATGGCTCAGCGATTGAAGCCGGAAATTAGTGTACACTATTACGAGTTGCGCATACGCA
Source organism: SAR202 cluster bacterium bin90 (assembly GCA_002238855.1). Taxonomy (GTDB): domain Bacteria; phylum Chloroflexota; class Dehalococcoidia; order Lucifugimonadales; family JADFKI01; genus Bin90. The sequence goes on from MPND01000007.1 coordinate 57,561, forward strand.
TAAGCTGGATTACGCACCTTAAAGCCCGAAAAAGCATCTCATACAGTGAATGAGATTTTATGTGGAGGAGAGAGCATGCTGAAAAAGCTGGGACGAATCAACCGCAGGCGGATGCCCGCCTATGAGCAGGACGCACCCCCGGGACAGTTCGTCACCGAGAAGTTCCCCATACTGACATACGGGTCAACTCCTCGAATCAGTCTGGACACATGGCAGTTCAGGGTGTTCGGGCATGTCGAAGAGGAAGTTACGCTCAACTGGCAGGAGTTCACCGCGCTTCCAAAGCTGACGCTGGATGCGGAGTTTCACTGCGTAACACAATGGAGCAAGCTGCAGAACACCTGGGAAGGCGTGGCATTCAACGATGTGATGAAGCTCGTAAAGCCAAGCTCTGAAGTCACACATGTCATGGCGCACTGCTACGGCGGCTACTCCACGAATCTGGCACTGGATGTTATCATGGACGATGATGTGCTATTCGCCTGGGCGCATGACGGCGCTCCACTCGCAGAGGCGCACGGCGGACCGCTGCGCCTGGTTGTGCCGAAGCGCTACGGCTGGAAGAGCGCGAAGTGGGTGAACGGCCTGGAGTTCATGACGGAGGACCGCCCAGGTTTCTGGGAGGTCCGCGGCTATCACATGGAAGGCGATCCGTGGAAGGAGCAGCGCTTCTGGGACGAGTTGATGTAAATTGATAAGTGTGAGTCTGTTGGCTGGCGTTTCGATTGAGCGATCTAGGGAACGTGTTAGGTTGCATTGAGACTGTTCCTTCACTTATGTGGTATAATCCACGAAGGAAGTATGATTATGCAGAATATACCAAGCGACGGCAACAGACTCCCTCTCGGAAGCGCCTTGAAGGTACGCCGTCTCGACACGCCCAATCGTCCCGTTGCCATAGCAAGATTTGTCGGTAACACTCTCAGGGAGGCAGTTCTGCATCCCACTGTTACCAGCTACATCGATAAGCGAACCGGCAGACTCGTAGGCAGGGACGACAAGAAAGTCTCTGAAGATGGCAACCCCAGATAGCCGGTACAGAGAGGGATCCACCTACAAGTCAGCTCTAATCGTTTCCCTTTCGTTGTTCCTCATTGGCCTCGCAATTCTGGTATGGATGTCAATTGCGTTCACAGGCGAACTCTCCGCCACTCAGGAAACTCTGAGGCATTCTTCAGATTGGCTGATTAAGTCGTCTATGGGACTCATAGTTGGCCTCATCAGTGGCCGCAGCATGTCATAGGGAAAAGCCGGAAGAAGCAAAAAGAAAGCCCCTCTCGTATCTGAGAGGGGCTTTCTTCTATATCGCCAGTTGCCGTCCGTGCAGCAGCTATGCAGCCCTCTTCCGGTCGGAATTGTCCGAGCTGGTCTGCAGCGAGAACAGATGCGGCTCCTTCGGGATGTCGATCATATTGCCGCACTGCATGCAAATTCGGTACTCCCCATAGATGTCACGGTTGGAGTTCATATCTCCGCCGCAACGGTTGCAAGACTTCAGGTACACAGTCATTTTATCCACCTCCCCTGAGTTACAGCATCAATTTGCTGCTTCCAAACTTCCTTGTCTCATTCAATTTGATGCGCGTGGGTCGGATTGGTTACCGCCGCGACTGCACATCTATAACCCCCACTTATTGCTAACTGCATGCATCATAAACGATTGACACGCACCGTGTCAAGTATTAAAATATGAATTGAGTAGTGAATTTATATTCAGTAGTTTCTAAGCCCCTATAGCAGCAACGTCTCAGACATCCAAGAAAATATCTGCAATTTGCAGCAAGCGTTGCGTATAATATAACGAGTTGAATGGCGACAGGTTAGCGGATCAAGCGCGCCAATACGCGCGGTTCCGGAGCGCCCGGAGGGACCATGAACAGACACCGACAGGGCAGCGAACAACTGGAAGGCGTGTACATCATCAGCGTGGCAGCGCGCATCCTGGAGATGCACCCGCAGACGCTGCGCAAGTACGAGCGGATTGGCCTTGTGCGCCCGTCCCGCACTGTCGGCATGCTGCGCCTTTACTCCGATGAGGATGTAGCGCGGCTAAGGCTCATCAAGCACCTCGTAGGCGACATGGGACTGAACCTCGCCGGTGTGCAGCTCGCGCTGCGCCTCTTCAACAGGCTCCTGCAGATGAAGAGCCAGATACGAAGTCTACAAGGTGATGAATTAAGGTCATCGCTGGACCAGAGTGTTGACGAGATGCTGGGCATATTGCATACGGCGCCCCGATAAACGAGATAACACAGCATAGGTGGAGGACAAGATTGACTAGTGAAGACAAGCAAGATGACGATGCTCCCGCTTCAAGTGAAGGTGACGAACTCTTGCGGCAGGCGCTCTCAGAGATAGAGCCACTGCCGGATCCGATGGAGGATCTTGAGCGAGAGCGGGACCAGTTCAAGGCTTTGGCGCAACGATCGCAGGCAGACCTGGTGAATTACAGGCGTCGCGTTGACGAGGAGCGCCAAGAACTACAGCGCAATGCGAACGCCAATCTGCTGACCAAGTTCTTGGGCGTCGTGGACGACTTCGAGCGCGCCATTGATATGCTGCCGGAAGATGCGGCAGCCGCCGGATGGCAGGAAGGGTTGATGCTAGTCAAGCGCAATCTGGACAACCTGCTGGGGTCCGAGGGCGTCAGCAAGATCGAAGCTACTGGCAAGCCCTTCGACCCATGGGAACACGAAGCGGTCCATTACATGGAGACAGAGGAAGCGGAAGACGGTGCCATAATCCAGGTGTTCAGAGACGGATACCGTCTGCACGACAAGGTGTTGAGGGCGTCTCAGGTCATCGTGGCAAAGGCTCCGGAGGCCGGGCATACGGATTCAGACGCCTAACATACTCATAGATCATTTTTCAGACCATAGGCAGCTAAATCATTATCAGACATATATTTAACAGGAGACAGGAATGGCAAACATACTCGGAATCGACCTAGGGACCACAAACTCGTGCATGGCAGTGATTGAAGCGGGGGAGCCACGCGTTGTAGAGAACGCTGAGGGCGGTCGCACGACGCCATCAGTCGTGGGGCTCAATACTCGCTCCAATGAGCGATATGTAGGCACTACCGCGAAGCGACAGGCAGTTACGAATCCCGAAAATACAGTGTATTCGGTCAAGCGCCTGATGGGGCGCCGCTTCGAGGACGACAGCGTGCAGCGCGACCTGGAACTTCTGCCGTATAAGGTGGTGAAGAACACCAACAACGACGCCTATGTTGTCATGGGCGGCAAGAACCACGCGCCACCTGAGATCTCGGCTATGGTTCTGCAGAAGCTGAAGCAGGACGCCGAGGCGAAACTTGGCGAGACCATAAATCAAGCGGTCATAACCGTGCCGGCATATTTCAACGATAGCCAGCGCAATGCCACCAAGGACGCAGGACGAATAGCGGGGCTTGAGGTGCTGCGTATCATCAACGAGCCGACCGCCGCATCACTCGCCTATGGCCTGGACAAGAAGACCGACGAGACGATAGCCGTGTACGACCTCGGCGGCGGCACCTTCGACATTACTGTGCTGCAGATCGGTGACGGCGTGTTCGAGGTCAAGGCGACAAATGGCGACACGCACCTTGGCGGCGATGACTTCGACGAGCGGATTGTGGACTGGATAGTGGACGAGTTCAGGCGCGAGCAGGGCATCGACCTGAAGCAAGACGCTATGGCGCTCCAGCGACTACGCGAGGCCGCGGAGCGCGCGAAGATCGAGCTTTCCACCCTCATGCAGTCGGAAGTCAACCTGCCGTTCATTACGGCGGACGCATCGGGGCCGAAGCACCTTGTCATGAGCCTGTCCCGGTCCAAGCTGGAGCAGCTGGTCGCAGAGCTTGTGCAGCGGACCGTCGAACCGTGCAAGAAGGCGATCGCTGACGCTGGCGTGAATGTGAACGAGATTGACGAAGTAATTCTTGTGGGTGGAATGACACGGATGCCCGCCGTACAAGAAATCGTAACCGATCTATTCGGCAAGGAGCCGCACCAGGGCGTCAACCCCGACGAAGTGGTAGCGATAGGCGCGGCGATACAGGCGGGCGTGCTTCAAGGAGAGGTGCAGGACATCCTCCTGCTGGATGTCACGCCGCTCAGCCTGGGCATAGAGACGCTCGGCGGCGTTGCCACCAACCTTATCGCGCGCAACACCACGATCCCAACCGCCAAGAGCGAGACCTTCACCACGGCAGCGGACAACCAGCCCAGCGTCGAGGTGCATGTGGTCCAGGGCGAGCGGAGCATGGCACAGGAGAATAAGAGCATCGGCAGATTCATTCTTGACGGCATCCTACCCGCGCCAAGGGGCATTCCGCAGATTGAAGTCACCTTCGACATCGACGCGAATGGCATCTTGAACGTGTCCGCACAGGACAAAGGCACGGGCAAGGAGCAGCGCATCACCATCACGGCGAGCAGCGGGCTTGCTCAGGACGAAATCGACCGCATGGTGCGCGACGCCGAAATGCATGCCGATGAGGACGAGCGCAGGCGCGAAGAGACCACCACGCGCAACAACGCGGAGAATCTTGCGTACAGCGCGGAGAAGCTGATACAGGACAACGCTGACAGTCTGCCCGACGAGCTGAAGTCGCAGGCCGAGGCTAAGATCGCGGCTGTGCGCTCGGCGCTTCAGGGCGGCGACATCACGGCGATCACAACGGCGACAAACGAGTTGCAGGAGGCCATGCAGCAGCTTGGGCAAGCAGTGTACGCACAAGCTGGAGCACCCGGGCAGCCGGATGCCGCTCCCGGCGACATGCCGCAGGACGATGCCACGGTCGAGGGCGAGTACCGCGAGGTGGACCCCAAGGAATAAGCATAACCTGGCAGGATAAACCGATACGCAGATTAGGGGCGGCTCGAATGAGCCGCCCCTTGCTTGTACTACTTATGCCGAGGTGGGAGTCACCGGCCTCGCTGCTGCACGCGCGCCCAGGTGTCCCGCAAGGTCGTAGTGCGGTTGAAGACGATGCGTTCAGGCGTGGAGTCCCTGGTGTCCACGCAGAAGTATCCTTGCCGCTCGAACTGGAAGCGGCTGCCGGGAGTCGCCTCCGCAAGTCCCGGTTCCAGTTTGGCATCACTGACGGTAACAAGCGATTCAGGGTTCAGGAAGGACAGCCAGTCCGCCCCGTCCTCATCGTCTTCGTCAGGATTCCAGCGAGTGAAGAGATGGTCGTACAGCCGCACTTCAGCATCAAGCGCGTGCTGCGCCGACACCCAGTGAAGCGTTGCGCGCACGCGGCGGCCATCGGGTGCGCTGCCGCCGCGAGTCTCCGGGTCGTAGGTGCAGCGCAACTCCACCACCTCGCCACTTTCGTCTTTGATCACTTCCTCGCACTTGATGAAGTAGCCGTAGCGCAGGCGAACCTCGCGGCCCGGAGCAAGGCGATAGAACCTGCGCGGCGGGTCTTCCATGAAATCGTCGCGCTCGATGTACAACTCACGCGAGAATGGCACCTTGCGCGTACCTGCTGATTCATCCTCCGGATTGTTCACGGCGTCTAGCCAGTCGGTCTCACCCTCCGGGAAGTTCGTGATGACAACCTTGAGCGGACGCATCACCGCCATCGCGCGCTGTGCTGTTTTGTTGAGGTGGTCGCGCAGGCTGTGTTCCAGCAGGGCTATGTCGATAATGGCAGCGTTCTTTGCTACGCCGATCCTGTCGCAGAAGTTGCGGATTGCTTCCGGCGTGTAGCCCCGCCTGCGAAATCCCGCGATCGTTGGCATGCGGGGGTCGTCCCAGCCATTGACATATCCGCCTTCGACGAGGCGCAGCAACCTGCGCTTGCTGAGTACGGTGTGGCTGAGGTTCAGTCGAGCGAATTCGATCTGGCGCGGCTGGTACATTTCAAGTTCCTGCAGGAACCAGTCGTACAATGGGCGGTGGTCCTCATACTCCATCGTGCAGATTGAGTGCGTGATTCCTTCTACGGAGTCAGACTGCCCGTGCGCAAAGTCGTACATGGGGTAGATGCACCAGTCGTCGCCAGTGCGGTGGTGCTCGGTGTGCAGTATGCGGTACATCACGGGATCACGCATGTTCAGGTTGGGCGACGACATGTCGATCTTCGCCCGAAGCACACGCGCGCCATCAGGAAATTCTCCGGCCTTCATGCGCTCCAGAAGTTCCAGGTTCTCTTCCGCCGAGCGCTCACGGTACGGGCTTTCCCTGCCCGGTTCGGTCAGCGTGCCGCGATACTCGCGAATCTCCTCCTGGCTGAGGTCATCCACATACGCCTTGCCTTCAAGCACGAGCTGCCTGGCGAACTCGTACAGCTCTCCAAAGTAGTCGGACGCGTATAGTTCTCTGTCATGCCAGTCGAAACCGAGCCAGCGCACGTCCTCCTTCTGAGATTCGACATACTCCACGCTCTCCTTGGTAGGGTTGGTGTCGTCGAATCGAAGGTTGCACAGCCCGCCAAACTCCCGTGCCAGGCCGAAGTTCAGGCAGATGGACTTGGCGTGCCCGATGTGCAGGTAGCCGTTTGGCTCAGGGGGAAAGCGTGTATGTACGCGCCTGTCGAACCTGCCGGATTCGTTGTCAGCGATTATTGCCTGCTGTATGAAGTTGGTAGATGCGGGAGATTCGTTGTCTGTCATTGACTTACTTCCTTCCGGGTCACCGATGCTTCGATCGTCCCAATTCCATGCACTCGTTCATTTTTTGTGAAAAGAATAACACATCCATACTATGTCTGGTGTGACCTTCCTCATACCCTGCAGCAGAACAGTATAGTCTGGCAGACAGGCTGGCATTCGAATTTCTAAGTCAAGCCAACCGGGTTAAGTGCCTATGAACATGATTATGAACATGATACTGAGTCTTAATATACCGCTAGGTAGCATAAATCCCGCTCTCTTGTGGTAACATCAGGACAAATTGCGTGAGTTGAATTGAAATGGAGGCTGGGTAGGCGTCTTTCTAGACTGCGCATTCTGCGAGGTGGACAGGTTAAAGAGAAACCGCCTCTCACATTATGTGCGCTTGAACGAGTTGTCTAGTGGTTCGATCTCATAGAGAGTTTCCGCCATTGCACTGTTCTAAGGTCTCAGAGTCTATGAACGCCTGCCGGCAGCCCAAGTGATTCTGTGAGTTTGATTTACCGCCGCAGGAATAGACAAGACGGCAGGAGTGCCCGATAAAGATCGGCACAGTCAAGGGAATCGACCGACATAGCGTCTCAATCGATTCACACTGCGCATTTTTCCAGCCCACCCGGGCAGGCCTCACCCACATGTCAGGAATTTCGCAAGGGTTTGGCGCACAAATTGTGTGCTTTCCAATCGCGTCGCAACTATTTAGTTCAAAAATGACGGTTTGCTATTGGATTGATAATGTTTTTAAGGTAAACTATTTCCTTGCAACAGCAATTGGCGTTTTTGCGCGCTGAAAAGGCATAATAATGTTTGTATATGAACATAGGTCTGATAATATGCAACAAGGTTGGACATAGTGAACAGTTCTGACCCGGAGTCCTTGACTAGTCGCCTCTACAGGGGTTCGGTCAATTACTGCGGACTGAGTTCAGATCCCAGGCCGAAAACTGATTTGGTGGCGCCGAAATCGCCAATCCGGGGTGATGGATCAGACTGGGGAGAATGTTCATATACTCGGTAATCGGATGGGCACGAGATCAGGCGTGTCTAACTTACGAAAGGATACCAAGGTGTAAAAGGCAAGCCAAATGACACTTCGCAATGTCTGACAGAAAGTGGTCAGACATAAATCGAATCCTGTTTCAATTGGACTCTTACTGTCGGAAATGCGGATGCTCTACTGTAACTACTGCAAAGTCTGGATGGCATAGGAGCTATGAACGATACAAACAACCAGGAGTTGACGGATAGATTCTTAGAGGTTGCTGAGTTTCTGAATCGTCAGACGCACCTTCATCGCCTTGACGCATGGGAAGATCTGGGACTGACGATTCCACAATTGAGAACTCTCGTTCTGCTGGAGCGAGTGGGGCCTATGCGTATGGGTAGCATCTCAACGCATCTGGGGAGGGCGCTTTCAGCCACCACCACCGTCGTGGACCGCCTGGTAGAAAAGGAATTAGTTGGTCGCGTCTCATATCCGGACGACAGAAGAGTCGTGCTCTGCGAATTGACCGACGAAGGCCGAGCCACAATTGACCAGTTCTGGCGCATTGGTGCCGACCGTATCCAACAGATTGTGGATATGCTCGAACAGGAACAGGTAGAAGCCGTCGTAAGGGGACTGGAAACGATCCTGTGGGCCGTGCAGCAAATCGACACTGATCAGGCCGAGTCCGACCCTACCGAAGAGTAAGCCCGCAAGGTTTGGCACGCTGTTCCGCGTGCCAAATCCATGGCTACCTTCAATCCACGCCCATCAGAAGGAACCCCGAAGAACGCGCACTGCGTCAGGTTCCCTTGGACTCCCCATCTTTCTTTCAAGCGAGCAAGCTAGTCGAACAGCGCCGCCGGTCGCTCCACTAGCTGCTGAAGGCGACGGAAGAAGCTCGCAGCAATTGCCCCGTCTATGACCTGGTGATCCCCTGTAAGGCTGAGCGTCATCATCTCACGAATGACAACTTCTCCCCTCCGCGCGACCGGCTTCTGTACACTGCGACCAACTCCGAGAATGGCGTTCTGCGGCGGATTGAGGATCGGCGTGAAGCCGTCAACAACGCCGAGCACGCTAATCGTGAATGTCCCGCCGCCTATTTCGGACGACGATAGCTGGCCCGACCGCGCCTTCTCAGACAGTTCCCGAACGCCCCCGGCAATCTCAGGTATGCTCATGTCCTGAACATCCTTCAGCACCGGCACGATAAGCCCGTCCTCCAGAGCAACCGCGACACCCATGTTCACCTCGTCGAAGTACATCACATTGTCGCCGACGAGAATGGAGTTCAAGGTGGGCACTCGCTTGAGCGACTCGGCGCATGCCTTGATTAGCACACTGGCCATGGTGATAGTCGCGTCGCTTTCTCTTGCCGCTTCACGGCGCATGCTCTGCGCATCGGTAACATCAACTTCAAGGAAATACGAGAGCTGTGCCGTTTCGCTGAGGCTGCTTCGCATGTTCTGCGCGATTGCGCGCCTCATGCCGCTCAGCGGTTCAATCTTCGACGGTTCAGGCATTCCAGGGGGCGCCTTTGGCTGCTGAGCCTCATGGTATGCTCGCACATCGGCATCGACTACGCGTCCGCGTGGCCCTGTGGGTGTAACCTGCGAAATATCCACGCCAAGGCTGGCGGCAAGACGCCGCGCCCCCGGTGTCGATGGCACCACATCACCCGCTCCTCGCCGCGCTGGGCGTCTCTGCGGCGCGACTGCGGGTGACGGCGATGCCGCGGTAGGCGCTGCGGGCTGCTGGGCTTGGGGCGGCTCTTCGCCTTCTGCAAGCAAGTAGCCGATTACATCGTCCACTCCGACGGTGGCGCCCTCATCGACCGCGTGGTGAAGTATGCCGTCCGAAGTGGCTTCAAGCTCGTAGTTCAGCTTCTCGGATTCGATCTCCGCTATAAGCTCACCCTGCGAGACGGCATCCCCCTCCCCTTTCGCCCACCTTGCCACGATTCCCTCGGTCATGAAGTCGCCCAGCCTGGGCATCACGATTTGGACTGCCATTGTACTAAGGCTCTCGCTTTCCCAATATGTCGATATGAAATGTCGATGTGATAGGTAAAGAGGATCGGGCTATTCGAGCGTCTCCAGCGCGGCTGCCACTACCTGCTCCTTCGTGGGCACGAACAGCGCCTCCAGCGGGCGGCTGTAAGGCACGGAGGTGTGCGGAGGCGTTACGCGCTTCGGTGGAGCGTCAAGGTAGTCGAACGCTTCCTCGGCGACCAGCGCGGCGATGTCCCCCGCCATGCTGCAACGCGGGTAGTCCTCGTCCACGATTACGATACGGCGCGTCTTGCGCACGGACTCCAGGATTGCCTCGTCATCCATCGGAGACAGGGACAGCAAGTCAATGACCTCTGCGGAGTAGCCCTGCGCCGCAAGGTCTTCTGCCGCCTGCAGACAGATCTGCGTCATGTAACTGATTCCCAGCAGCGTCACATCCGTGCCTTCGCGCGCAACATCCGCCTGGCCGAGCGGCACTTCGTAGGATTCCTCCGGCACATCCACATCGAATCGGATGCCCATGAGCTGGCGGTTGTTGCAGATGATCACCGGGTCGTCGTCGCGAATGGAAGCGGCGTACAGCCCCTTGGCATTGTACGGATTCGATGGCGCGACTACCTTCAAGCCGGGGTAGTGCGTAAACACGGAGTACACGGTCTCGGAGTGCTGCGCGGCGGAGTTTGTTCCCGCCCCAATACCGGTCATTATAGTCAGCGGCACCTTGACCTTGCCGCCGAACATGTAGTGAATCTTGGCAGCGTTGTTCAGAATCTGATCGCCACACACACCCAGGAAGCCGACATACATCAGGTCCACGACAGGACGCAGACCGGTTGCCGCAGCGCCTACGCCTGCCCCGACGAATCCGGATTCCGCGATGGGTGTGTCCCGTATGCGCTGCCGGCCAAAGTCGCCGACCAGCCCCTTGGTAAGGCGCATCGGACCGCCCCAGGCATCTTGGAACTGATCGCGCTCGCCTCCGCCCGCTATATCCTCGCCCATGATGATGACGGACTCGTCGCGCTCAAGCTCCTGCCTCAGCGCCTCGTTCACCGCCTGTATATATGAAAGTCGCCGTGTCTGTGTTTGTACCATTGTGGTCTCCTGATAAGTTCATTGGTTGGTCAGCAGCTCCGTCCACCAGCAACCGGTGTTTCAACTAGTCTTCTGACCTTATCTGAAACCACCGATTAACAGAATGACTGAGCTACCTGTAACTCACATAGACATCTGTCGTCAGTTCCGACGGGTCCGGGAATGGGCTTTCGTCAGCAAAAGTGGTAGCCTGCACAACCGCCGTCAATGCGCGCGCTTCAATTTCGTCTATGTCACCCTCAGTAGCGTAGCCGCCGTCGGTGATGTGCGCTTTCAGCGTCACGATGCAGTCGCGCGCTTCGTAGTAGTCCTCTTCTTCCTGTGTCCTATAACCCAGAGGGTCGTCCGCGCCAAAGTGCCCCTGGTAGCGATATGTCTGCGCCTCTATGAGCGTGGGTCCCTCCCCCGCCCTTGCGCGCGCCACGGCTTCCTTGCCGACCTCGAACATGTCGAGTGCCGACTGGCCGTCCACGAGCACGCCGGGCATGTCGTAACCGGCCGCGCGGTTGGCGATGGAGCCGCCCGCGACCGCATACTCGAACGGCGTTGACTCGGCATAGCGGTTGTTCTCGCACACGAACAGCACCGGCAACTTCCAGATGCTGGCGATGTTCATGGATTCGTGCAGGCTGCCCTGGCTGGATGCGCCGTCGCCGAAGAATACGACGCTTACCTGGTCGCTGCCGCGCACCTTCGCGCTCAGGGCAACGCCGGTCGCAACGGGAATATTGGAGCCGACGACGCCGTTGGCGCCCAGCATGCCCTTGTTGATGTCGGCGATGTGCATCGTGCCGCCCTTGCCCTTATTGGTGCCGGTCGCCTTGCCGAGCAATTCCGCCATCATCTCGTTGAGGTCAACCCCCTTGGCGATACAGTGGTGGTGACTTCGATGTGTGCCAAGCACATAGTCATCGTCGCGCAGGTGAGCGCAGATGCCGGTGGGCACCGCTTCCTGCCCGATTGACGAGTGCATGCCGCGCAGCTTGCCGGCGTCCGCTTCTCGCCTCGACTGCTCCTCAAAACGGCGTATGGTCACCATCTTCTCGTACATCCACAGCAGCGAGTCTCTGTTAAGGTCCGAATAGGTTGTCATGGGCGTGCCTCCCTCCCGCGATTCAGGGATTGAATGAGTGTCAGATGGCGAGGGCAGTAGCCCCGCCGAAATTTGGCTGGATTATATCCAGATATGGGGCGGCGGTCTAGTGCGGCGGGATGCCACGCCTGCCGTGCTATAATGTGCCGCAAATCCAAGATACCGAACAGTGTGAGGGCGGAAATGAAACTGGTGCTGAAGGCAGACCGACTAATCGATGGCACGGGAGCGGAAGCCGTGCCCAACGGCGCGATCGTAATGCAGGACGGCGAGATAACCGAGGTTACAACGCAGGACGACCTGCAGTTGGAGCCGGGCGCAGAAGCGGATGTGATCGAGGTGAACGGCGGCAGCATCATGCCGGGCTTCATCGAAATGCACTCTCACATACACTGCAGCGCGCAGGAGGACGCATACGCGCACATCATGACCGAGTCTGACGAGGTGTTCCTGATGCGTGCAGTCGGCGCAGTGCGTTCAGCACTCTCCTCTGGCGTGACAACGATGCGTGACCTTGGCGCGCGCAACCAGGTGGCTTTCCCCATTAAGCAGGCAATCGAAGACGGCATAATACCGGGGCCGCGGCTCATCGTGTCAGGCACTCCAATAACAACGACGGGCGGGCACTGCAACATGTTCGGCACTGAGGCGAATACGGCCGACGAGGTAGTTCAGGCGGTGCGGCAGCAGTTCAAGCTTGGCGCGGGCTACATCAAGATTATGTCCACCGGCGGCGGGTTCACCCCCGGCACGAACACGCGCGCGCCGCAGTACCCTGCATCCACGCTCAAGGCAGCCGTGCAGGACGCAGAGCGCCTGGGACTGCGCATCGCGGCGCACTGCCACGCCAGCGCCGGAGTGCGTAACTGCGTGGAGGCGGGAGTACACAACCTCATCCACTGCTCGTGGCTCGCCGAGGACGAGGCGCAGATGTATGACTACGATCCGGATGTCGCGGACCTGATGGCTGAAAAGGGCTTATGGGTTGACCCCACCCTCGCGCTTCACCGGCTCAACAGGCTGCGCGGCAGGAGAACGGGCGGCTCGGCAATGAGCGACCCAAGCCGTCGCTTCGAGATTCTGCGCGACATGTGGGATCGGGGCGTGAAGTTCGTAACCGGCATGGACTCAGGCATGACAAACGCTCGCTTCGACGACTTCGCGTACATTCCGCAGGTGATGGTCGAAGAGATGGACATCACCCCGATGGAGGCGATCGTCTGCGCCACTCAGACCTCCGCAGAGTGCCTCGGCATCGAGGGCGAGACCGGCACCCTTGAAGTCGGCAAGGCGGCGGATGTCGTCATCGTGGACGGCGACCCTACGACCGACATCAAGGCATTGCACAACGTAAATACCATCGTCGCGCAGGGCAGCGTGGTCAAGCGAGATGGAGAGCTGTGCATTTAGTTGTCTCTTTTTGCGGCATAATTGCTTGCTTACACTGGTGCAGGCACTATAATATCCGCAGGCAAGTAAGGAGATGTGTATGAAGGGCAAGGACTTCCTGTCGGTCGCCGACCTGTCATCAGAGGGCGTGTCGCAGCTCATCGAGCGCGCCTACAAGATGAAGCGAGGGAAGGGCGAGCGACCGCTGGAAGGCAAGGAGTTCGCGCTCCTGTTCGAAAAGCCGTCGCTGCGAACGCGCGTCAGCTTCGAGGTTGGCATTCGCCAGCTCGGAGGCACCTGCACATACCTCAGCCAGCAGGATGTCGGACTTGGCGTGCGCGAGCCTGAAGCTGACATCGCGCGGGTGCTGGACCGGTGGGTGGACGGCATAATTGCGCGTGTATTCTCGCACCGCAGCCTTGAACTGCTTGCCAAATACTGCGACATTCCGGTTGTGAATGCGCTGTCCGACCTTGAGCATCCCTGCCAAGCGATGGGCGACCTGCTGACGATACAGGAGCACAAGGGCAGGCTGTCCGACCTGAACGTCGCATTCGTGGGAGACGGCAACAATGTCGCCGCCAGTCTCGCGCTCGCCTGTGCATCCGTCGGCGCGAACTTCACGCTTGCATCGCCGGAGGACTACCAGATCCCCGCGCCTGTTCTGGACGAAGCGAAGAGCAGGGCTGCTAGGAGCGAGTCCCGAATCGACTGGGTTTCGGAACCTAATGAAGCCGCACAGGACGCGGATGTCCTCTACACTGATACCTGGATTAGCATGGGGCAGGAAGACGAGAAGGCGGAGCGCATCGCCATATTCGGCAACTACAAGATAGATGAGGAATTGGCGAAAGCTGCAAAGTCTGACTTCCTCTTCATGCACGATATGCCCGCGTACAGGGGGCAGGAGCTATCGGAAGGCATGATAGACCACCCGAATTCGGTCGTTTTCGACCAGGCGGAAAATCGAATGCACGCGCAGAAAGCCGTACTCGCGGCGATTTACTCCGACTAGCCGCCACGCGCAATACACGAATGGAATCCGTGGCCTTCCCCTTCAAGGGGGAAAGTGGGGAATGAGCGCAGGTGACGAATCTACCGCGGCAGCCCAACCCGCAAGCCAACCACTAATACCCGCATAGACTGGCAATTTCTCATGACCACAACCGCCAAGCCCCTAGTTGCCATTGTTGGGCGTCCCAACGTGGGAAAGTCCACGCTGTTCAACAGGCTCATCGGCAGACCCACAGCCATCGTGTCCGACATCGCCGGGACGACGCGCGACCGTGTCATGCTCGAGACGGTCTGGGCGGAGCATGCATTCATTCTTGTGGATACGGGCGGTCTGGACCTGTTCCCCGAGACGGATATTTGGCAGCAAGTTAAAGGCCAGATTGAGCTTGCAATCAGCGATGCGGATGTCATCGTATTCGCCGTGGACTCCACTACCGGCGTAACGCCTGCCGATGTGGATGTGGCGGACGCTCTCAGGCGCACGGAAAAGCCAATCGTGCTCACCGCGAACAAGGCGGACAACGACCGCCTGGCGACCGCATCCGCCGAGTTCTACGAGCTTGGCATGGGCGAGCCCATTCCCGTGAGCGCGTTTCACAATCGCGGCGTTGACGACCTGATGAGCGAGGTTGTCAAGAGCTTCCCCGGCGCCCCGGCGTTCCTCGAACCGGAAGCCGACCTGAAGCTGGCAATCGTGGGGCGCCCAAATGTGGGCAAGTCCATGCTGCTGAACGCCATAGCCGGTGAGAAGCGCGCAATCGTCAGTGACATTCCCGGCACGACTCGCGACTCGCTGGACAGCCTGATGCAGTTCGATGACTGGTCTGTGCTGCTCATCGATACTGCGGGCATACGACGGCGCGGTCGCATCGAGAGCGGCATCGAACGGTATAGCGTGCTTCGCGCAATACGCGCCATCGACCGGGCGGATGTCGCCATCCTGCTTATGGATGCCAGTGAGCTTGCAAGCGCGCAGGACACCCACATCGCCAAGTATATTCTCGACGATTTCAAGGGAATCATACTTGGCGTCAACAAGTGGGACCTCGCAGGCGAGGCAGGCTTGACGCAGTCCAAGGCTACGATGCAGGTACGGGAACGCTTTCGCTTCGCATCGTACGCGCCGGTATGCTTCACATCCGCACTGAACGGCACGGGCATCACAAACCTGCTGGACACTGCTAGGCAGGTCTATCAGGAATGGACGAAGGGCGTGCCAAGATACGACCTGCGCCGCCGCGTAATGGGCGCCGTTGCGGAGCACCCGCCCGCGCTCTCCGGAAGACGCTCACTGAAGATTTACAGCGTGGCACAGGACGCAACCGGCCCTCCCAGTTTCACTTTCTATGTCAATCACTCGGACATGGTCCACTTTTCTTACAGACGCTACCTGGAAAATACGATCAGAGGCGCGTATGAGTTCCGAGGCAGCCCGCTGCGCATGCGGTTTAAGGGCAGAGGAGAGTGAGGCATAGCCATGATTGCCTATCTCGTGATGATACCCCTGGGCTACCTGCTTGGAGCGCTCCCGTTCGGCCTGATTCTGGGCAAGCTCTTCAGGGGCGTGGACGTGCGAGACTATGGCAGCGGCAAGACCGGCATGACGAATGTGATGCGCACGGCCGGCGTACCCATCGCTCTGCTCGTTCTCGCGCTCGATATGGTAAAGGCAGTCCTTGCAGTGGTGCTCGCGAGAATTCTCTTCGACTCTCCGGGAGTTGAAGCAGGCGCGGCAATAGCCACTCTGGTAGGACACAACTGGCCTGTATTCGTCGGCTTCAGGGGCGGCAGAGGAACCGCGCCCGGCTGGGCGGCTCTCATCGTCCTGTCCCCCCTTGCGGGGCTTGTAGCATCCCTCATCGGCCTGTCGGCGATCGCGGTCAGTCGCTACGTATCGCTGGGTTCCATACTGGGCACGCTCTCCGGCATAATCACGCTGATAGTCCTGGCATCGCTGGGACTCGTGGTCTATGGGGCGTCCGACTCATTCTGGTTCGCGCCGGCGGAATACATGTGGTTCGCGGTCATCGGAGCGGCGCTGGTCATCGGCTTGCACAAGGACAACATCCAGCGTCTCATCAGCGGCACCGAGCGCAAGATAGGTCAGCCCGCGCTGCCAACGGATTGACGCACGCGAGACTTGCTGCTTTGCGCGAGCTATTGCCTACTCATAAACTCCAGAACTACCAGGACAAGAAATGCCGAAAGTGGGCGTTGTCGGTACAACAAGCTGGGGCACCACGCTCGGCATAATTGTCGCGCGAATCGGCACCGATGTGAGCATCTGGGCGCGCACCGAGCTTGAAGCCGCAACCCTAGAGTCCGCAAGGCAGAATGAGCGATTCCTGCCCGGTGTCAACTTCCCGCAGTCATTGTCGGTCTCAGCATCACCGACTGAAGCGCTGTCCGATGCCGACATTGTACTTGTAGTGGTGCCCTCACGGACATTCAGGGCGAACATACGCCAAGTGTGCGGCGCACTTCGCAGCGATGCCATCCTAGTCAGCGCGACCAAGGGTCTGGAGACGAGAACCGGCAAGCGCATGAGCGAGGTGTTCGCGGACGAGTTGCCCGCAGGAATGCACAGTGGCATCTGCGCCCTATCCGGTCCCAACCTGTCCCGCGAGATCATCGCCGGCAAGCCCGCGTCCACGGTCGTCGCATCCGCCAATTTCGATGCCGCGCGCACGGCGCAGAGTGCCATCAACTCCAACCTGTTCCGGGTCTATACGAACGAGGATATCACCGGCGTGGAGTTTGGTGGCGCGCTGAAGAACATCATCGCTCTCGCCGCCGGAGTGTGTGACGGGATGAACTACGGAGACAACGCGAAGGCGACGGTCATCACGCGAGGGCTTGCGGAGGTCGGGCGCCTCGCGGAGTCTGCCGGCGCGAATCCGCTCACGCTCTCCGGACTTGCGGGCATGGGCGACCTCATAGCCACCTGTTCGAGTACGCTGAGCCGCAACCACTATTTCGGCATGCGGCTGGCTTCGGGCGATTCGCCGGAGGAGATAAGCGCCTCTATGGACAATGTTGCCGAGGGCGTGGACACGATTCAGGGCGCTATCACGGTCGCCAGACGGCTCGGTGTCGAGATTCCCATTGCGGAGGCGATGTACAGCATCATCTTCGAGCGTGTGCCCATCGAGCGCGCTGTAAGCCAGCTCCTTGAGCGTGCGCCGCGCCCGGAATAAGAGCGCCTATCCCAGCTCATCCATCTCGTACAGCACCGCCGCCGCCGCGATGATACCCGCCGTTTCCGCTCTCAAAACGCGCCTGCCCATTGACACGGGCGTGACGTCTCTACTCAGTGCATAGGACACTTCCTCAGCAGTCAAGCCACCCTCCGAGCCGATGACGATTGATAAGGACTGCGCCTGCTCGATGGCTGTCTTGTGGCGCAGCAGCGTCCCTCGGATACCCGTATCGCGCTCACACTCCCATCCGATGATGGCAGGGCCAGCAACGGAGTCGCATGCGTCAGCGAAACTGACGGCGTCATCCAGCACGGGCAGCCTGCTCCGACCTGCCTGTTCAGCAGCCTCGCGTATTATCTTGCCCCACCTCTGCATGCGGTTGTCGCTGATGATGTTGCGAGCCACAGTGCGCTCACTGACCATAGGGACAAAGCGAGATATGCCAATCTCGGTGCCCTTCTGAAGCACATACTCGAAGCGGTCGGCCTTCATCAGACCCTGATATAGCGTGATGGAAAGGCTTGCCTCGCCCTGCCCGACATTACTCTCGTTGATAACGCCGGAAGCGTGCCGTGGGCTTACGGAATCAAGGATTACGGTGTATTCATACCCGCTGTCGTCGAGGACTATGACGCCGTCGCCCGGCCGGGCGCGAAGTACCCTCGCGAGTTGGCGAGCGGCATCCGAAGGCAGAGTAACCCGGTCTTCCTCTATGTGCGACGGCGGAACGAAGAAGCGATGCACTCCATCACCTCTGCACGCCAGCCACCAGCGTAACCCAGTCGCCGTCAACCAGCGTTTCCTCAAGGTTAGCGCCTGCCGCTTCCAGCGCCTTCACCACCCTATCCTTGTTCTCAAGGAGAATGCCGGACGCGATGACCTTTCCGCCGTCGTGAACCGCGCTCACGAGATATGGTGCGATCTCGGATATGACCTTCGCGGATATGTTGGCGACTGCGATGCCATAGGCGGACTGCTTGGCGTCCGTATGCGGCAGCGTGCCCTGCAATACGCGCACCGTATGCTCCACGCGATTGTCGCGCACATTCTGCTTGGCAACATTCACGGCGACCGAGTCTATCTCCAGACCGAAGACATGCCTCGCGCCAAGCCTCGCCGCCGCGATAGAGAGGACTCCGGAGCCACAGCCCACATCCAGCACATCGATTCCCGGCGTCACCAGCGCATCAAGGCGCTCCAGGCACATGCGCGTCGTCGGATGATGCCCCGTCCCGAACGCCATGCCAGGGTCCAGCATTATCACAAGCTCCCCACCCTTCGGAGAATGTTCGCGCCAGGTTGGGCAGATCGTAATTCGACGGCTGACCTTAAGCACATGGAAGTGCTCCTTCCAGCTGTTCTGCCACTCCTCTTCCTCCACCTCGCGCTCCTGAAGCGGCGAAATGTCCGACACATGCGCCACCAGCCGCACTCCGACATCTATGCGCCCGCGACGCTCGTCGAGGGACTCGTTCATCGGCAGGTATGTCGTGACCACCGCCCACTCATCGCCGGAGGGAGCCTCGCCCTCATCGGGATTGTAGCCGCCTTCCTGCTCCACCGCGACGCCGCCATGCCCGTAGCGATAGAAAATCTGTGATAACGGTTCCACAAACTCAGGCGGTGTGCGGACGCTCAACTCTAGCCACTTCAATGCTCGCTCACTTTCTACCGCCGGTATATCTGGCGTATATGAAAAGGACGCACCGTCGTGCGCCCTGTCTCGTCGTCTATTCTTGTAAATCAACCACTGATGCTACTCGCCTGAGATTGCATCCTTGAGCTTGTCGAAGAAGCCCCTGTCGTTAATCCCAATCCCGTCCGCGTCGTCACCAAAGCTTCTGGCAAGCTCCTCGAATAGCAGGCGCTGATCCTCGGTCAGTTTCTTCGGCGTCTGCACATCAACAGTAACGAGCTGGTCGCCCTTGCGGCTGCTGCGGATATAAGGAATGCCCTTGTTCTTCAAATGGAAGACAGCGCCCGTCTGCGTTCCGGCAGGTATATCAAGCTCCGCAATTTCATCCGTTATCGTGGGGACGGTTACCTTCGCTCCCAGGGCAGCCTGAGCCATATTGATCTGCAGTGTGTACAGGATGTCGTTGCCCTCGCGCCGGAACACCGCGTGCTGCCTGACGCGAATCAGCACATACAGGTCGCCGGGAGAGCCGCCGTTGTGCCCGGCTTCACCCTCGCCTCGTAGCCGAATCTGGAGGCCGTCCTCTATACCGGCGGGTATCGCGACTTCCATCGTGCGTGAGCGGCGCTCTCTGCCGCTGCCCCTGCAGGTGTCGCACGGATTGGTTATCGTCTGTCCCTCACCGCGACACACATTGCATGGCACGACCTGGACGAACTGCCCGAACACGCTCTCATGGGCGCGCCGTACCTCGCCGGAGCCGTTGCAGTTGGCGCACAGGCTGGGCGAGCTGCCGGGTGTGCTGCGGCTGCCGTTGCAGTCGCCGCAGACTTCAATGCGTTCCAGGCTGATTTCCCTCTCGACACCGAACGCAGTTTCTTCAAGGTCAACGGTGAGCGCGTACTTCAGGTCCGCGCCACGACGGGGTGCGTTGGGACGGGTCCGTGTGCCGCCACCGAAGAATGCGTCGAATATGTCGCCGAAGCCGGCGAAGTTGTCGAAACCCTCGAAGCCTCTCGCGCCTCCGTTACCGGATACGCCCGCATGACCATAGCGGTCATAAGCGGAACGCTTCTGCGGATCGGACAGGACCTGGTAGGCTTCGTTAATCTCCTTGAACTTCTCGGCGGCGCCATCCCGCTTGTTGCGGTCGGGATGGTACTCCATCGCCAGCTTGCGAAACGCCTTCTTGATGTCCTCGTCCGAAGCGGCACGTTGGACACCCAGCAGGTCGTAATAGTCTTGCTTGCTTGTCGTCATCCTACCCGGCGAAGCTCAAAGTCAATGAGTACGGATTGCACACCAAGATTGGCGCACATACAGACCCTAGTATAATTCACCTGACGATGTCGGGACAAGCCAAACGCGGCGAATTTCCGCCGCATGACGCATCCTATCCTTGGGGCTCGCACTCGAATTCTTGCAGCACGCCCAGACCGACTGTCATGTTCGCACCCATCACGAATGGGTCCACTTCCTCAAGCACATCGTCGGGTGAGTTGATGATGGAAAAGTCGTCGCCGTAGAAAAAGAGCGCGGGTATATCGACGGCAAGGAACGATGCGTGGTCGCTGCCGAAGCCCTCGGAGATACGCCTGCTATTCAATCGGATGCCGTTGTCGACCGCATACCGAGTTGCCCTGTCCACAAGCGCCGCGCTTCCCTCAACGGAAGCGTTTCCCTTCCCCATGGCGTCGAAGTTGAGCATCGCGATGATTTCCTCACGCTCATCCTCGCTCAGTTCGTCCACATAGTGCTTGCTCCCGTACAGGCCAATCTCTTCCACGCCGAAGAACACAAACCGCACGGCAAAGGGCAGATTGCCGTCAGCAAATTCGTCAGCCACCTCTTCAGCCATCAGGAGCAGCGAAACGACTCCCGTTCCGTTGTCACCCGCCGCCTGCGTGTTCGCAACGCTGTCGTAGTGCCCGCCCATGACCACGACGCCGCACTCCGCTGGCTGGTCATTCAATTCTGCGATGACATTCTGAGAGTCGAGCAGGACGGTCTCTATCTTCACACGCGCTACCAGTTCGGGCTCGTCCTCCAACAGTTGCAGCACATCTTCCCCTTCTTCCTGCGACAGAGACGCCGCAGGAATCGGGCCGTCCGACTGCAGCGCGCCGCGGAAGTTGCCCCGCTCGTTGTTATAGATGATCGCCGCAACCGCGCCCGCATCCGCCACCCGGTTCACCTTCTCCTCGAAAGTGATTTCGCCCCGCTCTATGAGCGCAATGACGCCGTCCAGTCCATCCTCAGGTATGTCGTCCTCAAACGCCCTACCCACCGACACCAGCGGAGCGCTCACATCTCCGAACCCTGTCTTCGACATTGGCACCGCGCGCAGGTCCGGTCTTCCATCACCAGCGAGAGAAACGAACTCCCCACCCCACGGTATGTGCTCCACTTCCACAGGCTGGAATACGGCATCGTAGCCTAAGTCTTCGAGGTGCGCCTTGATGTACTCGGCGGCGGCAAGTTCGCCGTCCGATCCACTCTGGCGCGGGCTGTACTCCTCGGTGAATCGCGTGAGCAACTCCATTCCCTCCCCGGAGAGTCGAACCGCGTCCTCGTTCTCGGGAACGGGAGTGGGCGTGTCGGCGACAGCAGTCGGCTCAGGAGACGGCGCGACGGTGGGCATAGGAGCAACCGTCGGCGCTGCCTGCGGTACAGCGGTTGCCGTCGCAGGCGGTGGCACGGTCGCCTGCGGTGCAGCCTGTTGCGGTGCGGCAGGCGATTCATCGGTCGCGTTGCCGCAGGCAACTGTGGTGATGCTGACAGCGAAAACGATTGCGCCGTATAGCGTGCGTCGCATTAAACGATTTGGCATATTCTAGTCGTTCCTATATACAGTTGTTCGGTTCAATCCGGTTTAGCTGCTGACCGTGCCTTGCCTATGGATGCAGGCGTAAGAATGCAAGGGAAAATACCCACTTCCCCGCCTTTGACAACTAACAATCAATCAACAATAACCTGTGTAGTGTACAACGCAGGCTGGTGGAAATGGTTGTCAGAGGTGCGCCCGCCGAGGCGCGCTCAACGCTGAGACGCCTCCGACAGCGCGATGATTAGCGTATCCAGCGCCATCTCTTCATCGGCGGCGCCGGTCTTGATGGACAGGTCGGCTTCCAGAAGCCTGCGGTGAATCTCCACAAGGCGCTCCGCGCTGAAGCGCCCCTCCTGCTGCATCGTCTTCGTAAGCGGATAGCCGGATATGGAAATGCGCCGACCAATCTCGTCCTGCGCGAACCCTCGTGACTTCAGGTCCTTGGCGAGAATTAGAAAGCGCACCTGCCTCGCCAGCATCGTTATCACATAAGTGGGATGCCTGCCCGCTTCCAGGAACTGGTGCATCAGCCGTAGCGCAAGTCCCGCCCGGCCCTCCAGGGCAGCGTCCACGGCGGCGAATATGCTTGCCTCCCGCACATACGAGACCATGGCCTCCACATCCTGGCGACGGATCATCTCATCTGAACGGTAAAGGGCGAGCTTCCGGAGTTCCATATCCACGAGCCGCGTATCGTTGCCGATGGAGTCCACAACAGCGGATATGGCGCTCGGCTCGATGGCAGCACCCAGCTTGTCCGCCCGCTGCCGCACCCATCCCGGCATATCCCGCACAGATGGCAGTCGAAACTCATGAACCTGCGACAGGGGCCGAATCACGCGAGCCAAAGGATTTCCGCGATTCACTGCGGCGTCAACGAAGATCAGGTCCGTGGACTCGGGTACATACACAAGGCGCTCGCCGAAGTTCGCCCACTCTCCGTCCAGGGCGCCGGAGCGCGCGCCGCCTCCCCGCCTCTGTTCCATCCGAGCAAGCAAACCGCGTACAATCACGGTGCGCCTATCCGCCAGGAACGGTATCGTGCTCCATGCCGCTTCAAGCTCTGCCGGAGTGACGGCCGCTCCATTGAGCGTGGCTGTATTGATATCGCCCAGGCCGTCCGGTTCCCCATCCGAGCGCAGCGACGCAAGCATTTCCTCGACGGAAAGCGAGTCCTCGCCATACAGCAGATAAATCAATGTCGCTTACCTTAACCGAGCCGAGAGGCTATAATGGAGTGGAACACTTGGAGGTCATACAACAATGCTCAGACCTTCCCTGCTAATGATGCTGGCGCGTTCCGGCATCGGTCGCCTGATATTTCGGCTGATGCTTGACCGGCGCGTGCCTGTCTTGTCGAAGTTGATCATTCCGGCCGGTCTCGTCTATATAATATCGCCGTTCGACTTACTGCCAGACATCATACCAATTCTGGGTTGGCTGGACGACATAGTCGCGATAGGCGTAACGCTCATTCTATTCCTCCTGTCCATACCGAGCGAAATACTGCGCGAGCACCTCGGCACTGGCAGGGCGCAGTCACCCGAGAGTGACGGAAACATTATCGACGGCTCAGCCCGCATCGTGAACGACGACGACAAATAGAGCCTCCCACCCCCTGAAATAGCTAAGTGAGTACTGACCAACTATCTTATGGAAATCACAATTATCGGACTCCCACAGAGCGGCAAGACAACCATATTCAACGCGGCGACAAGAGGCTCTGCCCAGGTCGCCACCTTCGCCAACAGAATGAATCTCGGCGCTGCAAAGGTCCCTGACGAGCGCCTGGATATGCTGAATGGAATCTTCAACCCCAAGCGCAAGGTGAACGCCGAAGTTACCTATGCAGACCTGCCCGCCGCTCCGGAGGGGCTGGGCAAGACGCAGAGCATCGGCGGCGAGTACCTCAACACCCTCCAGCGAGCGGACGCAATACTCATGGTTGCCCGCGCATTCGAAGACCCATCGGTGCCGCATGTCGCGGACAGCATCGATGCGTTCCGCGACATAGATACTCTGCTATTCGAGCTGACGATTTCGGACCTGGATATCCTCGAACGACGCCTCCAGCGAGTCTCCGAGGGCTTCAAGAGCGCAAAGACGGCGGAACGAGACGCACTGAATAAAGAGCAGGCTCTCTTGACTCGCGTCAGGGACGATCTCGAAGCCGGCGTGCATGTGCGCGACCAGTCGCTGAACGAGGACGAACTGCGCCACCTGTCAGGCTTTCAGATGCTCACCTCGAAGCCGCTTGTCGTTGTCGTGAATGTGGGCGAGGACCAGCTCGACGACATTGCGCCTATCGAATCCCGCCTCGCGAATGAAATCCAGACCGATAGAATCCGCACCGCTGCCCTCTGCGGCAAGCTAGAAATGGAACTCGCTCAGATGGAATCGGATGAAGAGCAGGAGTTCAGGGAGTCGCTGGGTGTCGTTGGCGAATCGGGACTGAGCCGCGTGGTCAATCTCAGCTACGAGGCGCTCGACCTAATTTCGTTCATGACGGTCGGCGATGACGAGGTGCGTGCCTGGACCATCGAACGAGGCACCCCTGCGGTGAAGGCTGCCGGCAAGATACACACCGACCTTGAGCGCGGTTTCATTCGCGGAGAGGTAGTCACATTCGACAACATGGTCAGCTGCCGCACGCTGGCGGAGGCGCGCAAGAGCGGAGTGCTGCGACAGGAGGGCAAGAACTATGTCGTCCAGGACGGCGACATCATGCACGTCCTGTTCAACGTATAGAAAGTCCCCTATGTCACTAGCCGAGCCTATATCCCTGTATGTACACATCCCGTTTTGCGAGACGAAGTGCCCGTACTGCGACTTCAATACATACGCCGCAATCGAGCCGATGATGCCCTCGTACATGGATGCCCTGCGGTCTGAAATCGAGCTCTGGGGCAAGGTTCTGGAAGGCCCCCGGGTCCACACAATCTTCTTTGGTGGCGGCACACCGTCCTACCTGCCCGCACAAGACATCGTGCGCGCGATGGAGACGATTCGCTCGTCCTTCGACCTGCTTTCAGATGCCGAAGTAACCCTCGAAGCAAACCCCGGCGACTTCAGCGACGACAAACTCCGAGCATATCTGGACTGCGGCATCAACCGTCTGAGCATCGGCGTGCAGAGCTTCGACGATAGCCTGCTCAGCACTCTGGGACGCCGGCACAATGCCGCGGACGCTGCAAACGCCTACCGGCAAGCCGCAGCAGCCGGCTTTGACAACATCAGCATCGACCTGATGTATGGCTTGCCACATCAGCGGGTCGAACAGTGGCAGCGCACGCTCGACCGGTCATTGGAACTGCTGCCCCCGCATATCTCCATGTACTGCCTGACGCTCGAAGGCGGCACGCCCATGGAGCGATGGGTAGAGCAAGGCAGCATGCCGACGCCGGACCCCGACATCGCCGCAGACATGTACCTGATGGCGCAGGATGAAATGCGCCGCGCGGGCTACCGTCACTATGAAATCTCCAACTGGTCTTTGGACGGCTTGCAAAGCCGCCACAACCTGACCTACTGGCGCAACAAGCCGTATCTCGGCGTAGGCCCCGGCGCCCACTCATACCTAGATGACTGCCGCTTCAACGCCATCAAGTCTCCTCGCGAATACATAGCGCGCATGCGTGCAGCAACTGGCAGCCAGCGCAATGGCTCCGACTGCAATGACTCCCGGTACAACGGATCAATGATCGCCACAATCGGCAGAGTTCCCGTAGTAGAAGAGGTCGAACAAATCGACGCGCCCTTGGAGATAGCAGAGACGATGATGATGGGCCTGCGCCTCGACGAAGGAATCAGCATTGCGGCATTCACCGAGCGCTTTGATGCGCCTCCTGCTCAATTCTATGCTGATTCGCTCGACGAACTGGAACGGCTAGAACTGCTGTGTACTGAGGATGGCGCGCTCCGGCTGACGCACCACGGTCGCATGCTGGGCAACGAGGTATTCAGCCGCTTCTTCGCCTGAGAATCATGTCTGAATGTGTTAAGCTTAAATCGCACTATCGTTCTGCTTAGGGCTGTATATCGGCTTCAGAGTGCGATATACTTATATTTGCGAATTGACGAAGAAAAACCATATAGGCCGAGGTCCACTTACGATGAGAGTAGTATTTTTGCAGGATGTTGCCGGAGTAGCGCAAGGCGGTGATGTCAAAGAGGTAAAGAATGGCTTTGCGCGCAACTACCTGATTCCCAAGAATTTTGCCGTGCCCGCGACGCACAACGAGTTGCAGCGCGTCAGGCAATACTCGGAACAGGCGGAGCGCACGCGCTTGCGACTGTTGCAGGACATGCGCGAGCTGTCCGAGACGCTGAACGGCACGCGCATCGATGTTGAGATGCGCGCGGGGGCAAGCGGACAGCTCTACGGCTCCGTGACCAACGCTATCATCGCAGACAGGCTGTCCGAGATGTCAGACCGCGAGATCGACCGCCGCGGCATCGAGATAGTCGAACCCATTCGCCAGCTTGGCAGCTTCGGCGTCAATGTCCGACTTCACCCTGAAGTTCAGACCCAGATCGAAGTGCTGGTCTATCCCACCGGCACGACTGCGGACGATTGGCTGGCATCACTCGAAGAGGCCGAAGAACCGGCGGAAGGCGAAAGCGAGTCCGCAGAAGCCACCGGCGCGTCCGAGGAACCTACCAACGAGTCCGGCGAATCTGAAGAAGATAACCCAAGCGACGCTTCATAACAGGCAAAGCCGACCGATATCCTGTTTGGCAGTGGGACAGTCCCTACGGTTGTCCCTCAACACCTTATTGCTGACACCTGACGACTTTCTAGGGAGTGAGCCGTGTACGTTGACCGCCTGCCACCCCAAGACGCCAGCGCCGAAGAATCTGTCATCGGCTCAATCTTGATCGATGGCGAGTCTCTGAGCCGCATCACCTCGTTCCTGCGTCCGCAGGACTTCTACGGCGAAAAGAACCGCTGGTGCTTCGAGGCGTTTCTCTCCCTGTTCGAGCGCGGTGACGCCATCAATCAGGTCACGGTCGCGCACGAGTTGAACCTGCGGAACAGGCTTGAAGAACTCGGCGGCAGCGCGTATCTGAGCCATCTCGTGATGGTCGTACCCACTTCGGTCCACATCGAATACTACGCCCGCATCGTTCAGCGCACATCGATTATGCGCCAGCTCATAGATGTGGGCGGGCGCATCGCCGAGATAGGCTACCACGAGAGCGACGCGGATACCGACAGGGCACTCGCCACCGCCGAAGATATGCTCTTCCGCATCCGCGCAGGGCGTGGCTCCGGCGACTTCGTTCACATCCGCGAGGTGCTGGACACCTACATGGAGGAGAGCGCCGCACTTCACGGCCCGGATGCCGCGCACATCTCACCCGTGCCTACCGGCTTTCCCGGCCTCGACAACCTGCTCGGCAACGGCATGCAGCGCTCAGACATGATTGTCGTGGCGGCGCGGCCAAGCCTTGGCAAGAGCACACTCGCGTTCAACATCGCGCGCGCCGCCGCCGACAGCGGCAACCGTGTGGGTGTATTCAGTCTTGAAATGAGCCGCGACCAGATTGGAATGCGGCTGTTGGCAAGCGAAGCAAATGTTGACAGCTACCGCATCCGAATCGGTCTGCTGAGCAACGACGAGGAATCGCGCCTGCTCGACGCCATCGGCGTGCTATCCGACCTGCCCATCTACATCGACGACACCCCGATTCAGACCATCGTGGACATGCGCGGCAAGGCGCGCCGCCTTCAGTCCGAGCGCGGGCTGGACCTGGTCATCGTTGACTACCTCCAGCTAATCGGTGGCAGCGGACGCATCGACAACCGCGCGCAGGAAATGGGCGAAATCTCCCGCTCCATCAAGGGTATGGCGCGCGACCTGGACATTCCGGTGATCGCCTGCTCCCAGCTCAGCCGCGCCATTGAGCAGCGTCCCAATCACCGCCCGCTCCTGTCCGACCTGCGCGAAAGCGGCAGCATCGAGCAGGACGCGGATGTAGTCGCTTTCATCCACCGCGAGGATGTATATGTCAGCCGCGAGGACTGGGAGAAGCGCAACCCGACCGAGCCATACCCGCAAAATATCGCGGAGATAATATTTGCAAAACACCGCAACGGCCCCATCGGAACCGTGCCACTATATTTCCGCAACGACCTCGTGCGCTTCGAGAGCCTGGAAACCACGCCCTCTATGGAATATGCGACAAGTGAAGTCTAATTCTCTATGAAGCCTGAAAGTCCATGGAGCCTGATGTATATGGAGTTTAACGGCTTCCCCGACCGCGTGCGCAGCATTCCTGCGCCGGCTCCGCTGTTCGGCACCCTGCTTGAGCAGATTGACGACCTCGCCGAGCTCAAGTGCCTGCTGCGCGTTCTATGGCTGCTCCAGCAGAAGAGAGGCTATCCTCGGTTCGTATCGCACAGCGAGGCGCTGGCAGACCGCGCAATGGCTACCGCGATTGGAGGCAGCGCGCGCGACATCTCCGGTGCGCTGGACGCCTGCGTGCGGCGCGGCACGCTTGCAATGGCAGTCATTGCCGTCAAAGGAGAGCACACAGGCGAAGAGGAACGCCTCTATGCACTCAACACCGAAAGGGACAGACGCGCACTGGCGCAGACTGCGTCAGACGCCTTTGTCGTGGGACATTCTCAGACGGAACCAATCCCCGAACCCTGGGACGCCACCGTCGAGCGCCCCAACATTTTCGCGCTATACGAATCAAACATCGGCATGCTCAGTCCGATGATCGCCGACGAACTGAAAGAAGCGGAGGAGTTCTATCCAATGGATTGGATAGAGGACGCTTTTCGAGAAGCAGCGGCTCACAATGTTCGCAATTGGCGCTATATCGCCCGCATTCTGGATAACTGGGATGTAAAAGGCAGAGTATAGGTGAATGCGATGGAAAATCTCGCAGATATTCTACAGAGGTTAAGCGCTACCAGGCAGGCATCCAACGGCGCATCGCACAGCCCCGGCAGCGCATCTTCCGAACCGCCCCTTGACGAGCGGGAAGAAGATAGCGCCTGCGAGGTGTGCGGCGGCAGGGGATGGTACACGCCAGATGTCGTCGTGGGTCATACTGACTTCGGTCAGGTGATAACCTGCCACTGTCAGCAGCAGCGCCTCTCTGAAGAGCGTCTCGGGAGACTGCTACGATACAGCAACCTCGGTCATCTGGCTCGCTTCACATTCGACACCGTCAACCCCGAAGGGATCGCCGAGGACACGGAAAGCCGTGCCCTGTTCGCCGAAGCCTGCCACGCCGCAGCAGAGTACGCCGAGAATCCCAACGGATGGCTCGTGCTGGTCGGTCCCAACGGAAGCGGCAAGACGCACTTGGCCGCCGCGATTGCCAACCATCGCATCAAGTCGGAGCAGGTCGTCTTCTTCATGCATGTGCCGGATCTGCTCGATGACCTGCGCGCTGCTTACGCGCCCAGCAGTGAAGTTACATATAGTGACTTGTACGCTCAGGTCGTGGAAGCTCCACTGCTCATCCTAGACAGCTTGGGCGCGCATAGCTCCACTCCTTGGGCAGAAGAAAAGCTGCAGCAGGTTATCAACCACCGTTTCAATGCCGAACTGCCCACTATAGTAACCACTGCGAACGACCTCGTAGAACTTGACCCATATATTCGTAGCCGGCTTCAAATCGGCCATGTTGTTCAGACTGGCAGTTACATTCGTTCAAAAGCATACGAGGTCGGACGCATATCTTCTGAGATGCTTTCCAGTATGACTTTGGGTAAATTCCGAACTAAACACCACAGATTCAGCGATGGTAATCAGAGAAAACTTGACGAAGTCGCACGCAAAGTTGGGCAATTTGCTGACAACCCAACGGATTGGCTAGTATTGTTTGGCCCCACTGGTGTTGGTAAGACACATCTTGCAGTCGCTATTGCCAGGCAACAATTGGAAAGTGGAAATCAAGTGTTCTTTGCCTTCGTTCCAGAGTTACTTGACCATCTCAGGGCTACATTCGCACCCGACAGTGTCCTGAAATACGACAGCATTTTCGACGAAGTTAAGAATACACCACTGTTGATTTTGGATGACTTTGGACAGGAACTCAGCACGCCTTGGGCAGAGGAGAAACTTTACCAGATTATTGTGCATCGCCATAACAATCGCTTGCCGACAGTCATAACCAGTAGGGTGGACTTCTTAAACCCTCCCACTCGTCGCCCTACTCCGAAAGAAAGGCACGAATCACCTGGCAAACGAGATGTGATTATAATTCCTAGTCCCATTCTCTCACGAATTCAAGACTCTGCAATTAGCGAGCTTGTAAGAATCGAAGTCGATGATTATCGGAAGAATAGACCCGGGGCAAGTGGATAACCCTACTGGAAGTTCCCGCTCTGGAGGTCAGCTCATGAGGGCTTTTACATACTCTGAGGCAAGGCAAAACCTAGCCTCACTACTGGAAATCGCCCAGAGAGACGGTGCCGTAGTAATCCGCCGCAAGGATGGAACATCCTTCGTCCTGCGACCGGAAATCCGAGAAGGCTCCCCACTCGATGTCGAACCTGTAAAGATTGACGTTACTACGAACGAGATTGTTCGCATCGTCCGTGAGGGTAGGGAGCAACGTGACTGAAATCTACCTGACGCCAACCGCAAATCCTAGCCAACACCCCACCGACACACACTCATGACTACTAACCACTGCGTTTTCTGCAACATCGTCGCGCGAGCCGAGCCTGCTACCATTCACTACGAAGACGAGCGCGTCATAATCTTCGATAACCAGCTCGACTGGGTGCCCGTGCAGATCCTCGTCGTGCCGGCGGCGCACATGTCGCAATCCGAACTCTGGCGCAGCGGCGACCTGCTGGCGCACATGGGAGACCTGGCGACCCAGATGGGGGAAAAGCACTGCCCCAACGGCTTCCGCATCCTATCCAACTTCGGACGCGACGGGATGCAAAGCCAGCCTCACGCCCACCTGCATGTGATCGGCGGCGAGTTCCTGGGGCGCTATCTGCGCCAGGGAATCGGGTAAACGCAACCAATCGGCCCAACACAAGCCCGGATAATCGCACGGCGCGCGCCAAAAGATGCGGTCGGATGAGAGGGGATGGTTGGTAGCGCATACGGGATTCGAACCCGTGGTCTCCACCTTGAGAGGGTGGTGTCCTTGGCCGCTAGACGAATGCGCCACGCAACGCTCATACTGGCTGGGGATCGAGGATTCGAACCTCGGCTTACAGATCCAGAGTCTGTCGTCCTACCACTAGACGAATCCCCAACCTGAACCTCAATTTTAGCAGGACGAAAAAATGATAGCAAGGTTGGCACGCTATTCATGCACTAGAAACCTCCCACCCACACGGCTACATGCCTCTTGTTTTCAGGTCCACGACCTTCTTAACGATACTTCGTATTGATACTTGCCAGTATCACCTTGGCACTGGGCTAGACGCAAGCTCCTTATAGGGCAGTATTCATAAACTCTGGGCTATCCGTCCGTCTTCCTTGGCTCTCCTGCGCGGTATCTCGCACAAAGTACATGTGCCCGCGATCACAATTAGCGAAACGGCGTATCATTTTCAAAACACATGCTACACGGTATCAACTATTGTTGACACTCCAAGGTATCACTTATAACATCCTTTGGACGGACGATTTTGCCCACAATTGATGGGCGTACAACTTTAGCAAGGAGGATGTAATACATTATGGTAGCAGCCCACGACATCCACGAATGTGACGACCACGAGCATCACGCTCACGCTCACGACATCCACGAGTGCGACGACCACGAGCACCACGGCGACGAGCCCGGCCACGTGCATGACACCCACGAATGCGATGAGCACGAGCATCACGCTCATGTTCACGACCCGCATGAGTGCGACGACCACGAGCACCACGGTCACAGCCACGCTGACGGTCATGACGCGCACGAATGCGACGATCACGAGCATCACGCTCACGTTCACGACGTCCACGAGTGCGACGACCACGAGCACCACGGCGACGAGCCCGGCCACGTGCATGACTCCCACGAATGCGATGAGCACGAGCATCACGCTCATGTTCACGACCCGCACGAGTGCGACGACCACGAGCACCACGCCCACTAGGAAACGGCTCCCACACCTGGTTCAACCCAGAATCAATCACGACTGTGGCAAAGTCTTAATCTGAGCATCTGCACCCGGTTCGAACCATCACTCTAGGATGGTGCCGGGTGCTTTTGCCGTAACGCGCCTCATCTCCTTGCAGTTGGACATTGACTGTGAGAAGGCTCCCCGGCGCGCCCCTTGACTTTGTCCTGCTTGATAATTCGTGATATATTCCGTGCGTCTTACTATATTCTTGAGCTAAATTGAGACTGACCAGACCATTGTGCGCTGCTGAATCAGCGCTATCCACCATTTCATTAGTCCGCTACGGCTACACTAATTGAAAGGCTTGGAGCACCTATATGACGACATCCAGCCATCGACCTGGCGATCACGACGATCATGGCCATGACGACCACGAGGGGCATGACCACAGCGCCCACGACGATCACGGCCATGACGACCACGAGGGGCATGACCACAGCGCCCACGACGATCATGACCATGACGACCACGAGGGACACGACCACAGCGCCCACGACGATCACGGCCATGACGACCACGAGGGACACGACCACGGTGCCCACGACGATCACGGGCATGATGACCACGGACATGGCGACCATGACGATCATGGGCATGCCGGCCACGATCACAGCGGCCACAGCCACGACTTCCGAGAGGCAAGCCGCCGCAGCCTGCTCATAGCCCTCGCGCTCATAACGACCTATATGGTCGCCGAAGTGATTGGAGGCTTGCTCTCAGGCAGCCTCGCTCTCCTCGCCGACGCCGGGCACATGCTCACGGACGCCGCGGCAATCGTTATGGCGCTCATTGCAATCTGGATCGCTCAGAGGCCAGCATCCGTCGAGCGCACTTTCGGCTACCACCGCACCGAAATCCTGGCAGCGCTTGCCAACACCTTCTCGCTATGGATAATCGCCGGCTGGATTATCTTTGAAGCCTACCACCGCGCTTTCGTTGAGGTGCCGAGTATCGACGGCTGGCCCGTACTGATAGTTGGCTTTGGCGGGCTACTGATCAACATCGCAGCCGCCTGGATACTTCACGCTTCGTCCGAACACAGCGTAAACGTCGAAGGCGCGCTGCAACATGTGATTGCCGACATGCTGGGTTCTGTCGCTGTCGTTATCTCGGCGATACTCATCCTCACACTCGAGGATAATCTCGGGAGCAGGATATTCATCGTTGACCCGATTCTCAGCGTTATCATCGCTCTGCTTATCCTATGGAACACCCGCCATCTGATTGTCAGAATCACCAACGTGCTGCTTGAGGGAGCGCCGGAGCACATAGACGTGTTCGAACTGTGCTACCAGATCGAGGAAGTCGAAGGCGTAACCCTCATCCACGACGTTCATGTCTGGACGATCAACCAGGGCAACGAAGCGTTCACGGCCCACGTCCTGATGGACCCCTCGTACCATGAGGAGAACCAGGGTTCACTCGAGGAGATCAAGCGGATCGTTCACAGTCACGGCATCGGACACGCAACCATACAGTTGGAGCGGTCTGTGGCAGCCTGTCGGAAGGAAGAGTTCCACCACGTCGGCCACCTTGAATTCGAGAGCCAGGCTGCACGAAGAGCCTGATATTGCGTTAGATTCTGACCGCCGAATCCCCGCTACAGCAACAGAAAGAGGGCAGGAATGTATCCTGCCCTCTTTCATTTCCCTAAAAGCTCCGAGAGGATGCGCCTTACGATAAGCCACATCAGTTCTCGACGGTCTATTGCGTATCCAGCGCGCGCATCAGGTTCGCCATCTCTATCGCCGCAAGCCCCGCTCCATAGCCGTTGTTGCCCTGCTTGCCGCCCGCGCGGTTGATCGCCTGCTCAAGCGTGTCCGTCGTCAGCACGCCGAATATCACCGGCACTCCGCTACTCAACCCCGCATTGGCAATCCCCTTCGCCGCCTCGCCCGCAACATGCTCGTAGTGGTCGGTTTCGCCGCGTATCACTGCTCCCAGGCATATTACCGCGTCATGCCGTCCGGACTCCACTAGCTTCTTGGCAACCAGCGGCAGCTCGAATGATCCGGGCACTGACACCACGCTAACATCGTCATCGCGTACGCCGTGCCGCGCGAGCGCCGCACGCGCCCCATCCCGCAACTTCGATGTGATGAAGTCGTTGAATGTCGCAACCACTATCGCGATACGGAGCCCTTCGCCGTCTATACCGCCCTGCAATTCCACGCTCATTGATCATCACCTGCCGCAAAGTCGATATCCAGCGTGTGTCCCATTCGCTGCACCTTCGTTTCCAGGTAGCGCCGGTTCTCTTCGTTTACAGGTGCGAGAAGCGGCACCTCTTCCACAAGTTCCAGACCGAAGCTCTCAATGCCCACGCGCTTCTTAGGATTGTTCGTCAGGAAGCGCATCTTCCGCACGCCGAGGTCAACCAGAATCTGCGCCCCGACTCCGTACTGCCGGGGGTCAGGGTCAAACCCAAGCTTGATATTGGCGTCAACCGTGTCCAGGCCCTCGTCCTGCAGCGCGTATGCCCTGAGCTTGTTGTGTATGCCGATCCCACGCCCCTCCTGCCGCATGTACAGAAACACCCCCGAATCCTCTTCCCCTATTGCTTTGAGGGCGAGGTCCCTCTGGTCGCCGCAGTCGCAGCGTATGCTCCCGAACACATCCCCGGTCAGGCACTCGCTATGCACCCGCACGAGAATCGGCTCCTCTGCGTCTATGCTTCCCTTGACCAGCGCGACATGCTCGTCCCTGTCAACGAGGCTTCTGTACGACACGGCGGTGAATTCGCCGTACGGAGTGGGCACTCTCGCCTCCGCCACACGCTCGATGAGCCTCTCGTGCTCCCGCCTGTACGCGATTATGTCCGCTACGCTCACAATCTTCAGGTCATGCCTCTCGGCGAAATCCTCCAGTTGAGGTAACCGTGCCATCGAACCATCGTCGGCCATGATCTCGCAAATGACGCCCGCAGGCTGCAGGCCCGCAAGACGCGCCAGATCGACGACCGCCTCAGTCTGCCCCGCGCGCTTCAGAACGCCGCCCTCCATGTAGCGAAGAGGGAATATGTGCCCGGGCCGCGCAAGGTCTTCCGGCCTCGTTTGCGGGTCTATCAGAGCCTTTATGGTTGCGGCGCGGTCATGGGCGGAAATGCCCGTAGTGGCTCCGTCCAGCACATCGACCGAAACGGTGAACGCGGTGCTCAGGCGAGCCGTGTTCTCATACACCATCATCGGAATACGGAGTTGGTCCAGGCGCTGAGACATCATCGGTGTGCAGATGAGTCCCCGCCCCTCCGTCGCCATAAAGTTGACGGCTTCAGGGGTAATCAGTTCTGCGGCCATCGCCAGGTCACCCTCATTCTCGCGGTCCTCGTCGTCCACGATTATGATGATCTTCCCGGCTCTGATGTCCCTTATTGCGTCGTCTATACTGGATAGCGGCATTGCATGCCTCCTGAATAGCCCTGCTATAGCTCGTCCGCCGTATCCACCGGCACACGCGCCGCATACGCTAGGCGCTCCACGTATTTCGCCATGATGTCCACTTCCAGGTTCACGCTGTCTCCAACCTTCTTGCTCTTGAAGACCGTATTCTCCCTCGTGTGAGGGATGATCGTCACGCTGAATGAAAAGTTATCACAGTTTACAATGGTGAGGCTTGCCCCGTCCACAGCGATAAAGCCTTTTTCCACCACATACCGCATCACCACGGCAGGAGCATCGAAGACCACCATCTGCGCGTCTCCCTCACAATCGATGGAGCGTATCGTGGCGGGGCCGTCTATGTGCCCCTGCACCATGTGCCCGCCGAAGCGACCGTCTGCCGGCATGGAGCGTTCAAGGTTGACGGGCGAGCCGGCTTCGAGTTCTCCAAGGTTGGTGCGCCTCAGCGTCTCAGGCACGACATCCACACTGAATGCTGATTCGTCGTGCGTCGTAACCGTCAGGCACGCCCCGTTTACCGAGATACTGTCCCCGATTTTAACATCGCCCAGTACCTCGGACGCCTCGACGACAAGCTTGCCGTCTCCCGCAGCCCTGACCGAGCCAACCTCCTCGACTATCCCTGTAAACATCGCCGCTTCTCCCTACTTCTGCGCCAGCAAACTAGTGTCGATATGCCGGTGCCAGCATGCTAGTGCCAACATAAAATCAAATATACCCAATGACCGCCACATCCTCGCCGAATCGCTTCATCTCGACATCGCGCAATCGGAGCGCCTCTTCCATTTCGGTGATTCCCACGCCACCAACCGGGGATATGGCTTCATTGCCGCCTATTATAACGGGTGCAACGAAAGCCACAACCTTATCGACGAGCTTCAGGTCGAACAGCGCCCCTATTGTCGCGCCGCCTCCCTCCACCAGGACGCTCGTTATATCGCGCGCACCAAGCCCTTCGAGCAGTACGCGCAAGTCAACTCCGCCCCTGCCTTCGGGAACTCTGACCGTCTCCGCGCCATCGCACTCCCGCCCCTCAAAATCATCTGCAACCACCACAACCGTGTCACCCGGGGCACTCAACATCTGCGCGTCCTGCGGCATCCTGCCATGGCTGTCCAGCACCACGCGAAGCGGCTGCCGCTCATTCGCGCTGCCGTCTGCATCTCGCGCCGTAAGCTGCGGGTCATCCGCCAGCACCGTGTTGATGCCAACCATGATAGCGTCCGACTGCGCCCTGAGCAGGTGCGCGAACTCGCGTGACTCCTCGCCACTGATCCACTTGGAATCGCCCGACCGCGCCGCAATCTTCCCGTCTAGGCTCATCGCGTACTTCGCCGTCACGAAAGGCATGCCAGTCCCGCTGTGCTTGGCAAACGCCTCTATCAGCCGTGCACCTTCAGCCGCACACTCGCCGGTATGAGTCCCGATACCTGCTTCATTGAGACGCGCAACGCCACCACCAGCGACATTCGGGTTCGGGTCCTCCACAGCGATGCGCACTTCCGCAACACCCGCAGCAATTATCGCCTCCGAGCAAGGCGGTGTGCGCCCATAGTGATTACACGGCTCAAGGGTTGTGTACAGGGTCGCGCCCCGCGCCTGTTCGCCTGCCTGCTCCAGCGCCGCTGCCTCTGCGTGTTGTTGCTCCGGCGGATGCGTCCAGCCCTCGCCAACCACCTCGCCGTCCCGCACAATGACGCACCCCACGGCAGGATTGGGGCTCGTCGTGCCCAACGCCCCCCATCCCAGCTCCAGAGCGCGCTGCATGTGCTGTCGCATCCCTTACTCGCACCCGTCATTCCTGCGGAGGCAGGAATCCAGAGGTCTATGGACGACTTTCAGAGACGTGAATAGCGACCATGCCTATGCGCCGCCTTCACGAAAATCCCGATACGCGCGGCTGGCTGTCGGCACGGTCTGCCCCTGGTACTTGCTGCCCAGTTCCGGCGAGCCATAAGGAACATCAGCAGGCGTGGACAGCTGCAGAAACGAGAGCTGCCCGATCTTCATGCCGTGATACAGCGTGATGGGCAGGTTCGCCACATTGCTAAGCTCCAGCGTCAGGTGCCCCTTCCAGCCCGGATCGACATACCCCGCAGTCGAGTGAATGAGCAGCCCGATGCGCCCAAGCGAACTCTTGCCCTCCAGCCTTGCAACAAGGTCGTCCGGAATCTCGATGCTCTCAAGCGTGCTGCCCAGCACGAACTCCCCCGGATGCAGCATGAAAGGCTGCTCGCCGATCTCCTCCATCTCGGTCAGGTCGCTCAAATCCTGGCGCACATCAATGAACGGTCGGCGCGAGTTGCGGAACACAAGGATGTGCTTGTCCAGATGCACATCCACGCTCGCAGGCTGTATGCAGCCATCGCCTAGCGGATCAACAACAATCCTGCCCTCCGCAATCAGCGTCTTGATTGTGTGGTCGCTGAGTACCGTCATTCCACGCCCCCGGCGTGTGGCGCCTGTCCACACGCAACTGTCAGAATATGAGGCTACATTCTAGCAATTTGCGCAACAGAGATATAGCAGCAAAGCAGTGATTTCGGTGCATTATCGGGCGAACGAAGAAGCGGGCGTCCAGCAGTAGGACGCCCGCATAGAGTGACTACAAATCAAGTGATTCTAGTAAATTGCGAATCCCGCCTGCACGCTCAGTGAAAGAGTAACCTCTCCCCCGCTCACGCTCGGCGCGACCGCAGCAGCAGCGGGAGCTGCAAAGGCAAAGTCAAGGCTCTCCCTTGCGAAGCCCCGCACGGACGGCGACACTCCGCCCTCGCTGATGTATATCAGCCTGCCGACAGTAACTTCCGACAGTTCGGCCAGGTGCTCCGCCTTCGCCTTCGCGTCCGCCACCGCCATCTCGCGCAGTTCAGCCATCTTCGGCTTCGGGTCTTCCAGCGTGAAGCTGATATTGCTTATCCGCACGACATCGCCGCCCGCTTCGACAACCTCGTCTATGACCTCACCTATCGACTCAAGGTCACGCAGCTTGACGGTAGCCCTGTTATTCACGCGGTAGCCCGTCAGGACTTCCTTGCCGCTGCGAATGCCGTCCTTTTCCTCTTCCACATAGTTGTAGCGCGGATATACGCTATAGCGGCTCGTCTGTATATCCTCGTCCTTGACGCCCCTCTCCTTCAACACCTCTACAACGGCATCCATCGCGGTCGATGCCTGGCTGTTAGCCTCCGATACTGTGGGCGCGCTCACTTCCACGCCGAAGTCTAGCCTCGCAAGGTCCGGCGGCAGTGAAAGCGTCCCTTGTCCCGACACCCAGATTCCCGTGCCGTCGCTTCCGTATGCAGCAGGAGCGCTCTGCTTGGCAGTGTCCAGCCCGACTTCAGGCGATGCCGCCGCCTCGCTCCTGTCCATTGACACCACCGCGAATGTGGCGATTACAGCCACCACCGCAATCAGAATTGCAGCAGTTTTCCTTGTCCAACTCATTGACTTCCTCCTATTCCTTTCTGTCCTGCTTCTCTTTCATCAGTCGTTTGTCTTCTTAAACTATATAACGCCGCAGAGGTCCGTTTTGTTCCGCTTCAGTCCGTCCATATTCCGCATCAACTCTCAGAACGCCTCCGCCTCAGATGCGCAGAAATCGCCGTGACAGCCACGAGCGCGGCGGCGCCCATAACCACGAACACCCATATCGGAATAGCATCCTCGCTCTCCGCAATTTCCCTGGCACTCTGACTCTCATCCGCTCCTGCCTGCGCTGTCGCCTGCATTGCCCGTTCCTGAGCGTGTGCCGTTGAAGTAGCATACGAGTCCGCAAGTTGAGCCTCATAGGTTGCTTCAGTCGCACGACGCTGCTCAGCTAGTTCTTGTGCCCGCGCCGCCTCGTCCTTCTCCCACTGCGCCAGCACAGTCGCGTGTTCCTCCAACACCTCTGCCTGCAACGCCGTTGTTGTTGCCGCAGCCTGCGCCTCATAGGTAGCCTGTGCCGACATCTCCGCCTCAGCGGTTGCGGTCGCCTCCAGCCGTGCCTCAGCCGTCGCCGTACTCTCTACGGACTTCGCCTCCGCAGTCGATGTGGCTTCGGCGCCAGCGTCAGCAGCAGAATGCAACTCCACCTCCTTGACCACTTCGCTCTCCTGCACAGCTCGCGGACTCGCCGTGGCAGCAGGGGCCGCCGGCGCAGCGGGCGCAGGCGCAGCGGCGGCAGGGACCGGCGCAGGCGCTGCCGGAACAGAGGTAGGCGACGCTACTTCCTCCAACATCATCATCGCAGCAGCAGGCGTGCCAGGTACTTCAGTCGCGGCAGGAGCAGGAGCATCTGCCATTGCGGGAGCCGGCGCAATTGTAGGAGCGGCAGCAGGTGCAACGGTAGCTGCAGCACGCGCGGCTTGCGCGGCAACTTGAGGCGCAGGCGCGGCAGCGGCAGCAGGTGCCGCAGGCATCGCTCTAGGAGCTCGTGGCGCGGGAGCAGCAGCGGCCGGTTGCGGTTGTGCCGGAGCAGCAGGCGCGGGAGCAGCAGCCATCGGAGCCTGTGGTGCCGCTGGTGCAGGCGCAGCAGCAGCGGGCGCAGCGGCTGGAGCAGCCGCAAATTCAGCCGACGACCCCGTAAACCCAAAACGCGCCAGGAACACCACGCCCACCACCAGCACGACCACAAGCGCAGCCGCACCCGCCGTCGCCAAACCGCCCGTAAAGCCTGCAAACGAAGGCAATCGTCTCGGCGGCGACACTTCCTGCACATCCGCCGCCGTCAGAGCATACGATCTCGGCGCATCCAATTGCGGCAGCCGTCCCAGCAGCATCGTAGTCGCTCGCAGCGACTCAAGCTCGGCAGAACACTCATCGCAGCCGGACAGATGCGACTCCACGCGGCGAGCCTCCGATGCGCTCACTTCCCCGTCTATGTACGAGGAAAGCAGCGCTCGGACACCGGCGTGTCGCCTGTTCTGCCAAAAATTGGTCATGACTTCTCCGTCATATAGTCTGACGAAATTCGGACGGCAAAAGTTCCCCAAGCCCCCGCAGATGGTCCCGCACTCGCGCCCTTCCCCTGCTCAGACGGGACTTCACCGTTCCTATGGATACCTCAGCAGCCTCGGCAGCCTCTTCGTAGCTGAAGCCCTGTACATCGATGAGCGTAACGACCAGCCGCTGATCAACCGGCAGCGACAGTATCGCCCGCTGTATCTCAGCCCCCAGTTCGCTTCGCAGCGTCTCGTCTTCCGCGCTCCCGCCGCTCTGCGCCCGGACAAACGAAGGGTTGGCAAGGTTCTCTTCCAGCGAATCGGCGGGGCGGCGGCGCATCGAGCGAATCATATCGTAGCACTGGTTCTTCGCGATTCTCAGCAGCCACGGCGCAAGGTTCACGCCCCGGAAACTGCCTATCGCGCGGTATGCCGAGATGAAGGTCTCTTGCGTTGCATCGTCCGCGTGGGAGGTGCCGCCCAGAACGCGCGCGGCGGTATTGAAGACCTGCCTCTGATAGCGCGCAACAATCTCGTTGAACGCATCGAGGTCGCCCTCTTTGCTCCGCCTGATAAGCTCCAGGTCGCCTATGTTCATTCAGTCAGCACCGAAATCCTCATAGAAAACAGCAACTTGCAAATGCCGCATTCCTGCGCCTCGCGCCTATCGAATTATATTTGCCCGCACCCTCTTACGCTATAATAGATACGACAATTCCTTTGACAATGCCTAGCCGCCGGGCGAAGAAAACTGGTCGCGGAGTCTGATGCGCGCCGTAATCCGAGAGATAATCGAGACGATAATCCTATCGCTGCTGCTGTTCGTCGGCATACAGTTCGCGGTTCAGACATATCAGGTGGAAGGCGCAAGCATGCGTCCAACCCTATCGCCTGGCCAGTACCTGCTCGTGAACAAGATCGTCTATCGTCATCTGAACATAGACAGTGGTGCCGAAGGCGCAGTCAGGAGCGGCGAGTTCACCGAAGATAGCCCCATCTTCCCGTTCCATCCGCCGCAGCCTGGAGAGGTTGTCATCTTCAACTTCCCCAACGACCCGTCGCGGGACTTCGTGAAGCGCGTAATCGGCATCCCCGGCGACACCGTCGAGATTCGTGACGGGCACACCTTCGTAAATGGCGAGCAGATCCAGGAAGACTACGCCCAGCTTGACGACTTCGACGAGATGGAGCCGCTCAAAGTTCCGCCGAACGCCTACTTCGTATTAGGAGACAACCGCAGGCACAGCAATGACTCGCGCGACTGGGGCACAGTCCCGCTCGAATTCATAGTTGGCAGGGCGTGGGTGCGCTACTGGCCCCCGCACCAGATACGCCTCTTCCCCACCGAGCACCCCTTCAGCACCCCAACCGAAGCCAGCGTGGAACAGCCGTAGCGATTAACCTTGAATCGCCATCCAACCCAACTTAGAATTGGTACAACGCGTTTCTCGTTCGCTTGTGGGCCTGTAGCTCAGCCTGGCAGAGCATCGGACTTTTAATCCGAGTGTCCAGGGTTCGAATCCCTGCGGGCCCACCAGAACTTTACACCACCTGACCTTCGCGACAGAATAGTACGCGCAGAGGTTGCTTAGAACGCCTGCCTTTAGTCTTGCCTTCCGTCTGCACGTGTAAGTTCCAACTCATCATTCACGCGCAGACGGCAATCCGGCGGCACTGCGGTGGGCAGAGAAATGTCGAAGTCCGCGCCCTGCTATACGCTGACCTTGTGACGCTTGCCGACCTTGAGTCCATGTATCTTGAGTCCATGTAGTAGAAGAAAGTCTCGATGGCGACCCAACGCAAGAACATCGGCGGCGAGCCTGCACTCCTCGCCACTGGCCACGCCACATTTCACTGGATCTTGCAGAGCTTCGCCGTGGTGCTGCCCGAAGTGCAGGCAGCAATCGGCCTCAGCAGCGTCGGC
Source organism: SAR202 cluster bacterium bin90 (assembly GCA_002238855.1). Classification (GTDB taxonomy): domain Bacteria; phylum Chloroflexota; class Dehalococcoidia; order Lucifugimonadales; family JADFKI01; genus Bin90. The sequence continues at coordinate 99,775 of MPND01000007.1, forward strand.
GCAGCAGGCATTATGTCCGCTCGCGAACTCGCTTCAGGGCTGATCGCACTGCCTGGTGGCGTCGTAGTTGACATCCTCAAGCGCTACTGGGGACTGCTGCTCGCCGGATGCGTGGGATTGGGCGGCATCGGCTCGCTCGCGCTTGGCGTCTCCCCCGTCTACGCCCTGCTACTCTTAGGCATCGGCATTGTCGCAGCCTCGCACTCCATCTGGCATCTGGCCGCCTCCGCATCACTCTCCTATCACTTCTCTGACCGCAGGGGGACCGCCCTCGCGATTCACGGGGTCGGCGGCGGCATCGGCGATGTCGCCGGCCCCCTTGCGACCGGAGCACTGCTGGCGTTCCTAAGCTGGCGCGGCTTGCTGAGCATCTACGCCGTGCCGCCCTTCTTCCTCGCATTCATCGCGCTCTGGGCAATTCGTAACATCGGGCGCGACGACGATTCAGCCGAACCCGCCACCTCCCCAACAATGGCGCTCCGCGTCGAATTGACACAACGCCTCCTCAGAAGTCCCGTACTGTGGGGACTGACCGTAGTGCGCGGCCTCCGTGCCATGACCATAGTCTCGCTCGTAACCGTGCTTACGCTGTATCTCAGCAACGAACTTGGGATGAGCACCGGATGGCGCGGATTTCACATCGCCCTGCTGATAGTCGCCGGCATAGCCGCAAAGCCCGTGGCAGGCCTCCTCTCCGACCGCTTCGGACGCAAGCAGGTCATGATTCCAGGGCTGCTCTGGTCCTGCCTGGCGACCCTGGCGCTGGTAGCCTTCGACCAAGGCATCTCGCTCACCGTAGTCATCGCCCTGCTGGGCATGTTCCTCTACCCCGACCAGCCCATCCTCACCGCAACCGTCTTCGATGTAGTGGGCAGAGATGTCGCCTCCACCGGACTAGGAGTCATCACCTGCCTCGCGTTCCTTATGTCCGCCACATCCGCCGTCGCCGCAGGAGGCATCTACCAGACAATGGGCTGGGCAGCCACCATGTACTATATCGCCGCACTCTTCGCCCTCGCAGCCATCATCTTCGCCATCCTCCCCCTCTCCCGCACCGTCGCCACACCCAATTCATAACAAGGTAACTGACGATATAATTACTACACGTCCACACCGGCGGGCTATCCAACACTTTTCTACTGGAAGGTTAAATGTCAGCAGGAGTCCAATTTGAATGACCCACACGTCGAAGCACTGATTTACGAGGTGGTCCACGACGAATCATCGGACTACAGTCGCGCAAATTGTGTAGAAACAGAATATGCTGCTTTTCGCCTCAGGCTTGAAGAAAAAGAAGCCTATTTTGAACTAAAGGAACACTTTCCTACTTTGAAACAAGCACAAGAGGTAATTCAGCCATTTATTAGTCAGTGGGAGCTAACTGCCTCGCTTGAATTAGGACCTAATACTTTCGCCTTGAGGTTCATGCGGCCAGTAATTGTAGATCGCAGACCCGAGCAAGGAGTGATCACGGCCTCGGCTTCCCCTATAAGGCTCAATATTGCACTCAGTAGCCCATCAGTTACGGTGTTCAGACAATACCCCAATCCCCCGCCTGAACGTCTGATGCAATTGGACAATCCAGACGTTCAGAGCATGCTTAACCGATTTATCGGCTACCGCCAGGGGCGCGAACCCTTGCCCTCTATGGCCTATTTCTGCTTTGAAGTATTCACCAGGCGGCTCGCCACGAATGCCAAACACGCCGCAGATAAGCACCGAATGAGTCATAAATTAGTCAAGCGGGTCAGCAATCTCGCCTCAAACAAAGGTGGGGACCTTGCGAGGCACCATTCCGGCATCTGCCAACCACTTACACAGCAGGAGACGCGATTCATTGAGAAGGCGGTGGTCACTATGATTGTTCGAGCTGCCATAGTTGCAGCTGAGCCCGACCAACCTTTGGAGATCATTCATGGCAACAATCTGCTGGAGACTTCACCTTGAGATACATACGTCTAAAGAGAAGTCGCTTGGCACGAGAGAATATCGTCAGGACACGCCGTCTGGCTGTTCTGTAGTTCCTTTACAGGCTTGACAGCCTCTGACGGTCAATTGCGATATGCTCAATTTCCGTAGTGCCATTCCCACTTGGGAATCCGAATAAAGGCGAGTGAAGCCACCAACTTTTCTGCTATCATCCGTCCTATCGTCGCCATACATATAATCCCCCAATTCCACAAATGAACCGCACCGAACTAATCGAATCTTGGCTTCACGAGGAGCGCCAACCCTTCACAGGTTGGGACTTCTCCTACCTCGACGGTCGAATGACCGAAGGACAGCCCCCCTGGTCATATCTCGACCGCGCCGCTGAGATTATGCGACAGTCCTCGTCCGTGCTTGATCTCGAAACCGGCGGCGGAGAGAAGCTGTTGGGCCTCCACCGGCACTGGCCCCAAAAGGTAGTCGCGACGGAGGATTATCAGCCGAACTTCGAGCTTGCCACGAAACAGCTCTCCCCTCTCGGTGCTAAGGTCGTCAAAGAATCGGTCTCCAACATCGCCCCGATGTCCTTTGCTGACAACGAATTCGACCTCATCCTGAACCGTCACGCCGCCTTCAATTCCAGCGAGGTCGCCCGCGTGCTCGCCGGCGGCGGCACATTCCTCACGCAGCAGGTTCACGGAACATCAGCATGGGACCTTCAGGAGGTCTTCGACGCAAAACCCCAGTGGCCCGACTCCACCCCTGAGAAATACCTGCCACTGCTGGAATCAGCAGGCCTGACCGTAGTGGACGCCCAGAACTGGCAGGGCAACCTGTCCTTCACCGACGTAGGCGCGATCGTCTACTACCTCAAGGCAGTCCCCTGGCTAGTCCCGAACTTCACGGTACAAACGCATCTCCCCTCCCTGTTCACACTTCAAAACAGGCTGGAATCAGGTAAGGGGCTGCACTTCTTCTCAGCCAGGTATCTCATCGAGGCAAGAGCTGACTGACGTTTCCCTACTCACAAGCCATACTGAAGAAGGTAGAAATGACGAGAGTCGTCAGTCCAGCCCGCCTTCTGGTTCATTCATCTCGGTCACCTCGGGATTCGTTCACACTTGCGGTGTGAGGACGGACGGCTCCGTCTCCTGCTGGGAGATGACGGACACGGTCAATCGAGTCCACCTGAGGGTTCTTTCGATTCAGTCAGCGCGGGCGGATGCACTTCTTCATCTCTCGCCATGACCATGTGCGTCCTAGCTACTCCCCCAAATACGACCACATCGACAACTACCATATCTCACTAGGATCCTGGTACGGAGAAGGAGGCACTATACTATGCCTCAGCGCAGAATAGCCTCCTGACAGGCAACGGCGATAGTATTGCGTTTGCCTGCGCCCGGATGACTCCGCCCTTCAAGGTACCATCGGGACATCCATTCCCCGTATGGGTCTGTCCCCCGGCATGGAATAATACATGGAAATGGTCGGATGGTAACGGCCTTGCCGAATTCTACCTGCATCCTCCCGCTCTTCCAGCACTCCTTCATCATACGTGCCTGAGTTGGGCCACTCCAAATCTAGCAGACGCGTCATCGCACCTGAATCTGCCGACCCCGGAAATCCCAGGCAGGCAACATAATTCTGCAACATTTCACCCATATCGTGTGAGGCATCAAGAATACATTCACACGAAAGGAGTGAAGAAATGAAGACGAGGATTAAGAAGCTGACGGCGAAGAAGGCATTGGTGATTGGGCCGGTCCTGGCAGCGATACTCGGAGTGGGAGTACTGACCGCCTGCACAGACAACGGAATGATGGATGGAAGGGATTCAAGCAGCGTAACGACAAGCCAGGAAATCTCCGAGAGGGGTGGCGGCGAGAGCGGTGGCGAACACGGCAGCGCGCGCGAGGGTGGCAGTGAGCGCGGCGGCGGTGTGGAGCACGGAGGCAGTGGGGGTGAGAGCGGTCGCGAGTCCGGTGGTGAGAGCAACAACGAGTCCGGAGCATCCGCGAGCGCTGCATCCGGCAGCGAAGAGGGCAGCGGCGCCACACTGGCGCAGAACGAGACCTTCGATGCGGTTCGCGGCGGCGCGCGGCTCATCCTGAACTACGATGCGACAGGCAACGCCTTCACAGGCACCGTGGAGAACACGACCGCCAACTCACTGAGCAACGTCAGGATCGAAGTGCATCTGTCTAACGGGACCGAACTCGGACCCACGACACCCGTGGATATGGCGCCGGGAGAGGTGCTCGCGGTGAACCTGCCCTCGACGCAGGCATCGTTCACAGGCTGGATAGCGCATGCCGAGGTCGGCAGCGGAGCCGAAGCGGGCGG
>MPND01000056.1 GCA_002238855.1 SAR202 cluster bacterium bin90
TGCGCCGCGATCTTGCCGTACTCCCGCAGGAAGGTCGGCAGCTTCAGCTCCTTCAGGTGATGTTCCAGCAGTAGTGTCGGTCTGTCGCTCACGATGCCTTCCCTCCTAACAGCTTCATGTAGTCTTGCGCGGACGTCGTGCCGACGGTCACGCTCGGCAGGTAGGGATGCAGCTCGAGATCGAGTCTAGGCGGCCGTCCCTCGATCCTGCACAGCAGCAGGTGCTTCACAGCGTCGTAGCCGGTCGCTCCCCTCTCGACGGCATCGCGCACCGCGGCGTGCACCTCGTCATCGGGGAAGGTCTCAAGCAGCCTGAGCACCCGCACGAACTCACGCTTGCCGGGCTTACCCATCCGGGCCTCCTGCAGTCGCCGCAGCTTGCCGTACTCCTCAGGAAGATCCCAGCCGGCGAGCGGTGCCGCCTGGTCCAGAGCGCCGGTCTTCCGCTCCAGCAGCGGCAGGTAGTGCAGTGGGTCGAAGACGAAGTCGCCGTGTTCGTACGACCTGCGGTGCCGCGCTATCACCTCAGTTCCGCAGCTGATGACCACCTCGTCGACGTAGCCCCTCACCAGCACGTCCCTGTGTCCGAATGCAACGGGCACCGAGTAGTCGTTGGTTCGGTAGCGCACCAGCGACTGCGAGCTCACCCGGGTGGCGTGCTTGTCGCTCGCATCGTAGGGAGCAGCGGGCAGGGGCAACAGCGCCCCGAGGTCACGTTCCATGCGCTCGCCTATCGTCTCGGTGTGTCCCCTGAGCCTTGCGTCCAGGCGCTCCATGCACTCAGCCTCCAGGTGAACGTTAAGCTCATCGAAGTCCTCCACTCTCGGGATAGGCACCAGGAAGTTCCTCCTGCCGTATCCCACCATGCCCTCGACAATGCCCTTGTCGTTGCCCTTGCCGACTCTGCCGAACCTGTCTGTGAACAGGTAGTGCGACTGCAACTCCGTGAACGCTCTCGTGCGCTTGCGACGACCTCCTCCCAGTATCCTCGCGACGGCAAGCTTGGTGTTGTCGTACAGTATGCTCTGCGGCACTCCACCCAGGTAGCGGAACGCCGACACGTGACCGTCGCAGAACGCCTCTGTCGTCTCCCCCGGATATGCCTTGATGAAGATGCCGTCGCTGTGCGGAAGCGACATCACGAAGTAGTGGATCCTGCGCTTCTCACCACCGACAAATGCCCACGCCTGTCCGAAGTCGCACTGCGCGTGTCCGGGTGGGTGTTCCAGCGGCACGAACATCTCACGCACCACGCGCCGGCGCTCCCGAACATAGTCCTTGACTATGGTGTAGCCGCCATCGAACCCGTGCTCGTCTCGCAGTCGATCGAAGATGCGCTTGGCCGTGTGGCGCTGCTTCTTCGGCGCGCTCCGGTCGTCTTCGAGTATGCGGTCTATGGCGCCCGTGTAGGGCTCGAGCTTGGGACGACGGGGTGGGCGCTTCCTGCGGTATCCGGGAGGCACCGGATGCGACAGCATCTTGCGTACGGTGTCTCTGTGCAGCCCGAACACCCGGGACGCTTCCCTGATGCTCATACCCTCTACCAGGCACGCCTTACGCACGCGCAAATACATGTCCACGATGTACATCCATGATCACCTTCCTCAGAGTCTCGATAGACTCTATCGGAAGCTGACAGACGGTATGGTTTTAGACCGCCGTGATCGGCTTATCTATCCGCCCTCGTGGTACATTATGTCGCCGCCGTTCATAACAGACACATCATTGCGCCGCCATTGACAGTTAGGGATATAATTGCCTATAGAAACACCGAGCATTCGACCGAGAAGTTCAATTTTCAAACAAATTACTTAAACGTTCGATTGGCAAGAGATTAGTCTACATCGGTAGGGGAGACTTGAATGAATGGTTTGGCTTTTGCGGCGACTATCGTAGATGCGTTGGTATGGCCACTGACGATCATATTTGTCGTTCTTCTTCTGAAAAAGCCAATAAGTGGCCTGATTTCTCGAATCAGGTCAATCAGCCATAATGGGACGAGATTAGACCTTGATCCCCTGGAACAGTTGCAGGAACATCCCGTCGAACCTGTCCAGATAGATGAACGCGCAGAAGACGCAATTCGTAATGACCCTCGAGCCGCTGTAATTGAGGCTTGGCTACGATTTGAACTTGTGGCCAGAGAAACATTGGCCGAACTTGGAATTAGGGCGGAGTTGGGGTCGATGAGGCGACTGATGCGTGCCCTTAATGAGGAACAACTGCTACAAGGCAATTTGTATGAGCTAATTATGGAATTGAGGAAAGTCAGAAACCAAGCAGCTCATGACTTGGATATTACAATTGATTCTCAGAACGCGCGACAGTATGTGGAATTAACTGAACGTGCCTCGGCCCTACTCAGAGAAAATGCTGGAAGGCATTCACAATAGGAAGCGAGGAGTTGCACGCGATTTTCACCGTAAGATTGAGGTGGACCCAATTAATCGGACAGGTGGTTAAGAGAGAGCAACCGACACTCCTATACATGTCAAGCAGCGTTAACGAGTACCTGGTAGGGCTTCTGGATGGTCGCGTTGACTTCGCGAGCGACATAGCGTTTAAGGCAGCGGATGACATCGCGCCTGCTCATTCCCTCAGCGGTCCGTCGCCGCCCTTGACAGGTAGGTCAATTCAAACTTGGCGATTTCGCCTATTTTAACTTTGACACTGACAGATCTGATGAGTCCAATCAGCTATCGCAGCTCATCTTCATATCATTTTACGCCTATCTTGTAGCTCTCAATTCCATGCGCTCAAAGATTGTCGCCACTTCCTGAAACAGGTGGCCTTCGGTGCTCAGAATGGCGGAGTTAGACCCTCGTCGAACTGCTTGCTGCGGTCGAGATAGTGTTTCTTAACCGAGCGCGCTGATTCGTCAACGCTAGGGAAAAGGGTTTCACGCGTCACATCAAGCAAAGCGAGGTCCTTGGTGATGGGTTCCTTTCGCTCTGCCGGAATCCTCAAAGTGTAGTGCGAGTAGATCGGAATGTCGGGATTCCACTTTAGGATTTCATCGCGCTCAAACCTCTCGTGAAACGCCGATATTAGAAACGCACCCGACTGCGCCCGAATGCGTTCGAACATAAGCTGAGGCTGGACTACAAATACTCGGTACAGGTCGCGGATGTCTATACGCTCCTGAAAATAGGGTTTCTCCTGTCTGATAGCATCGTAGAGACGAGTCTTAACCCTTTGAATAAGATTACGCCCATTGATAGAGGCGAGGCGATGAAATTCATCGTCCCTGGCGTCCGCTTCGACCTTACCCAAGATGAGGTTCTTTTCCCACCTAGGCAACTTCGCAAAATTTGCAACCACACTCACGGCATCGCTGTCGTACGACTTGATCATGGACCTGGGAACGGCGAAAATATGAACTTGTCCGTCTTCATCAAGATTGTTAGTGCACGCGTAGTGGAGCGCAACCAGAGGATTGCGGGTGACTTCAAGAAAGCGAGTAGGTAGATCGTGATGCTGGGCAAATACCCATTCGCCGAGTGCGGAATCTAGTTCGTTGAAGGAGTCTGGTTTCCGCGGCGCTAACTCCTTCAGCATCTCGCCTTCCACTGGACGCAGGGGACGCCGACCCTTCGGAGGCTGTCTCATCACAGAAGGCAACAGCTCCTTACCAAACTTGCTCTCTCCTCGGAAATACAGAAACTCGTCCCGACCTGTCTCTTCTCCAAAATTCCGGCATTCTTCCAGAAGGCGGTCCACTGAGACGATAGTTTCAGTATCGAATCCCTCGACTTCGTTGTCCCGTGATGGAGGGTAAAATAGAGACGCGTCCCAGGGAGTGGTCAATATGAAGTCTGTGCCACTCAGGTCGGCCCTATGGAAAATCGCCTTATCTATCTGGCATCGAATGAACGATGCACAAGAGAAATTCGCCTCTGTAAAGTCTGCTGAACGGAACCAGGTGTCCTCGAATATTACGCCAGAAAAATCGCATCTGTTGAGGTGTGCTCCGTCGAGGCGGCTGTGATGAAACCTAGAATCCATAAAGCGCGAGTTGTTCAGCCTAGCTTCTTCTAAACATGCTCCCAGAAAGTCCGCATTCGATAAATCTAGATTTTCGAGCCTGGAACCTCTGAGATCGGCGCCTGAGAGGTCGATGCCACGTAATGCAGAATGTGGCGGGGTGAGCATCCTTGGGAATTCAGGCAAGTCAAACTCACCGGAAATATCCGCACCCTGCAAGTCGGGGCTGAATCGTTCGTTTCTGCGCCGCTTATTCCAACTTTCGACACCTTCTTTGAACCAATTTAAGTGTTGGAAATTCGCCATGAAGTCTCGCCTCATCTAAACCGCGAAAAATTCGTTTACGGATCGCTGCTGGGGCTACTCTGTCAGCCGCTCCACAAATTCCATCGTCTTGGCACAGAAATTGCAGACACACTTCTTGATGTCGAGGATATGGCACAGATTGCCGTGCGCCCCGCTTGAGTTTATTGGTGTGAAGTCGTCGAAAAGTCTGCCGGTTCTTACGCTAATATGTTCAGGCATTCCTCTATTCTCGCCCGATATCCCTCCCGCAGCTCGGACAACGCACTAGACCGTCGCCCTTCATCCAATTGCATCCAATCGCTCTCCTTATCATTAGCGGCAGCACGCATAATTTCACTCTGATCTGACGAATACACAAATCGAAACGCGTGCCCAAAGACCAGATTGTTGATGAGGTCAACTCCCTCATCAGTGCTGCACAACCCGGCAGGTGGGTATTTGGCTTCGGGGTCAGCAGCGTCTCCAGTGAGCACGGCAACGCAGACTTTCTGACTTAACGGCATCAACCAGACCCAGGAGTTCTTATATTCAGGCTCCGAACCCAGTTGTATCTGTACAGCTGGTATGTCCGATGATATGTAACTCCTGCCTTCAGAGGCCTTGTAGAATCTCCAGCTTCCGCCCTCCAGTGTGTGACGAATTCGGGCGTAATAATCAGACCTGCCTATGGGGTCCAGTTTCTTGGCTACCCATTCACGTCTATTGTTCTCCCCACTCACACCGCCAAAAGCATTTATCAAATCTTGCCGTGTCACGCCTAACTTTAATAGCGCCTCGTCCAATATCTTCACAAAGTCCGGAAAACGCTTCTCCATCTCCAGAAATAACACTTTGGTTGCCCTAATATCCTCGTCGTATATACCTTCAATCACAGGGTGAGATACAGAACGCCGTCCACTACATCTGAGTTGCGTTACAGACAGAAGTTTTACCATCCAAGACAGAAGACCTGGGTGGATTTTGATCGGAAAGTCACCGTGAGCTTCCACATGAGGACAGATGAAATCCAAGGTCTCTTTGAAGCCAGGCTCCAATCTCTCCGTTAAGAACTTGTCATCGCTGATCGTGTAGGCATCCCTGGACACTGACACCTTTTTGACGTGCCCAAGACGCGGACCCCCGGCGGGATTCGTTCTATCATAAACCCAAATCCTGTCCGACCTACCATCCAACCCAAATCTCTTGAGGTAAGACTGTGGCTCATAATGTTTGTTCGTATTGTCTATCTCATTATGACTTTCAGATGAATCAGCCCCCCGTTTCGCTCCAGACACTCCCTCATCTCCACCAGGACCTATTGACATTCAGAATAATTCCGGCCTGAATTTAGTCGCTTTCGCTAACAAAGCCTCAGAAGTTAAGCCGTGTTGCACAAATAAGGCTATATGAGTGTGGGCCCACCAACCATTTTACGGGCCGAAATTACGAAGACAATCATATCAATTTGCAACTCGTTGAGTTGTCTTATGGAATGCAGTAAAGAGTCTAACACGTGGTTCCCCAATCTGGGGCAAAACTCAATCATGCTTGAAGGTCTGCCAGAAACTCCGACTCAGGCTCGACGCCCGTAACCAGAAGGTGGTCTCGCGCCCGAGTGCAGGCCACATACAACAGGTATCTTTCCGTGTTATAAGCGTCCTCAAGGTCCGAACCATCGGCAATGATTTCCAATCGCTTAGAACTTGGAACCACTTCACTGTCACATGCCACTACCGCGACGGTGCGAAACTCCAACCCCTTGGCAAGGTGCATTGTGCTAATCGAAACATGCCCCTCTGCTACTTGCACATCGTTATCGAGAACGATGTACGGGAGACTCGCGGATTCGACAGCCGCCTTCGCTCTGCCAATCTCGTTTTCGGAACGCACAAAGACCGCTATTTCGTGAGCTTCAACATTGCCCCGCGCCAATTCGGACAACCACACGCCGACCGCTTCGATTTCATCATTGACGCTTGTCAGGACCTTCACTTGTGGGTCAGCACCATTGAACAATGAAATTGTCCCGCCACGCTCTTCGATGTTGCCGTCCACATCGGACAATTTAGGGTCCAGCAGAAGGTCGGCTTGCTCCCTTATCTGATGAGAGGTGCGATAGTTCACCTTCATTGTGTGCGAGCGACCGCGTATGTCAACTCCCAACGATTTCCAAGAGAACGGCTGTTGGAATGTGCGTTGCCCAAGGTCGCCCGTGAAGAACAGGCCATTGGGAACTGCCCCACACATAGCTGCAAGAAACTTCAAGTGAGAGATGTCTAAGTCCTGCGCCTCATCTACCACAGCCATATCGAACGGGGGATTCCCGCTGCTACTGATTTGAGCGGCCAATTCGGTGAACATGCCGGGTAGCGTTATCAGTCCTTCAGTATTCAAGACGGATTGAACGCGCTCAAATATGTTCCAAAGTTCTCGACGGCGACTCTCCGGCAGCCTCGTTCTTCGGCCAAGACGCTGGACGTCGCGGTAGGCTACCCAGTTGTCCAATTGCCAAGCCTCAACTACAAGCTCCCATTCGGACATCAAGAACTGCTCAGAGAAATTAACCCCATCGGAATTTGCGAGCTCCGCTTCTAGCAGTTTGCGTATGGTGCGGGTAGGAGCAATCTTCAGATTACCAAGTCTTCGTTCATACAACCGTCTGCCAATAGCTTCTATGGCATGTATCTCCAGCCTTTCGGCTATGAGCGGTTCGCCGTCAATCAACACGCGCAACTTTGCTCGAAGTGAGTTCGCAAGCGTGTCCGAAAAGGTCGTCAGCAGCACTCTGCTTTCAGGATTGGAGCGCGCAAGATGCACGGCGCGATGTAGCGCGACGACTGTCTTGCCTGTGCCGGCTGAGCCCGACACGCGCGCAGGCCCCCTGTAGTTGCGATCCACCAAAGCTCGCTGCGTCGGATGCAAGAAAACCGCCCACTTTTCCCAAGGATAGTCCAGCGCGCGAGCCAGTTCTTCCGTATCGCCTATTGCGCGGAAGCGACGAAGGGCGTCCGAGTGCGAGAAAGGGTCTGCTTGCGGGAGAGTGGGAACGCTCGGCGACCCGCCGGTAGCCAACTGCAGTAATGCTTCAGACGCCTCCTCCGGTAAATGAGTTGCGAGTTCCAGAAGATCATCTTCCGAGACCACGACGCGCACATCTTCCAGCCAATCCTCCGGCACTCCGTATCTCAGCAGGTCGTCATCGGATACTCTCCTGAATAGTGGTGGTCTTGGGCGTTCTACCTCAACATACACCGGCACTTCACGCACCGTCTCGCGCACCTCAACCAGTTGCGCCGCTCCCGTCATAGGGTGAACTTCGAGCCTACGTCGCTCAGCCCAGCGGTAAGCGACATCGTGGTGCCCCACATAGCAAAGCAGTAGTCTGCCGTCTGACTGGTGAATGATAATCCGTATGTCGCGGTTGACGCGCACGGAGCGAAAGTTGGCGTCTTTGGGGCGTTGCAGCCTCTCGAAGTTAAGCCCCGGACGCGACGGGTCGAGTTGCAAGTCAAACGCGGAGGTCTTCACGCGCTGCTGCTCGGCGTTGTTCAGCCGGGAGAGGCTTTCGGTGAATGTGTCTGCGATTAGGAACTGCATTACTGTTTACTGGACATTGGAGTTGACGTTGCGCTCAAAAGTCGTCACTCTACGCGGAACACCTTCATCACTTCGTCCCCAAGATGGTTGATTACCTTCACCGCTATGCGGCCCGAATCGGGCTTGTCGAAGGGGCGCGAGATGTCGCTTTTTAGCGTTGCCCATGCTTCAGTGTCTATCTCGGCTTTCAGCGTAGTCTTGAGCGCTTTGTACGGGTCAGAAGTTGCTCCGGGAAAGTAGGCATGCCGCACGAAGAAGCTTTCGCCGTTGTAGTTGGTGTCGATGAACCAGCAGGCTATACCTTCCGGACCGTCGCTGCGTATCTCGCCAGCGTTGGGAACGAACACATCCACCCCGTTCACCTTCACTTTGACCTGCCTGCTTGCGGAGTCGCCCTCGTCGGCCTCAATAATATCTATGTCCGGCTCACCGAATATGACGAAAAGGTTGCCCTTGCCGGTGTTCTTCAAGTCTGTCGCCATGTGCAGGTCGGCGTTCATGCGCGCCTTGAGCACGGGAATGCGCCCTAGCCGCTCCAGCTCCGTGGAGTGGGCGTCGTAGTTGAAGGCACAGGCTATCAGCATGTCGAAGCCGCACTCCGCAGCCTCTCTTGCCGCTTCCACCAAGTTGGCGCGCGACACGGTGCCGAACTCCGGCCCAACGAAGATGCCGGCGCGCTGCCCGCCCTGGAGATTGCCTTCGGCGCAGACCAAAACTCCGGGCCAGGGCGTTATGGAAGCAAACTCTATCCGGTCGTCCTTATGCGCCTGCTGAACACCACTCGTCTTCAGGTTTTCCAGCATAACTTGCGCGAAGTCGTACTCGTCGCCATAGCCGTTCCTTCCCTCAGCGATGCGGTCTATCAACTCGTCGTTTTCATCGACTTCCAGCGTGCGGTGAGGCGATACGCTTTCTACGGTGAACGGGCCCGCAACGCGCGCCTTACGCCTCGCCTCAAAGGGCTTGTCGTACAGATACTCGAAATTGGCGTTGGCAGCGATGGATGCGTCAATCTCGCGCTGTCGGGCTATGCGCGCCTTCCACCACTCGGCGTACAATTTCTTGGCTGCGGCGTTCCAGCCATCACCGGCATCGCGCGGTAGCTCCCACTCCTCCCAGCTCTCGCCGAGTGCAGCGTTCAGTTCGGTGCGCAGTAGCTCAAGCGTCTGCTGGAAGTCGTCCCAGATGGTATCAATCTCGGCATTGATGGCGATGTCGCGCAGGGTGATGTGCGGCACGCGCTCATAGACGAAGCCCTGTCGAATGCTGCCGTATGTGGGTACGTCCGACGGTTCGCGGCGGCTCAGCTCAGCTTCCTTCTGCTGCCCTTCGAGGCTGTCGGCGAGCAGGTAATACGGGTAGCGTGTCCCCATGATGCGAGCGCGGGCGAGCGCCAACGCGACCCGGCTGGTGTCTACTGTAATCCAACGTCTGCCCCAGTTTTCTGCGGCATGCGCGGTGGTACCCGCTCCACAAGTGGGATCTAGAACAAGGTCACCAGGGTCGGTGCTCATTAGGACACAACGCTCAATCACTGTTGTTGTCGTCTCGACAACGTAAATGGGATTGGCAGGCCCCTTTAATTGAGTCCAGAGGTTATTGAGGGGCACGATGGCTGAATCTGTCCAATACTCTCTAGCATAGAGTCGTGATGCCGTTCCTCGCAATCTACCTGCTCTCGCGAGCCGCTGCATACCATCAGGCCAACGCTGCGACCAATGTCTCCCCGGCGGCGGCTCATAAGTGATGCCACGAAATTCCAAAGGTTGCGGTGTGGATGGGGGATCTTGACTGTGAACCGGATAGTCTTCTCTGACCAGTCTCCAATCTTGCTCAATTAACGAGGTCAGTTCTTCATAATTCTTGGTAACAGACCGTTCGATGCGAAGGGATGGTGACTCGATACGGCTATATTTGCCGACATCGCCTTCAAATGGTGTTGGTGAAAAGAGAGGGCGGAATTTCATTGCTTCTCTTTTCTTGGCTACCCACAGTACATAGTCATTCACTGGAGACAGAGACAGAGCATCCTGATAAGCCTTCTTTTGGAATGGAATAGTAATGACGAAGTTATCCTCGCCGAAAACCTCATCCAGCAATGCCCTGACGCGATGCAGATTTTCATCACCAATCTGTAGGAAAAGGCTACCGCTCTCAGTGAGCAGGTCGCGGGCGACGGTAATGCGGTCGCGCAGGTATGACAGATAGGAGTGGATGCCGTCGCGCCAAGTATCGCGGAACGCCTTGACCTGCTCCGGCTCGCGCGTGATGTGACTGCGGTTGCCGTCCTTCACATCGCGGCTGGTTGTTGACCACTGGAAGTTGGAGTTGAAACGGATGCCGTAGGGCGGGTCGATGTAGATGCACTGCACTTTGCCGCGCAGTCCCTCGCGCTCGGCTAGGGACGCCATCACCTGGAGGCTATCTCCCAGAATCATGCGGTTCGACCAGTTTTGCTCGTGCTGGTAGAATTCCGTGCGCGCGTCGGCGTCGGGCAGCCCGTTGAAATCGGCGAACAGGTCGATTTGGTATTCGTCGGGCGTCTGCTCGCTCTTCGACAGGCGCATCAGGTCGTCGATGAGGACCTTGGGATGCACCTTTTCCTGGATGAATAGCGGCGGCGCGGGCACAGTGAGGTCGTCCAGGTCTTGCTCGTCTTTGCCGCGCCAGACGAGCTGGGGATCGAGATCGCGGTTGCGCCGCGCGTAGGCGACCTGCACGGGAGAGCGTTCCTCGTCGGTCAGAATAGGCTGATACTCGGCAGTCGGGATGTTTGGACGCGAATCGTCGTGAGTAGTGGCCGTAACCTCGATGGGCTTGCGCGGGCGACGGGGCATGTTTTCACCTCACTGAGTTTAGAGGCATGGATATGCAAGAACGTGAAGGGCAATTTGCTACATTCGCAAAATCTCTAGAAGCAATTCCTTTAGTCTATTCGCCAGGTCGGAGTCCCTTATGGTGATTAGATCCGCCAACACACCAAGTAATGTTGCCCCTCCAATCAATGCAAGGAACGATTTCTTATGCTTAACAGGGCGCGCGTTGATCCGGCGCACACGGTCGCACACCATCGCATAAGCAGATGGCATCATCGGATACACTTCGTCTGCCGACGCTCCTTCCGCGATGCGCCGCTTCAGATAGCCATAGTCCTGAAACAACCCTTGCTGCTTGGCAACTTCGATCTGGAGAAGCATCGCCTGAATTTCATCCTCAATTGCGTCACTACGAATTGGGTCCTCCGTTGCCGCTAACTCCCATTTCAACTCGGTGATTCGAGCAAGGCGATTATTGCACTGAGCGTTCAGTTGGAAATCGCCTAGGTCGGAGCCTAGCTCCAAGAAGTCGATTTCCTTCCGGGTGCATTTCGACCAGTCGATGCCAAGGTCTATGCGGTTAACGTGGCTTTCTGGCAAACTCATGATCATTTCAATATATCCCAAGCAATTCTGTGTCGTACTACCTGATTATATCCAACGCCGAACCGTCTCCAAGCCGATATACATAGAAGTCCGTGTCCAGAGCGAATATGCGATTTATGCTGAGACACTCGGCAGCCGCTACCAGAGAGGCATCCGCCAAGTCCATCGGAGTGTCTTCGTACAGCTGCATCAATCCTTGCATCCTCAGAAACTCTTCCGGTGTCGAGTTGTGCAACTCAAGCCGTTTGGCGGTGTACCATTCCCAGAGTGCGTTCTGATACTGAATTCCGCCAACGCTTCCTAACAGATACATCGCTTCGGTGAAGCATATCTGCGTTGTCAATAAAGGGACCGGAGGCAGTCTGTCTAACAGTCTGGCACATTGCTCATGAAACTGATCGTCCGCATTTAGCAGCGCCACAATAGGCCCGGTGTCAGTCAGAATCATTGACGTGTCTGTCGCTGACGATAATCTTGCAAGAGAGCGTCGGCGAACCTCTTGCCCGTGTTGGTTGACAAACTCGCACCTTCTGACCCGAATTCGCTGCTGTTCACCACACCGATATGTCCACGCATAAAGTCCGCCATAGTCTCGGGCTTGGCGTCTGAGACCGTGCGCTCAATCAGCGCGCTGAAATCCTCCTCCAATTTCGCCTCCAAGTCGGTTTCCATCAGGTAGGCTTCCGTAAGCTCTGCAAACGCCCAGCGTCCATATGTCTTCAGGTTGTTGACGCCCGGTATCCAGTAAGTCTCCATAGTGGACTTCTTCACTTTGGCGTCTTCACGGCGGTAGCCTTTGACTTCGACTATCAGGTTCAGCCGGTCTTCGGCGTGTCCGTCGTCAATTTGCAGAATGAAGTCGGGGATGTACGTACGTGGGTTCGAGCCGATGCGATACGGCACTTCCAGTCCAAGATTATAATTCTTCACGTAGGACATCACTCTCGGATGTGTCTCTGCCACCCGGCAGAACTCGGCTTCCCAGCCGCCCTCGTACACCACATAGTTAATGTGGCACTTGCGAGCGTCAGTGCGCCATAAGGTGTCACGCGATGTGTTGAAATTCACATAGGCCGTCGAGCCTGCTGGATTGAACGGGTCCAACATTGCCTTGATGGGGATTTCTTCCATGTGCGCGCGAGTTATAGCATCCGTGATGCGCTCACAAGCCATATCACCAATTTCGCGGTACATAAGCTGGGCAGGATATGTGTCGCCTTTGCATATGAGGTGTTCGCGGAGCCAGCGATTCACGATGGCTTTCATCTGCCCGAATAGTTGATAGTCGGTATTACCGCCGTCTGCGCGCCACTTCGTTTCGAGTAGGTGCTTGGTGAGGTGATAAAGAAGAGTTGAGTGGCGCAAGTCATTCGTATGCACTAAGTCAAGGTCGATGCCCTCGCCGATTATGCCTTCGTTACGGGTTATCGTAGGGCCTATCTGGTCGGGCGTCAGTTCAAAGGTAGAATCGTCGGTGAACTCGGCTGAGAGGCGCTCGCTGGGAAGCTCTACGCGGTAGCCCAACACGCGAGGGAAGCGGAGTTCCAACTCGTCGCGGTCTGGGCGAACCGCCCTAACATTCGTTGTTTTGCGCGGGCGGTTAGGTTTGACCGCAACAGGGTTGGCGGTGAAGTCGAACGGCACACCAAGCACGTCGGCGTACTCAACATCGAAAAGCCCGTCTTCATTCAGGTTATAAGACTGACGTCGGAGCGCTCGCCCGACCACCTGCTCGCACAAGAGCTGCGTTCCAAAAGCGCGCACTCCCAATATATGGGTTACAGTGCTGGCGTCCCAACCCTCCGTGAGCATGGACACTGAGACCACGCATCGAATGGACTCACCGATACGCCCCTCTTTGCCCACCGTGTTCATCACTTCTCTGAGCAGGTCCTGGTCGCTAATGTTTTCCGCCTGCCTGCGGTCGCCGGTGCGCTGAATGATTTCACGCCGGAACTGCTCAATCTCGGAGGCTGCCATCTTGCGGAAGTTCGGGTCAAGGGCGTCGCCAGATTCCAACTGCTCGCTATCTATCAGAAGAGTGCGAGGTACAGCTAGGCGATTACCGTACTCATCAAAGTTGCGGAAAAGGGGAAGGCGCCCGTTCTCAAGAGCGAATGAGCCGTCCTCATTCTCACGCTCGAAGCCCGATATGTAGTCATATACGAGCTTCGAAGTGGATGTATTGTTACATACAATGATGAAGCAAGGCGAAACAGGGATGTCCTCGTCCTGCCACATCTCATAGGTCTGCTTGTAGTTTCCATACAAGGCGTCCAATGCGGTTTGTAGCTTCACGGGCAGACTGAGAGGGTCCAGGTTCTTCGCCTTTCCCCGGCCCGCCTTCGGCATTTCAGTCCTGATATGCTTCCACAATTCGCGGAATATGGGAACATCCGCGCCGGGGATGTTATCTGCAACCGGCACACGCGGTAGCTTGACTATACCGCACTCGATGGCGTCCATCAGAGAGAAATCGCTCACTGTCCAAGGAAACAGAGTTCCCTCCGCGTAGCCGGAGCCGCGCAGGAAGAACGGAGTCGCCGACAGGTCTATGATTTGCCTAACGCCTATCTTGCGCTTGACCGTTTCCAAGCCCGAAATCCAGAGGCGGGCGGCTTCGCTGTTCTTCTTCGCCTCCTGACTATCTTCGCGAGGCAGTCTGCCCTCTTCATCGTCGCCTGGCTTTTCACGGTAGCAGTGATGTCCCTCGTCATTAAGAACCAGCACGTTCTTCAGGCCCGTCAGCCCGGACATGACGCGCTGCATCATTTGTCCTTCGGTTTCCAGCGTGTTCATCGCCGGACCTCGGCCTTGAAGAAAATCCCGATTGCCCTTGGAAAGGTTCATCTTGTCACGCAGCTTGAATGCATGATAATTGGTGATGACGATTTTCGCGCTCTTGACATCGTGCCGCATGTCGGCAGGGACGAGATCTCTCGCGGTGTAGTAGCTATCCGGGTCGCTGGGCAGTAATACGCGGAGGCGGTCTCTGATGGGTATGCCGGGCGCGACCACTAGAAATCCACGCGTGAATCTATTACTGGTGGGATGCCGCACTGCGTTGACAGTCTGCCAGGCTATTATCATCGCCATCACGGTTGTCTTGCCGGCACCGGTAGCCATCTTTAGTGCAAGGCGTGCTAACTCAGGGTTGGCGCTCTTACTGGCACGGTCAAGATAGTTTAGAATGCGTCGTCCCGTTCTACCTAAGTTAGGGGCAACTTCGGTGAGCCAGATTACTGTTTCCACAGCTTCAATTTGACAGAAGAACGGGCGGATATCATTGAAATGGTGACCGCGCCAGTATTGCAGCAGTTTTTGGGTCTCGGGAGTGACGCCCCAGTCTCTTGGATTTGGTAAAGTTCGCCACTGGTCAACATGACCGCGAATCTCGTTTACGATAGCGGCTGCGTCGTACTGCTGCTCTCGCGTGGAAAGCTCTCTTCCTTCGTCGAATACAAACTCTTCCTGCCGGGAAGCCCGCCTGCTTCTACGTCTGGGCTTCGGAATCGGCGTGAAGAAGTCTGCGCCGCGCCGTCCATCAATGACACTCTGCGTCGGCTGTCCGTTCCTAAGTTCCCAATGCCTTGCCGGGTACTCATACGGGGAATTCAAGATAGGATTGTCAAAGAATTGGTCCGACATGGTGATGTCCTGTTCGCCTTGGATTCCTATGTGCGAGTGATCTTGACAGAAGAGGTCAACGCGATTTTCCGATCAAATGCGGCAAACCAGCACTCTCAGTGGAGCAATTGCCTTCAAACATTATATAGCAATAATGGAAGAATCCGCCGAGCGTCTTACATTGCGGACGGGCCGGGTTCTCATGAGGTGCATTTGTTCATTGGGATAGCTACTTGTTCAAATCGATATACCAAAAAATGACAGATGTTGATCCTCGGCGTGTAGAGGACCACTCGCTCATTACAACTTTCGCTCTTTACGGATGGCCGACAGCTGTGAGGCGACGAGTGCATAGATCCAGCTTCTTCAAAATCCCGAGAGTACTGCATACGGCGACATCTATCGTATTCTGTACAGGACAGACGTCAATCTATTTGAGGCATAAGCATAGGAGAGACTCACCTGTGCCCGGCACTATCGCGGCACAGGAATGGATGCACTGATCGTGGAGCCTAGACAAACAGTTAATCAAAGACGTAAGAGAACGCCTTGATCGTCCCGCTTCAGGATGTTGGAAATCCAATCCATAGAGCTTAATGGTCAGGTTCTGCGCAGGCTTCCCAATCCCAATAAGCTACAGAAAGACCACGGAGTTCACAAGAGGCAAAGACTATCGTCAGCGATAACTTCAGTTACCGTGCAGCAACTTCACTTCGTAAGTCGACGGATCCGCGACAGAAACGGGGATGCGAAGCTGTCTGGCATACCTGGTCTCGAGGGTCACGCCTACACTGTCTTGCCATCCGTCCAGTCCGAGAATTCGTAACTCGTCACAGCGCGACAGCATCTGGAGTCCAAGAGCATACCAGGCGCTGTTCGGGATGGCGTCCTTATCGAGCGAAGCGCCAAAAGACAGTGGCGAGAAGACGAGCGCGTGTTGGCGGATCAGGTATCCGCAGTACCTATTGACACTTTCAAATCGCTCTTGCTGTATGGACGGGTCCTGATGTCCCAGGGGCGCAGGCAGGTAGATGAGAGGACCGTCGAATTTCCTAAATTCGTTCAAGGCGTCCACGGGCAGAAAATTTGGCAGGGGAACTGTGGTCATTGCTAACTCTCTAAATTAAGCGGAGGCATGCGATGGGGTGTTCACTTCCAGACTTGCGCGACACCGAGCAGTATGACGGGAGGAGTTGCCCTGAAGTGTGTCCTGCGACGGACAAACAGAATGACGACATCGTCAATTGTGGTGACTCCGTCAGCACAAGGCGAATTGCCCTCCCTATCACCCTCAGTCTGTGGAGTTCTCGAACGTCGACCTAGCGTCGTATATGCCGGGGGTAGATTCCAGCGTCAGTTCGACGCCCAATTCGTAAAGTATCGGCAAGGCCAACATCGCGGTCTCGACGGAGTCCCCCACCACAAGCGAAGGCAGAGCATCCGCACTCTCCAGCATCTCCACTAGCGCGTCTCGGCGCTCTTCATACGACGGCGATGCCCCAAGCAACTTCATTCCCACTATCAGCGTCGTGGAACGGTCGACCGCGAGCGCCATCGTCGGAAAATAGGGGCGACTTCCTCTCTCCTCCTGAACGGACGTGTGCACGTAGAAGACGCCAATCTCCCAGACCGCCGACCCCTTGGGCATTGACGGGTTGAGGCGGCGGAGGCGCTCGGGGTCGTGATATTCGGGCGCGGGCGCGGGAGTTACCGGTTCGGGATACTTCATCCATCCATCGACCCACACCCCGTCACGAAAGACGCGCATCAACATGAGATCGGAGTTGTCTTCGCCGTATAACACCAGGTCTCCGGATAACACTCTCGATGCCACATCGATCATGTTGCCGAGCGCAACCGTGAGAAAGACGGCCTCATCCTCGTCCAGCCGCCACGGCAGGTATCCTGGCCGCAGGCTGCGGAGGATCGGCCACACACCCCTGCCCCTGTAGCGGAGTCGCGCGCGACGCATCGCCGCAATCTCACTCTCGCTCAGACTCTCCCTGTCTCCGCGCACCGCAAGCAGCGCGTTCATCCTGTCAAAACCCTCCGGAGACTCCGGATCCACCTCGTCATTCACCAGGTCGAGGTATCCGGACAGTCCCTCATCACCTATGAACACCGCCAGCCCGTACTTCCTGAACGCAGAGCCCAGTACGGAGCAGTACCCGGTGTACCGACCCGAAGGGTGCTCGACTGCCACCACGTCCAGGTCATCGAGCGCCTGCCAGGGTCCGGCGTCCCAGAACTCGCCAAATTTACCGTGCAGCTCTCGCAACTGCTCTCTCGTGGGATCTGCCATAATGCCTGTCCGCCGCTTCAATGCCATTGCCGGGCCATTGGGGGGTGTTCGCGCCGCCCAGGGAGCACCCTGTTGCCCTGGGGTTCTCAAGGGGTTGACGGCCATCCCGGCTCATTTCGATCCCACAAAGATGGATCAAGCCAAGGCCGGTGTCAATGCTGCCGGCTATTTCGGTGGTGGCTTGATGTCTTTGGCCTCTCCGCATCTGCTCCCCAGGAATGCACGGATGGCCTCAAGACTGGCGCGGCCTTGCTCGTATCCGGGGTCAACCCTAATGGCCTCCTCGTAGCACTCGACTGCCAGCTCGTACTCGGCGACCATTGCGTACGTGCTTGCCAGACAAGCGTGCGCCTCCGCGTGAGCGGGGGCACGAGCAGCCGCGGCCCTGAAGTCTGAGATTGCCCTGTCGTAGCGTTCCAGATGAATATACACCAGCCCTCGCAGGTAGCGGTATTCGTCGTTGTCACCGTCCAGCCTGATCGCCCTGGTGAAACTCCTCGCGGCGCTCTCGTGTCGCCCGCGCCTGACATGTTCCATACCGCTCTCGTAACGCGCCGGGATCTGCTCAGCCTGTGCAGGTTCGTTCGTGCCGGATGACGCTCATACATGGACTCTGCTCCGCCACAGCTCTCTAATGACCATACGGCAAGACCAGGTAATATGGTGCCGACGGGAACCACTCGCCCACAAACGTCCGGGCGCCGTTTCCAAATCCGGCGCACGCACACTTATCGGCTGCTCGACAGATTAGCCTGTCTGTGTTGCCGCCGCAACATACCGGCAACTGTCGTTGGCAAGGACCGCCTAGATTACTCTCGCCCAGTCAAAGTCTGTCGATCTGCTGGGTTGTTGCGGCTGCTTCTCGTCTTCGACAATGCTTACGCAGAACGTTCCATCCTCCTCTTTGGTCAGCCGCAGCCAGCACGACAGAGGCGGAGGTCCGTTCTCTTCGTCATCCCACGGCATCTTGAAAGTGGCCACCAACCCGTCTTAAAGCGCAAAACCACGGTACTGCGCAAACAGAAAGACCTCGCTCATCATCTCCTTGCCGACTTCGAACCTGTCCAGAACGTTGCGGTCACGTGCGGGTCGCACGTTGAATATCGCTGCTATCTCGGCTTCGATCTGTTCCATCTCCGTAAATGCCATCGGGTAGCTCCTTCGCTCCTTATGTCTATAGTATTTTAATTCAAAACCTGTCCCGAGACATTTTCAAGCCAGTATCCACACCGGTTTGAGCCAATAGGTATATCCACGGTGGCTCGTAAGGTTAAGTGCGCCCTCCAGCCTTGCCACGAACTCCACGCTCAGTTCGGGGATACGCCACGCGTTGGTCCACCAGGGCTTGAGTTCGTTCTTTTCAAGCTCTGGCGCACCGTCTCCCTAGCTATGCTCTCCATACAGCCCGATTCCACGACCTTGTACTCAAGCAGCTCCTGCGTCCAGTGGGTATTACCCTAGGGAAGGTAGCTCCGCTCTATAGCTACAAGGTGCGCCACGGCTATTCCGTTGTCGATCCGGCCTTCGCCGGCCCTGAGCAGCGCCAGCAGCACTCGAGCCCCAGACACAAGTGTCTGGAGGGGCGTCTTGCAATGAAGAGATGTTCAGGCGAAATATAGAGACGCTTGAGCGGGAGCGGAACGCCGCCGGCGTGACCATAGACTGGCGCTTTCGCTCTCAGAATGCTCGCGTGAAACTCAACCGCGTCTATCCCAAGCCAAAGCTATAAACACCAGGAACACCCAACGTGTCATCATCAGTTGGACTTGGTACTGGAAGCAGGCGTATGCTATAACCTGCTGTTTGGATCGTCTGCACATTCCACGAAACTCCTGAAGGCGGAGGGAACAAAAATGATGAAGCTCGTCAGATTCATTGCCGCGTTCCTGGCGTACGCGATAATCGATATAGTGTGGCATCTGTTTCCATTCGTCACTGCCATGTATGTCCACCTGCGTGAAGCCAGCGGTCTGGGCAGCGATTGGAGCTTCGGCAAGGAAATGAGCACCTGGGGCGGGTTCGAGTTCACCGCGCTCCTCGTATTCTTCCTGCTGATGGGCTTGGCGAACAGCCATCTCGCAATCGAACCTGCTCTCAGGGAAAACAGCCTCCGCAAAGCGATGCTCAACAGCTTCATTCTGGGTTGCGCCGCCTATGCCACATACAGCATTCCGATATTCGTGATGATAGCCAAATGGCCCGTGCCTCTCGTTCCCATAGACATCATCATCGGCGGCTGCCTGAGCCTCGCAACATCCACGATCGTCACCGCAGTCGCCCTTCGCATGAGGAAGTCCTGACAGCGGTCCTGACAGGAGTATGTGCAGCGTGATGCGCAACAATGACCTGATTTCGGCAACATCCACCGTGAGGCAATAGCTTCAGTTCGGTAACAAAAACCTTGAGGTAACGCGTATCCGATGGTCTGGCGTCGGAGCCAAAGAGGCATGTGATAAAATAACGTCCGGATTCAACTGCCGGGAACGCGGTTTGCATTTTGTCCTAAGTATCCAACCTATGAAAATTCTCTAAGTGCAATCAGACGTGGGAAAGGGCGTGGGAAAAGGAAGTCGACGTAGCTGGTGCAACGCGTATCAGACTGCGTGCTAAGGTCTGTGAAGGTTCTGTCCCCAAGGACCCTCAGACGACGCTTATTCTCCATTGTTGGACGGCTTCGCTCGGCACGCCTCCTCACACTGCATCTTCCGCAGGGCTGGCCCCGGGAAACACTGTTCGGCCCCGCACTGACCAGACTGCGAACCATTCCGTTACCGGCCTGACGCGGCATCGTCAACCGGTCCGCCAACACCATCCACATCTGTGAGCCCGTCAGGGGTCTGCCCAACTCGTGCCGGACAGACCGGAGAAGGTTCCTTGCTGCCTACGGAACATCCGTAAGCGCCTCTCCACCGCTGCCGGAGGCTTGCCAGCGGATTGCAAGAGGCACCATCTACATCAAGTCTGTCCAGCCGATCTCATCCATGGTTCTCCTGCCTCTTTACTGCAAGGTCACAACGTACTTGGTGGATTCGGGCTTTGCGCAAGAGGGAAACGCCATTCGGGCCGTTGATTGCGGGAGCTTTCCGCATAGGGACGGTAGTCTGCGTGGCCTTTTATGGGCTTCACCTGGGCATCCCCTAGCCGGTGTTCGTAGCGGTCCTGGCGTAGGCACAAGATGGTTCGTCCCAGTACCTGCTGCATCCCCAGAACTGTGTCCGTCCCTGTTTGAGGACCAGGATCCCTTCCCTGCATTCGGGACAGACTTCTGACGGCGACGGGCATTCGTCGCTGGTGCAAACGGTTTCGGTGCTCTCGTCGTTGGCGGAAGCGTACCCTCGGCGGCACCCGGGGCAGCGGGGCCACATGTGTCTGCAAACCGGGTAGTTGGTGCACCGGAGATTGTCACCCGTCTGGGACTGGATCATCGACCCGCTGCTACAATCCGGGCATTTCGGCTGAATCGCGCCCTGCTTACTGATTCCTGGGTAGTCTCTTGTCAATTCCCGCACAAACTCCGATGGCCGGTTGGGGTCGGTTACTAGGTAGGCTCCCTTTCTAGCCCGGGTGAGGGCCACGTAGAACAGCCTGCGTTCTTCGGCAAAGGGATACGGGTCTCCGTGGGTGGGCGGCATTACGATGGTCAGCAATGGGTCGTCGTCCATCTGGCTGGGAAATCCGTAGCGGCGGTCATCCTTCAGGTCCACGACTATTATGTGGTCGGCCTCCAGCCCCTTCGTGCTGTGGACGGTTGCGTACTCGACCCGGAGACCCCTCCGCTGCGTCCTCTCTGCCAGGGACCTCACGCTGTTCCGGTACCGGCCCAGGACCTTGACGGTTTCGGCCTCTGAATCCTTGTTCTGCTCTATTGCCCAGAGAGCCTGCTTGACACCCTCGGTCGGGTTCTCATCGGCGATCACCGTGATGCCGTGATCCCTGGCCCTGTCGAGGGCAAGGAGGTCTCTCCTCGTCTGCTCCGGGTTCTTCTGGATAAACCCGGTGGAGGGCCCGGCGATCCCCTCTCCGAATCTGAAGGTCCGGGTGAGGTTGACCCTCTGCGTGTGTCCTAGAAACCGGTCGCACTGGTGTATCAGGCCAACGTAGCTTCCGGCGAACCGGTAGATAGACTGCCAGTCGTCTCCCACCAGGAAGTAGGCCACGCCCAGCTTCCTGAGGGCCTTTGCCAGGTTCATGCGTCCGTTGGAGATGTCCTGGAACTCGTCGATAAGGACGTACCGGAACGGGCTGTTCCACCCGCCTCTCCCCACCTGTTCTGCGGCTTCGTTGATCAGGTCGTGAAAATCTCTGGCTCCCTCGGCTTGCAACAGCAACTCATAGCGCCTTCTGACCTCCGTGAATACATCCAGGAACTGTTCCGTCCTGCTACTGTCGTCGTGGTTACGGGCGGCCTCCCGGATTTCTCCTTCAGGCATGTTGCCGGACTTGGCGTGATTCAGGAATGTCCCGATGAGTCCGGCCAGCCGCCGAATTCGGGTCTGCGACAGCTTCCGGACCAGTTGCTCTACTGGAACCGGCTCCAGCTTGACCCCACGCTGCGCCAGCTTCTCTTTCAGGTTCTGGAGCAGCACTCCCTGTCTGCGCTCCCAGCTGTAGGTCTCCATCAAGGAAGTCTGGTATCTCTCGTGGACGCCCCTCTTCCAGGTGACCCCTTCAGCGTACCCGGTCCATCCCTCCGGGGGATTTCCCCGTTCGTCCAGGGCGAAGTGCTCGATGTAGATGTCGTGGCCGGTCAGGTAGAAGTCCGGCTGGTATTGCCGGCGTTCCGGCGTCGCGGTTGGGAACTCGTACTTCCTTTCGTACTCGTAGGCCACGCCGTTGCTGGCCAGAAAGTTCGCGACGGCCAGTTCCTCCATGCTCTTGACCAATTCCCCGTTAAGCCCGAATCCACCGAAGAGTAGAGTTATATTCGCTGGAGCGTGAGTGAAGGACGCGGCAAGGTGGCAGTCCGTATATGATGCCTGCGTTGGAGCGTTCTGAAGGGGTCCGGTCGTGACACTGGAGGCCAATGAAGGCTCACAGTGACGGTTCCGGGTGAAGTTTACGGATGGGTGGGCAGCAGGGGATACTCGCGGTCCGGCTAGAGTCTGGGGATGTGATGGGTTGTGAGGTGTACGGTGGGCAGTCGCCGCCGTCAGCTCGGTAACGGAAT